>NZ_MSAJ01000007.1:0-154820 GCF_044510355.1 Pseudomonas sp. DD1 | reverse complement strand
GAGCCAAACAACACTGCTCTACCAACTCCCTCTGGGCTTCGATGAACTGAAGCAACTCGCTGTCGAATTCTGCGTAACTCTTTGTTTACCAAGGAGTTTTCCGTTTCGACTGCGCCGGAAGTGGGGCGAATTATAGACTTCCAGAATCTGCCGTCAAGCGTTAATTACGCTTTTGTTGCAGAAGGTGCTTTTTTAGCAATAAGGCGGGGAATTCGGCGCATAACCGGTGGAATCCGCAGGACCAAAAGCAGCGCCCCTATAGAAGCATAGATAGCCCACTCCTTCAGGTCGGCACGCACGATCCACAGCATATGCAACAAACCAAGCCCCAGAATCACATACACCAGGCGATGCAACTTCTTCCAACGGGCACCTAATCGACGCTGGCTATAGCGATTAGATGTCACCGCCAACGCCAGCAAGCACAGGAACGCCAACGCTCCCACAATAATGTAGGGGCGTTTGCGCAGCTCGACGCCCAACTGCGACCAATCCAACCCAAGGATAAATACACAATAAGCCGCAAGGTGCAGCACCACATAAGCAAAGCACCACAACCCCAACTGCCGGCGCACAGCGATCCACCCCGCCCAACCGCTCAACTTTTGCAGAGGCGTCATCGCAAGCGTGACCAGCAGCAAGATCAGCGTTCCCAGCCCCAGCCGATCAACCAGCACTTTGCCGGGATCAGGCCCCAAGGTAAGACTCCAGGCCTCATACAACCAGTACAACGGCCACACTGCCGCAGCTATAAAGACGCCAAGGCGCCAGAGGGGGTAGCGCATCAGTAGTTCTTCCGCAGATCAAGACCCGTATAAAGAGAAGCGACCTCATCCGAGTAGCCATTGAACATCTGCGTCTCGCGCACATTCGGGCTGAACAAGCCGCTAGGCAGACGGCGCTCCCGCGCCTGAGTCCAGCGAGGATGATCGACCGTGGGGTTCACATTTGCATAAAACCCATACTCATCCGCCGCAATGCTCTGCCAGGTGGTTTTCGGCTGCTCACTCACCAGACTGATCCGCACGATGGACTTCACACTCTTGAAACCGTACTTCCACGGCACCACCAGCCGCAGCGGCGCGCCATTCTGGTTGGGCAGTTCACGGCCATACATGCCCACTGCAAGGATTGCCAAAGGGTTCATCGCTTCATCCAGACGCAACCCTTCTATATAAGGCCAGTCGATCAGGCCGAAACTCGAACGCTGGCCCGGCATGCTCTTGGGATCCTGCAGAGTTTCAAAGCGGATGTACTTGGCCTTGGAAGTGGGTTCGACCTGTTTAAGCAAGGCCGATATGGGGAAGCCGATCCAGGGAATGACCATCGACCACGCCTCGACACAGCGTAGACGATAGATTCGCTCCTCCAGCTGATACGGTTTCATGAAGTCCTCCAAGGCATAACGCCCAGGCTTGGCGACCTCACCATCAATCACGACGCTCCACGGCTCCGTCTTGAGGGAACCAGCATTCGCCGCAGGGTCGCCCTTGTCGGTACCGAACTCATAGAAGTTGTTGTAGTGGGTCGCATCTTTGAACGGGGTGATGGCTTCGTCTTTGACCGTCACCGCCTGCCATTGGGTGCCTGGCAGTTTCTCGGCAAACCAGCCGGGAGCCTTGCCCGGCTCGACATCGGCATAACGCGCGGTATCAGCTGCACTCGCCCAACGCGGCAGGCTGCTGGCAGCAATACCGGCAAGCGCACCACCGAGCAAACTGCGGCGGGAGAAATAGAGGGATTCCGGGGTGACATCCGATTCGTGACAATCGGACGCTTTAGGCAACTTGATTAACATGGCAACTCCGCAGCATTGGAGAACTGATGCACCAATAGACTGCGGAGTATGGGGGAAATTACATTAAGGCAATGTTTTGTCCCGGCGCAGATGCAACAGGTACTGAACCGGACCCGAAGCCGCATACACCAGGAACGCCAGCAACAGAATCCGCGGCGGATCGCTGAAGACCACTGCAAAAACCAGCACCACCACCAGAATCGCCACGAAAGGCACCCGCCCCTTCAGGTCGAACTCCTTGAAGCTGTTGTACTTGATATTGCTGACCATCAGCATGCCGGCCGCCGCAACCATCAAGGCCACCAGGAACGACATCTTCGACCCCTGGATACCGTAGTCACTGAACGCCCAGACAATACCCGCCACCACACCTGCCGCAGCAGGACTGGCAAGGCCAATGAAGTAACGCTTGTCTGCAGTCCCCACCTGGGTATTGAAACGCGCCAGGCGCAGTGCAGCACCAGCCACGTAGATGAAGGCAACCATCCAGCCAACCTTGCCCATATCACCCAGGGCCCAGGCAAACGCCAACAGCGCAGGTGCGACACCAAAGGCAACCATGTCCGACAGCGAGTCGTATTCGGCACCGAAGGCACTTTGCGTATTGGTCATGCGCGCTACGCGGCCATCCAGGCCGTCAAGGACCATGGCCACAAAGATCGCGATGGCAGCAAAACCGAAGTATTTGCTGGCACTCGCCGCATCACCTGCCGCCAGCGCACTCTGGGCACTCATGGAATTGATGATGGAGTAGAAACCGGCAAACAGGTTCGCCGTGGTGAACAGGTTGGGCAGAAGATAGATGCCACGATGCCGGACCTTGCGGCCTTCCGCGTCATGCCCTTCTTCGACATGCTCATCGATCGGTAGCAGGCTTTCGGCGTCAGAGGCCTGGTTTGGCTCTTCGGGACGTTCGCTCATGGACTTTACCTTGCAACGGTGTGAAAAAATTCGACAGACACTTGCGGCGAGTGTTCGCCCGCAAACGATGCAGCTTTATACCAGAACCGGCCCGCAAACGAAAAAACGCGGCCTAGGCCGCGTTTTCCCTTGATGCATCCGACTTAGTTTTTGGCTTTGTCGACGATCTTGTTGGCACCGATCCACGGCATCATGGAGCGCAGTTGCTCGCCGATGACTTCGATACCGTGAGCAGCGTTGTTACGACGCTTGGCGGTCATCGAAGGGTAGCCGGTTGCACCTTCGCTGATGAACATTTTGGCGTACTCGCCGTCCTGAATACGTTTCAGGGCGTTGCGCATGGCCTGACGGGATTCGGCGTTGATCACTTCCGGACCTGTCACGTACTCGCCGTACTCAGCGTTGTTGGAGATCGAGTAGTTCATGTTGGCGATACCGCCTTCGTACATGAGGTCAACGATCAGCTTCAGTTCGTGCAGGCACTCGAAGTAGGCCATTTCTGGCGCGTAGCCAGCTTCAACCAAGGTTTCGAAACCGGCTTTTACCAGCTCAACGGTACCGCCACACAGAACGGCTTGCTCGCCGAACAGGTCGGTTTCGGTCTCGTCCTTGAAGGTGGTTTCGATGATGCCGGTACGACCGCCACCGACGCCAGCAGCGTAGGACAGTGCAACGTTCTTGGCGTTGCCCGAAGCGTCCTGGTAGATCGCGATCAGGTCAGGGATACCACCGCCTTTGACGAACTCGGAACGCACGGTGTGGCCCGGTGCTTTCGGCGCGATCATGATCACGTCGAGGTCAGCACGCGGCACGACCTGGTTGTAGTGGATCGCGAAGCCGTGGGAGAAGGCCAGGGTGGCGCCTTTCTTGATGTTCGGCTCGATTTCGTTCTTGTACAGCGAGGACTGGAACTCGTCCGGGGTCAGGATCATGACCAGGTCGGCAGCCGCAACAGCAGAAGCCACGTCAGTGACTTTCAGGCCGTGGGCTTCAGCCTTGGCAACGGTAGCCGAGCCTTTACGCAGGCCGACAGTGACGTCGACGCCGGAGTCTTTCAGGTTGCACGCCTGGGCGTGGCCCTGGGAGCCGTAACCGATGATGGCGACTTTCTTGCCCTGGATGATCGACAGGTCACAATCTTTATCGTAATAAACTTTCATGAGGTTCCTCTATATATCCAGGCCGTAAGGCCATTCGCTAATTTGGGTTAGATGCTGAGTACTTTGTCGCCACGGGCAATCCCGGTGACGCCACTGCGTACGGTTTCCAGAATCGAGGCCGTCCCGATCGACTGGATGAAGCTGTCCAGCTTGTCGCTGGTACCGGTCAGTTGAACGGTATAAACGCTGGCGCTCACATCGACGATCTGCCCACGATAAATATCGGTAGTCCGCTTGATCTCGGCACGTTGGGCGCCCGTGGCCTTGACCTTAACCAGCATCAGCTCGCGCTCGATGTGGGCACTTTCCGACAAATCGACCAGCTTGACCACTTCGATCAGCTTGTTGAGGTTCTTGGTGATCTGCTCGATCACTTCATCATGGCCTACAGTGGTCAACGTCAGGCGCGACAGGGTCGGGTCTTCGGTCGGGGCCACCGTCAGGCTTTCGATGTTGTAGTTGCGCTGCGAAAACAGGCCGACCACACGAGACAGAGCGCCCGGTTCGTTCTCCAGAAGCAGGGAGATAATGTGCCGCATGATTAGGTCCGCTCCGTCTTGTTCAGCCACATGTCGCGCATAGAGCCGTCTTTGATCTGCATCGGGTAGACGTGCTCGCTGGTGTCGACCTGGATGTCGATAAACACCAGACGATCCTTCATGGCGAACGCCTCTTCCATCTTCGGCTTGAGATCCTTCAAATCGGTGATGCGCATGCCGACATGGCCATAGGCTTCAACCAACTTGACGAAATCTGGCAGCGATTCCATGTAGGAATGGGAGTGGCGACTGTTGTAGCTCATGTCCTGCCATTGGCGAACCATGCCCAACACACCGTTGTTCAGGCAGACGATCTTCACCGGCAAGCCATATTGCAGGCAGGTCGACAGCTCCTGGATGTTCATCTGGATGCTGCCTTCACCGGTGACGCAGGCCACGTCAGTGTCCGGGAAGCTCAGCTTCACACCCATGGCCGCCGGGAAACCGAAGCCCATCGTGCCCAGGCCACCGGAGTTGATCCAGCGGTTAGGCTTGTCGAACTTGTAGTACTGCGCGGCAAACATCTGGTGCTGGCCCACGTCCGAGGTCACAAAGGCGTCGCCCTTGGTCACTTCACACAGGGTTTCGATCACGGTCTGTGGCTTGATGATGCTGCCGTCGCCCTTGTCGTAAGGGAACAGGCCGCGATCACCGCGCCATTCGTCGATCTGCTTCCACCAGCTGGCGACCGACTCCTTGTTCGGAGTTTCGCCAATGTCCTTGAGCGCGGCGACCATTTCGGTCAATACGCTCTCCACAGGACCGACAATCGGCACGTCGGCCTTGATGGTCTTGGAGATGGACGCCGGGTCGATGTCGATGTGGATGATCTTGGCATTCGGGCAGAACTTGCTCGCGCCGTTGATCACCCGGTCATCGAACCGTGCACCCACGGCCAGGATCACATCGGCATGGTGCATGGTCAGGTTGGCCGTGTAGCTGCCGTGCATGCCGAGCATGCCGACGAACTGACGATCCGAACCCGGGAAGGCACCGAGGCCCATCAAGGTGTTGGTCACCGGCAGGTTGAGCATCTTGGCCAGTTCGGTCAAAGGTGCGGAACCACCGCCCAGGATCACGCCGCCACCCGAGTACAGCACTGGACGCTTGGCCGCCAGGAGCATTTCTGCCGCCTTGCGGATTTGCCCCGAGTGCCCACGAACGGCCGGGCTGTAGGAACGCAGCTTGGCTTTCTTCGGGAAAACGTATTCGAATTTTTCCGCCGGGTTGGTCATGTCTTTCGGGATATCGACCACCACAGGACCCGGGCGACCGGATTGCGCGAGGTAGAAGGCCTTTTTCATGATTTCCGGGATTTCCGAGGCGTGCTTGATCATGAAGCTGTGTTTCACGATCGGCCGGGAAATACCGATCATGTCGGTTTCCTGGAATGCATCAGTGCCCACCATGGTGCTCGCCACCTGGCCGGAAATGATCACCATCGGAATAGAGTCCATATACGCAGTCGCGATGCCAGTAATGGCATTGGTTGCGCCTGGGCCGGACGTTACCAGTACCACGCCGGCTTTGCCGGTGGCACGGGCATAACCGTCAGCCATATGGGTCGCGGCCTGCTCATGGCGAACCAGGATGTGGTTGACAGCCGGTTCCTTGAACAGTGCGTCGTAGACATGCAGCAGAGCACCACCTGGGTACCCGTAGATATAGTCGACGCCTTCGTCACGCAAAAAGCGGACGAGCATCTCACCGCCAGATAAAAGCTCCACGTTGTTCACCTCTAAAACGCCAGAATACCGTCCGTTAAAAACCGACGGGTCTTAATAGGTTTACTTCTCAACAGAGCATGAGCGACGGTGGTCGCCGACTACGTCAGCACTGACTGAGCAAGTATTGGGATCGTCCCAAGTGTTGCGGGCTTTTCCCACCCAGCGCGAGGTAACGCGTTGCGGGTGTAACAGGTCGGCGCGGATGTGCGCCTCATGATCTGCTGAGCGGGCCTGCTTCTGGCAGTCCCGATACAGCGGACTTTGGATTCTTCTGTTTCAGCCCCTTCAAGTCAAGCAATAATTGCGCTTTTTTCCAACTAAGCGCATGTGAACGTAGAAGAAAGGGCTTTGAGGAGGGATAAAACTCGCCTGAATGTCGTCAAGCGGTAGAAATGTGCGCAAGACTGCCGGAAAACCCGGCAGTCAGGCAATTAACGAGCGCCGACGATCAGTTGGTCGAACTTTTTCAGCGCCGACCGTAGGCCGAGGCTCTCTTGAGGACGATCGGCGTAGACCATCTCGGCCATCTCCAGAATGCCCGAGGCATTGGGCAACGGCAGGTCCTGCTCGAGGATCTGTTTCATGCGACCCAGGAAGATCCACTGCAACCACTGATGAAAATCCAGGGTATCAACCGAAAACGGCTCGACGCTGCTCAGCGCCTCGGCACTGGGGGACACTTCATCCCACCAGCCCGCCAGGCGCAATTCGCGCTCAATCAGCAATAACTGCTCGGCAATTGCCGGAAAACGAGGATCCATCAGAGACTAACCTTGGCCTTTTGCCGAGCCTGAGCAGCACCGGCAGCATCACCTTGCGCAGCGCGCGCGTCGCCAATCAGAGCCCACAGACTGGCCTGCAGGTCAGGACGACCGTTAGCCATGGTCAGGCCACGACGGGCGAACTGTTCGGCTTGTGGCGCATCCCCCTGGGCCATGCGCACTTGCGCCAGCCGGTAGAGCACCTGCGGTTCACGTGGCGCGACACGCTGGGCGCGCTCGAGGCTGGAGGATGCACCGTTCAAGTCGCCACCGGCCTGCTGTTGCTGCGCAGTGGTGAGCAAGGCCAGGACCGGACCGTCCAACTGCTCGTCGGCGGACAGGCCGCCGGCGTTGGCCGAAGGAATCCCGCTCGGTGTCGAGGGCATGTTGTAGGTGCCCTGGTTGATCGGCGCGGTATCAATCGGCGCGGAGTTCGACGGCCCAGGTGTGATCGGGCCCGGTGTCCATGGCGCCGAGCTGATCGGCGCAGACGTAGTAGCGCCGCCCCCCGGAACCATTACCACCACTCCGGAATCCTGGGGTACAGCCTGGGTTGTGGCAGGGTTTGGACGCGTGGTCACGGTCTGGCGGAAGCCGCCGTTGGCCGAGATCCGGTCATTGTTGGACACGGCCGTGCCGGAATCCACCACCGGGATGGACCCGCGCTGCACGCTGGAGCAACCACTGAGCAAAGCTAACGTTGTAATAGCCGGAATCAACCACTTGTTCACTTGAAATCCTCTTTGCTTAATTCATCCAGCCCTTGACCCAATCCATCACCGAATCGGCATCCGTGGGCACACCTGTGCCACATGGAGCGCCGGCTGGCGGTTCACTGCCGCGAATATACGGCATCTGCACCGCGCCCGGACAGTTGGCATCGGAGCCCTGCCCGGTATGGGGGTCGATCCAGGCCTGCACGATGTTGTCGGGTTGCGGCATGTTCAGTGGCAGCGGGTCGGCCTTGCGCATAAAACTGGTCCAGACCTGCAAGGCGCCGGTCGCCCCCGTGAAGGGTGTCTTGCCATTGTCATCGCGCCCCAGCCACACCACCGCGAGCAGGTCCTGGCTGAAACCGGCGAACCAACTGTCCCGGGAATCGTTACTGGTGCCGGTCTTGCCGGCCAGCGTCAGGTTGCCCGGCAGTGAGCTGTACACCGAGCGCCCGGTCCCTTCGCGCATGACCCGCTGCATGGCGTTCTGGATCAGGTAGATGGAGGCCGGATCAAAGCGCTGCTCGATCTGGAACGGGTAGCGCTTGAGCGGCTCGCCTTCCGCCGTGAGCACACTGCGAATCCCGCGCATCGGTGTATTGAAACCACCGTTGGCCAGGGTCTGGTACATGGTCGCCACTTCCATCGGGCTCAAGCCCCCCGCCCCCAGCAACATCGAAGGGAACGCCGGGAACTCGCGGCTCACGCCCAGGCGCGCCAGGGTCTTGAGGACGTTCGGCACCCCCAGCTCCAGGCCCAGCCGCGCCGTGGACAGGTTGTAGGAGTGTGCCAGGCCCTGGTACAGGAACACCGTACCGTGGGAGCGACGGTCATAGTTCTGCGGCTTCCACACCTGACCATCGGCGCCCTTGACCGAAAACGCTTCGTCGGACAACCAACTGGTCAGGGTGTACTTGCTCGGTTTTTCCAGCGCCGTGAGGTACACCGCCGGCTTGATCAGCGAGCCAATCGGCCGTACGGCATCCAGGGCACGGTTGAAGCCGGCAAAACTGGCCTGGCGGCTGCCGATCATGGCCTGGACTTCACCGGTTTCCGGATTGGTCACCACCATGGCCGCCTCAACCTCATCCGAACCCTTGCGCCCGGCCAGGCGCTTGAAGGTATCGCTGACCGACGCTTCGGCCTTCATCTGCAGGATCGGGTCGAAACTGGTGAAGATCCGCAGGCCTTCTTCGGTCAAGTCCTCGTCGCGATAGTCTTCGCGCAACTGGCGCTTGACCAGGTCGATAAAGCCGGGGAATGAACTGTCGGCCAACTTGCCACGGGTAGTGACACCCAGGGGCATCTTCTTCGCGGCGGCGACCTGTTCTGCGGTGGCCACGCCCTGCTGTTCCAGCACGTCGAGGACCAGGTTACGACGTTCCAGCGCCCGCTCCGGGTTGCGGCGCGGGTTGTAATAGGACGGCCCCTTGACCATGCCCACCAGCAACGCCACCTGATGCAGCTTGAGCTCGGACAATGGCTGGCCGAAGAAGAACTGACTGGCCAGGCCGAAACCATGCACGGCGCGCTGGCCATCCTGGCCGACGAACACTTCGTTGAGGTAGGCCTCCAGGATCTCCTGCTTGCTGTAATGCAGCTCCAGCAACATCGCCATCATGGCTTCAGTGAGTTTACGGGTCAGGCTGCGCTCACTGGTCAGGTAGAAATTCTTGACCAATTGTTGCGTCAGCGTACTGCCACCCTGGGTCATGCGGCCACCCGAGGTGTTGACCCAGATGGCGCGGGCGATGGACTTGGGCGATACGCCCCAGTGGCTGTAGAAATCCCGGTCTTCAACCGCGACCAGGGTTTCCAACAGATACGGCGGGACCTGATCAATCTTGATCAGGATGCGATCTTCAAGGTTCTTCGGGTAAATCCCGCCGATCAGCAATGGCTCAAGGCGCACCACCGGCAGCTTGCCGCCGTTGAGTGCGGAAAGCTCGGCCACGTAATCCCCGGAGAAACGCACACGCACCGGCTGGGCCTTTTCCAGGCCTTCATAGAACTGGAAGCCCCGGGTGTTCAAGTCCACGGTATTGCCGCTGACCGCCGCCGCCCCCGGACCGTTGGCCACGGCTTCGCGCCGGTAGCCCAGCGCATCGAGTTCGGTGAGAAAGTCTTCCTTGCTCAGCTTCTGGCCGGTAAACAGCTCCAGCGGGCGAGCGTACACCTTCGCCGGGATGGTCCAGCGCTTGCCAGAGAACTTCTCCTGGACCACGGCATCGAGGTACACCGCGACGCCTGCGAGTGCCACCAGGCCAACCAGGCCGAGCTTGATCGCCCAGCCCAGCCAGGGGCGCAGGCTGCGGGGAGGAGGTTTTTTACGGGAACGGGGAGATCGGGTACGAGTCATGGCGGCGGATTATACGCATTTTATTGATGATCAACATGAACCGGACGGCGGTTTGCATGACCGACTTGAGCGGCCATAATGCGCTCCATTATTTTCCCAGACTCCGAAGGATCGCCCGTGAGCCAGCCCCTGATTGCCGCCCTGCAAAACCCGGCCCTGTTTCCTCATCCGGTCGAAGCGTTTCAAGTCATCGAAACCCATATTTCCTGGGTTCTGCTCACTGGCCCCTACGCCTACAAGATCAAGAAACCGGTGAACTTCGGCTTCCTCGACTTTACCCAGTTGGACGCCCGCTCCCACTTCTGCAACGAGGAACTGCGCCTCAACCAGCGCCTGACACAAGATTTGTATCTTGAAGTGTTACCGATCACCGGCAGCGTTGAAGCCCCGCAACTGGGCGGCGAAGGTCCGGCCATCGAATATGTGCTGAAAATGCGCCAGTTCCCGCAAAGCCAACTGCTCAGCACCTTGCAGGCCAATGGCGAGCTGACCAGCAGCCACATCGACGAAATGGCCAGCCAGATTGCGCAGTTCCACTTGAACGCGCCCAAGGTTCCCGCGGCGCACCCGGCCGGCACGCCGGACGAGGTGATGGCACCTGTACAGCAGAACTTCGAGCAGATCCGCCCGTTCCTCAGCGACAAGGCCGACCTGGCCCAACTGCAAGCACTGCAAGCCTGGGCCCAGAGCAGCTTCGAACGCCTCAAGCCGCTGCTGGAGCAACGCAAGCTCAATGGCTTTATCCGCGAGTGCCACGGCGACATTCACCTGGGCAACGCAACGATGATCGACGATCACGTGGTGATCTTCGACTGCATCGAGTTCAACGAGCCGTTCCGCTTCACCGACGTGTGTGCCGACACTGGCTTCCTGGCCATGGACCTGGAAGACCGTGGCCTCAAGTCCCTGGCCCGACGTTTTATCAGCCAGTACCTGGAACTGACTGGCGATTACCAGAGCCTCGAACTGCTGAATTTCTATAAGGCCTACCGCGCCCTGGTGCGGGCCAAGGTTGCCCTGTTCAGCATGCCGTCCGAAGCAACGCCTGTAGAGCGTGCGACCACCCTGCGCCAATACCGTAACTACGCCAACCTGGCCGAAAGCTACAGCACCATCCCTTCACGCTTCCTGGCAATTACCCACGGTGTGTCGGCCACCGGCAAAAGCCATGTGGCAATGCGCCTGGTCGACGCGCTCGGAGCCATACGCCTGCGCTCCGATGTAGAACGCAAGCGCCTGTTTGGCGAGCAGCAAGTGGAGAACACCCCACAAGCCGGGATCTACGCCTCGGATGCCAGCGCAGCGACCTACGCCCGCCTGCATACCCTCGCCGAAACCGTGCTGCGCGCGGGCTTCCCGGTGGTCCTGGACGCCACCTACCTCAAGCGTGAACAACGCGACGCCGCCGCCAAAGTCGCAGAGGCCACTGGCGCGCCCTTCCTGATCCTCGATTGCAATGCACCACAGGCAGTGATCGCCAACTGGCTGGCGAAACGTCAGGCAGATAAAAACGATCCTTCTGACGCCACCCTGGAGGTCATTGAGCAGCAGCAAGCCAGCCGCGATCCTCTGAGCGCCGAGGAACTGCTGCTGAGCAAGCGGGTCGAGACCAATGAAAGCGGGACGCTGGACGCGTTGGTTGCCCATGTTCGTCAACACCTGCCAGGGCTGTAAGAAATATTTCCTGGCTGTGAAGCAGTTAACAGCTCACAGCCAGCAATAGTGGCACTATAATGGCATCATAAATCCAACAGGAGATGCCGCCATGGGCCAGCCGAAGTTGCTTGATACCCCGCTCTACGCGCTGCTGCATAAAGATGACATCCATGGCTTCAATCAGGAACGCCCCAAGGATGGCCCCATTGATATGCGTGGCGGGGACTTCCGCGGGCTCGACCTGCGCCACCTGGATGCCGAGGGCGTGGATTTTACCGACGCCTATTTCCGTTCGGCCGATTTGCGTGGCCTGGACCTGCGCGCTTGCGCGCTGGAAGGCGCCAGCCTGGCCCATGCGCAGATTTCGGGCACTTACTTCCCGCCTGAGCTGAGCGCTGACGAGATCCTGATGTCGGTCAATTTCGGCACTCGCCTGCGTTACCGCACCCGCTGACAACACGCCCTTATCCCCAGCTACGCGCAACGCGGGCTGGGGGCTTGCGCCACTCGCCGTCAATAATCCAGCGCCAGCCTTAGAAGCGTTTACATCGTTTCTGAGCAAAGAACTACGCTTTTCCTACTGAGCGCTACACTCCTTTCAGGCTTGCCTGGTCACGATACCCACCGAACCATTCGGCCGTCGCAAGGAGGCTTAATGAACGATGAGCTGCAACACCTGAAAAACCTTGGCAAGACCTCTGCGCAATGGCTGCATGCGGTGGGCATCCATAGCGCTTCAGACCTGCGTCGCCTGGGCGCCGTGGACGCCTATCGGGCGGTACGCAGTCGTGGCTTTCGGGCGTCCAAAGTCCTGCTGTATGCCATCGAAGGCGCATTGATGGATGTGCATTGGAACGATATTCCAACTGAGCGCAAGGAAGCCTTGAATCGCCAATTGGAAGTTTTGTCGGTACGCAACAAGAACTGAAACAGTCAGGAACCCAGGGTTTACGGGAATTTCAAACATGCGTTTGAGGAAAGGCCCCCTGGGCGTAAAAACAAATGTTGACTCTCAAATGAGAATCGTTATGATTATCACAACTGGTCGCGAGATCAGCCGATAGCTGAAAGACCCTTGGTTCGGACTCTCAGTTTATCTCCTCATCAGGCTAATCACGGTTATTTGACCCGGCTCTTGCCGGGTCTTTTTTTGCCTGGGTTTTATGAACCCGGTACATCGCTGCAGCCACGACGAACCTCAGCGGGCAATGACCAATGGATGACCTAGTTCAGGATGGGGCTGCACCAGCACATCCAGGCCAAACACGGCCTTGAGCAATTCCGGGCGCAATACCTGCGCCGGCGTACCCAGGGCATGGGGGCGGCCGTTTTCCAGCAGCAGAATGCGGTCACAGTAGCGCGCCGCCAGGTTCAGGTCGTGGAGGATCACCAGCACAGCCGCGCCACGATCAGCAAAGCTGCGGATCGCCTGTAAGGTGGTGTGCTGGTGCAGCGGGTCGAGCATCGACGTCGGTTCGTCCAGCAACAATGTCTGCCCCGCCTCGCCCGGCCAGAGCTGCGCCAGCACTCGCGCCAGGTGCACGCGCTGGCGCTCGCCGCCAGACAAGGCCAGGTAACTACGCCCGCTCAAGTGGCTCACGTCAGCGGCCTGCAAGGCGGCGTCGATGATTTCAGCGTCGCGCGCCCGACCGGTCTGATGGGGCAGTCGCCCCATGCCCACCACTTCCTCGACGCGAAACGCGAAATCCAGGGTCGACACCTGGGGCAGCACTGCCAGCCGCTGGGCCCGTTGCGCCCCCTGCCAATCCTTGAGTTCGCGGTCATCCAGCCAGACCTGGCCTTCATCCGCCTGCAACTGCGCACACAACGCGCCCAGCAACGTACTTTTACCGGCGCCATTGGGGCCGAGCACACCCAGGACTTCACTGGGCTTCAGGTCCAGGGTCACGTCGGTCAATACGGTTTTTCGACCGCGGCGGATCTGCAGGTTTTCCACTCGCAGCATCAGGCGCGCCCTCGCAACAGCAGGTAAAGAAAAAACGGCGCGCCAATAAAGGCGGTAACAATGCCAATGGGCAACTCAGCGGGCGCCAGGGCCAGGCGGGCCACCAGGTCGGCGAATAACAACAGGCTCGCCCCCGCCAACACCGAGGCCGGCAGCAGCACGCGATGATCCGGCCCCGCCAGCAGGCGCACCAGATGCGGCACCACCAGCCCGACAAAACCGATCAGTCCGGCAGCGGCGACTGCTGCGCCAACCCCCAGGGCCGTGCAAAACACCAGCTCACGTTTGAGCCCCTCGACATTGATCCCCAGATGACTGGCTTCCGACTCCCCGAGGAGCAAGGCATTGAGCGCCTTGGCCCGGCGCGGCAGCCACAGCGCCACCCCGGCACTGACCAGCAGCAACGGCCACAGCCGCGAGTAACTGGCGCCATTGAGGCTGCCGAGGTTCCAGAACGTCAGGGTGCGCAAGGTGGCGTCATCCGCCAGGTAAGTGAACAGGCCCACCGCCGAGGCCGCCAGGGCGGTCAGGGCGATACCGGCCAACAGCATGGTTGCGACATTGGTCTGGCCATCACGCCGGCCCAGGCGATAGACCAGCGCCGTCACGCCCAAGCCACCGAGGAATGCACACAGCGACAGCAGATACGGCCCCACCGCATCCGGCAGGCCACCAAAGGCCGCGCCACCGACGATAGCCACCGCCGCCCCGAGCGCGGCGCCACTGGACACACCGACCAGCCCCGGGTCGGCCAAGGGGTTGCGAAACAACCCCTGCATGGCCACCCCCGACAGCGCCAGCACCCCGCCGACCGCCAACCCCAACAAGGTGCGCGGCAAACGGATCTGCCCCAGAATCAACTCTGCCTGCTCCAGCCCCTGAGCCTCAAGGGGCACGCCAAGCAAGCGTAACGCGGCGCGCAATGTGTCGAGCAACGGCAGGCTGACCGGCCCCAAAGCCAAGGACAGCCAGATCGCCAATACACACAACAGGCTCAGGCCTATAAACAGAGCGCGTGGTTTAACCAGAGTGGTCATGGGGCGGCTTGGGTTTTAGCGGGGTAGAACCCGGCGGACAAGGCTTGCAGGCTGGCCGGCAACCGTGGGCCCAGGCCCCCGACCAACAAGGTGGGGTCCAACTCAACGACCCGACCGGTCTTGGCCGCCGAGGTGTTCGCCAGAATCGGATTTTCCTTGAACAAGGCTGCGCGGGCCGCCTCGCCACTCAGGGCACGGTCGGAGAACACCAGCACTTCAGGGCTCAGCCCCGCCAGGGACTCCACCGAAAACGGCTTGTACCCGGTGTGCGTCGCCAGATTGCGCCCACCGGCTTGTTGCAGTACCCAATCGGCGGCGGTGTCCTTGCCGGCGATCAATGGCTTGCCGCCAGCATGCCCGAGCACCAACAGCACGCCTGGGGCCTTTTGCCGGGTTTGCGCCTGGGTCACGGCGGCTTTTTGCAGGTTTAGTTGCTGTTGATACGTACTGAACAGCGCCATGGCCCGGTCTTCAGCCCCCAGCAACGCGCCCAAATGTTGCAGGTTGCCTTGCAGGGTCGGCAGGTCCGGCTGTGCGGAGAACAGCTCCACTTGCACCCCGGCATTGCGAATCTGCGCCAGCACCGGGGGCGGTCCCATTTCCTCAGTGCCCACCAGGATTTGCGGGCGCAGGCTCAAGATCCCTTCGGCCGACAGCTGGCGCTGGTAACCGATACTGGGTAATGCCTTGAGCGATTGTGGGTGCTGGCTAGTGGTATCGACGCCCACCAGCTTTGACTCGCCCCCCAGGGCCACCACCCACTCCGACAACGCCCCGCCGGCGCTGACCCAGCGTTGTGGCGGTTCAGCGGCTTGCGCCACGTGGTTGACCAGCAGTCCGACAACAAGCGCAATAGCGCTGGTACTCAGGCGCATAAAAGGGTTTCCTTCCAGGGGGTGGAGCCAGTCATGCGACCGTCTGAGCACGCAGTCAGCTAACAGGCGAAGCCGGCATTTGATAATTGTTTGCATTTGAACGTCAAGCACCGGGCTCACCCGCAAACCCCGGATCACTCTACAGCCCTTGACCCGCATCACCTGAGAACGCTTATGAAGTTTCTATGCCCCTCCCACGAACTGGCACCCGACAGCAGCCGCGGCTTCGATATCGACGGCCGCAAGCTGTTTGTCGTGCGCCGCGAAGGCCGGGTGTATTTCTATATCAACCGCTGCCCTCATCGCGGCGTTCCGCTGGAATGGCAGCCGGACCGGTTTCTCGATCCCAGCGCGAGCATGATCCAATGCGCCACCCACGGCGCGTTGTTTCTGATCGAAAACGGTGAGTGCGTGGCCGGCCCGTGCGCGGGCCAAAGCCTCAGCCCCCTGCCCGGCCGCGAAGACGCACAGGGGTTGTGGGTGCAACTCTAGTCGTTGAGCAACACCGTCAATGGCCGATCAATATAGATTTGCTGCGCCCCCACCTGCACGCCGTACGCCAGGACTTCCACCCCGGCAGCTTTGGCTTCACGCAGTGCCGCCGCGTAGCCCGCGTCGATTTCCTCGGCCGGCCTTACGCTGTCGATGCCCGACAGGTTCACACAGTACAACTGCACCGCCCGCACGCCGCTGCGGGCCAAATGCGCCAATTCGCGCAAATGCTTGGCCCCACGCTGAGTCACCGCATCGGGAAACGCCGCGACAGAGGTGCCGTCAAACCCCAGGGTGACACTTTTGACTTCGACATAGGCCGCGCCGTCGGGATAGTCCAGGCGAAAGTCGATGCGGCTTTTTTCCTGGCCATACGGCACTTCACGCTTTAGTCCGGTAAAGCCATTGAGCTCGGTGATCACCCCGGCATGCAGCGCTTCTTCGACCAACGGGTTGGCGCGCGCGGTGTTGACGCACGCCAGGCGACCCTGGGGCGTTTCAGCGATTTCCCAGGTGCCCGGCAGCTTGCGCTTGGGGTCGTTGGAGCGGCTGAACCAGACTTGTCCGCCCTCGACCATGCAGTTGAACATCGAGCCCGTGTTCGGGCAGTGAATGGTGAGCAACTCGCCGGTAGCGGTTTCGATATCGGCCAGAAAACGCTTGTAGCGGCGAATCAGCCGACCTTCTTCGAGGGGAGGATGAAAGCGCATCAGCCTTGCCAGCTCCGCAAACCACGGGCAATCCGCTCCACCGCTTCCTGTAGTCGATCGAGATTTTGCGTGTAGGCAAAACGCACATGATGCCCCGCCTGGAAGCGACCGAAATCCAACCCGGGCGTGAATGCCACGTGCTCGGTTTCAAGAAAATGCCGGCAAAATGCAAAGGCATCGCCACCAAAGGCGCTGATATCGGCATACAGGTAAAACGCCCCTTCAGGCTCGACCGCAATACCAAAACCCAACTCGCGCAAAGCCGGTAGCAAAAAGTCACGCCGGCGACCGAATTCAGCCCGTCGCTCTTCAAGGATCGCCAGAGTCTGCGGGGTAAAGCAGGCCAATGCCGCATGCTGGGCCATGCTCGGCGCGCTGATGTACAGGTTCTGCGCCAGCTTCTCCAGTTCGCCCACGGCTGCGGGGGGTGCCACCAGCCAGCCCAGACGCCAGCCAGTCATGCCGAAATACTTCGAAAAACTGTTTAAGACAAACGCCTCGTCATCCACCTCCAGCACGCTGGCCGCGTCAGTGCCGTAGGTCAGGCCGTGATAGATCTCATCCACTACCAGGTGGCCGTTGCGGGCCTTGATCGCGCTGGACAGGCCCGCCAGTTCATCACGGGTCAGGATGGTCCCGGTCGGGTTGGCCGGCGAGGCGACCAAGGCCCCCACGCTGTCCTGATCCCAGTAGCGCTCCACCAGATCGGCAGTCAGTTGGTAGCGCACCTCGGGGCCGACCGGCACCAGTTGCGCCGCACCCTCCACCAAGCGCAGGAAATGCCGGTTGCAGGGGTAGCCCGGGTCCGCGAGTAGCCAATGCTTGCCGGGGTCCACCAGCAGGCTACTGGCCAGGAGCAAGGCCCCGGAGCCGCCCGGGGTGATCAGGATGCGCTCGGGGTCGATACTCAAGCCATAACGCTGCTGATAGAAACCACTGATGGCCTCGCGCAGTTCCGGCAAGCCACGGGCGGCGGTGTAGCGGGTTTTGCCGTTGGCCAGCGCGGCCTGGCCGGCCTGGATGATCGGTTCGGCGGTGGTGAAGTCCGGCTCGCCGATTTCCAAATGAATCACATCATGGCCTGCGGCCTGTAGCTCATTGGCCCGCGCCAGTAACGCCATGACATGAAAAGGTTCGATAGCTCGACTGCGAGCACTGTAGGGCTGAGCCATTAGCCTTCCTTAACAATGAGGACAAAATCGGGATTCTACCGAACCCGCGAGGTAAAACATGCTCTATTGCCTGCCTGGCCCAGGGCAATGAGCCGGGCAAGCACCTGCAAAACGACTAAAATCAACATTCGAGACAATGTATACCCAGCCATTGCCGGTCGCAGCAGTTTGCAACCCCGGCACGACGGGCCTCGACAACCGGGAGTGGCGCACCCCGAAGCTATCTGGTAAGTTCGCCCGCTTGCAGCCGCAGGGCCGGCAGGTGTCGGTGATGTTGCAATCCTGCGCAATGGATTAGAAGAGTGAGAGGCGGTCTATTCATGTCCACCCAAGCAAAGCAACAGCAGACTCAAGGTCTCGGCGGCTTCGAACCTTACGTAGAAAAGAAGGGCGAAGAATACATGGGCGAGCCCATGCGCGAGCACTTCACCAAGATCCTGAACAAGTGGAAACAGGACTTGATGCAGGAGGTCGATCGTACCGTTGGCCATATGAAGGACGAAGCAGCCAACTTTCCTGACCCGGCAGACCGTGCCAGCCAGGAAGAAGAATTTGCCCTGGAATTGCGTGCGCGCGATCGCGAGCGCAAGTTGATCAAGAAGATCGACAAGACGCTGCAACTGATCAAGGACGAAGAATACGGCTGGTGCGAATCCTGTGGCATCGAGATCGGTATTCGTCGCCTGGAAGCCCGTCCTACCGCAGACATGTGTGTGGACTGCAAGAACCTTGCAGAAATCAAGGAAAAACAGGTCGGCAAGTAATCCCTGCCGGGCCGAACAAATGGGGCGTGCAAACGCCCCATTTTTGTTTCTGGGGTTTGGCGGTTTTCCAGTAATATCCAGGCCATGACAGCCTCTCCTTATATCGGGCGTTTCGCCCCCACCCCCAGCGGCCATTTGCACTTCGGCTCCCTGGTTGCCGCCCTCGCTTCCTATCTCGACGCCCGCGCCAATCAAGGCCGCTGGCTGATGCGCATGGAAGACCTCGACCCTCCCCGTGAAGAGCCCGGCGCCCAGGCGGCGATCCTGCATGCTCTGGAAAGCTATGGTTTTGAATGGGACGGGGAACTGGTCCGACAAAGCGAGCGGCATGATGCCTACGCCAAAGTCCTGAACGACATGTTCAACCATGGCCTGGCCTACGCCTGCACCTGCTCACGCAAGCAACTGGAACCGTATAACGGCATTTACCCGGGCCTGTGCCGCAACGCCGGCCACGCTCAGCAGGATGCCGCCATTCGCCTACGGGTACCCGAACTGGAATACCATTTCACCGACCGTGTACAAGGCCAATTCCGACAACACCTGGGCCGCGATGTAGGCGATTTCGTCATCCGCCGCCGCGACGGCCTGTATGCCTACCAACTGGCGGTGGTGCTCGACGATGCCTGGCAAGGTGTCACCGATATCGTGCGCGGCGCCGACCTGCTGGACTCCACGCCGCGCCAGCTGTACCTGCAAGAACTGCTGGGCCTGCGCCAGCCGCGCTACCTGCATGTACCGCTGATCATCCAGCCGGACGGTAACAAGCTGGGTAAATCCTACCGCTCGCCACCGCTAACGCCCGACCAGGCCACACCTCTGCTACTCAGGGCCCTGCGCGCCCTCGGCCAGCAGCCGGGGGATGAGCTGCTCCACGCCAGCCCACAGGAACTGCTGGGTTGGGGCATCCAGCACTGGGATGCCACCCGGATCCCGCGCACACTGACCCTGGCCGAAGCGCAATTGCACTGAAGACGCTTGCAGCCTGCCAACCATCCGTTAACATCGCCGCAGTTTTTCAATCAGAGGCCAACATGTACATCTATCGATTGGTCCTGCTGCTGGTCGTCGGGATCTACCTGTTTTCTCCCGCCATCATGGACTGGTGGATCGACGCCACGGGCGCCTGGTATCGCCCCTATCTGCTGTGGTTGATCCTGATCGTCGTGACTTTCATCCTGCAGAGCCAAAAAGATGCCGATGAGCTTTAGCCTGACCCAGATGCTGCTGATCAGCGCCGCCTACCTGGCCGCGCTGTTCGGAGTGGCCTGGATCAGTGAGCGTGGGATGATCCCGCGGGCGATCATTCGCCACCCGCTGACCTACACCTTGTCCCTGGGCGTCTACGCCAGCGCTTGGGCGTTCTATGGCACGGTGGGCCTGGCCTACCAATATGGCTATGGGTTTCTTTCCAGCTACCTCGGGGTATCCGGGGCCTTCCTGCTGGCGCCGGTGCTGCTGTACCCGATCCTGAAAATCACCCGCACCTACCAACTGTCGTCGCTGGCTGACCTGTTTGCCTTCCGCTTTCGCAGCACCTGGGCCGGCGCGCTGACCACGATCTTCATGCTGATCGGCGTGCTGCCGCTGCTGGCCCTGCAGATCCAGGCAGTGGCCGATTCCATCGGTATTCTTACCCACGAGCCGGTGCAACATCGGGTGGCCCTGAGCTTTTGTGCGCTGATCACCCTGTTCACGATTTTTTTCGGCTCGCGGCATATCGCCACCCGGGAAAAACACGAAGGCCTGGTGTTTGCGATTGCCTTCGAGTCGGTGATCAAGCTGATCGCCATCGGTGGCGTGGGCCTGTACGCGCTGTACGGGGTGTTCGACGGCCCGCAACAGCTTGAGCTGTGGCTGCTGCAAAACCAGACCGCCCTCGCCGCCCTGCACACCCCGCTGCAAGAAGGCCCCTGGCGCACGTTGCTGCTGGTGTTCTTTGCCTCGGCCATCGTCATGCCGCACATGTACCACATGACCTTCACCGAGAACCTCAACCCGCGTTCGCTGGTCAGCGCCAGCTGGGGCCTGCCCCTGTTCCTGTTGCTGATGAGCCTGGCGGTGCCGCTGATCCTCTGGGCCGGGCTGAAACTGGGGGCCACCACCAACCCGGAATACTTCACCCTCGGCATCGGCATCGCGGCCAACAGTAAATCCCTGGCGCTGCTGGCCTATGTCGGTGGGTTATCGGCGGCCAGTGGCTTGATTATCGTCACCACCCTGGCGCTGTCGGGCATGGCCCTCAACCACCTGGTGCTGCCGCTGTACCAGCCGCCCGCCGAAGGCAATATCTACCGCTGGCTGAAATGGACACGCCGCGCGCTGATCGTGGCCATCATCATGGCCGGCTATGGCTTCTACCTGCTGATGGCGGCCGAGCAAGACCTGGCCAACCTCGGCATTGTGGCCTTCGTCGCCACCTTGCAGTTCCTGCCGGGGGTGTTGTCGGTGCTGTACTGGCCAACCGCCAATCGGCGTGGGTTTATCGCCGGGCTGCTGGCGGGGATCCTGGTGTGGCTGGTGACCATGCTGCTACCGCTGGTCGGCAACCTGCAGGGTTTCTACATCCCGCTGCTGAACATGATCTACGTGCTGGATGACACCAGTTGGCACATGGCAGCCATCGCCTCGCTGGCGGCCAACGTACTGATGTTCACCCTGATCTCCCTATTCACCAACGCCAGCCCCGAAGAAACCAGCGCCGCCGAAGCCTGCGCGGTGGATAACGTACGCCGCCCGCAACGCCGCGAACTGCATGCCGCCTCGCCCCAGGAATTCGCCACGCAACTGGCCAAGCCCCTGGGCGCCAAGGCTGCACAAAAGGAAGTGGAACAGGCACTGCGCGATCTGTACCTGCCTTTCGACGAGCGCCGCCCCTATGCCCTGCGCCGCCTGCGCGACCGCATCGAGGCCAACCTGTCCGGGTTGATGGGCCCCAGCGTGTCCCAGGACATGGTCGAGACGTTCCTGCCCTACAAGGCCGGCGGCGAAAACTATGTAACTGAAGATATCCACTTTATCGAGAGCCGGCTGGAAGACTACCACTCACGCCTCACCGGCCTTGCCGCCGAACTCGATGCCCTGCGCCGCTACCACCGCCAGACCCTGCAGGAACTGCCCATGGGCGTGTGCTCCCTGGCCAAGGACCAGGAGATCCTGATGTGGAACAAGGCCATGGAAGAGCTGACCGGCATCGCCGCCCAGCGCGTGGTCGGCTCGCGCCTGACCACCATCGGCGATCCCTGGCGAGAGTTGCTGCAGGGCTTTATCAACCTGCCAGACGAACACTTGCACAAACAGCACCTGGCCCTGGATGGCCAGACCCGCTGGCTGAACCTGCACAAAGCGGCCATCGACGAACCCCTGGCCCCAGGCAACAGTGGCTTGGTATTGCTGGTCGAAGATCTCACTGAAACCCAGATGCTCGAAGACAAGCTGGTGCATTCCGAGCGCCTGGCCAGTATCGGGCGCCTGGCGGCAGGCGTGGCCCACGAGATCGGCAATCCGATCACCGGTATCGCCTGCCTGGCGCAAAACCTGCGCGAGGAGCGCGAAGAAGACGACGAAATCACCGAAATCAGCGGGCAGATCCTCGAGCAGACCAAACGCGTCTCGCGCATCGTGCAATCGCTGATGAGCTTCGCCCATGCCGGCGGCCACCAGAATCACGATGAAGCGGTGTGCCTGGCTGAAGTCGCCCAGGATGCCATTGGGCTGCTGGCCTTGAACCGGCGTAATTTCGAAGTACAGTTCTATAACTTGTGCGATCCGGAACACTGGGTGGTCGGCGACTCACAACGCCTGGCCCAGGTGCTGATCAACCTGCTGTCCAATGCCCGCGACGCGACACCCGCCGGCAGTGCGGTAAGGGTCAAGAGCGAGGCTTACGAGCACACGGTAGACCTGATCGTCGAAGACGAAGGCAGCGGTATTCCACAGAACATCATGGACCGATTGTTCGAACCCTTCTTCACCACCAAGGATCCTGGTGAAGGTACCGGTCTGGGCCTTGCACTGGTCTATTCCATCGTTGAAGAGCATTATGGACAAATCACCATCGACAGCCCGGCTGACACCGAAAGCCAACGCGGCACCCGTATTCGGGTGACCTTGCCGCGTCATGTCGAAGCGACGTCCGCTGTGAACTGAGACCGTCGAGAGAATTGAATCAATGCCGCACATTTTGATCGTCGAAGACGAAACCATTATCCGCTCTGCCTTGCGTCGCCTGCTTGAACGTAATCAGTACCAGGTCAGCGAAGCCGGCTCGGTGCAGGAAGCCCAAGAGCGTTTCAGCATTCCCACATTCGACCTAATTGTCAGTGACCTGCGCCTGCCTGGCGCGCCCGGTACCGAACTGATCAAGCTGGGCCAGGGCACGCCGGTGCTGATCATGACCAGCTATGCCAGCCTGCGCTCGGCCGTAGACTCCATGAAGATGGGCGCGGTGGACTACATCGCCAAGCCCTTCGACCACGACGAAATGCTCCAGGCCGTGGCGCGCATCCTGCGTGACCGCCAGTCGACCAACAGTGCCCCGGCGGAACGGCCGGCCGGCAAGACCGCCAGCGACAAACCCGGGGTCGACAACAGCAATGGCGAGATCGGCATCATCGGCTCCTGCCCGCCCATGCAGGACCTGTACGTCAAGATCCGCAAGGTTGCGCCCACGGACTCCAATGTCCTGATCCAGGGCGAGTCCGGCACCGGCAAAGAGCTGGTGGCCCGCGCCCTGCACAACCTGTCCAAGCGCGCCAAGGCCCCGATGATCTCGGTGAACTGCGCGGCAATCCCCGAATCCTTGATCGAATCCGAACTGTTCGGCCACGAGAAAGGTGCCTTTACCGGCGCCAGCGCCGGACGCGCCGGCCTGGTGGAAGCGGCGGACGGCGGCACGCTGTTCCTCGACGAAATCGGTGAGCTGCCCCTGGAAGCCCAGGCACGCCTGCTGCGCGTATTGCAGGAGGGCGAGATTCGCCGGGTCGGCTCGGTGCAGTCACAAAAAGTCGATGTGCGCCTGATCGCCGCGACTCACCGGGACCTGAAGAGCCTGGCGAAAATCGGCCAGTTCCGCGAAGACCTGTATTACCGCCTGCACGTAATCGCCCTCAAGCTGCCGGCCCTGCGCGAACGCGGTGCCGACGTCAACGAGATTGCCAATGCATTCCTGTTGCGCCAGAGCGCGCGCGTCAACCGTACCGACCTGACGTTTGCGGCCGACGCCGAGCAAGCTATCCGCCACTATTCGTGGCCAGGTAACGTGCGCGAGCTGGAAAACGCCGTGGAGCGGGCTGTGATTCTTTCGGAGAGCCCGCAGATCTCCGCCGAGCTGCTGGGCATTGATATCGAACTGAGTGACCTGGACGATGACGACTTCATTGGCCTGGCACCACAACAGGGCGGCAGTAACACCAGCCATGAGCCTACGGAAGACTTGTCCCTGGAAGACTACTTCCAGCACTTCGTCCTGGAGCACCAGGACCATATGACCGAGACCGAACTGGCGCGCAAACTGGGCGTCAGCCGCAAGTGCCTGTGGGAACGGCGCCAGCGCCTGGGCATTCCACGGCGCAAGACCGGGGTTGCCAGCGAAAGCTGAGGTCAACTCACATTGGGTAACACCCCAAACGTGAAAAAACTGTTACCTCAGATATTCACGTAACAAAAAGCCGGGGCTTACGGTAACGAAGCCCCGGCTTTTTTTCGTCCTCCAAACACCCAAAACCCGGCCAACCCCCTGATTTTGCTGGGGCTCGCAAAAGTTGGCACGCACCCTGCTATATGCTTAGTACAAGAACAATAAAAAGCACCGTACACACACAATAAAAATAAGACGAATCGACTCACGCACAATAAAAACAACACGGCGGAGGCGCAGCTAACTGATTCTTTTGGAGAGGCGTTGCATTTGGGGCTTGCCCCGCAACCAGGCCGAGAACAACAAAAACTGCCCTAAGGCAGAGCCTGAACTGGTTGGATCATTGATCATCGCAACACAGCGACCAAAGCAATCCGTTTGCTCTTGACTCCCGATTGGGAGTGTCATGAAGGTCAAATCTCATGGCGAGGGCGATCAACAAAAACAAGAAGCCCGAAACCAATAATAAAAATAGAGCACGCAACTACTTTCTGGGGGAGCTTCGGCTCCCCTTGTAGTTTCTGTGATTTGAGCGCCACACCGGCTTATTTAAGCATCTGGCTCAACGCTTGCAGCTAGTTCCTACACCATCCCCTGACTAAATGCTAGAATCCCGGCCCATCATGCGGTCATTCTTCGTTATGGCCGAACATTCCTTCAAACAGTGCATCCCATGCTGAAGAAGTTGTTCCAGTCATTCCGTTCCCCCTTGCGTCGTACGCAACACATTCGCAGCACGCCTGAAGTGCTCAACAGCAATCAACATTCGCTGCAGCGCGCCCAGTTCAGCCGTTATGCGGTGAACATCGTCGAACGCCTGCAGAACGCTGGCTACCAGGCCTACCTGGTCGGTGGTTGTGTGCGCGACATGTTGCTCAACATCACTCCCAAGGATTTCGACGTCGCCACCAGCGCCACGCCTGAACAAGTGCGTGCCGAGTTTCGCAACGCGCGGATCATCGGTCGGCGCTTCAAGTTGGTGCATATCCACTTTGGTCGCGAGATCATCGAGGTCGCCACCTTCCGAGCAGGCCACCCGCAAAACGATGAAGAGGAAGACAGCAACCAGTCTTCCCGCAACGAAAGCGGACGCATCCTGCGGGACAATGTGTACGGCACCCTGGAAGAAGACGCGCAACGCCGCGACTTCACCATCAATGCCCTCTATTACGATCCGGTCAGCGAGCGCATCCTCGATTACGCCAACGGCGTACACGATATTCGCAACCACCTGATCCGCCTGATCGGCGACCCTACGCAGCGCTACCAGGAAGACCCGGTGCGCATGCTGCGGGCCGTGCGCTTTGCCGCCAAGCTGAACTTCGGCATCGAGAAACACACGGCCGCGCCGATTCGCGAGCTGGCGCCGATGCTGCGGGAAATCCCTTCGGCACGCCTGTTCGAGGAAGTGCTCAAGCTGTTCCTTTCCGGGCATGCCGCCGACACCTTCGAAATGCTGGTGGACCTGCAGTTGTTCGACCCACTGTTCCCGGCCAGCGCCGATGCACTGGAGCACAACCCCACGTACACCCACACGCTGATCAGTGAAGCGTTGATCAACACTGACCTGCGGATCAAACAGAACAAACCGGTGACCCCGGCATTCCTGTTTGCCGCCCTGCTCTGGCCGGCGCTGCCCGCCCGCGTGCTGCGCCTGCAGAACCGTGGCATGCCGCCGATTCCTGCGATGCAGGAAGCGGCGCACGAGTTGATCGCCGAGCAATGCCAGCGCATCGCAATCCCCAAGCGCTTCACCATGCCGATCCGCGAGATCTGGGACATGCAGGAACGCCTGCCCCGGCGCAGTGGCAAACGTGCCGACCTGCTGCTGGACAATCCGCGCTTCCGTGCCGGCTATGACTTCCTGCTGCTGCGTGAAAGCGCCGGCGAGCAGACTGATGGCCTGGGCGAATGGTGGACCGACTACCAGGACGCCAATGACAGCGAACGTCGCGAGATGATTCGTGAACTGAGCAGCAAAGGCGAACCCACTGGCGACGGCCCGAAAAAGCGCCGCCGTAGCAGCGGTAGCAAACGCAAGCGCAGTGCCGCCGATACCTCTGGCGAATAAGCACCGTGGAGCGTATCTACATCGGTATGGGCAGCAACCTCGCTGCCCCGCAACAGCAATTGCGCAACGCCATCGAGGCGTTGGCGCAGTTGCCGAACACCACATTCGTCGGTGTTTCTGCCTTCTACCAAAGTGATTCCCTACTTCCCGGCCAGCCCCGCTATACCAATGCGGTGGCGGCGCTGGACAGTACCCTCGCGCCACTGGAACTGCTGGATGCGCTGCAAGCCATCGAGAACGACCAGGGCCGCGAACGCCTTGAGCGCTGGGGCCCGCGCACCCTGGACCTGGATATCCTGCTGTTTGGCGATCGCCTGATTGATGAGCCGCGCCTCAAGGTGCCTCATTACCAGATGCATCTAAGGGCTTTTGTGTTGTATCCACTTGCCGAACTGGCACCGGCCACTTTGCAACTGCCTGACGGTCGCCTACTCAGTGATCTGCTCGATCAATGCCCATTCGTCGGCCTGGAACGCCTGCCTCCTGCTTGACTCAAGCCCTGTAGGCGCTGGCCGAACACGCCTTTTACCTGCTGAATCGCATCAGTAACAGCGGTAACACCCCGCTCGTAACAATGCGGTAACACATCCAATTGACTTCCAGAGTCCTCCTCACGACTATAGGCGTCCCGCTGCCGCCAACCCGGCGCTGAAGGGCGCAATCCAGGCCTTATAAGCACTGCTCTGAAGAAAGTGCGCCTGTATAAACGAAGACTCACGCGCGTTACTCGCTGTTTCCAAGCGCCTGAACGAGGACCCTTTTCATGCCAGACATTACCCTGACCACCTTGCAGAGCCTCAAACTCAAGGGTGAAAAAATCACCATGCTGACCTGCTATGACGCCACGTTCGCCCAGGCTTGCTGCCAGGCCGGGGTCGAAGTGTTACTGGTGGGCGACTCCCTGGGCATGGTTCTTCAAGGGAATGACAGCACCCTCCCGGTCACCACCGATGAACTCGCCTACCACACCGCCAGCGTCAAGCGCGGTAACGAAGGCGCCTTTATCATCGCCGACCTGCCGTTCATGGCTTACGCAACGCTTGAGCAGACCTTCCAGAACGCCGGCAAGCTGATGCAGGCCGGGGCACATATGATCAAGGTCGAAGGTGCCTTGTGGCTTGCCGAGTCGATCCGCTTGTTGGCCGAACGCGGCGTTCCGGTATGCGCACACATGGGCCTCACGCCACAGTCCGTCAATATCCTGGGTGGCTACAAGGTCCAGGGCCGTAATGAAGCCCAAGCCCGGCAGATGCGGGCCGACGCCATCGCCCTGGAGCAGGCCGGCGCTGCAATGATTGTGCTCGAGTGCGTGCCTAGCGAACTGGCGGAAGAAATCACCCAGGCGGTGAAAATCCCGGTGATCGGCATTGGCGCCGGCAGCGCGACCGACGGCCAGGTCCTGGTGCTGCACGACATGCTCGGCCTGAACCTCACCGGCCGCGCCCCCAAATTCGTGAAGAACTTCATGACCGGCCAGGACAACATCCAGGCCGCGCTGAGCGCCTATGTGGCTGAAGTCAAAGCCGTTACCTTCCCTGGCCTCGAACACGGATTCTCTGCATGAACACCGTAAAAACCCTGCGCGAACTGCGGGCCGCCGTCACTCACGCGCGTAACGCCGGCAAGCGCATTGGCTTCGTGCCGACCATGGGCAACCTGCATGCCGGCCACGCTACGCTGGTGACGCGCGCCGCCGAACAAGCCGACTTCGTGGTGGCGAGCATTTTCGTCAACCCGCTGCAGTTTGGCGCCGGTGAAGACCTGGACAAGTACCCGCGCACTCTGGCCGCCGACCAGGAAAAGCTGCTGGTGGCGGGCTGCAACCTGCTGTTCGCCCCCACCGTCGACGAGATGTACCCCGACGGCATGACGGTGCAGACCCGGGTCAGCGTGCCGCAACTGTCCGAAGGCCTGTGCGGCGCCAGCCGCCCGGGTCACTTCGAGGGCGTGGCGACGGTGGTGAGCAAGCTGTTCAACATGGTCCAGCCTGACCTCGCAGTGTTCGGGCAAAAGGACTACCAGCAACTGGCGGTGATCCGCGCCATGGTGCGCGACCTGAACATGCCGATCCAGATCATTGGCGAGCCCACCGTGCGCGCCGAGGACGGCCTGGCGCTGTCCTCGCGCAACGGTTACCTGACTGAAGAACAGCGCGCCATCGCCCCGGTGCTGTACCGCAGCCTCCGTCATATCGCCGCCGCCATTGAAAACGGCGACCGCGACTTCGCCAAGCTAAGGGCCGAGCAGGTCCAGCACATCGAGGCCGCCGGCCTGCGCATGGACTACCTGGAAGTCTGCCAGGGCCAGCACCTGCGTCCGGCAACCGCCGAGGATCGTGATGTGGTGATCCTGGTCGCCGCGTACCTGGGCGCGACCCGGTTGATCGACAACCTGCACCTCAACCTCAGCGCTTAAGCCTGGCAATCTCCCCATGTGGGAGCGGGCTTGCCCGCGATGGCGGACGGTCAGTCGATGTATTTGTCGCTGACCCAGCACCATCGCGGGCAAGCCTGCTCCCACATTCGGTTTTTAGCGTCTCCCAGGCCCCGGTATAAAAAAGTACCGGCTTGCGCGCAGACAAAGCCAAGACATATCGACACGCTAGGTTTAATGTAATCGCCCGGCGTTATAGTTAGCGCTGTCTGGAACCCAAACCTTGATACAAAACTGGATGTTCCGGGTTTAGAAGTGTCCTAAAAGCAGTCCCAGTAATAAAAAGGAAACCCGCAGCGATGGCGTACTACCGCACCCCTCATGACGTTACCGCTCTGCCCGCCTGGCAAGCGCTCAATCAACATCGCCAAGCCATGCAGGATTTCAGCATGCGCGAAGCGTTTAATGCCGATCCCCAGCGCTTTACCCAGTTCACGTTGAGCAGCTGCGGACTTTTCCTCGATTACTCGAAAAACCTGATTACCCCTGAAACCCGCGACCTGCTGGTGGGCCTGGCCAACGAAGTCGATCTCAAAAGCGCAATCAAGGCGCTGTTCGATGGCGAGCCGGTCAACTCTTCGGAAGGTCGTCCGGCGCTGCACACCGCACTGCGCCGCCCGGTGGGCGATAAGTTGTCGGTCAACGGCACCAATATCATGCCCGACGTGCACAAGGTGCTGAACCAGATCACCGACCTGGTCGGCCGCATCCATGACGGCCTGTGGCGTGGCTACACCGAGAAGCCGATCACCGACGTGGTCAACATCGGCATCGGCGGTTCGTTCCTCGGCCCTGAGCTGGTCTCCGAAGCACTGTTGTCCTACGCCCATAAAGGCGTGCGCTGCCACTACCTGGCAAATATCGACGGCAGTGAATTCCACGAGCTGACCCAGAAGCTGCGCGCCGAAACCACGCTGTTTATCGTCTCGTCGAAGTCCTTCAACACCCTGGAAACCCTGAAAAACGCCCAGGCCGCCCGCGCCTGGTACCTGGCCCAGGGTGGCTCGGAAGCCGAGCTGTATCGCCACTTTATCGCCGTGTCGAGCAACAACGCGGCGGCCGTGGCCTTCGGTATCCGTGAAGAGAACATCTTCCCGATGTGGGACTGGGTCGGCGGCCGTTACTCGTTGTGGTCGGCCATCGGCTTGCCAATCGCCCTGGCCATTGGCATGTCCAACTTCAAGGAGCTGCTGTCGGGTGCCTACACCATGGACCAGCATTTCCAGACCGCGCCGTTCGAGGCAAACATGCCGGTGCTGCTGGGCCTGCTGGGTGTGTGGTACGGCAACTTCTGGGGCGCCCAGAGCCACGCGATCCTGCCGTACGACCACTACCTGCGTAACATCACCAAGCACTTGCAACAGTTGGACATGGAATCCAATGGCAAGAGCGTACGCCAGGACGGCACGCCGGTTTCCACCGATACCGGCCCGGTTATCTGGGGCGGCGTGGGCTGCAACGGTCAGCACGCGTACCACCAGTTGCTGCACCAGGGCACCCAGCTGATCCCGGCCGACTTCATTGTGCCGATCGTCAGCTTCAACCCGGTCTCCGACCACCATCAGTGGCTGTATGCCAACTGCCTGTCCCAGAGCCAGGCGCTGATGCTCGGCAAGACCCGCAGCGAAGCCGAAGCCGAGTTGCGTGACAAAGGCATGGCCGAAGACGAAATACAAAAGCTGGCGCCGCACAAGGTGATCCCGGGCAACCGCCCGAGCAACACCCTGGTGGTGGAGCGGATCAGCCCGCGCCGTCTGGGCGCGCTGGTGGCGATGTATGAACACAAAGTGTTTGTACAAAGCGTCATCTGGGGCATCAACGCCTTTGACCAATGGGGCGTGGAGCTGGGCAAGGAGCTGGGCAAGGGCGTCTACAACCGCCTGACGGGCGCCGAGGAAACCTCGGCCGACGATGCCTCGACCCAAGGCTTGATCAACTACTTCCGTGGTCGTCACCGCGGTTGATGTGATCGGCACTACAATCAGGGATTGAACCTGCACAAGCGCCCCCTGTGGGAGCTGGCTTGCCAGCTCCCACAGGGACCAGCCTTGAACTCTTGTCTCTATAACAAGAAGAGGGATCCCTAATGTTCGATATCAGCCAGTTTCCCCATGCCGATGCAGTGCGCCGGGGCGCGCAACTCAGTCAAGAGGACTATCAGCGCCTCTATCGGCAATCCATCGAACACCCCGATACGTTCTGGGCCGAACAGGCCAAGGCGCTGCTCGACTGGATCACGCCCTGGCAGACCGTCCAGCACTGCGATATCAACACCGGCGCCGCGCAGTGGTTTGCCGGTGGCCAGTTGAACGTCAGCTACAACTGCATTGACCGTCACCTGGCGCAACGCGCCGATCAGCCGGCCTTTATCTGGGAAGGCGATGATCCTGCAAAATCTTCCAAAATCACCTACCGCCAACTTCACCAAAACGTCAGCCGCCTGGCCAATGTGCTGAAAAGCCGTGGCGTGAAAAAAGGCGACCGGGTGTGTATCTACATGCCGATGATTCCGGAAGCCGCCTACGCGATGCTGGCCTGCACGCGGATTGGCGCGGTGCATTCCGTGGTGTTTGGCGGGTTCTCACCGGATGCCCTGCGCGACCGTATTCTGGATGCCGACTGCCGCACCGTGATCACCGCCGACGAAGGCGTACGCGGCGGCAAACCCGTGGCGCTGAAACAGAATGTCGACAAGGCCCTGGCCAGCTGTCCGAATGTCACGACGGTGCTGGTGGTGGAACGAACCGGTGCGGCCGTAGCCTGGACTGAAGGGCGCGACCTCAAGTACCAACAGGCGGTGGACGCGGTCAGCGACGCATGCCCGCCCGAGCCGATGGCTGCCGAAGACCCGCTGTTTATCCTCTATACCTCCGGCAGTACCGGCAAGCCCAAGGGCGTGCTGCACACCACCGGCGGCTATCTGCTGCAAGCGGCGATGACCTTCAAATACGTGCTCGATTATCGCGAGGGCGAAGTGTTCTGGTGCACCGCCGATGTCGGCTGGGTCACGGGCCATAGCTATATCGTGTACGGGCCGCTGGCCAATGGCGCCACCTCCCTGATGTTCGAGGGTGTGCCGAGTTACCCGGACAGCTCGCGCTTCTGGCAGGTGATCGATAAACATCAGGTGAATATTTTCTACACCGCGCCCACCGCCCTGCGGGCCTTGATGCGCGAGGGTCATGGCCCGCTGGAAAGTACGTCCAGGGCCAGCCTGAGATTGCTCGGCAGTGTCGGCGAGCCGATCAACCCGGAAGCCTGGGAGTGGTATTTCAACGCCGTCGGCGAGCAGCGCTGCCCGATTGTCGATACCTGGTGGCAGACCGAGACCGGCGGCATCATGCTCAGCCCGCTGGTCAGCGCCCAGCGCATCAAGCCCGGCTGCGCGACCCAGCCGATGTTTGGGGTGCAGCCGGTATTGCTCGACGAGCAGGGCAAGGAAATCAGCGGCGCCGGCAGCGGCGTCCTGGCGATCAAAGCCAGCTGGCCGGGGCAGATCCGCAGCGTGTATGGCGACCCGCAGCGGATGATCGACACCTACTTCAAGCCCTACCCCGGCTACTACTTTACCGGCGATGGTGCGCGGCGCGACAAGGATGGCGACTACTGGATCACCGGGCGCATTGATGACGTGATCAACGTCTCCGGCCATCGCATCGGCACCGCCGAGGTGGAAAGCGCGCTGGTGCTGCATGACAAAGTGGCCGAGGCTGCCGTCGTCGGCTATCCCCATGACCTCAAGGGCCAGGGCATCTATGCGTTTGTCACACCGATGAATGGCGTCGAGCCCAGCGATGCGCTGAAAAAACACCTGCTGGACCTGGTCAGCAAGGAAATCGGCAGCTTTGCCAAGCCTGAGCTGATCCAATGGGCGCCGGCCTTGCCGAAAACCCGTTCAGGCAAGATCATGCGGCGTATCCTGCGCAAGATCGCCTGCAACGAACTGGACAGCCTGGGCGATACCTCGACCCTGGCCGATCCGAGCGTGGTCGACGGCCTGATCGACAAGCGCCTGAACCGATAGGAACCCCCAAGCCACCATGGAATTTCTGCGCAACCGTATCGAATCCCAACTGATGAGCCTGACGGGGCTGTCCCTGGGCAATCTGGACCTGGAAAGCCCCAAGGGCGACCCAGGGCTGTTCGGGCCGGACTCGGTGAGCTGGAAGGTCCATGGTGACTTCAGCAGCATGCTGATCGGGGGTATCAGCGCCTTGATGTTGCAGGCGCTGCATCCCCTGGCGCTGGCCGGCGTGTGGGACCATTCGAATTTTCGCCAGGACATGCTTGGGCGTTTGCGCCGCACTTCGCAGTTTATTTCCGGTACTACGTTTGGCTCGCGCCGCGACGCGTTATGGCTGATCGAAAAGGTGCGCACCATCCACCTGCAAGTGGTCGGGCACGCACCTGACGGGCGCCCCTACGCGGCCAGTGATCCTGAATTGCTGACGTGGGTTCACGTCGCCGAAGTCAGCAGCTTTCTGGCGGCGCATTTGCGCTACAAAAACCCGGATTTATCGCCCAGAGACCAGGATCGGTACTACAGCGAGATTGCCCTGGTCGCCGAACAACTGGGGGCTCGCCACGTGCCGCGCTCAAGGCAGGAAATTGCTGATTACCTGCAACGTATTCGCCCACAACTGCTGTGTGACGAACGCAGCCGCGAAGTACTGCGCCTGTTGCTCGATGCCCCGGCTCCCAGCGCCCTGGCCAAGCCGTTCGGGGCGCTGATGATGCAGGCCGGGATCGACCTGCTACCGGATTGGGCGGGTGACATGCTGGGTCAACAGCAAAGCCCGCTGCAACGCCAACTGATCCGCGCCGGGGTCAGGCGCAGCGCGCCGCTGCTGCGCTGGGCGATGCGCAATGGTTCGGTGCAACGGGCCCACAGGCGGATGGGCCTGCTGTAACGACATACACCCTGTGGCAACTGGCTTGCCCGCGATACTGATCGACCTGCACCCGCGCCATCGCCGGCAAGCCGACGCCCACAGGAGCTGTTAAACTTGCGCGCTTAAATTCCCCAGCAAGGCGCGCTCCATGTCGTCCCTGAATCAGGCGCTGCGCGCCGCCCTCGATCACCGCCAAGACCTGCTCGCCGAGCTGCATGCCCAAGGCACCGATTGCTATCGGCTGTTTCATGGCAGCCAGGAAGGCGCGGGTGGCCTGACCATCGACCGTTACGGCCCGCAATTGATGGTGCAGAGCTTTCACCAGTCCCTGGACAGCGATGCGCTCCTGCAATTGCACCTGATGATCAACCAGTACCTGGGCCTGGAGTTGCTGCTGGTCTATAACGACCGCTCCCGAGGCAACTCGCGTATCGACCGCGAAGACACGGTGTACCGCGCCGAACCTGCGGCCCTGGAAGACCTGGTTGGCCACGAATGGGGCCTGAACTATCGCGTGCGCGGTCGCCACCCGGGGCAGGACCCGCTGCTGTTCCTGGACCTGCGCAATACCCGCGGCTGGGTCAAGGCGCACAGTGCCGGCAAAAGCGTGCTGAACCTGTTTGCCTACACCTGCGGCGTCGGCCTCAGTGCAGCGGCCGGCGGGGCCCGCGAGGTGTGCAACCTGGACTTCGCCGAGGGCAACCTGGCAGTCGGTCGCGAAAACGGCGAGTTGAACCCGCAACTGCCAGCCATGACGTTTGTACAGTCCGATTACTTCCCGGCAATCCGCCAACTGGCCGGGCTGCCGATCACCCAGCGTCGCGGGCAAAAACTGCCGAGCTACCCGCGCCTGGAGCAACGTCAATATGACCTGGTGCTGCTCGACCCACCCGCCTGGGCCAAGAGCGCCTTTGGTACCGTGGACCTGTTGCGTGACTACCAGAGCCTGCTCAAACCGGCATTGCTGGCCACCGCGCAAAACGGTGTACTGATCTGCTGCAACAACCTGGCAAAGGTCAGCATGGATGACTGGCGCGAGCAGGTCTTGCGCTGTGCTGAAAAGGCTGGCCGCCCCGTACGCGACTGGACAGTGATGACACCCGGCGCTGACTTTCCCTCACAAGACCAGCAGCCGCCGCTGAAGACTCTGATCCTGCAGTTGTAGGATTGCCCTGAAAGAACCTGACTGGCGTAATAAAGGCGCGGTTCTTCGGAACCGTAAACCCGTGCCATACTCCAAGGCACTCCTGATCGACATAGATGGCGTCACCCATGCCCAAAGGATTGATTCGCGCCACAGGCGCCTTGCTGACCGCCCTTGCACTCTACAGCTTGCTGGGCTTTTTGATTCTGCCCGGTATTGCGCTTCGCGTGGCCAACCAACAGTTGGCCAATTACGCTACCGTGCCGGCCCGTATCGAGCGTATCGAGCTCAACCCGTTCAGCCTGGAACTGACCCTCTGGGGCCTGAAAATCGGTGAGCCGGGCAAGGAACAGGTGGGTTTTGAACGCCTCTATGCCAACCTGCAGATCGACAGCCTCTGGACCCGCGCCCTGCACCTGGCCGATGTGCAGTTGGACAAGCCGAAGACCGAAATCCTCTTCGACAAAACCGGGACCCTCAACCTGGCGCAGCTGTTCAAGTTGCCGCCGAGCGAACCGACCCCCGACGACCCCGAAAGCAAACCGTTCCCGCTGCGCATCGAACGCATCAAGCTGGCGAGCGGTTACGTGCACTTCGAAGACGTGCGCCCCAGCGAGCCTATCGAGTTCCTCTACGACAAACTCGACTTCGAGCTGAAAAACCTCAGCACCCTGCCCGAAGACAATGCCGACATGACCCTGGTCGCCGCAGGCCCCGAGGGCGGGCAGATCGACTGGACCGGCAATTTCAGCCTGGTGCCGATCGCCTCTGAGGGTAAGTTGAAGGTCACAGATGGCAAGATGAAAGTCTGGTGGCCCTATGTGCGGGACGCCGTGCCCCTGGTCCTGGAAGATGGCACCCTTAATTTCAGTACCGACTACAAGCTGAACCTGGCCAAAGAAACCGAACTGAACCTGACCAACGTCTCGGCGAGCATCGCGCCGTTCGCGATCAAGGCCCCGGATGGCCGGCCACTGGCCCGCCTGGAGCGCCTGGATGTCAGCGAAACCTCGATCGACCTGGCCAAGCAGCAAGTGATCGTGGGCAAAATCCGCAGTAACAAGCTCGAAACCTGGGCCGCCCGTGAAGCCGATGGCCAACTGGACTGGCAGAAACTGTTCGCCAGCCAGCCGAGCAAGCCAGCCACCAAGCCTGAACCAGCAAGCGCTCCCGCCGCGGCCGATTCGCCAAAACCCGAGTCGACAGCGCCGAGCAAGCCTTGGCAAGTGCTGCTCAAGGATGTGCAACTGCGTAACTATCAGGTGCACTTGGCTGATCGCCAGGTAAAACCTGCGGTGGCCCTGGAGCTGGGCCCGCTGAATGTCGATGTACAAGACTTCGACAGCCTCAATCAAAGCCCCTTCACCCTCAAGATCGACAGTGGCCTGGGCAAGCAGGGCAAGATCCAGGCGAGCGGCCAGGTCAACCTGAACCCGGTCAGCGCCAAGTTGAAAGTCGACACCAAGGATATCGACCTGCGGGTTGCCCAGTCCTATATCAGCCCCTTTATCCGCCTGGAACTGCGCAGCGGCATGCTCGGCAGTAACCTCGATGTGAACCTCAAGAGCACCGAGCCCCTCGCGCTGCAGATCACCGGCCGCGCCCAAGTGGATCAGTTGCACACCCTGGACACGCTCAAGACCCGCGACTTCCTCAAGTGGCAGCGGCTGGTGGTGGAAGGCTTGAACTACCAGCACGGCAACAGCCTGTCGATCGACAAGATCAACCTGCTGCAACCCTATGCGCGCTTTATGATCAACGATGATCGCACCACCAACGTCGATGACCTGCTGATCCCACAGCCTGCCGACAGTGGCGCCAAATCGACGGCCAAATCCAGCGCGAGCAATGAAAAACCCCTGGGCATCCGTATCGGGCAGATCGCGATCAATGACGGCTCGGCCAACTTTGCCGACTTCAGCCTGACGCCGAACTTTGCCACGGCGATCCAGCAACTCAATGGCCAGATCGGCACCATCGACAGCCGCCAGGCCAAACCGGCCAGCGTGGACATCAAGGGTAAGGTTGACCGCTATGCACCCGTGACGATCAAGGGCAGCGTCAACCCGTTTGACCCGATGGCCGCGCTGGATATCGCCACCAGCTTCAAACGCGTCGAACTGACCACCCTGACACCGTACTCGGGCAAGTTTGCCGGGTTCCGTATCCGCAAGGGCCGACTCAACCTGGACCTGCACTACGTGATCACCAAGGGCCAGTTGAAGGCCGAGAACAAGGTGGTGGTAGAGCAACTGCAACTGGGCGAGAAAGTCGACAGCGCCGACGCGGTGGACCTGCCGATTCGCCTGGCAATTGCCCTGCTCAAGGACACCGACGGCAAGATCTCCATCGAGTTGCCGGTGACCGGCGACTTGAACAACCCGCAGTTCAGTGTGATGCCGATTGTCTGGCAAACCCTGCGCAACCTGGTAGTGCGCGCGGCAACGGCGCCGTTCAAGTTCATTGGCGGGCTGGTGACCGGTGGAGGCTCGGAGGACCTGGGCAACGTGTCGTTCGCCGCTGGCTCCAGCGCCCTGAGCAAAGACGCCGAGTCGGCCCTCAACAGCCTCGCCAAAGCCCTCAAGAAGCGCCCTGCCCTGCGCCTGGAAATCGAAGGCACTGCGGCAGCCAGCAGCGATGGTCCGTTCCTGGCCGCCGAGCGGCTTGAGCGTGAGTATCAGTACAACTACTACAAGATACTCCAGCGCCGTGGCGATAAAGTCCCGGCCCAGGCTTCATTGCTTGTAGTACCGGAAAAGGAAAAGGCGCCACTGCTCGAAGGCATCTATCGCACCCGCTTGAAGCAACAACCGCCGGCTGAGTGGAAAGACCTGGGCAGCGATGAGCGCTCGGCAAAGCTGCGCGACGGCGTGATCAAGTTCTGGAGCGGCAGTGATGTGTTGCTACGCAAACTGGGCCAAGACCGCGCGAGTGCGATCAAGGACTATCTGGTCGACAAGGGCCAGCTGGAAGACGATCGGGTGTACTTCATTGATGCCAGCCTCGGCCAGACCGAGAAAGATGGCCGGGTAATTACGCCAATGCACCTGGATGCCGAGTAACTACCGGACACCATAAGTCCAAAGTGTGGGAACTGGCTGCCTGCTCCCACACTTGATCTGCATAATCCGCAAACATGTTTTCCCCGCCACAATAAAACGGGCCCCGACACAAGTGCCGGGGCCCGTAGTGACCACATCCCTGTGGTCGGTCGCATGAACCTGTAAGGTGCATTGAGCGGATATCTGCCTCGCTCGTGGCCGCCTTGCCTAAGTCCAGTCGAGTCGTTGCGCGTTACTCTGCTTTCAGGCCATCGGCCGATACAGCTTTAACGCCTTTGATTTTCTTGGTGATGGCTACTGCCATTTCCTTTTGTGCATCAGTCACAGCAACAGTGGAGGACAGGGAGACCACACCTTTGTTGGTTTCGACTTTGATGTCGGTGCCAGGAATGCCTTTCTCGGTAACCAGGTCAGCTTTGACTTTAGTGGTGATCCAGGTATCGGTGGTCGCTTCTTTGGCCTTGGTCACTTCACCGGCGGCTACAACCATTGGAGCCTGGGAGGTTTGGGCGAACGCAACGTTAGCCATGGTCAGGGTCAGCGCGGTGGCAGTTGCAGCAGCGATAGCGAACTTCTTCATACGAGTAACTCCTGTTTTTTCGAAGGTCTGCAGCGTTTCAACGTTAATGCTGCAGGGTTACCAGTACTGTTGCAGGCGCTGTGCCAACTTTCGCATACGAATAAAAACCTTTAAATTCAATAGCTTATGTTTTTTGCCGAAATTCAGAATCGTGCAACTTGCATGAAGCCCATCGTGCCTGCATGCAAGTTGCGGCTTTTGTCCTGGGCTAAACGGCTGATTTACCTTCACTTTCCTGCAGCCCAAAAAAAAGGACTCCGAAGAGTCCTCTTTTTCAGCGTAAAGCCTGGGAGTAATTAAACGCCCGAAGCCTTGGCTGCTGCTACGTCCTTGATGGACAGCTTGATACGGCCGCGGTTGTCCACGTCCAGTACCAGCACTTCCACTTCCTGGCCTTCTTTCAGGATGTCGGTCACTTTCTCTACGCGAGCATCGCTCAGCATGGAGATGTGAACCAGACCGTCCTTGCCCGGCAGGATGTTGACGAACGCGCCGAAGTCGACGATGCGCTCAACCTTACCGACGTAGATCTTGCCGATCTCGGCTTCAGCGGTGATGCCCAGGACGCGCTGGCGTGCAGCTTCAGCCGCTTCCTTGGTTTCGCCGAAGATCTTGATCGAACCGTCGTCTTCGATGTCGATCGAAGCCTTGGTTTCTTCACAGATCGCACGGATGGTCGCGCCGCCTTTACCGATGACATCACGGATTTTGTCGGTGTCGATTTTCATCGCGATCATGGTCGGAGCATTTTCCGACAGCTCGGTGCGGGACTGACCAATGATCTGGTTCATCTGGCCGAGGATGTTCAGGCGCGCTTCCAGGGCTTGGCCCAGAGCGATTTCCATGATTTCTTCGGTGATGCCCTTGATCTTGATGTCCATCTGCAGCGCGGTAACACCTTTGGCGGTACCGGCTACTTTGAAGTCCATGTCGCCGAGGTGGTCTTCGTCACCCAGGATGTCGGTCAGGACGGCGAACTTCTCGCCTTCTTTAACCAGACCCATGGCGATACCGGCAACTGGCGCCTTCATCGGCACACCAGCGTCCATCAATGCCAGGGAAGCACCGCAAACGGAAGCCATGGAGCTGGAACCGTTGGACTCGGTGATTTCCGACACAACACGAATGGTGTACGGGAACACGTCGGCGGCAGGCAGCATGGCTGCAATCGAACGACGGGCCAGGCGGCCGTGACCGATTTCGCGGCGACCAGCACCACCCATGCGACCACACTCACCTACCGAGAACGGAGGGAAGTTGTAGTGAAGCATGAACGGGTCTTTTTTCTCGCCTTCCAGGGTGTCCAGCAGTTGTGCGTCACGGGCAGTACCCAGAGTCGCGACTACCAGGGCCTGGGTTTCACCACGGGTGAACAGGGCCGAACCGTGGGTCTTCGGCAGAACGCCAACTTCAATATTCAGCGGACGTACGGTGCGGGTGTCGCGACCGTCAATACGTGGCTTGCCGTTAACGATATTTTCGCGAACGGTGCGGTATTCGATTTCGCCGAAGGCTGCTTTGACTTCGCTGGAAGAAGGCTGGCCTTCTTCACCGGACAGCTTGGCAACAACCTGGTCCTTCAGTTCACCCAGGCGAGCGTAACGGTCGGCCTTGATGGTGATGGTGTAGGCGTCGGAGATCGCAGCACCGAACTCGGAGCGGATAGCGCCCAGCAGCTCAGTGGCTTCTGGCTGAGGAGCCCAGGTCCAGGTCGGCTTGGCGGCTTCGGCAGCCAGTTCTTTAACAGCGTTGATCACAACCTGGAACTCGTCGTGAGCAAACAGTACAGCGCCCAGCATCTGGTCTTCGGTCAGCTCTTTGGCTTCCGATTCAACCATCAACACGGCTTCCGAAGTACCGGCAACGACCATGTCCAGGCTCGAAGCTTTCTGTTGTTCGTAAGTTGGGTTCAGCAGGTAGCCGGTGCTTTCGTGGAAAGCAACGCGAGCTGCGCCGATCGGGCCATCGAAAGGAATACCGGAGATGGCCAGGGCAGCCGAGGTGCCGATCATCGCAGCGATGTCCGGATCGGTCTTCTTGCTGGTGGAAACGACGGTGCAGACAACCTGCACTTCGTTCATGAAGCCTTCTGGGAACAGCGGACGGATCGGACGGTCGATCAGTCGGGAAGTCAGGGTTTCTTTCTCGGAAGGACGGCCTTCGCGCTTGAAGAAACCACCAGGGATCTTACCGGCAGCGTAAGTCTTTTCCTGGTAGTGAACGGAAAGAGGGAAGAAGCCTTTGCTTGGGTCAGCGGTCTTGGCGCCCACAACGGTTACCAATACGGTAACGTCGTCGTCAACGGTGACCAGCACTGCGCCGGAGGCTTGACGGGCAATACGGCCTGTCTCGAGGGTAACGGTCGACTGACCGAACTGGAATTTTTTGATTACCGGGTTCACGGTGTCCTACCTTCTTTGTGGCTCTTGGGGAACTTGTCTTCTTGCGAAATTCTTGGGCAATGTCGGGAATCGGCCCAACCCTTGTCCAGGGTAAAACGTGTATCCAGATAAAACTTGAGGCTGGGAGCCTGCCATGGGCCAGCGGGAAACCCACTGACACACGGCAAACAACCAACCTCTAGCGCAATCGCTGATTAGCGACGCAGACCCAGGCGACCGATCAGAGCCTGGTAACGGCCCAGATCCTTGCCTTTCAGGTAGTCCAGCAGCTTACGGCGCTGGTTTACCATGCGGATCAGACCACGACGGGAGTGGTGATCTTTACCGTTGGCCTTGAAGTGACCCTGCAGCTTGTTGATGTTGTGGGTCAGCAGTGCAACTTGCACTTCTGGCGAACCAGTGTCACCAACAGCTTGCTGATAGTCAGCTACGATTTGTGCTTTTTCTTGAACGTCGAGAGCCATGAGGCAATCCTTTTTTCAGGAAACCACCCAAAGGGCAGTTTCAACAGGCCAGGGACAAATCCCTGTATCTAAAAATGAGTGTTGACCGTGCCTGTTAACAGCCACACTCGTTCGGTCATTCTGACCGAATCAGCCGACGCGGCGCGATGCGCCCGTCTTCGCTCACTTCACCGATACCGATAAAGCGACCGTTATGATCTTGTACCCGCACCATGCCGAACTTCGGAGCATCCGGTGCGCGGACCGGCTGGCCGTTGAGCCAGTAGAACGCGCTGTGTTCCGAGAAGTGCAGCAATGGCCAATCCAGCAAACCGCTGTCCGATGGCATCAGGAAGCGATCAACTGCTTCATTGCCGCCTTCGGCATGTACAGCTTCCAACTCTTCCAGCGTGACCGTCTGGGCCAGGGTGAAAGGGCCAGCCTGGGTGCGTCGCAGTTCTGCAACGTACGCGCCGCAACCGAGCTGTTCACCAATATCTTCCACCAGGGTACGGATATAGGTGCCTTTGCTGCAGTCCACGGCCAAGCGGGCGGTGTCGCCTTCACAGGCGAGCAATTCCAAGCGCGCAATAGTAACAGAACGCGGTTCACGCTCCACTACTTCGCCCGCACGTGCCAGCTTGTAAAGAGGCTGGCCATCACGCTTGAGAGCCGAGTACATCGGCGGTATCTGACTGATTTGCCCACGAAAAGCGGGTAAGGCAGCCTCGATATCTGCACGACCAACGGTCACGTCGCGAACCTGCAGAACATCACCTTCGGCGTCTGCCGTGGTGGTGGTCTTGCCCAGTTGCATAAGGGTTTCGTAACCCTTGTCCGAATCGAGCAGGTATTGCGAGAACTTGGTGGCCTCGCCAAAGCACAATGGCAACACGCCAGTAGCCAGGGGGTCGAGGCTACCAGTGTGCCCGGCCTTTTCGGCATTGAGCAGCCAGCGGACCTTCTGCAACGCCGCATTGGAGGTAAAACCAATGGGCTTGTCGAGCAGGATGATGCCGCTGACGTTACGACGGATACGTTTGACCTGAGCCACCGCTTACTCCTTGGCGTCTTCAGGTGTGGACGGATGCTGATTGTCTTCAGCCACGGCGCGCTCGATCAGGGCCGACAGGTGCGCACCACGCACGACGCTTTCGTCGTAGTGGAAGTGCAACTGGGGCACGCTGCGCAGCTTCATCTCACGGGCCAACTGCATACGCAGGAAACCTGCAGCGGAGTTGAGCACCTTGATGCTTTGCGCGATTTCTTCGCTGTTGTCCTGACCCATCACGGTGATGAAGATCTTGGCGTGACCGACGTCACGGCTCACTTCAACAGCGGTGATGGTGACCAGGCCAACGCGCGGGTCTTTGACTTCGCGACGGATCAGTTGGGCCAGCTCGCGCTGCATCTGATCGCCGATACGTTGGGTACGGCTGTATTCTTTTGCCATGTCTTGTTACCTGTTACTGCCACACGGTGAAACCCGTGGGGTCTGAAAGCGGCAAACGCCCGGCCTGACAAAAGCCAGACCGGGCGTTGCGTTTAGAGTCCGGACACTGCGCGGGGCATTTGCATGCCCACACGCGGCGTGGCTCCTGAAGTGCGCGAGTTAGAGGCTGCGAGCAACCTGAACCTTCTCGTAGACTTCGATCTTGTCGCCAGGCTTGACGTCGTTGTAGCTCTTGACGCCAATACCGCATTCCATGCCGGCACGCACTTCGGAAGCGTCATCCTTGAAGCGGCGCAGGGATTCCAGCTCGCCTTCGAAGATAACGATGTCTTCACGCAGTACACGGATTGGACGGTTACGGTGCACAGTACCTTCGATAACCATGCAACCGGCGATCGCGCCAAACTTCGGCGAACGGAACACGTCACGGACTTCGGCGACACCCAGGATATTTTCCCGAACGTCACTGCCAAGCATGCCGGTGAGGGCTTTCTTGACGTCTTCGATGATGTCGTAGATGACGTTGTAGTAACGCATGTCCAGGCCTTCCTGCTCGACGATCTTCCGTGCGCCAGCATCGGCACGCACGTTGAAGCCGAACAGTACAGCGTTGGAAGCCAGTGCCAGGTTGGCGTCGGATTCGGTGATACCACCGACACCGCCACCGACAACACGCACTTGCACTTCGTCGTTACCCAGGCCGTTCAAGGCGCCGTTCAACGCTTCGAGGGAACCACGGACGTCAGATTTGAGGACGATGTTAAGCGTCTTCTTCTCTTCCTGGCCCATGTTCTCGAAGATGTTTTCCAGCTTGCCGGCGTGAGCACGGGCCAGCTTGACTTCGCGGAACTTGCCTTGACGGAACAGAGCCACTTCACGGGCTTTCTTCTCGTCGGCAACTACGCTCATCTCGTCGCCAGCGTCCGGGGTACCGTCCAGGCCGAGAATCTCGACAGGGATGGCTGGACCGGCTTCCTTGATTGGCTTGCCGTTCTCGTCGAGCATGGCACGTACACGGCCGTAGTTCGAACCGACCAGCACCATGTCGCCTTGGCGCAGGGTACCGTCTTGAACCAGAACGGTCGCAACCGGGCCACGGCCCTTGTCGAGGCGGGATTCAACCACAACACCACGGCCAGGAGCCGATGGGGTAGCGGTCAGTTCCAGGACCTCGGCTTGCAACAGGACTGCTTCGAGCAGTTCGTCAACGCCGGTACCCATCTTCGCCGAGACCGGTACGAATGGAGTATCGCCACCCCACTCTTCGGAAGTCACGCCATGAACCGACAGTTCGCTACGGATGCGATCGAGATCAGCGCCCGGCTTGTCGATTTTGTTCACGGCAACCACCAGCGGCACGCCAGCTGCTTTAGCATGCTGAACGGCTTCGATGGTTTGCGGCATCACGCCGTCGTCCGCTGCAACCACCAGGATCACGATGTCGGTCGCCTTGGCACCACGGGCACGCATGGCGGTAAACGCGGCGTGACCAGGGGTGTCGAGGAACGTCACCATGCCACGGTCGGTTTCAACGTGGTAGGCACCGATGTGCTGGGTAATGCCGCCGGCTTCGCCCGCTGCAACCTTGGCACGACGGATGTAGTCGAGCAGGGAAGTCTTACCGTGGTCAACGTGGCCCATGACGGTCACGACTGGAGCACGGGAAACCGCTTCACCTTCAAACTTCAGGGACTCGGCCAGGGAATCTTCCAGGGCGGTGTCGCTGACCAGGGTCACTTTGTGGCCCAGCTCTTCAGCAACCAGTTGGGCAGTTTCCTGGTCCAGTACCTGGTTGATGGTGGCTGGAGTACCCAGCTTGAACATGAACTTGATGATTTCAGCAGCCTTGACCGACATCTGCTGAGCGAGATCGCCAACAGTGATGGTCTCGCCGATCTTCACTTCACGCACGACAGGGCCGGTTGGGCTCTGGAAACCGTGGGCGTTGCGTTTCTTCAGCTTGGCCTTGCCGCGACCACCACGACGGAAGCCATCGCTTTCTTCGTCGGTAGTACGTGGGGCAACGCGCGGAGCAGGCGCTTTCTCTTTGACCGAAGCACGATGTGGAGCGTTTTTACGCTCGCCATCGCCACCGCCGCTACGACGATTGTTATCGTCGGCACGTGGTTTGTCCGGACGACGAGGTTCGTCGCGCTTGCGAGCGTCAGCAGCAGGCGCTGGTGCAGCGGCAACCGGAGCGGCCTCACGCACAGCTTCTACAGGCGCGCTAGGCGCAGCGACTGCGTCAGTACCAGCAGGTTGCGCAGCAGCAGGCTGGCGACGCGCTTCTTCTTCGGCGCGACGCTTGGCTTCTTCTTCAGCCTTCTGACGTGCAGCATTTTCTACTGCGCGACGTTCGTCCATCTCGCGTTTGCGCTCGGCTTCGATTTCTTCCGGGCTGCGCTGTACGAAGACTTTCTTCTTACGCACTTCAACGCTGATGCTCTTGCTACCAGCCACCCGCAGGGTGCTGGTTGTTTTGCGCTGCAATGTAATCTTGCGCGGTTCTTCCACTTTCGCCTTGTGGCTGCTTTTCAAGTGAGTCAGCAACGATTGCTTCTCACTGTCGCTCACATGTTCCTCGGCGGCGGTGTGCGGCAGACCTGCCTCACGCATCTGCTGCAACAGGCGCTCTACCGGTGTTTTGACCTCATCGGCCAGTTGTTTCACCGTGACTTGCGTCATGCACTTCTCTCCTCAGGCCGCGCCTAATTACTCGAACCAATGGGCTCGGGCGGCCATGATCAACTTGCCGGCACGATCATCGTCAATGCCGTCGATGTCGAGCAGGTCGTCAATAGACTGCTCGGCCAGGTCTTCGCGGGTAATTACGCCGCGCACCGCCAGTTCCATCGCCAAATCCTTGTCCATACCCTCAAGCGAGAGCAGGTCTTCGGCCGGATGGGCGTCTGCCAGCTTTTCCTCAGTAGCGATGGCTTTAGTCAACAAGCGATCCTTGGCCCGAGCGCGAAGCTCGTTGACGGTGTCTTCGTCAAAGCCGTCGATGTTGAGCATTTCCTCCACCGGTACGTAGGCAATCTCTTCCAGGCTGGTAAAGCCTTCATCTACCAGCACCTGTGCCAGATCTTCGTCGACTTCCAGCTCGTCGATGAAGTTGCGCAGGATGTCGCCGGTTTCTGCTTGCTGCTTAGCCTGGATGTCCGATTCGGTCATGACGTTCAGGGTCCAGCCAGTCAACTGGCTGGCCAGACGCACGTTCTGACCACCACGACCGATGGCCTGGGCCAGATTGTCTGCGCCAACGGCGATGTCCATTGCATGGGCATCCTCGTCAACAATAATTGCCGCGACTTCAGCCGGGGACATGGCGTTGATCACGAACTGCGCCGGGTTATCGTCCCACAGCACGATATCCACACGCTCACCGCCCAATTCGCCCGACACTGCCTGGACGCGCGAACCGCGCATACCAATGCAAGCACCCTGCGGGTCGATGCGTTTGTCCTTGGAGCGGACCGCGATCTTGGCGCGCGAACCCGGGTCGCGGGACGCAGCCATGACTTCGATCAGGCCTTCGGCAATTTCCGGCACTTCGATACGGAACAGCTCGATCAACATTTCCGGCGCGGTACGCGACAGGATCAGTTGAGGGCCACGGTTCTCAGTGCGGATTTCCTTGAGCAGCGCACGCAAACGCACGCCGACACGGAAGGTTTCGCGGGAAATGATGTCTTCACGGGCCAGCAACGCTTCAGCATTGTTACCCAGATCGACGATCACGTTGTCGCGGGTCACTTTCTTCACGGTGCCGGAGATGATTTCCCCCAGGCGCTCGCGATAGGCGTCAACGACTTGAGCGCGCTCGGCTTCACGGACCTTTTGCACAATGACTTGCTTGGCAGTCTGTGCAGCGATGCGGCCGAACTCGATGGACTCGATCTTTTCCTCGACGACGTCACCCACCTGGGCGCCCGGATGCGTTTGCGCAACCTTGCTTGGCCAGGTTTCGATGGCCGGATCATCAAGATCGGCTTCTTCAACGACTGTCCAGCGACGGAAAGTCTCATAAGCTCCGGTGTGGCGATTGATTTCCACACGCAGATCAACTTCGTCTTCAAAACGCTTTTTGGTAGCAGTGGCCAGGGCCAACTCCAGCGCTTCAAAAATCACGTTAGCCGGTACGCCCTTTTCATTGGATACCGACTCAACAACCAGCAGTACTTCTTTGCTCATCGTACGCCTCGCCTTTCGCAAGCCATTGGATCCGCGGGATCCGCAGTTTCTGGCACGTCTCAGTCAAAACTGGGAATAATGTTGGCCTTGTCGATCATATCGATCGGCAACAGGAACTCGTGGTCTTCTACCTGCACCACTACATCCTGTTCTTCTACACCGCGCAGAAGGCCCTGAAAGTTGCGTCGCCCTTCGAAAGGGGATCGCAGCTTGATCTTCACTTGTTCACCGACATATTTAGCAAACTGCTCAATAGTGAACAGTGGGCGTTCCATGCCTGGCGAGGAAACTTCGAGGGTGTATTCAACGGCGATCGGATCTTCAACATCCAGGACACCGCTGATCTGACGGCTGACGATGGCACAATCGTCCACCAGCACACCGCCCTCTTTATCGATATAAACGCGCAACATTGAGTGGCGACCTTGAGCCGAAAACTCAATACCCCAGCATTCATAGCCTAGGGCCACGACCACCGGGGCCAGCAAGGCCTGCAACTCTTCTAGCTTGCTCGACACCTGAACCCCCTCGTGCATGTATGTGCATGCTGTGCAAAATAAAAAAATGGGCGAAACGCCCATCCTTGAAACGCCGTCGAACAGCGGCGTTGAAAGTGTCCAGCTAACAAAAAGCCCCTTAAAAGGGGCTCCGCTAAAACTGGTTGCGGGGGCCGGATTTGAACCGACGACCTTCGGGTTATGAGCCCGACGAGCTACCAGACTGCTCCACCCCGCGACAAAGCTGGGGCGGAAGTATACGACCGATCCCTTACAGGGTCAATGTAACCTTCCACCTACAAGAAAGCCCGCAACAGCGGGCTCTCCTGATAATTGGTACCGAGAAGGGGACTCGAACCCCTACACCCTATGGGCACAACCACCTCAAGGTTGCGTGTCTACCAATTCCACCACCTCGGCAATACAGCGTTTACAACCTTCTTACTTCTGCTCTTGAGCTGGAGGCACGTCAGTCGCTGGAGTAGCCGACTTTTGCTCTTGAAGCACCGGGACATCATCAGAAGCCGGTTTTGCTTTTGGAACTTCCAACACTGCTGGATCTGGCAAACCTGCTTGAGTCAGCACATGAGCTTTCTCTTTAGCAAAGTAACCTAACCCCAGGCTGGTTATGAAGAAACCGGCGGCAAGTATAGCAGTAAACTTACTAAGAAAGGTAGAGGAACCTTGGCTTCCGAACACAGTATTTGAAGCACCTGCCCCGAAAGACGCACCAGCGTCCGCACCTTTACCCTGTTGCAGCAATACCAGGGCAACAACGCCCAGTGCACCCAACAGATGAAAAACGACTACGACTGTTTCCAGCATTTTCTCAGTTTCCCGCGGCGCGACAAATCGCACCGAACTCATCTGCATTCAGGGAAGCTCCACCAATGAGCCCCCCATCGATATCCGGCATGCCGAACAGTTCGACCGCATTGGCCGCCTTCACGCTGCCGCCGTATAGAAGCCGCACACCTTGTGCGACCTCAGAATTCTCTGCCGCCAACTGCGCGCGGATGGCTGCGTGCACATCCTGCGCCTGTTGCGGTGTAGCAGTCAGCCCGGTGCCAATGGCCCAGACCGGCTCGTAAGCAATCACTGCCTTTGCAAACGCACCAACACCCAGTTCCTCGATGATGCTGCCCAGCTGACGCGAGACAACTTCAAGAGTCTTGCCCGATTCACGCTGCTCAAGGGTCTCCCCTATGCACAACACCGGAATCAAGCCACAAGCCTGTGCTGCTGCGAACTTGCGATTGAGTATCCCATCACGTTCGCCCATCATCTGACGGCGCTCGGAGTGCCCAACAAGCACATAGGAACAACCCGCATCCACCAGCTGACTCGGTGCAATCTCACCGGTCAACGCACCCTGCATGGCTTCCACCGCAGAATTCTGCGCGCCGACCTGGATCGACTTGCCTTTCAAGCCATCAACCACTTGGTTGATATGCAAGCAAGGCGGGAATACCGCGATATCAACACCGCTCGGCAGGGCCAGGTGACGAAGGCCATTGACCAGCTCAGCGACACTGGCGCGGGTACCGTGCATCTTCCAGTTACCAGCTACCATAGTGCGACGCATGCTGTACCTCGTCGGTCAAAGTGGGCGCAGATGTTACCCAACCACATCAACACTGGCAAGCCGAATTCAGGCGCAAACTTCAGTTACCAGTTTTGCCAGCTCTTCGGCGTAGCCGCGAACCTGTGTTTCATCATCGCCTTCGACCATCACACGCACCAAAGGCTCGGTCCCCGACTTGCGCAACAAGACCCGACCACGCCCCGCCATAGCGACGGTTACGCGCTCACAGGCTTCCTTGATCGCCGGGTGCTCGATAGGGTTTTCGCCGCCCGAAAAGCGCACATTGAGCAGCACCTGCGGGCACTTGCGCAGTGCCTGGCGCGCCAGGGCCAGGCTTTCGTCACGCCGACGCAGAGCCAACAGCACCTGCAGCGCCGCAATGATCGCATCCCCGGTCGTGGTGTGCTGGAAGCACACGACATGCCCCGAATTCTCGCCACCTACCAGCCAGTTGCGTTCCAGCAGCTCGGCAATCACGTAGCGGTCGCCCACATTGGCCCGCACGAACGGGATCCCCAGGTCTGCCAGGGCCAGCTCCAGCCCCAGATTACTCATCAGGGTACCGACCACACCACCTTGCAGCTTGTTACGCTCATGCAGGTCGCGGGCAATGATGAACAGCAGGTCGTCACCGTCGACGATGGCGCCGGTATGATCGACCATCAACACGCGGTCACCGTCGCCATCGAAGGCAATACCCAGGTCCGCGTGCTCGGCCAATACCGCTGCCTGCAATTGACCCATATGGGTCGAACCACAGTTATCGTTGATGTTCAGGCCGTTGGGCTGGGCCGACAGCACTGTAACCTCGGCACCCAACTCCTTGAATACACTGGGAGCAACCTTGTAGGTTGCACCATGGGCACAGTCGATGACCACCTTGAGCCCGGCAAAATTGGTGCTGGTAGGCACGCTGCTTTTGCAAAACTCGATATAACGGCCAGACGCATCGTTAATCCGTGAAACCTTGCCCAGCTTGCTCGATTCGACGACGGTCATCGGCGCATCCAGCAACTCTTCAATCATGTGCTCGATCGCGTCCGGCAGCTTGGTGCCCTGGCCCGAGAAGAATTTGATGCCATTGTCATCATGGGGATTGTGCGAGGCACTGATCACAATACCGGCTTCAGCGTGAAAGGTACGCGTCAGGTAAGCGATCGCCGGCGTAGGCATCGGCCCCAGCAACATCACATCTGCCCCGGCGGCAGACAGGCCCGCCTCCAGCGCAGACTCGAACATATAGCCAGAAATCCGCGTGTCCTTACCCACCAGGATGCGGCATGCCCCCATGCTGCGGAAGGCCATCCCGGCCGCCCAGCCCAGCTTGAGCATAAAGTCCGGAGTGATCGGGAATTCGCCGACCCGACCACGAATACCGTCGGTGCCAAAATATTTCTTTGTCATAAGTGCTCCATCATTCTTATTCGGCTGATTCTACTGCTTCGATCATCCGTACAACGTCAACTGTCTCGGCCACATCGTGCACCCGCAGAATACGCGCGCCCTTGGCCACGGCAAGCGCCGCCAGGGCCAGGCCGCCATACAGACGCTCACCCACAGGGCGATTCAAGGCCATGCCTATCATGCTCTTGCGCGACACCCCAACCAACAGGGGACGACCAAGGGCATGCAGCGATTCCATATGTTTGAACAGGCTCAGGTTGTGCTGCAGGGTTTTGGCAAAACCAAACCCGGGATCGAGAATGATCCGCTCAGGGGCAATTCCCACAGCGGCGCATTGGGCAATGCGATCGCCAAGAAATTCCGTCACTTCTTCGACCAGGTGATCATAATGCGGCGCGTCCTGCATCGTCCCGGGCTCGCCGAGCATATGCATCAGACAGACAGGCAACCCGGTGGCCGCCGCCGCATCCAGCGCGCCGTCGCGCTGCAGCGAGCGCACGTCATTGATCAGTCCGGCCCCAAGCCGCGCGGTTTCGCGCATGACCGCCGGGGTCGAGGTATCTACCGAAATAATGACATCCAGTTCGCGGTGAATACGCTCGACAATCGGCGCAACACGCTCCATTTCCTCCACAGGGGAAACAGCACGCGCGCCAGGCCGGGTTGATTCGCCCCCCACATCAATAATGGTCGCACCCGCAGCTACCATTGCCGCTGCATGGCGCAAAGCCGCGTCCAGCTGGCTGAAGCGACCACCATCGGAAAAGGAATCAGGGGTTACATTAAGAATGCCCATTACATGCGTATGGGCCAAATCAAGAACCCGGTTGCCGCAAGGCAACCGGGTGGAGGACAACACAGAAGTCATTTCAAGCCTTAAAGGTCGGCAGCCGGGCCGCCGATTGGGTTTTCCGGGCGTTCGTTCTGTACCACTGGCGGCGTGCCTGAAGTACCCGAACCACCTTCCCAATCACGAGGCTCGCGAGGCGTGCGACCAGCCATGATGTCGTCGATCTGCTCGGCATCAATGGTCTCGTACTTCATCAGGGCATCTGCCATGGCGTCGAGCTTGTCACGGTTATCGGTGAGGATCTGCTTGGCCGTGCCGTAGCACTGGTCAATGATGCTGCGCACTTCAGAGTCGATCAGCTTGGCAGTCTCGCCGGAGAAGCTGGCACTTTGACCGCCACCACCACGGCCCAGGAACACTTCGCCTTCTTCCTCGGCATACATCAGCGGGCCGAGTTTTTCGGACAGGCCCCACTTGGTAACCATATTCCGGGCAATCTGGCTGGCACGCATGATGTCGTTGGAAGCGCCGGTGGTCACACCGTCAAAGCCCAAGGTCATCTCTTCAGCGATACGACCGCCGTACAGCGAGCAGATCTGACTGATCAGAGCGCGCTTGGAGAGGCTGTAACGATCCTCTTCCGGCAGGAACATGGTGACACCCAGTGCCCGGCCGCGAGGAATGATCGACACTTTGTAGACCGGGTCGTGCTCAGGCACAACGCGACCGACAATGGCGTGACCAGCCTCGTGATAAGCGGTGTTCTGCTTCTCTTTCTCGGACATGACCATGGATTTGCGCTCGGCACCCATCATGATCTTATCTTTGGCCAGCTCGAATTCTTTCATCTCGACAATGCGCTTGCCGGTACGGGCAGCGAACAGCGAGGCCTCGTTCACCAGGTTGGCCAGGTCGGCACCGGAGAAACCAGGGGTACCGCGGGCAATCACGCCTGGAGCGACGTCGTCGCCCATTGGCACTTTGCGCATGTGGACCTTGAGAATCTGCTCGCGGCCACGGATATCCGGCAAGCCAACCACAACCTGACGGTCGAAACGGCCCGGACGCAGCAGCGCCGGGTCAAGTACGTCAGGACGGTTGGTGGCGGCAATCACGATGATGCCGTCATTCATTTCAAAGCCGTCCATCTCGACCAGCAACTGGTTGAGGGTCTGCTCACGCTCGTCATGACCACCGCCCATGCCAGCACCACGATGGCGACCGACAGCGTCGATTTCGTCGATGAAGATGATGCATGGCGCGTGCTTCTTGGCCTGCTCGAACATGTCACGCACACGGCTCGCGCCCACACCGACGAACATCTCGACGAAGTCGGAACCGGAAATGGTGAAGAACGGCACCTTGGCTTCGCCGGCAATCGCCTTGGCGAGCAGGGTTTTACCGGTACCCGGAGGACCGACCATCAGTACACCGCGAGGAATACGGCCACCCAGGCGCTGGAATTTGCCCGGATCGCGCAGGAACTCGACCAACTCGCCAACTTCTTCCTTGGCTTCGTCGCAACCGGCAACGTCAGCCAGGGTGGTTTTTACCTGGTCTTCGGAAAGCAGGCGGGCCTTGCTCTTGCCGAAGCTCATCGGTCCGCCCTTGCCCCCTGCGCCGCCTTGCATCTGGCGCATGAAGAACATGAAGACGGCGATAATCACCAGGATCGGGAAGCTGGCCACCAGGAGCTGGGTCCAGATGCTCTGCTGCTCAGGCTGCTTGCCCTCAACGACCACCTTGTTGTCCACCAGGTCGCCGATCAGACCATTGTCCTGGATCGCCGGACGGATGGTCTTGAAGCTGTCGCCATCGTTGCGCTTGCCAGTGATCACGTAGCCATCAACCGCTACGCGCTCGACCTTGCCATCCTTAACTTGCTGGATGAAGTCGGAATAGTTGAGGGTCTGCGGCTCGTTAGGGCTGGAGAAGTTGTTCATCACCGTCACCAGGACAGCCGCGATGATCAACCACAGGATCAGATTCTTTGCCATATCGTTCAATTAACTACCCTCTGAAGCAAGCTCCGCTACTGGCGCGCGCTTCGCATGATATTCACCGGCCTAACTTACTACATTACCTACAACTCTGGCAGGCGCCGTCTGTAACCCTTTGTGAAACTTTGACTACACAATATTCGTAAAGCTTCGTGACGAAAGCGATATAAAAAAACCTATCGACTCCCTTAAAACCTTTAAAGACGCTCATCACTGGCAGCGCCTTCGACACCGCGATAGCCGCGGCCCAGCAAATACTGCTCGCGAGACCTGTCCCTCGAGGAGTCAGGCTTGCGGGTCTGCACCTTGTCGAACAGCTTGCGCATGTTCTTGTGGTACTCGTCAAAACCTTCCCCAAGGAAGACCTTGACCAGAAAATCACCACCCGGACGCAGAACCCTTCCTGCCAGATCCAGTGCCAATTCGCACAGGAACATGGCGCGTGGCATATCCACGGCTGGTAATCCACTCATATTGGGGGCCATATCCGAAATCACAAGGTCTACCTGCGAATTTCCGACAGCCTCGAGGATCTGTGCCAGTACATCATCACGGGTAAAGTCGCCATGCACGAAGGTCACATCAGGGATGCTATCCATTTCCAGGATATCGGAAGCGATCAAACGGCCTTGCCCACCAATCAGACGACTGGTCACCTGGGACCAGCCACCGGGGGCTGCGCCGAGATCAATTACGCTCATGCCGGGACGGATCAACCGGTCCTTTTCCTGGATCTCCAGCAGCTTGTAGCTGGCCCGGGAACGGTAGCCATCCTTTTGCGCCTTTTTGACGTAAGGATCGTTGAAATGCTCTTTAAGCCAGTTAAGGCTAGTTTTGGAACGGGCCACGGGCCACCTCGAAAATAAAACGGGTCGTGATTAACTGGGCGGTCCCGGACTCGCTCGGGTAAACTGGCCGCCGCTTTTTACAAGATCAGACGCAGGGGTCAGATTATGCCGCTCACTCAAGAGCAGAAGAAACAGTACAAATCCATTGGCCACCATCTGAAACCAGTTTTGATTGTGGCCGACAACGGTTTGACTGAAGGTGTGTTAGCCGAACTTGAACGCGCATTAGGCGATCACGAGCTGATCAAGATCAAGGTCAACATCCTTGATCGCGAAGCGCGCCTGGCCGCCATTGCAGAACTGTGCAAGGTGGGCAAAGCGGACCTGGTTCAGGTCATCGGCAAGATGGCGCTGCTGTATCGCAAGAATTTCAGCGCCAACAAGCAACTGTCGAACGTTCATCGCTTCAAATGATGCAAGGGTCACGGGCGCGCTTCGCGCGCCCTGCCACTCCATCCCGGCGCAGGCTGCACCACCAGCACCAAGCCAGAAAACCCTAGCACAAGATAGCTGAACAGCTGCCAGCGCAACGCTTCCGGCAGCAATATGCGCACCACGCAATACATTGCGCACGCATACAGCGCCATCAACAGCAGTTGCCCGCGCATATCCCGCCACAAACTCCCCAAGCCCTCGGCCTTGACCAGCACCAATGCCTGGAGAATCACGCACGCCGCCGCAAATCCCACCAGCAGCGCACTCAATAATCCGCCGATCTCATCGATCAGCAACGGCGCCAGGCCAATCATGCCCAGCACCGGCAATACACCAAGATGCAACAGCCATAGCCCGCCAACCCAAAGCATCTGGGCCAACTGCCAAAGCATGGCGCCCGCTCGAAGCGGGCGCCGTTTTTCAGATGTGACGAACTTCGACAATCTCGTACTCGATCACGCCACCGGGCGTCTTGACGGCCACCACATCACCCTCTTCCTTGGCAATCAAGGCGCGGGCCAGGGGCGAACCGACGGAGATCTTGCCGAGCTTGAAGTCAGCCTCGTCCTCACCCACGATGTGGTAAGTCACGCTTTCATCCGTCTCGACGTTGGCGATTTCTACAGTCGTGCCGAAAATCACCTTGCCGGTCTTGGGAATAGTCGTGACATCAATGATGACCGCATTCTGCATGCGCCCTTCGATATCACGGATCCGCGCCTCGACCATCCCCTGCTGCTCACGGGCAGCATGGTATTCGGCGTTTTCCTTCAAGTCGCCCAGCTCACGGGCCGTACCGATGTCCTGGCTCAGCTTTGGACGTACGACCTTGGTCAGATGGGCGTGCTCCTCTTCCAGGGCCTTGGCGCCCTGGACAGTCATTGGGTATTTGATCATGCCTTCAATCCTGCGTGTAAATCCTGCAAGCGACGCACGGTCTTTTCCGGACCGAACTTGAGCGCTTCACAGATGGCTTCGCCAGCAGCAATGGTGGTGGTGCAGTAGATCTTGTGCTGCAAGGCGTTACGACGAATGGAGTAGGAATCCGCGATCGACTGGCGACCTTCGGTGGTGTTGATGATCAGGGTGACTTCGTCATTCTTGATCATATCGACCACGTGCGGACGACCTTCCGTTACCTTGTTCACGCGACGCACTTTCAGGCCAGCGGCTTCAATCAGCTTGGCGGTCCCGGCGGTGGCCACGACTTCGAAGCCCAAGTTGATCAGATCACGGGCCACGCCTGCAACCAGCGGCTTGTCATCATCACGCACGCTGATAAACGCAGTACCGCCGGTCGGCAGCACTTCGCTGGCGCCCATCTGGGCCTTGGCGAATGCTTCGCCGAAGGTATCGCCCACGCCCATCACTTCACCGGTGGACTTCATCTCTGGGCCCAGGATCGGGTCCACACCAGGGAATTTGGCGAATGGGAATACCGCCTCTTTCACGCTGTAGAAGTTCGGAATGATTTCCTTGGTGAAGCCGATTTCCTTCAAGGTCTTACCGGCCATGACACGGGCGGCAATCATCGCCAGGGACACACCGATGCACTTGGAAACAAACGGCACGGTACGCGAAGCACGCGGGTTGACTTCGATGACGTAGATGTCTTCGCCTTGCAGCGCCAACTGTACGTTCATCAGGCCGACCACGCCCAGTTCCAGGGCCATTTTCTTGACCTGCTCGCGCATCTCGTCCTGGATGTGCAGCGGCAGCGAGTACGGCGGCAGGGAGCACGCGGAGTCACCGGAGTGAACACCCGCCTGCTCGATGTGCTGCATGATCGCGCCGATCACCACGTCGGTACCGTCGCAGACCGCATCCACGTCCATCTCGATGGCGCAGTTGAGGAAGTGGTCCAGCAGCACCGGGCTGTCGTTGGACACTTTCACCGCATCACGCAGGTAACGCTTGAGTTCTTCTTCTTCGTAGACGATTTCCATCGCCCGGCCGCCCAGCACGTAGGACGGACGCACCACCAACGGGTAGCCGATCTTACTGGCTGCACGGATGGCTTCGTCTTCGCTGCGCACGGTCGCGTTTGGCGGCTGGCGCAGGTTCAGGCGCTCGACCATTTGCTGGAAGCGCTCACGGTCTTCGGCACGGTCGATGGCGTCAGGGCTGGTACCGATGATCGGCACGCCAGCCGCTTCCAGGGCACGCGCCAGTTTCAGCGGGGTTTGCCCGCCGTACTGCACGATCACGCCTTTTGGCTTCTCGACGCGACAGATTTCCAGCACGTCTTCCAGCGTTACCGGCTCGAAGTACAGGCGGTCGGAAGTGTCGTAGTCAGTGGAAACAGTTTCCGGGTTGCAGTTGACCATGATGGTCTCGTACCCGTCTTCGCGCAGGGCGAGGGCGGCGTGTACGCAGCAGTAGTCGAACTCGATGCCCTGACCGATACGGTTTGGACCGCCGCCCAGGATGATGATCTTGTCGCGGCCCGACGGCGCGGCTTCGCACTCTTCCTCGTAGGTGGAGTACAGGTACGCGGTGTCGGTGGCGAACTCTGCGGCGCACGTGTCAACACGCTTGTAGACCGGGAAGATGTCCAGTTTGTGGCGGTGGGTGCGCAGGTTTTTCTCGGTCACGCCCAGCAGTTTGGCCAGACGCTGGTCGGAGAAGCCTTTGCGCTTGAGACGGAACATCAGGTCGCGGTCGATAGAGGAAAGACCCAGGGTCTTGACCTTCTCTTCTTCCTTGATCAGATCTTCGATCTGCACCAGGAACCACGGATCAATCATGTTCATGCCGAAGATGTCTTCGACGGTCATGCCCGCGCGGAAGGCGTCAGCCACGTACCAGATACGCTCGGCGCCCGGCACGGTCAGCTCGCGCTTGAGGATGCTCATGCTTTCCGGGTTGCTCAGGTCGAGCTTCTCGTCCAGACCGCAAACGCCCACTTCCAGGCCACGCAGGGCTTTCTGCAGGGACTCCTGGAATGTCCGGCCAATGGCCATGACTTCACCGACCGACTTCATCTGAGTGGTCAGGCGGGCGTCGGCTTTCGGGAACTTCTCGAAAGCGAAGCGTGGCAGCTTAGTGACTACGTAGTCGATCGACGGCTCGAAGGACGCCGGCGTAGCGCCGCCAGTGATTTCGTTTTGCAGCTCGTCCAAGGTGTAACCGATCGCCAGCTTGGCAGCGATGCGCGCAATCGGGAAGCCGGTAGCTTTTGATGCCAGCGCCGAAGAGCGCGACACACGTGGGTTCATCTCGATCACGACCATACGGCCTGTGTTCGGGCAAATACCGAACTGAACGTTGGAACCGCCGGTTTCAACGCCGATCTCACGCAGTACCGCCAACGAGGCGTTACGCATGATCTGGTATTCCTTGTCCGTCAGGGTTTGCGCAGGAGCAACGGTGATCGAGTCACCGGTGTGCACACCCATCGGGTCGAAGTTTTCGATCGAGCAGACGATGATGCAGTTGTCCTTTTTATCGCGGACAACTTCCATCTCGTACTCTTTCCAGCCGATCAGGGATTCGTCGATCAGCAGCTCTTTGGTCGGTGACAGATCCAGGCCGCGGGCGCAGATTTCTTCGAACTCTTCACGGTTGTAAGCGATACCGCCGCCGGTGCCGCCCATGGTGAAGGACGGCCGGATAATGCACGGGAAGCCGAGCTTTTCGAGAACCGCGTTGGCCTCTTCCATGCTGTGGGCGATACCCGAGCGCGGGCAATCAAGACCGATAGACTTCATGGCCTTGTCGAAACGCGAACGGTCTTCAGCCTTGTCGATGGTGTCGGCATTGGCGCCGATCATCTCTACGCCGAACTTTTCCAGGACGCCTTCGCGCTCCAGGTCCAGGGCGCAGTTCAGTGCAGTCTGGCCACCCATGGTCGGCAGCAGTGCGTCCGGACGCTCTTTCTCGATGATCTTGGCAACGGTCTGCCACTTGATCGGCTCGATGTAGGTGGCGTCGGCCATGTCCGGGTCGGTCATGATGGTGGCCGGGTTGGAGTTCACCAGGATGACGCGGTAACCCTCTTCGCGCAGGGCCTTGCAGGCCTGGGCGCCGGAGTAGTCGAATTCGCAGGCCTGGCCGATCACGATCGGGCCAGCGCCGAGAATCAGGATGCTTTTTATGTCTGTACGTTTTGGCATGGGTTTGTCACTCAAATCCGCAGGTCAGTCGGCAAGCCGTCTTGAACAATCTTTGAAGAGCCTGCGGGGGCCACCGAGAGTCGGGGCCGCCCGCAAGCCACTCAGTCAGCGTCGCTTGGCCATCTCATTGATGAAACGGTCGAACAGCGGCGCTACGTCGTTCGGGCCCGGGCTCGCTTCAGGGTGGCCCTGGAAGCTGAACGCGCTCTTGTCGGTGCGCTCGATACCCTGCAGGGAACCGTCGAACAGCGACTTGTGAATGGCACGCACGTTGGCCGGCAAGGTGGCTTCATCCACCGCAAAACCGTGGTTCTGGCTGGTGATCATCACGACACCGGTGTCCAGGTCTTGTACCGGGTGGTTGGCACCGTGATGGCCATGGCCCATTTTCAGGGTCTTGGCGCCGGAGGCCAGGGCCAGCAACTGGTGGCCGAGGCAGATACCGAATACCGGGATCTCGGTGTCCAGCACTTCCTTGATGGCCTTGATCGCGTAGTCGCATGGCTCAGGGTCACCCGGGCCGTTGGACAGGAACACGCCATCCGGTTGCAGGGCCAACACATCGCTGGCCGGGGTCTGGGCCGGGACCACGGTCACACGGCAACCGCGCTCGACCAGCATGCGCAGAATGTTGTACTTGATGCCGTAGTCGTAGGCCACGACGTGATACGGCAGCTCAGCCGCTTCGATGGTCGCGTGGCTGTCGGTCTTCAAGTCCCAGACAGTGGAGCGCCACTCGTACTTCTCTTTGGTGCTGACGACTTTCGCCAGGTCCATGCCTTTGAGGCCAGGGAAGCCCTGCGCTGCAGCGATTGCCGCCTCTTCGGAAATATTGTCACCGGCCATGATGCAGCCGTTCTGCGAGCCTTTTTCACGCAGGATGCGTGTCAGGCGGCGCGTATCGATACCGGCGATCGCCACAACATTGTTGGCTTTCAGGTAATCGGACAGCGACATCGTGTTACGCCAGTTGCTCGCAACCAGTGGCAGGTCACGAATCACCAGACCGGCCGACCAGACACGATCAGACTCGACGTCTTCCGGTGTAGTACCGGTGTTGCCGATATGTGGATAAGTCAGGGTAACGATCTGTTGGGCGTAGGAAGGATCGGTAAGGATTTCCTGATAGCCGGTCATGGCGGTGTTGAACACCACCTCTCCAACGGTCTGACCGTCGGCTCCAATGGCTTCGCCGCGAAAAATGCTGCCATCAGCAAGGGCGAGTATGGCTGGCTTAGTCAAGAAGACCTCCCGTAAATAAAGCCTGAAAGGGCGATCGCAGGTTGCAAAAAAGCGGAGTGACGTATGGACACGTCACCCCGCTTCTTCACTGAATTATTCTGCGCGCTTTTAGTGGACACACTAAAGCTGTAGCTTACAGAAAAAGGCTTTTTGGGTCCACCGCTAATGAGCCGAAAAGGCAGGAGAATGCGACAGGACGTCGCTTAGCGGGTAAAAACGGGCCCCTAGAGTAATCCTCCGGGCCCGTTTTTGCTACTGATTAACGCAGATCCAGCACGTCTTGCATGTCGTAGAGACCCGCTTCGCGACCCTCCAGCCACAATGCGGCACGCACCGCGCCCTTGGCGAAGGTCATGCGACTGGAAGCCTTATGGGTAATCTCCAGGCGTTCACCTTCGGCAGCAAACAGCACCGTATGGTCACCCACCACATCACCACCGCGCACGGTGGCAAAGCCAATGGTTTCACGCTCGCGCGCCCCGGTATGACCTTCGCGACCATATACCGCGACCTTCGACAGATCACGCCCCAAGGCATCGGCAATCACTTCGCCCATGCGCATGGCAGTGCCCGATGGCGCATCGACCTTGTGCCGGTGATGCGCCTCGATGATCTCGATATCCGCGTCATCACCCAACACCCTTGCCGCCATGTCGAGCAACTTCAGCGACAGGTTGACGCCCACACTGAAGTTGGCGGCAAACACAATAGGAATGTCCTTGCCTGCCGCGACGAGCAATTGCTTTTGCTCGGCATTCAGGCCCGTGGTACCGATAACCATGGCTTTGCCCGCCTTGCGGCAGAACGCCAGGTTTTTCAGCATCACTTCGGGCAGGGTGAAGTCGATCAATACATCGAACTCATCAGCCACCTGCTCCAGGCTGCCGGACAATGACACACCGATCCGCCCCAGGGAGGCCAGCTCGCCAACATCGGCGCCGATCAGCGTACTGCCCGGGCGCACGATCGCCGCAGTCAGCCCCGACAGAGGCGAGCGCTGCTGCACCGCCTCCACCAGGTTCTTGCCCATGCGCCCGGCGGCGCCCATCACTGCTATACGTCGCATATCCACGTCCTTACAGGTCGCCGAAGAAGCGCTTCACGCCTTCGAACCAGCCAGCGGTCTTGGGCGAATGGGAGCCATCACCGGCCAGCGAACCGCGCAGCTCTTCGAGCAACTCACGCTGACGACGATCCAGGTTGACCGGCGTCTCGACAGCCACACGGCACATCAAGTCGCCCGCACCACCACCGCGCACCGGCGCTACACCTTTGCCACGGATCCGGAACTGCTTGCCGGTCTGAGTCCCCTCGGGGATCTTCAGCTTGACCCGCCCTTCGAGGGTCGGAATCTCCAGCTCGCCACCCAGGGCCGCGTCGACAAAACTGATCGGCACTTCGCAGAACAGGTGCTTGCCGTCACGCTGGAAGATCGCGTGCTCGCGCACATTGATCACCACGTACAGATCGCCCGTCGGACCACCCTGCGCACCCGCCTCGCCCTCGCCCGACAACCGGATACGGTCGCCAGTATCAACACCGGCCGGCACTTTCACCGACAGGGTCTTGTACTCTTCGACGCGCCCTTCGCCGTGGCAAGAATCGCACGGATCGGAAATGATCTTGCCCTGGCCATGGCAGCGCGGGCAGGTTTGCTGCACCGAGAAGAAACCCTGCTGCATGCGCACCTGGCCAATACCGCCACAGGTCGGGCAGGTGATCGGCGAGGAGCCTTTCTTGGCGCCCGAACCGTCACACGGCTTGCAATTGACCAGCGTCGGCACGCGGATATTGACGCTGGTGCCGCGTACGGCCTCTTCCAGATTCAGTTCCAGGGTGTAGCGCAAGTCGCTGCCACGCTGGGCACCGCCACGCTGACCACCACGACCGCCGCCGAAGAAGTCGCTGAATACATCGCCGAAGATATCGGAGAAGTTCTGCCCGCCAAAGCCAGCCCCGCCGCCGCCCATGCTTGGATCGACACCGGCATGGCCATACTGGTCGTAGGCTGCACGCTTGTTCGGATCACACAGGCATTCGTAGGCCTCATTGGCCTCTTTAAACAATTCTTCGGATTCTTTGTTATCCGGATTACGGTCCGGGTGGTGCTTCATCGCCAGGCGACGGTAAGCCTTCTTCAGGTCCGCCTCGCTGGAACCGCGCTCCACACCCAATACTTCGTAATAGTCACGCTTTGCCATAAGTCTTTGCACTCTTAAGGACGTCCGGCAAAACCCTCCTGAGCCTGCCAAACTCGTTGAGCCCCAATACAGGCCCGGACCCAACTCACGTCAAATTCAACGATCCTGGTCTTTACTGCTTTCAGCCGAGACCCAGCCAAAAACGCGGTGCCTGTCGATCGCAAAGCAGGAGCATTCCCGATCACACCGCCAACATCCGAACCTTGTCGCATGCTGTAAAAATTCGCGTACCCCAGACACGCCAACGCGGGAGCAAGCTCCCGCGCGGCGACATCCTACCAGTCACCGCTTGATAGCGGTCAACCGGGCGACCAAGTTACTTCTTCTGGTCTTCTTTTACTTCTTCGAACTCGGCATCGACAACGTCGTCGTGCTTGGCTTCAGGTTCTGCCTGTTGCGCAGCACCGTCACCTTGCGGAGCCTGCTCGGCGTACATCTTCTGAGCGACCGGCGCGGAGACTTTCGACAGTTCCTCAACCTTGGCTTCGATGGTGGCCTTGTCGTCGCCTTTAACAGCGGCTTCCAGGGCAACCACGGCGGCTTCGATTGCGGTCTTCTCTTCAGCAGTCACTTTGTCGCCAGCATCCGCGATCATTTTGCGAGTCGAGTGAACCAGTGCATCACCCTGGTTGCGGGCAGCGGCCAGCTCTTCGAACTTGCGATCTTCCTCGGCGTTCTTTTCAGCATCGTTGATCATCTGCTGAATTTCTTCCTCGGACAGACCGGAGTTGGCCTTGATCACGATCGACTGAGTCTTGCCAGTAGCCTTGTCCTTGGCGCCTACGTGCAGAATGCCGTTGGCGTCGATGTCGAAGGTCACTTCAATTTGTGGCACGCCACGTGGAGCGGGTGGAATCTCGGCCAGGTCGAACTTGCCCAGGGACTTGTTCTGTGCAGCCTGCTTACGCTCACCTTGCAGCACGTGAATGGTCACGGCGCCCTGGTTGTCATCGGCAGTCGAGAACACTTGAGATTTCTTGGTAGGAATCGTGGTGTTTTTCTCGATCAGCGCGGTCATCACGCCACCCATGGTTTCGATACCCAGAGTCAGCGGGCTGACGTCCAGCAGCAGCACGTCTTTCACGTCGCCGGCCAGTACCGCACCCTGGATGGCAGCACCCATGGCAACGGCTTCGTCCGGGTTCACGTCTTTACGTGCTTCTTTACCGAAGAACTCGGTGACCTTCTGCTGTACCAGCGGCATACGGGTCTGACCGCCAACCAGGATCACGTCGTTGATCGAGCCAACGTCGATACCCGAATCTTTCAGGGCGATGCGGCAAGGCTCGATAGTGCGCTGAACCAGGTCTTCAACCAGCGATTCCAGCTTGGCGCGCGAGATCTTCACGTTCAAGTGCTTAGGACCGGTGGCGTCTGCAGTGATGTACGGCAGGTTCACGTCGGTCGAATTGCTCGAAGACAGTTCGATCTTGGCTTTTTCAGCAGCTTCTTTCAGGCGCTGCATCGCCAGCGGGTCACCTTTGAGGTTCATGCCGCTTTCTTTCTTGAATTCGTCAACGAGGTAGTCGATCAGACGAATGTCAAAGTCTTCACCACCCAGGAACGTGTCACCGTTGGTCGCCAACACTTCGAACTGGTGCTCGCCATCGACTTCAGCGATTTCGATCACGGAAACGTCGAAAGTACCGCCACCCAGGTCATAAACGATCACGGTGTGGTCGCCCTTGGCCTTGTCCATGCCGTAGGCCAGAGCGGCCGCGGTAGGTTCGTTGATGATACGTTTTACGTCCAGGCCCGCGATGCGGCCGGCGTCTTTGGTCGCCTGGCGCTGGCTGTCGTTGAAGTAGGCCGGAACGGTGATCACCGCTTCAGTCACTGCTTCACCGAGGTAGTCTTCGGCAGTCTTCTTCATCTTTTTCAAGATTTCAGCCGAGATTTGCGGTGGCGACATTTTCTGGCCGTTCACTTCAACCCAGGCGTCACCGTTGTCAGCCTTGGCGATTTTGTACGGCACCATCTTGATGTCTTTCTGTACGACTTCTTCGTCGAACTTACGACCGATCAAACGCTTCACCGCGTACAGGGTGTTATGCGGATTGGTCACAGCCTGACGCTTGGCGGACTGGCCTACCAGGATCTCGCCGTCGTTGGCGTAAGCCACGATGGACGGAGTGGTACGCGCGCCTTCTGCGTTTTCAATAACCTTGGATACGCCGTTTTCCAGCACGGAGACGCAGGAGTTGGTAGTCCCCAGGTCGATACCGATAATTTTGCCCATGATTCACTCTCCCGAAACTTTGGATTTGGTTGCCGCAGCAGTGGTGGCTAACTGCGGTAGCACTTAAACGCTTGACTTATAAATGGGGTCGTTACGAACGATTTCAAGCCTGCTCGTCAATCGACGGCGAAACCGGTGCGGGAGCCTTGCTCACCACCACCATCGCCGGGCGCAACAGGCGACCATTGAGCTGGTAGCCCTTCTGGAACACCTTCAACACGCTATTAGGCTCAAGGTCAGCATTTTCCTGCATGGCCATGGCCTGGTGATGCTCCGCGTTGAACGGCTCGCCGCCTTGCGGATCGATTGCTTCCAGCTGATAACGCTTCAGGGTGTCCTGGAACATTTTCAGGGTCAGTTCGATCCCTTCGCGCATGGCACGGATGTTTTCGTCGTCCGGACTGGACAGCTCCAGGCCACGCTCCAGGCTGTCGATGATCGGCAACAGATCACCGGCAAACTTCTCCAGCGCAAACTTGTGGGCTTTCTCTACATCCTGCTCGGCGCGGCGGCGGACGTTCTGCAGATCGGCAGCAACACGCAAAGCCTGATCCTGAGCGCCTGCCAGTTGCTCTTCGAGCACTTGCACACGAGCCGCCAGGTCTTCACCCGCTGCCTGCGAGGCCTGGTTGGCGTCTGGGTTTTGCGTATCCAGCGTCTGTTCGTCAGCCATAGTTTTCTCCTTTCGAAATCCTGCGCGAACTCAACTCGCGCTTCTGTTCCGGTATATGGGGCCACAATTTCCAGGTTCAAGGGCGGACATACCCCGACTCACACTTTCCCGCACATTCCACATAGAGCTAAAAAAACCCTTTATCCAAGCAAATTGAGCTAAGTCGCAGGATTGTCAGCGCCAAACAAAACACTGTATAAATAACCAGACCTAAAGCCTGGGAGCGGCCACTATGCTGGTTCACCTGTCCGTACATAACTACGCCATCGTTGAGCATCTGGATCTTGAACTGGATCGCGGGATGAGCGTAATCACAGGCGAAACCGGCGCCGGCAAGTCGATCATGCTCGACGCCCTGGGCCTGACCCTGGGTGATCGCGCCGACAGCGGCGTGGTTCGCCCCGGTGCAGACAAGGCCGATATTCTGGCGACCTTTGACCTGGCAGATATTCCGGAAGCCAGCGCCTGGCTCGCCGAGCGCGACCTTGACAGCGATAGCCCGTGCATTCTGCGCCGGGTGATTACCGCCGAAGGCCGCTCGCGGGGCTACATCAATGGCACGCCCTGCCCCCTCGGCGACCTGAAGGCCCTCGGCGAGTTGCTGATCGACATCCACAGCCAGCACGAACATCAATCCCTGCTGAAAACCGATACCCATCGCCGACTGCTGGATGAATACGCCGGCGCCACCGATCTCGCCCGCCAGGTGCAATTGGCCGCACAACGCTGGCGCCAGACCCGCCTGGAACTGGAGCGCCTGTCCAATTCCGGCGACGAGCAACGCGCCCGCCACCAACTCCTCAGCTATCAGCTGGAAGAACTGGAAAGCCTGGGCCTGGGCGAAACCGAGCTGGAGCAGCTGGAGCAGGAGCACAAGAACCTGACCAATGCCGAAACCCTGCTGGGCATCTGCCGCCAGGTTGTCGAGCAATGCAGCGAAAGTGACTCCGGCAATGTACTGAACGCACTGACGGCAAGCCTTAACCGCCTGTCGAGCGTAAACAGTGGCTCTGGCTCCCTGAATGAAGCCACCACCCTGCTGACCAGTGCGCAGATCCAGGTCGAAGAGGCCGTTGGTGAACTGAACCGCTTCCTTGACCACTTCGATGCTGACCCGGCACGCCTGCAAGAGATCGAAGAGCGCCTCGACACTATTTATACCCTGGCGCGCAAACATCGGATCCAGCCGACCGAGGTGGCGGCCATGCAGCAAAAGCTGCTGGACGAGATCGAAACCCTGAATGCAAATGATGAATCCATCGAGCGCCTGGGCGATGAACTGGCTTCCTTTGCCCGTCATTATCAGGAAAAGGCTCGGGAACTGAGCGACCTGCGGCACCAGGCCGCAACCGGACTGGCCTGTGCCGTTGAGCAGGAGATCCAACGCCTGGGCATGCCGGGTGGACGCTTCACCATCGAGTTGCACGCCAACAGTGGCAACGAACTACAGCCCAATGGCCTGGAACAGGTCGAATTGCTGGTAAGTGCCAACCCGGGCCAACCCCTGAAGGCTCTGGCCAAAGTCGCCTCCGGCGGTGAACTGTCACGGATCAGCCTGGCAATCCAAGTTATTACCGCCCAGACCTCGCGCGTACCGACCCTGGTCTTCGACGAAGTGGATGTGGGGATTGGCGGGCCGACCGCTGAAATTGTCGGCCAATTGTTGCGCCGCCTGGGTGAGCGCGGACAAGTGCTGACCGTTACCCACTTGCCACAAGTTGCAGCCCAAGGGCATCAGCATCTATTTGTGCACAAGGTAAGGGGCAGCGACGCGACACATACCGCCGTGTCCAAGCTGAACAAGACCGAACGGGTGGAAGAAGTCGCGCGCATGCTTGGCGGCATCGACCTGACCAAGGAGTCCCTGGCCCACGCGAAGAAAATGGTGGTAACGGCGAAGGCTTGAATCCTTTTTTGTCGGATTTTCTCTGGCGGCAGATAGCATGAAGGCGACCCTAGGGTCGCCTTCGATCGTTGCGCAGAGCGAATCTGCAGCGCTTTTTTACTTTTTCTTACGGATGTACAACACAAGATTGTGGTCAACCAAATCGAATCCATGCTCCTCAGCGATTTCGTGCTGAAGCTTTTCGATTGCCGGGCTGGTGAACTCAATAACCTCATTGGTATCCAGGTCAACCATGTGGTCGTGATGACCACCGTCAGCCAATTCAAACACCGCATGACCGCCGTCGAAATTATGACGAACCACCAGCCCTGCGGCTTCGAACTGGGTCAGTACACGGTAAACCGTGGCCAGGCCGACGTCCTCGTTAGACTCCATCAGCGCCTTGTAAACATCCTCGGCACTCATGTGGCGCTGCTCGGCGGAATCGAGCATTTGTAGAATCTTGACTCGTGGCAGAGTCACTTTAAGACCGGCTTTGCGTAGTTCGCTATTTTCAACCATGGTTAGCTTTCTCGCGGATGCTGCTTCGCAGCTTCTCTTAATACGGGTATGATCGGCGTTTACGTTGTCCCAGCCAAGATAGTGGAAGTCGCCCACCGATGCAAAACACCAAGCTCTTGCTAACCAGTTTCACCCTTGTGGGACTGCTCGCACTCGCCGGTTGTTCATTCCCCGGGGTTTACAAAATCGACATCCAGCAGGGCAATGTCGTCACGCAGGACATGATAGACCAGTTACGCCCGGGAATGACCCGACGGCAAGTACGGTTTATTATGGGCAATCCCCTGCTGACCGACACATTCCATGCCGATCGCTGGGATTATCTCTATAGCCTGCAGCCTGGAGGCGGAGAGCGCCAACAGGAGCGCGTCAGTGTCATCTTTAATGGCAACGACCAACTGGTCAGCCTTTCCGGTGACTTCATGCCCGGCGTAAGCCGTGATGAAGCCCTGTTGGGCAAGGACAGCGGGACCAGCGTCACTGCGCCAGCGCAGAATGCTGAAAAACCCAAGTCCGAGGTGCCGGCCAAGCCTGGCTCCTTGCTGGATACCATCCAGAAAGACATCGACAGCGTGGAAACTGTTCCGGTGCCAACGCCAGAACCTCTGGATACAGCCCCGCAATAATTTGTATCGCTCAACAAAAAGCCCGGCATGCCGGGCTTTTTGTTGCCTGCTGTTTCACAGACTATGGATTTTGCCGCCGGGCTTCAGCCGCTTTAGCTGCTCGCAAGCGCCTGACCTCTTTGGGATCCGCCAGCAAGGGGCGATAAATCTCGATGCGATCGCCGACCTGGACATTACGGGTTTCAGCGTCCGCCACAACCTTGCCGAAAATCCCCAAGGGGCAAGCGGCGATATCCAGCTCGGGAAACTGTGCCGCAATGCCCGACGCCAGCACCGCAGCCCTCAGGCTCGTACCCGGCGCAACCGCCAGGCTCAACAACCGTTGCCGGTCTACCGCAGCGTAGACCACCTCAATTTCGATCAACGACTCAGCCATGCAGTTGCTTGGCCCGCTGGCAAAACGCATCCACCAGGGTATTCGCCGCCTGATTGAACAGCGGCCCCAAGGTCGCGCGCACAATGGAGCCTGCGTAATCAAACGTCAGGTCCAGGCTGATCTTGCAGGCCTTCTCCCCCAGCGGCTTGAACACCCAGACGCCGTGCAGTTGAGTGAACGGCCCTTCTTCCAGATTCATCTCAATCGACTGACCGGGAACCAGCACATTACTCGTCACAAACTTCTGACCAAGCCCGCCCTTGGATACCTCCAGGCTCGCGCGCATATGCTCATCGCTGCTCTCCAGCACCGTGGATGAGGAGCACCAGGGCAGGAAATCCGGGTAGCTCGCCACGTCATTGACCAGGTCATAGAGCGCTTGCGCCGGGTAAGGCAGCAGGGCCGAGCGTTGAATATGCGTCGTCATGGGAGCGTTATTTCCGAAGCTGAGCGGCAAACATCGCGAAAAGACTGCCCGATTCGCGAGAGAAAAAAACCAGAAAACTGGCGGTATTGTCCGGGATTCATCCAACACGCTCAAGCACGCAGGTTGACCGTAGCCGACACGCTCGCAACTGCCTATAATGCCGCCCCTATGGCTAAACAAAAGAAACACCCAACAGGGACCATCGCGCAGAACAAAAAGGCGCGACACGATTACTTCATCGAACATCGGTTCGAGGCTGGTCTGGTCCTGGCCGGCTGGGAAGTAAAAAGTCTGCGCGCCAGCAAGTTGCAACTGGTCGACAGTTACGTGCTGCTCAAGGATGGCGAGGCCTGGCTGCTCGGCAGTCATATCACGCCGTTGATGACCGCCAGTACCCACGTTATTGCCGACCCGGTGCGCACACGCAAGCTGCTGCTCAATGCCCGCGAACTGGAAAAGCTCGCTGCTGCTGTCCAGCAGAAGGGTTATGCCTGCGTCTGCCTGTCGTGGTACTGGAGCAAGCACCTGGTCAAGTGCGAGATCGCACTGGGCAAGGGCAAGAAGGAATACGACAAGCGTGATACCGAGCGCGAACGCGACTCCAATCGGGAATTGCAGCGCGCCGTACGCAACAAGGGCAAGGAAGACTGATCTTCCCCGCCTCTTGAAGCGAGCCGATGTGGCCAGGGAGCCTGCTCCCTGCGCCGCAATTGCAGGCTATATCCCCTTGCGCCGCTCTGCCCGAGCCATGCGCTGCACTTCCTGACGCACCTCTTCCAACACTTCCTGCACATACAGCAGGTGACGTGTTGAGACCTCGCGCGCCTGTTCCGCCCGCCCCTCGATAATCGCCAGATACAAATCCCGATGCTGGTTGATCAGCATATCCCGGGTTTCGGTGCGTTGCTGGTACATGCCGCCGATATTGGTCACCACGTTACGCTTGAGCAAATCAAACAAGCCCCGGATGGTGTGCAGCAATACCGCGTTATGGCTGGCTTCGGCGATAGCCAAGTGAAACCTGGCGTCGGCCGCGCCTTCTTCAATGCGACTCACCTCATCATCCCGCGCATAGCAATCCTGCAAGGCGTCAAAGGCGGCAGTCAGCCGTTCGCGATCCACTTCCGTGGCACGCAAGGCGGCGTAATAAGCGCAAGACGCTTCAAGCGTCTGACGAAATTCCAACAGATCACGCTGGGCTTCGGGGTTACTTTCCAGCAGATGCAACAATGGATCGCTGAAGGTTGAACCCAGCGTCTCCACCACATAATTGCCGCCGCCCTGGCGACTGACCAGCAGCCCCTTGGCCGCCAGCTTCTGGATCGCCTCGCGCAATGACGGACGCGACACACCGAACTGTTCAGCCAGTGCGCGCTCGGCTGGCAATCGCTCACCCGACTTCAACGTGCCCTCAAGGATCATCCCCTCAAGCTGCTCGACAATATCGTCGGACAAACGGCGCTGACGCACCTGATCAAACGCCATAACTGACTCTCCACGATCCCGGCCACTCGCCGGGCCCTCTATTCTGGCCTATTGCGCCGGCGTCGGCACCTATCAGAACCCCTTTGATTGCACCGATCAGACCCCGCCCCGCTGACATACGACCAAAGTTTCTCAAGCGGCAAATTGACACGCCACCCCGAAGGCTCTTAACCTAGCCCACAGCGATTGTAAATTGGTCTTACCAATTATCCAAATCAGCTGAGCATGCATGACCAACAACAATTAGGGGCCACCCCATATGCAAACCTGGCAACAGCTCTACAGCCCACTCGGCAGCCTTGGCCTGTCCGCACTGGCCGCCGTTATCCCGATCATATTTTTCTTCCTGGCCCTGGCGGTGTTTCGCCTTAAAGGCCATGTTGCCGGGAGCATCACCCTGGCGCTGTCGATCCTGGTGGCGATATTTGCCTTCCAGATGCCGGTCGATATGGCATTCGCCGCTGCCGGCTATGGCTTTGCCTACGGCCTGTGGCCAATCGCCTGGATCATCGTCGCCGCGGTATTCCTCTACAAACTGACGGTCAAGAGTGGCCAGTTCGAAGTGATCCGCAGCTCGGTGCTGTCGATTACCGATGACCAGCGCCTGCAAGTACTGCTGATCGGCTTCTGCTTCGGCGCATTCCTGGAAGGTGCCGCCGGTTTCGGCGCACCCGTGGCGATTACTGCCGCGCTGCTGGTCGGCCTGGGGTTCAACCCACTGTACGCCGCCGGCCTGTGCCTGATTGCCAACACCGCGCCAGTGGCGTTCGGCGCCCTGGGGATCCCGATCATCGTGGCCGGCCAGGTCACCGGCATCGACGCCTTCAAGATCGGCGCCATGACCGGCCGCCAGCTGCCGCTGCTGTCGCTGTTCGTGCCGTTCTGGCTGGTGTTCATGATGGACGGCCTGCGCGGCGTCAAGGAAACCTGGCCTGCGGCACTGGTGGCCGGCTTGAGCTTTGCCATCACCCAGTACTTCACCTCCAACTTCATCGGCCCGGAACTGCCGGATATCACCTCGGCCCTGGCCAGCCTGATCTCCCTGACCCTGTTCCTGAAAGTCTGGCAGCCCAAGCGTACAGCGGGCGCACAGATTGCTGGCGCCACCTCCAGCGTTTCGGTTACCGGCAGCGTCGGCGGTTTCGGCCAGCCGCGCACTTCCGTGGCTTCGCCTTACAGCCTGATGGAGATTTTCAAAGCCTGGTCGCCGTTCCTGATCCTGACCGTGCTGGTGACCATCTGGACCCTCAAGCCGTTCAAGGCGATGTTCGCCGCCGGCGGCTCGATGTACAGCTGGGTGTTCAACTTTGCGATTCCGCACCTGGACCAGATGGTGATCAAGGTTGCACCCATCGTCACCAACGCGACGGCTATTCCAGCAGTGTTCAAGCTGGACCCGATTTCCGCCACCGGCACGGCGATTTTCTTCTCCGCACTGATCTCCATGCTGGTGCTGAAGATCAATTTCAAAACTGGTCTGACCACTTTGAAAGAGACCTTCTACGAGTTGCGCTGGCCGATCCTGTCCATCGGCATGGTGCTGGCGTTCGCATTCGTGACCAACTACTCCGGCATGTCTTCGACCATGGCTCTGGTACTGGCCGGCACCGGCGCGGCATTCCCGTTCTTCTCGCCGTTCCTCGGCTGGCTGGGTGTGTTCCTCACGGGTTCCGATACCTCGTCCAACGCCCTGTTCAGCTCCCTGCAAGCCACCACCGCACACCAGATCGGCGTCAGCGACACCCTGCTGGTAGCGGCAAACACCAGTGGCGGCGTAACCGGCAAGATGATCTCGCCACAGTCGATCGCCGTGGCCTGCGCCGCGACCGGCCTGGTCGGCAAGGAATCCGACCTGTTCCGCTTTACCCTCAAGCACAGCCTGTTTTTCGCCACGATTGTCGGCCTGATCACCTACGCCCAGGCGTACTGGTTCACCGGCATGCTGGTGCATTAAGACCACAGGCAATACCGTAAGAACCGACGCCGCAACCGCTTTGCGGCGTCAGCTATTCACAACCCAGTCTGCAGGACCGTGGCGCCAAGGCTCCCCAGACTGGGTGCTGCTGATTCTGGAGGCCCCATGAGTCTGCCCATCGCGTTCCTGGATGCTGTCGCACGACTGATCCCGAAAGATCGACGCTTCGACGATCCTCTTTCCACCCTGGCTTTCGGCACCGACGCCAGTTTTTACCGACTGATCCCACAACTGGTGGTGCGCGTCGAATCGGAAGATGAAGTGGTCGAGTTGCTGCAACTGGCGCAACGTGACCGCGTGCCAGTGACCTTTCGCGCAGCCGGCACCAGCCTCTCCGGCCAGGCCATCAGCGATTCGGTGCTGATCGTGCTCGGCGATAACTGGAACGGGCGTGAGATTCGTGGCCAAGGTACGCAAATCCGCCTGCAGCCCGGCGTCATTGGGGCCCAGGCCAACGCTTGGCTTGCGCCGTTCGGGCGTAAGATCGGTCCGGATCCGGCGTCAATCAACGCCTGCAAGATCGGTGGGATTGTCGCCAACAATGCCAGCGGCATGTGCTGCGGCACCGCCCAGAACACCTACCACACCCTGGCCGGGATTCGCCTGGTGCTGGCCGACGGCAGCCGCCTCGATACCGAGGACGCCACCAGCGTCGCGGCGTTCCGCCAACAACACAGCCAGTTGCTTGAGCGCCTGGCCACCCTGGGCCGCGAGACCCGGGCCAACCCTGAATTGGCGGCAAAAATTCGCCATAAATACCGTCTGAAAAACACCACCGGGCTGTCACTCAATGCCCTGGTGGATTTCGACGAGCCACTGGATATTCTCAGCCACCTGCTGGTGGGTTCCGAAGGCACTCTGGGCTTTATCAGCGCAGTGACCTACGACACCGTCATTGATCACCCGAACAAAGCTTCGGCGCTGATCGTATTCCCGGATGTAGAAACCTGCTGCAATGCCGTAACCGTGCTGAAAACCCAGCCGGTGTCAGCGGTTGAGCTGCTGGACCGACGCAGCATGCGCTCGGTGCAGGACAAACCCGGCATGCCCGCTTTCGTACAACAACTATCGGAAAGTGCCTGCGCGCTATTGATCGAATCCCGCGCCGCCTCGTCCACATTGCTCCATGAGCAACTGGCGCTGATCATGGCCTCGCTGGCCGACTTCCCGGTCGAGAAGCAAGTCGACTTCACCGAAGACCCGCTGGAAAACGCGCGCCTGTGGGCGATCCGCAAGGACACCTTCCCCGCCGTCGGCGCCGTACGCAAGACCGGCACCACGGTAATCATCGAAGACGTGACCTTCCCGGTGGAGCAACTGGCCATTGGTGTGAACCGCTTGATCGAGCTGTTCGACAAACATCACTACGACGAAGCCATCCTTTTCGGACACGCCCTGGAAGGCAATCTGCACTTTGTGTTCACCCAAGGCTTCAACAGCGCCGAAGAAGTCACACGCTATCAAGCGTTCATGGATGATGTGGCACAACTGGTGGCCGTGGAGTTCGGCGGCTCGCTGAAAGCCGAGCACGGCACCGGTCGTAACATGGCGCCCTTCGTCGAACTGGAATGGGGCAGCGATGCCTATCAGTTGATGTGGCAACTCAAGCGCCTGCTCGACCCCAACGGCATTCTCAACCCGGACGTGGTGCTCAGCGAAGATCCGCAAATCCACCTTAAAAACCTCAAGCCCCTGCCCGCCGCCGACGAGATTGTGGATAAGTGCATCGAGTGCGGTTTCTGCGAGCCGGTATGCCCCTCCAAGGGCCTGACCCTGAGCCCGCGCCAACGCATCGTGATCTGGCGTGATATCCAGGCGCGTAAACGCGCCGGCATCGACACCACCGAGCTGGAAGCGGCGTATCACTATCAGGGCATCGACACCTGTGCCGCCACCGGGCTGTGTGCCCAGCGCTGCCCGGTAGGCATCAATACCGGCGACCTGGTGAAAAAACTGCGCAGCCGTGAAGCAGGCAGTACGAAAACCGCCGAGTGGCTGGCCAGCCACTTCTCTACCGCACTGCAAGGCGCACGCTTCACCCTGCATGTGGCCAACGGCGCCCGCATGCTACTGGGCGCGCCACGCCTGGCGAAACTTTCGGCCTCCATGACCAAGCTGTCCAAGGGGCAAATCCCGCAGTGGACCAGCGCCATGCCACAGCCGGAAAAAGCCATCCGCTTCAGCCCCGCCGTCAACGATGAACGCCCACGGGTGGTCTACCTCGCGGCCTGTGTATCGCGGGCAATGGGTCCGGCGGCCGGGGACAAAGAGCAAATGTCGCTGTACGACAAAACCCGTGGCCTGCTGGAAAAAGCCGGTTACCAGGTGGTCATCCCAGACAACCCGGACAGCCTCTGCTGCGGCCAGCCCTTCGCCTCCAAAGGCTACGCCGAACAGGCCGAACACAAACGCCAGGAGCTGATCGGCGCCCTGCTCCACGCCAGCCGTGGCGGTCTCGACCCGATCTACTGCGACACCAGCCCCTGCACCCTGCGCCTGGTCCAGGACCTGGGGCAAACGCGCCTGGACCTCTACGACCCGGTCCGGTTTATCCGCACCCACCTGATGGACCGCCTGGACTTCACCCCCCAGGATGCACCGATTGCCGTGCATGTGACCTGCAGCACCCAGCACCTGGGCGAAAGCCAGGCCCTGATCGACCTGGCGCGGCGTTGCAGCAACAACGTGGTAATCCCCGAAGGCATCCACTGCTGCGGGTTTGCCGGCGATAAAGGCTTCACCACGCCGGAACTCAACGCCCACTCCCTGCGCTCCCTCAAGGACGCCGTGCAGTACTGCAGCGAAGGCATCTCCACCAGCCGCACCTGTGAGATCGGTCTGACCCAGCACGGTGGGATTGATTACCACGGCCTGGTCTACCTGGTTGACCGGGTGACCCAGGCCCGCGCAATAAAAACGAACCCCTGCGAACTGGCGTAGTCACTTGCTTAAGCCCCGGGCAACCGGGGCTGCCCCATGACCTCGCCGGCTGCCCGCACGTACCGCGCAGCATCGAGACCTCTTTGCACAAGAAGATACCCATGAAGCGTTCCGTACTGGCTGGTGTATTCGTTACAGCTGCGATGCTGGCCTCCCCCGTGTTTGCCGCAGGCAACGAAGCAGATCTTTGTCAGATCAACCTGGATAAAATCAACAACGGCAAAGCACTGCTCGCCACGGACACCAGTGGCAAAAGCGGCGAGATCGACACGGCCGTCTCCCAAGCCAAAGCAGCCCACGCGGCCGGTGATGAGAAGAAGTGTATCGAGATCACCTCCAAAGCCCTGCAAGACCTGCAGAACCTGGACAAAGGCGGCAACCCATAACCCGCCAACCGCTCAAGGCCAACCTTTCGGGTTGGCCTTCTGTGACCGTTTGACGTACACTGCGCAGGCTTGTCGCTCACGATCACATCGAGCAACAAGCACGGGGCCGTTTAGGATTCGACGCCGGTTGCGAACCTTTAGGTGCATGCCGAGTTGGTAACAGAACTCGTAAATCCACTGTTGCAACTTTCTATAGTTGCCAATGACGAAACCTACGGGGAATACGCTCTCGCTGCGTAAGCAGCCTTAGCCCTTCCCTCCTGGTACCTTCGGGTCCAGCAATCACCAGGGGATGTCTGTAAACCCAAAGTGATTGTCATATAGAACAGAATCGCCGTGCAGTACGTTGTGGACGAAGCGGCTAAAACTTACACAACTCGCCCAAAGCACCCTGCCCTTCGGGTCGCTGAGGGTTAACTTAATAGAAACGGCTACGCATGTAGTACCGACAGCAGAGTACTGGCGGACGGGGGTTCAAATCCCCCCGGCTCCACCAAATAAGCCATACAAATCAGGCACTTAGCGCTTATCGCAAGTGCCTTTTTTGTGCCCGTCAGATTTTTTATTAGCTGGCTAAAACCCGTTTATGACAGCCCCTTCTCCGCGGCTAGCAACATTGCTGATTACTCGCCCGCAAAGTAATCACTGTCCAACTGCTTCACCTCATACACCTGCTTAACGCTCACGCCCAGGTTGTTTTCCACCATCAGTCGCGCCAGCTCGACACCATCAATCAGCACTACTTTGATATCCAGCCCCAACGCGGCAGTGCGGGCACCATCGGAGAACTCTGAAGTGGTGATAAACACACCCTTGCGCGCACGCTGGCGGGTAAGTGCACCGATAAATTTGTCAATTTCCGGACGATGTACCGTGTTACTCCAGCGCTTAGCCTGCAGATAAATGACATCCAGGCCGAGTTTGTCCTCTTTGATGATGCCGTCGATACCATCATCATTGGTCGCCTGGGTCGCTTTACCGGCCTCCTTGCGCGAGCCGCCATAACCCATGGCGATCATCAGATCGACCACCAACTGTTCAAAAAAGCTGGGAGAGGCTGCCAAAACTTGTGTCAGCAGCTCGTCTGCTAGGGATTGCACCAGTGCCTGATGCGCCTCCGACAACTGTTCGTCAGGCGTGGTTTCGGCAATATCAACGTTCGGCACGGCAGGCGCATCAACAGATTGCGGCTTGGCCGTATGAAAGTCCGCAAACTCAGGAAACTGCTTCAACCAGCTCACCGTGATGCGCTGCGGACCATCGGCCAAGGCATCGAGTCCGCGCGGAGTAATCTGCACCAGTCCCTTGGCAGGAATGCATAACAGCCCCGCCTTATTCAGATAGGTGCGAGCCCAGCCCACACGGTTGTTGATCACCGTCTGGTGGCCGGAGGGCAAACGCTCTTTACGTTCGTCCTCGGTCAGTCGGAACTGATCAGCCACTCGCTCGCGCAACTCATTAAGAGGCAGCGGCGCACCGCTCTGCACAGTAGCCAGCACCGGCCGCATAACACTTTGAAAGTCCGGAATTGCCATCTTCACTCCTATCCCTGCTAGCTACTTTCAGGCACCGTGTACGCCGCCATCATCGAGGGCAGCCGCAGTTTTGAGCATCTTCAAAATCACCAGCGCAAATGCCCGGCTCTTCGTCTCGTTATCCAGCACTTCCAACGACAGCTTTTCGTGATCGGTCATGGCGTCAAGCACCGTGTCGAGCACACGCTTGGGGAACAAACCGTGCATCACTTGATCGACCGAGTGGTTGTTTACCTGAGCCATCACATCCTCCTGGCGGCTAATGCGCTGGGCAATGCCCGTGAGGAACTGCAATTGGTCATCATCGCTCACTTCGGCACCGAAGATATCATTCAGCGCCTCGATGATTTCTGACAGGCGCTTCTTCTCCGGATCATGAGGCTTACCACTACCTACGTCGCTACCAGGCTTGAGGTTGTATTCGCCGGTTTCGTCGCTGAGGCGTAACTGGTGTGCGGCACGCTTGCTCAGACGATAGTGGCTCAGTTGCAGCTCGCCGACGTCCACATCGTCTTGTAGTAGACGATCTACCCGTAGTAGCGGGTGCAGGTGCTTGGCGTACACGCACAGTTGCTCTAGTTCGCGATCTTCGTAAGGCACGATCTGCGACAGAAACTCGTACAGACGCACAAAGCTTTGCAGGTTCTTGCAGAACAGGTCGAGCTGATCGACCTGCTCGCCAGCTTCTTTCAATGCGTGCTCGGCTTTTTTCAGTCCGGCGCTGTCGCCATTGGCCTCAGCAGTGCGCTTGTAATCCAGTGCCTGCTGACGCGATTCCAGCGAGAAGGCGTAACGCTTGGCAAAACGCTCTTTGGCCGGCGCACAGTAATAACTAAGTTTGCTGGCTTGCGCCTTGGGGTCGAAGAAGGCCAAGGCAAACGCTTCAACCTCCTGCCAGTGGTAGATGCCCTCGGCATCCAGTTTTTTCTGCAGGTCATAGATGATCTGCGGGTCGGTCACGTCGGTCAGCTCGGCTTTGGTGTAGTACGGCAAGAAGGCATCGAGAATATCCTGCGGCTCGTTGAAGAAGTCGAGGATGAAGGTTTCCTTGCTGTCACCAAAAGTGCGGTTCAATCGCGACAAGGTCTGCACGCAGTCCACGCCTTGCAGCTTCTTATCCACGTACATGGCGCACAGCTTGGGCTGATCGAAGCCAGTCTGATACTTGTTGGCCGCGATCATCACGTTGAAGTCTTGGGTGTCGAAGGCGTCCGCCAGATCGCGGCCATTGAGGCCAGCGTTGAGAAGATTGCTGTTTTCCGTCACCTCTTCGGGAATCACGTCATCCGGCAACACGCTGCCGGAAAATGCCACCAGCGGGTGTACATCGCTGTAACCCATCTGCTGCACATACGCCTTCACCGCCACCTGGTAGCGCACCGCTTCCTGGCGGCTGCTGGTCACCACCATGGCCTTGGCCTGGCCATTCAGCAGGCCACGGATATTGGCGCGGAAATGCTCGACGATCACCTCGACCTTCTGGCTGATGTTGTACGGGTGCAGACGCACCCAACGGGCCAGCTTGATGCGCGCTTTCTTGCTGTCCACCTCGTCGTCTTCGCCATCCGGGTGGGCGATCTTCCAGGCGGTGCTGTAGGTGGTGTAGTTACGCAGAACGTCGAGGATAAAACCCTCCTCGATGGCCTGACGCATGGAATACAGGTGGAACGCCTCGGGCTTGTTGCTGGAGCTGGCTGGCAGCGTCGGGTCGGCCGGGCGCCCGAACAGCTCCAGGGTCTTGGCCTTGGGCGTAGCGGTAAAGGCGTAGTAGCTGATGCGCTCATTCGGTTGACGCGCCTGCACGGCGGCGTCAAGCAGCTCTTCGGCGCTCACCTCTTCGGCCTCCAGCGCATCACTGCCAAGTATCTGTTTCAGCTTGCTGGCCGATGAGCCGGTTTGCGAGGAATGCGCCTCGTCGGCGATTACCGCATATCGCCCGCTGGCCAGCTTGGGGTATTTGTCCAGGGCATCGAACAGCGCCGGGAAAGTCTGGATGGTGACGATGATGATGCGCGTCTGCTCGGCCAGCGCTTCGGCCAACTGTTCGGACTTGCTCTGGTTGCCGACATCACGGCTGATCGGTTTGACTACACCCTGAGCGTGCTCGAACTGGTAGATGGTGTTCTGCAGCTGGCTATCCAGAACCGTACGGTCGGTGACCACGATCACCGAGTTGAACAGGCGCTGACCGGCATCGTCGTACAGCGAAGCGAGCTGATGCGCGGTCCAGGCGATGGAATTGGACTTGCCTGAGCCGGCGCTGTGCTGGATCAAGTAACGCTTGCCCGGTCCTTCGGCCCGGGTGGTCTTGATTAGCTGGTTGACCACTTCCCACTGGTGATAACGCGGGAAGATCATCGTTTCCTTGGTTACCGGTGTGCCGTCGAAGCCTTCGCTGGTTTTCTTGTCCAGGTGCAGAAAGCGCCCCAGCACCTTGAGCCAGGCATCCGGCTGCATCAGGCGTTGCCACAGGTAGCTGGTGGCATACTGGCTGTCGTCCTCGGGCATCGGGTTGCCCGCACCGCCTTCCGCGCTGCCAAGGTTGAACGGCAAGAAGAAGGTGTCTTTACCCGCCAGCTTGGTGGTCATCGCCACCTCGTTTTGGCCCACGGCAAAGTGCACCAGCGCGCCGCGCTTGAAGGTCAGCAGCGGCTCGGGTTTGCGCGTCAGCGGGTCTTTTACCGGGCGGTCGTAACGGTACTGGCGCTTGGCGTTTTCCACCGACTGCTTGAACTCGCTTTTCAGCTCCAGCGTGGCGGTGGGGATGCCGTTGACGAACAGCACCAGATCCAGCCGTGGGTTGTAGCTCTGCTCGCTGCTGCCGGCCTCGCGCGCATGCGGCGAGTAGGACACCTCCGGCACCACACGCAGACGGTTGCACTGGTAACGTTTGAGGGTGTCCGGGTTCATGCCGTGGTCGGGCTGGAAGCTACACAGCTCCACCTTCACTGCCGGCAGCTTGAAGCCATGGCGCAGCACATCCAGGGTGCCGCTCTGCTCAAGCTCGCGGACCAGCTTTTGCACCAGCACATCATCCGGGTTATTGGGGTTGGCCTTGGCGAACTTGTCCCAACGCTCCGGCCAGGCCTCCTTGAAGTAGCCCAGCACATCTTCGGTATACAACGCCGTGCGCCGATCAAAACCGCTGGCCGTGCCGACTAGCCAGCCTTGGGCGGCCAGGGCGTCGATAATGTCGCGTTGAAACTGAGCTTCCTTGCTGTCCGCCATTTATACGGCCTCTACTTCTAGTGACTCAGGAGCTTGCGCGCGGGTCGGTGGCTGCCAGCCGCGCACGTCGATTTTGCCGGTGACAGCGACGGAGATTAGGGCGGAGCGGCGCTCCTGCAGAAGGTCTACTGCCGAAGTGGCTTGGCTCACTAACTCGTTAAAATTGGAATCGTAATTTTTAACAAAAGCGACTATCGAGTATTGGGTATCTAACGGTGGTGACACCAAAGGCAAGTCACCAAGGATGGCCATATTCAACCCTTCCATTGTAGAACCTTGCGACTCCTCCCTCAGCCTACTTTGATATCGCAAACTCATAAGCAATATCTTTACAAATTCCGGAACCACCTTGCTTGATGCAAATTTATAACGCACAAGCCTGGGATTAATTATTCCAACTTCAACCCCAACAGGTACTACAGACACCCTCCCGATTGTGCCCATCACGGAGACAAGCACATCTCCTGGGAACACAACGTAACGCTGCATCTCACTGAATTTTTCCTCGGAAATGTAATAGTCACCTATGGCGAAGTCATCCGATATGATTTGCTGCTGGCCGTAAACTCTATAGCCAGAGTCGGTGTACATGGATTTAGTTAGCGAAGCACCGTACGGCCCGGCAACCTTCTCCTCGACGAGAAATTTCAGAGGTGATACCGCCCAATGCGCCGGCACCTCGCCTAGCCACTCCACGCCGGAGTCTTTCATCGGCACCGTGGGGTCGAGGCCTTTGGTGACGGCGTGGGAGATAACGGCCTGACGCTTTTCCTTGAGCAGTTCGATCAGGCGCCGTTGCTCTTCGATCAGCGCGTCGATGCGAGCGGTTTCGTGGTCGAGGAAACTAACGATCTTCCTCTGCTCAGTCTCGGATGGAACTGGCAGAAAAATCTCACCAGCATCTGCCCAACGAAAATCAGTTGAGCGCTCTCGAATTCCCTTTGCCAAAGATGACACAAAGCCTGCAACCGCCATGTTTCGTAGGAGTCGTGCGTAATAATTTGAAGAAACACTCGGCGATACCGGAGTGCAAACTGAGTAAACAGGTGTGGATTTTCCGTCAGAGTCAGAAACGCCGATTGCTCCAGCAAAAGCGTCCATTGCGTGAATGACTAAGTCTCCGACGCGAATACCTTGATAGCCAATTTCTTTGACAGCATTTGTAAATCCATCAGTCCGCCGATTATCTCGAAGAGTTACCGCGCCATCGCGAAAGCAAGTGACGATCCTGTCTTCCTCTCGAATCTCGCGTTTAACAAGATCAAAAAGAAATTTCAGGCGCTTGCTATCCCAGTGTTCGGGAACAGTTCCCAGCCAATCAACACCAGAATCCTTGTATCCCGGATAAGTTGGCAAGCTCATGCCGACAGCCCCTCAATCATCTGCTTGATGCGGTCGGTACAGGCTTTTAGGTCGCGGTCGATCTCGGCAAGCGGGCGCGGCGGCTGGAACACATAGAAGTGGCGGTTAAAGGGAATCTCGAAGCCGACAATGCCGACTTCGCCGTCCAGCGCATCGGTTTTGCTTTCGTCGATCCAGGCATCTGGCACATGGGGGATGACTTCGCGCGCAAAGTACTCGTGCACCGATTCGCCCAACGGCACGTTCTCGTTATCGCGCAGGCCGGCGTCGGCTTCCGGCTGGCCTTTGGTCATGCAGATATCCGCCTCGGGGTCGCGCTCGCTCAGGGCGCTCATCAGGGCTTTGAGTTCCGGCGTACTTAGGCTGACGCTGTGCGCGCTGAGGGCTTTTTTCAGCAGCTTGCTGAACTGCTCGCGGTTGCGATGCAACTGGCTTGCGTCCATCGCTTGCAGGGCGGCCAGTAGCTGCTGCTGAGCGGCGCTGTCGTGTTTCTGCAGGGCTTTTTCTTCCAGCACTTTAGCGATGCGTTCGGCGCTGGTTTGGAAGTTCAGGCGCAGCGGGCGTTCGACGGTGATACGCCGGTAGCCGAAGGCGTCGATGTGGAAGGTTTTGCTCTGTGCGGTTTGCTCGAAGCTGCCATACAGACGCACCAGTTCACTGATTTGATCCTCGGTGATGTACTGGCGCTTGCTGCCCAGCCCTCTGCGCATTTTGGCGTAGTGCTGGCTGCCGTCGATCAGTTGCACCTTGCCCTGACGCTCGGCGGCCTTGTGGTTGCTGAGTATCCACACATAGGTGGCGATGCCGGTGTTGTAGAACATGTCCGTCGGCAACGCGACGATGGCTTCGACAAGATCGTTCTGCAGCAGGTAGCGGCGAATCTCCGACTCACCCGAACCCGCGCCGCCGGTAAACAGCGGCGAGCCGTTGAGGATGATGCCGATGCGCGAGCCACCGTCGCGCGGGTCACGCATCTTGCTGACCAGGTGCAGGAGGAACAGCAGCGAACCGTCGGACACGCGCGGCAGGCCGGGGCCGAAGCGGCCGTCGAAGCCCTTGTGGCTGTGCTCATCGGTGATCTGCTTCTGCACCTTCTTCCATTCCACGCCGAACGGCGGGTTGCTGAGCATAAAGTCGAAGCGCTTGTCGGCCAACTGGTCGTTGGACAGGGTGTTGCCGAGCTTGATGCTGGCCACGTCCTGGCCCTTGATCAGCATGTCCGCCTTGCAGATGGCATAGGACTCGGGGTTGAGCTCCTGGCCGTGCAGCGACACGCTGACCTTCTCGCTGATGGACTGGATGTACTCATCACCCTCAGACAGAAAGCCGCCGGTGCCAGCGGTTGGGTCATAGATCGTGACGATGCTGTTGGGCGCGAGCTTGTGGTCCTGATCGGTGATCACCAGCGAGGTGGTGAGGTGCACGATATCGCGCGGGGTGAAGTGCTCCCCGGCGGTTTCGTTGGAGCTTTCCGCAAACTTGCGGATCAGCTCTTCGAATATAATGCCCATGCCGAAGTTGCTGATGAACTCGGGGCTCAGATCGGTGGCGGCGAAGCGCTGCACCAGCTGATACAGCAGGTTGGCGGTTTCCAGCTGCTGAACGAAATCTTCAAAGTGAAAGTGCTCGAAGATCTCGCGGGCATCCTTGCTGAACGCCTGCACGTAGCTCATCAGGTCGGCGGCGGTTTGGGTGTCTGACAGCGTGCCAAGGGTCAGTGGCGAGCCGTTGAAGAACTGCTGGCCGGCAGCGCGCAGCAGAATCATCTCACGCACTTGGTCCGGACGGCCTTCCTGAGCGAAGGTTTGTTTGATCACCTCACCCTTGGTCGGTGCGAGCACGCACTCCATGCGCCGTAACAGGGTGAATGGCAGGATGATGCGACCGTATTGCGATTGTTTGAAGTCACCGCGCAGCAGATCGGCAATGGACCATAGAAACGCGGCCGTCTGGGAATGATTTTCCGTGTTCACGCAATAACTCCTTGGAGTACGGGCAAAAACGCAAGTTTACCCCTTAGAGCTGGCGCCCTGTCACAGAACCGACGGCCTATTTTCACTCCGCTCCGAATACTCAACGGTGCTAAGGCCGCACTCGAACGTTAGCCAGCAACGATATGTCTGCTGCAATGTGTTCTCGAAACGGGGTTTTAGCAGTCTATGCAGTGGTTCCCCGGCAAAAACCGATCAGCCAGCCTAACCATTTAAGTAGCGGGATTTCTAAAGCAACTCATCGTCGTCATCTGTTGCACATTCATTGCTCGCGCCCTTTCGCTGGCCCGGAGAGTCGTCATTTGAGCACAATGTGTTGTCGCTGTGCGCGCCTGGCGGATACCTTCTGATGCTCAGTTGTCATCTACTGTCGTTCTCCCGCTCCGTCATGGACTGGACTGCCCCCGGCATCGTAGACATCTCCAGCCTATGCTTTGAGCATAGGAGGAAGTTTATGAGCACCCAACGATTCACGCCGGAATTCAAGGCAGAAGCCGTGAGGCAGGTTATTGAACGCGGATACTCCGTTGCGGAAACAGCCGAGCGCCTCGGCGTTTCGACCCACAGCCTCTACAAATGGGTCAAAGCCGTGACGCCTGACAAAACCGAGAAACAGGCCAGCGAGTTGCTCGAAGCCAAAAGTGAGATTTTGCGGCTGCGAGCCCAAATGCGACGCTTGGAAGAAGAGCGCGACATATTAAAAAAAGCAGCGCGGTACTTCGCCAGGGAACCCGAGTGAAATACCGCTTTATGAACGAGCATCGGCATCAATACGCGATCACTACGCTGTGCCGGGTTTTGCAAGTTGCTCGTGCCGGGTTCTATCAATGGCTACACAAGCCTGTTTCTGACCGCGAAAAAGAGAATGATCGGCTGTTAGGGCTGATCCGCGACTCCTATGCGGCCAGTCGAGGTGTGTATGCCGCACGGCGGGTGTTTGCTGACTTGCGCGAGGCTGGAGAAAGTTGCGGCAAGCACCGTGTCGCGGCACTGATGCGCACCAATAAAATCAAGGCGCTCAGAGGATATAAAGCCCCGCGCGCAATCAAAGGCAGACCATCGATCATTGCCCCCAATCGACTTAACCGGGCCTTCACTGTCGATGCCCCTAATAAGGCTTGGGTGACCGATATCACTTACATCCGAACGTGGCAGGGATGGCTATATCTGGCTGTAGTACTGGATCTCTACGCTCGCAAGGTGGTCGGCTGGTCAATGAAGCCAACGCTAGGCAAGGAGCTGGCGCTGGACGCGCTGCTCATGGCGGTATGGCGCCGTAAACCCAAAACCAGAGTCATCGTGCATTCGGACCAGGGTAGCCAATATGGTAGCGATGACTGGAAACGTTTTTGTCTGGCCAACCACCTCGAGCCGAGTATGAGCCGCCGTGGAAACTGCTGGGACAATGCCGTGGCTGAGTCTTTTTTCAGTAGCCTGAAAAAAGAACGCATCCGCAAGAGGATCTACAAAACCCGGGACATGGCCCGTGCCGACGTATTCGATTACATTGAGGCGTTTTACAACCGAACGCGTCGTCACAGTCACCTGGGCGGCGTCAGTCCTGAGGCCTTTGAAAGTGCCTCACTTTGAGGCTGGAAAATGTCTACGGAAACGGGGGTAGTCCACGTCAGCAAACACCATGCCGGCGCGGGTAGGCGATAGCACGCAGGTTCTGCTGCCGCGCATTGTTCGTGCGCCTTCCCTCCCCTATTTCGACCGCAGGTCAGTCCTGCCCGCCCTCCTCCCTCTTGTGCTTACGGTAACGGGAGAGCGAAATCCCCGTTTGGCGCTTGAAGTAGCGACACAAGTAAGATGCGTCGGCGAAGTTCAGTTCGTCGGCCACACGGCCAATAGCCAAGTCACTGTATGAAAGGAGAGCCTTGATTTCCAACGTTACCTGCCGATCAATCAGGCCCTTGGGGGTGTCATTGAAAAACGCTTTGGTCAACTGCGACAGGTAGAACGGCGTGATACTCAGTGCGTCGGCGTAGAACTTCACATCTCGGTGGCGGATGCAGTGTTTGCCTATCAATTCCCAGAAGCGCCAACTGAGCATTTCCTTCCTGCTGAATCCCCTGTTCTCTATTTGGTTGGCTGGAAGTTGCTCGGCTATTTTCAAAAAGAGGGTCTGCAGTTGATTGCGCAACATGATGCGTTGGTAGGTGGGGCAGGTCTGCGCAATGTTCCGCATCTGCGTCACCCACCCCTCTATCAGCGGCATGTCGTCCTTGGATGGGACGCAATGAGGATGGTCATGCAGAAATACGAACAAGGTATTTGGCAGTGGGTAGGCAACCTCCGCTGCAAAGTTTTTCGGCATAAGGCAGAAAAACACCTTGAAGCGGCGCGAGCGACGTTTGAGCAGGGCAATCGTGTCTTCAGCCAGCAGCATCACACCACCGCGCCTGACCGCATGCTCTTTGAAGTTGAGAGTGAAGTGGGCGCTACCGCAGAGGCATACCAGCAGCGTCAAGTAAGCATGACCGAAGGAAAGCGGTAAACCTAGCCCTTGCGCGAGCGTGGTTTCTCCCATCCGCATCGATTCGTCAGGAGCGGAAAGTTTCGGAATGTGATGCATAGTGCCCCAGCGCTACAACAAACAAGTGCCACAATCGTATCAGCGCCTGGTGAAACTGTTTTGAAAAGTACCGAAAAAGCCGAGGTACTAGCGTGTACCGATGGTCTGTCTCCCAATACTCTGTCCCGAACGCACCAATCCATTACGAGTACAGGCCATGACACTTAAAACAGAACGCCTCTTGCTGCGTCCCTGGCAGGACACGGACGCCGCCGATCTATACGAATATGCCAAAGACACCCGAGTCGGCCCCATCGCTGGCTGGCCTCCGCACACCAGTGTGGAGAACAGTGCCGACATCATCCGCACAGTCTTCAATCACCCAGAGGTGTACGCGGTCGAATTGAAAGAAAATCGCCGTGCTGTTGGTTGTGTGGGCATTCTCATAGGCAGCAACAGCAATTTTGAAATCAGTGAGCAGGAAGGGGAAATAGCCTACTGGATCGGCGTGCCTTACTGGGGCAAAGGCCTGATTCCGGAAGCAGTGCGTGAAGTGATGCGACACGCTTTTGAAAACCTGAACCTCAAAGCACTTTGGTGTGGTTACTTCGCCGACAACATCCAATCCCATGCTGCTCAATCGAAGTGTGGCTTTCGCTTTCATCACACCGAAGAAAACAAATATAACCAGTTCCTCCAAGACTATCGGACGGAACACATCAGCCGCATCACCTACCAAGAATGGCTGGAACAGAAAATGACTGGGTCTGAAGTAACAAGAGACTCTGCCTACCTTGACCCCGCAGCCAAGCACACCATTGCTCGCTGACATCCACATGACATCGAAACACCCCCATTTCGTCATATTTCTGCAATGAAACCATGCGAGTTTTGTCGGCGGAAATAGGACATAACAGTATGCTTTAGCACGCTAATACGCTGTTTTAATTATGGAAAATGGATTCTAAGGAAAGTCGATGTCGATGTTTTGTCAGATCATGGATAAATCTGAGAGTGGTGGGTGCGGGTGCAAGATCCCATCCAGTGTGTTAACGAAGATTCTGTCGCAAACTGCAGCAGCCAATACGGTTTCGGATGACAAGGTGGTGTTGGGCTTTGAGTCTTCTGACGATTGCGCCGTCTATGACGCAGGTGAAAAATATCTGTTATTCACCACCGACTTTTTCTCTCCGATAGTCAACGATCCTTATATCTTCGGCCAATTGGCAGCCAGCAATGCTGTAAGCGATATCTTTGCTTCAGGCGGGAGTCCGCTTATTGCCAACTCGATCATGGCGTTCGACCCGGAACAGGTTTCGGTCGAGCAAGTTACGCAGATGATCCTTGGCGCCCAGTCGGTGATGAACAGGTTCAATGTCAGCATCGTCGGTGGTCATACGATCAAGAACAGCCAGCCCTTGTATGGCTTCTCGATCATTGGCGAGGTGGAAAAACACCGGTTGAAGAAAAACAACACGGCCAGGGCCGGTGATTTGCTGGTCATGACGCGTCCGATCGGTGTCGGCATCCTCGCCAATGCCCTGAAGAGCGGAGTGATTGAACAAAAGGATATTGCTGCGTCGACGCTTGCCCAGATTACCGGCAACAACGCGTTTGGCCGCACGCTGAGCGAAAGCCCTGAGGTGAGCAGTTTGACTGATATCACGGGGTTCGGTTTGATCGGCCATATCAGTGAGATGGTCGGGCTGGGGCAACTGGATGTTGACCTGGATACAAGCGGTCTGGTTTTTTATGACGGCACAGAGTCATTGGCAGTGGCGGTGACTTCAGCTGACAGCGGTATTTTCTCTAACATTAAAAAGTACGCGCAGAACGTGGAGTACCTGACTGATCCTCCATTAGCTAGAAAGTTTCTGTTGCATGATCCGCAAACGAATGGCGGTTTGCTGTTCACGGTGAGTGCCGAAGGGTTTGAAAAGAACCGTCAGAAGTGGCAGGCGCTTTGCCCTGATCTGATTGTTATCGGTCAGATGACGGAAGGGACCGGCAAGATCAAGGTCTGCTGAGATGGTAGCCGTGACAATCTACCCGGTTATGGTCGGTGTGGGCATGGTGGCTGGTTTCATGTCAGGTCTGTTCGGTATCGGTGGGGGCATCATCGTGACGCCCCTGTTGGTGCTGATTTACCCGATATTGTCCGGTCAGAAACTGCCGATTGAAGTCGTGACGGGTCTTTCTTCCGCACAAGGCTTCTTTTCGTCCCTCGTGTCGTTCGCGCTGCACCGCATCAAGTTTCAGCCGGATTGGCGAGTGATCAGAAGCTTTGCTGTACCGATGGCTGTCGCCAACTTTTTTGCCTCGCTCCATGCTGATGCATTCAGCGAAAACTTCATCCTGTTCGTCTTCGGGCTGCTGGGGTTGATGTCGCTGTTGGTGACGCATCTGTTCCATAGACCGGTGGCCCTGTTGTGCAACCATCAATCGCTGTCGTTGCCACTGATAGGGCTGGTGCTTGGCGTATTGTGCGGGCTGGTCGGCCAGGGCGGCGGGTTCATCTACCTGCCTGTACTGATCAGCTTGTTTGGTCTGCAGATAAAGCAGGCCATTTCGACCTCGGCGCTGATCGGAATCATCGGAGCAAGTGGGGCTTTACTCGGCAGAGTGGGCTCCACCATGGACTTTCTCGGCTACACCGGTGAATTGGTACTGGGGATAGTGGTGGGTGGTTTCCTCGGAGCCATGCTTTCTCATCGGCTGGACTCAAGGCATCTGAAACAGGCACTGAATGCTTTCGTTTTGCTGTGCTCGATCCAGCTCATGCTGCGCCTTATTGTTTGACCCGTGAGTCTCTGTTCGCATTATGCGAGCAGCATCCTGAATGACATAAAACAGAAAACTGGAAGTGTTTGATATGGATATTGCTGTGGATGCAGTTTATGCCGACGTCTGTGGTTCGGCACCGGTTTCAATGGCTGTCAGCAACATGCTTCAGGCGTTGTTCTCGACCCGCCAATGCGCCAACCCCAACGCCAATCACGCCCTCGGCGTTCAATTGCTCGAACGAGTCGAACGGGCGCGTGGCCGCATCGCCAGCCTTTTGAAAGTGGACGCCGACTGCCTGATTTTCAACAGCGGCTCCAGTGAGGGCTGTAGCCAGGTGTTTCATGATTTTTTCGAACGCTACAAACATGAGCAACCCTTGGTGCTGTACTCAGCGATCGAACACTCCTGCACCCTGCAGAACATAAACCGCTACGGTCTGGAAGGTCTGCAATCCATAGCGATCGGGCATCAAATGAACGGACTGCTCGACACTGCACAATTGGAACAGCTGCTCCGCACCCATGCAGGTCGCCCGACATTGGTTTGCGTTATGGCGGTGCATAACGAAACCGGCGTGATTCAACCGATCGAAGCAATCGCCCGACAAGTGAAGGCTGGGGGTGGTTTGCTATTTTCGGACATGACCCAGGCCATCGGCAAAATCCCTGTGGATCTGCACGCATCCGGCGTTGATTTCGCTATTGCGTCAGGACACAAGTTCGGGGCGTTGCCCGGTGCCGGTTTTCTATACGCCAGAAACCGCTACGGTTTGTCGCCATTAATTGTTGGCGGTGGCCAGGAAGGCGGGTTGCGCGGTGGTACTCAGAACTATCCGGGCATTCTTTCGATTGAAACTGCGTTGCAGGAGAAACAGCACAAATACGGCAACGGTAAAGTCGCGGTACAACAGAGCCGGGAAACATTTGAATCTAAGCTGCAAGCGATGCTGGGCGAAGTGGTCGTGATCGGTCAGCAAGCACCGCGTGTACCGTGTGTGAGCTTTATTGCATTGCCGGGCGTCAATACAAAAAAACTGCAGCTTGCCTTGAACAGGCAGTCGATCTACATAACCGGTGGGTCGGCATGCTCGGACAAGACACTCAGCCTGTCCAACACGGTTACACAACTGGGATATTCCGAGCAGATCGCCGGGGCCACGGTGCGCATTTCCATCGACGAAGAACATTGTCAATTCGCGTATGAGCGGATTCTGGAGGGGATCGCTCAAGCGCTGAAGCTGTCTTCGACTGTCTCGGCAGCTCACGCTGTGGCCCACGTGTTATGAGGGTGGTGACCTCAGGCTCGGCGTACCTGGACATCGATGCGTATGCCTGCTGCATTGCGTACGCCGAGCTGTTGAATCGCCAAGGCATTGAGGCTCGGGCCGTCAGTAGCGCCCCGCTCAATGCCAGCATCTCCAGGACTGTGCTCGGATGGCAGTCATCTCTGGATGACTATCTGCCGAGAGCGGGTGATGAGTTCGTGTTGGTGGATGTCTCCGACTACCACTATTTCGACCCCGTGGTGGTTCCTGAACAGGTGGTGGAAGTCATTGACCATCACCCAGGCTTTGAAAACTATTGGGCGCAGAAGCTCGGTTCTGCGGCAGACATCCTGCCAATCGGCGCAGCGGCGACCCTGATTTTTCAGCGTTGGGAAGCGTTGGAGCTGTTGCCGCTAATAAGCGAAAAAAGTGCTGCGTTGCTGGCCACAGCTATTCTGGACAATACCCTGAATTTCACCGGGCAGTTGACCACCCAATCGGATATCCGGGCTTATGAAGTCCTCGCACGGCGGGCGAAACTGGAAGCGGGCTGGCCCGAGCGGTACTTGCGCGAGTGTCAAGCCACTATCGAGTCAGACTTGATTGGCGCGTTGGCGGTTGATATGAAGCGGCTGAAAGCCGATAGCAACCTGCCGCAGGTTTTCGCGCAGATGGCGGTGTGGGATGCCAGTGCGCTGATCCAAACGCATCGGTCAACGCTCGCCCACTGGATGGCCGCGCAGGGTGAAGACTGGCTGTTGAACGTCATCAGTATCAGCGAGTGCAAAAGCTACTTTCTGGCTGAGCCCTTGGCCAGCCAACAAAAGTTGAGCCATTTGCTGTCGATCCAATGGCAGGCCGGAATGGCTGTCCTTGAGCGCCCGCTACTGCGTAAGGAACTGTTGAAGTTGGGGTTGGCGCGCACCTGCGTTGTTCCAACAAGCCTTCGCGGCAGTTAAAGAGGCTGCCGTGGCTGGGGATCATGCGCAATTTCATTGACGCCGCTGACGGTGCACCCCGTCAGGGCCAGGGCAATACATCCTCCTGTAATGACCTGACAATTACGCAGGCGCCGCGCATTGTCATGCAATCGGCCGCCCCTGGCCATAAGTGAACAGGCGTCAGCTAGCGCCTGACGAATCATCGTTTGTCCCCGCCATAGGCCTGAAATCTAATCCATCGCAAACAACTAACAATAACTGCGATGGAGCAGACCCACCCATGTCCCCTACCTTTTCTCTATTGATCCTTGGCGCGTCCATTCTGTTGATTGTCGTGCTGATCGGTAAATGCCGTGTGCATCCGTTCCTGGCCCTGATCGCCGCCAGTCTGCTGGTGGGGGTCGGCACGGGCATGACTCCCACCGCGATTGTCTCGGCATTTGAGAAGGGCATGGGCAGCACGCTCGGGTTTCTCGCCGGCATCATTGGGTTGGGCAGTATCCTCGGCAAGTTGCTGGAGGAGTCTGGCGGCGCCAAGCGCATTGCGACCACGCTGCTGCGGCTGCTGGGTGAGCAGAACGCCGCGTGGGCGATGATGCTGGTGGGCTTTATCGCCGGGATTCCGGTGTTCTTCGAGGTGGGATTTGTGCTGCTGATCCCGCTGATTTATGTGGTTGCCCGTCAGACTCGGATTAACCTGTTGTACCTGGGTGTGCCGCTGGCGACTTCGCTGATGGTGGTGCATTGCATCCTGCCGCCGCACCCCGCCGCCACGGCCATTACCGGCATGCTCAATGCCGATATCGGCAAGGTGATTTTGTACGGGCTGATCGTCGGCTTGCCCACTGCCGTGATCGCCGGTCCGATCTGGGTCAAGCTGACCTGTGCGCGGCAGGCCCCGGCCAACCAGGCGCAGTTTTTGGCTGAGCGTGGTGAGGGGAGCATCGACGACAGTCAGGCCCCCGGTTTCGCCATGGCGATGGTCACGGTGCTGCTGCCCTTGGCGCTGATGGTCGGCAAAACCCTGGCCACCCCTTTGCTGGCCAAAGGCTCGATGGCGTTTGAGTGGGTGTCTTTCATAGGTAACCCGCTGATTGCCCTGGCGCTGTCGATTTGCTTTGCCTACTGGTCCCTGGGCCTGCGCCGTGGGCTGGGCATGGGCGATTTGCTCGACCTGACCCACCGCTGCTTCCCGCCGCTGGCCGGTATTCTGCTGGTGATCGGCGCCGGCGGGGCGTTCAACGACATGCTGGTCGGCAGCGGCATCGGAAAAGTCCTGGCGGACGTGCTGGGCCAGTCCAACATCAACCCGATCATCCTGGCGTGGTTGATCGCCGGGCTGATGCACTTCGCCGTGGGCTCGGCCACCGTGGCCATGATCAGCACCGCCGGCATGGTGCTGCCGATCCTCGGACAGAACCCGCAATACAGCCCCGAGATCCTGGTAATCGCCATCGGTGCCGGCGCCATCGGCTGGACCCACGTGACCGACTCGGCGTTCTGGGTCGTAAAAGAGTACCTGGGGATTTCCCTCTCCGAAGCCCTCAAGAAATTCACCGGCGCCACCGTGCTCGCCTCGGTGGCAGCCCTGGTCTTTACCCTCATCCTTTCCCGGTTTGTGTGATGAACCCCACTCCAAAGGCAGTTCCCATGATTCAAGGCAAAACCCTAGACGCCTGGTATGCAAGCCATCCCGTCATCCAGCAATTGGTCGCACTTGAGCCGATCAGTTGGTTCAACCCCGCGATCGCCCCGGCCGCTGTAGCGCTTGAGGATGTCGGCCTGACCCTGAAGGATGTACAAGACGCCAGCGCGCGCCTGCTTCGCTTCGCGCCCTACCTCGCCAAGGTGTTCCCGGAGACGGCGGCGACGGGCGGTATCATCGAGTCCGCGATCCAACCGCTGAAGGCCATGCAGCACGCGCTGTTGAGCGAAGCCGCACTCCCCGACTGCGGCGCGCTGTGGCTGAAAAAAGACTGCGACTTGCCGATCTCCGGCTCGATCAAGGCCCGGGGCGGTATTCATGAAGTGCTCAAGCACGCTGAAGACCTGGCCCTGCAGGCAGGCCTGATCACCCTCGACGACAATTACGCAGCCTTGGCCGGCGAGCGCGCACTGAGGTTTTTTAGCCAGTACAAAATCGCCGTGGGCTCCACCGGCAACCTTGGCCTGTCCATCGGTATCATCAGCGCCAAGCTGGGTTTCCAGGCGACGGTGCACATGTCCTCGGATGCGCGCCAATGGAAGAAGGACAAACTGCGCGCCAGCGGCGTGACGGTGGTGGAATACGCTTCCGACTACAGCGTTGCCGTGGAAAACGGCCGCCAACAGGCGCAAAACGATCCGGCCTGCTATTTCATCGACGATGAAAACTCGCCCCACCTGTTCCTCGGCTATGCCGTGGCCGCCGAGCGCCTGGCCCGGCAATTTGAAGTGGCCGGGGTGCGGGTGGACGCCGAGCATCCGCTGTTCGTGTATCTGCCCTGTGGTGTCGGCGGCGGCCCTGGTGGCGTGGCGTTTGGCTTGAAGCTGGCGTTTGGCGATGCCGTGCACTGTGTGTTTGCCGAACCGACCCACTCGCCATGCATGCTGCTCGGTGTGTATACCGGGCTGCATGACCAGGTGAGCGTGCAGGACTTCGGCATCGACAATGTCACCGCGGCTGACGGCCTGGCAGTGGGCCGCCCCTCCGGCTTCGTCGGCAAGGCGATGCAGCGCCTGGTCGATGGCTACTACACCGTCACCGACGAAGAACTCTATCGCCTGATGTTCCTCGCCCACGACCTTGAAGGGGTAAAACTCGAACCTTCGGCCCTGGCCGGCGCGCCAGGCATTGTGCGGGTGCTCAAGGACGCGCAGTATTTGCAGCGCATTGGCGTCTCGGCGGCACAGTTGGCCAGCGCCACGCACTTGATCTGGGGCACCGGCGGCAGCATGGTTCCCGCCGAAGAGTTCGCCAACTACCTGGATAAGGGGCGCGCACTGCAAACCACAATCCATCGTTGATCGCCGGCGGTTGACGCGAAGAGGGACACCCACATGGCAGCACTTGGCCTGGGCAAAGCGCCGAAGCTCACCGGCGCCCACCTGTCCAACCTGCATACCTTCCTGGTCGCCGCCCGCCACCTCAGCTTTGCCCGCGCCGCTGACGAGCTGTGCCTGACCGCCAGTGCGGTCAGTCACCGCATAGCGCGCCTGGAAGAGGAACTGTCGCTCAAGCTGTTCCATCGCTTGCCGCGCAAGGTCGACCTGACCGATGACGGCGAGCGGATTTTCAAGGTCATGCAGCACACCATGGACACCCTGTCCGAGGCCGTGCAAGAACGCTCCGACAGCCAGATCGAAGGCCAGCTGTGCTTTTACGCACGGCCCTCCGTCGCGCAATGCTGGCTAGTCCCCAGGCTGGCCGATTTCACCGCACGCTATCCCGGGATTCAACTGGATGTGCGGGTCGGCAACGAACCGATCGACTACCGCACCCGGCGCATCGACCTGGTGCTGTGCTACTCCAACGGCGAGCATCCGGGCCTGGAAAGCCTGCGCCTGATGCCCGAGCGGATTGCCCCGGTGTGCAGCCCGCAATATGCCCAGGCCCATGGCTTGATCGGGCATCCGGAACGCCTGGCACAGTGCACGGTGCTGCACGATGTGGCGGCATGGGACAACATTTCATTCGATGCAGAATGGCGTTTATGGCTGGATGCGGTGGGCGACAGCAGCGAACTGCCAAGCCGCTTCATGACCTTTGACCGCTCCGACTTGAGCACCCTCGCGGCGATCAACCATGCGGGCGTGGCCATTGGCCGCGAGCAACTGGTGCGCAAGCGTGTGCAAGATGGCGAACTGGTGCTGCCGTTCGGCGGGTTCAGGGAGGCGTTCAACTATGGCTACTATCTGGTCCACCCCGCCCACGAAACCCTGCCCAGACGGCTCAAGGCGCTGATCGACTGGCTGGTCGAGCAAGCCGACAATTGACGCCTCTACCCGCGCGCAAATCACGATGACCTCAGGACTCCGCCATGCCGCTGAACTTTCACAAGATGCACGCCAATGGCGATGATTTTGTCGTTGTCGACGCACGCAACGCCACCCACCCTATCACCAGCGCCCTGGCCAAGCGCATGGGGGATCGCCACCGTGGGGTTGGCTTCAACCAACTGGCGGTGATGCTCGATTGCGACGATGCACAGGCGCGGGTGGTGTTCTGGAATGCCGATGGTTCTGCGCTGGATACCTGTGGCAGCGCCACGCGAGGGGTTGCCGAGCGCTTGATGCGCGAATCCAACAGCACCTCGGTGATACTGCGAACCAACCGTGGCCTGCTGACCTGCGAACAAACCACCAGCGGCGCGATTACCGTGAGCATGGGCGAACCGCTGCTCGGCTGGTCGCAGATCCCCTTGGCCACGGCCTTGGATAGCCTACGGCTGCCACTGGCCGGAGAGCCCACCGCATGCAGCATGGGTAATCCGCACTGCACCTATTTTGTCGATGATCTGGCGAACATTGACATCGCGGCCGTCGGCTCGTTGATTGAAACCAACCCGCTGTTTCCCGCGCGCACGAATGTGCATTTCGTCAAAGTCATCAACCGCAGACATATCCGGCTGCGCATTTGGGAGCGCGGTGGTGGCGTGCCGTTGGGGTCTGGCTCGTGCTCGTGTGGTGCGGCGATCAATGGGATACGTCGGGGGCTGCTGGACGATTGCGTTGAGGTTGAATGTGATGGGGGCAGCGTCACGGTGCAATGGCGTGGCACCGGCCCGGTGCTGCTTACCGGGCCGGTTGAATGGGTGTTTTCAGGGACGTTTGCGGCCTAGAAATCCCAGCGCGTAGTCACCATCACATTGCGCGGGTCGCCGTAATACGCCGAGTCGTAGAAGCCGATGTTGGTGTAGTACGCCTTGTCGAACAGGTTGTTGACGTTGAGCGTGGCCGACAGGTTTTCCGTCAATTGATAACGGGCCATCAGGTCCACCAGCCAGTACGGGTCCTGGGTGAATTTTTCGCTCTGGCGCGTGCCGGGGTTGTTGACGTTTTGCCAACCGGCAGCCTGCCAACGCGCGCCACCGCCCAGGGTGAGCTTGTCCAGGCGGCCCTGGAGTTTGTAGCTGGTGTAGAAACTCAGTTGATCTTCCGGCTCCCAGGTGGCGACCTTATTCTTGTCGGCATCGCGGGCGATCTTGTGGGTGTAGCCGGCCTGTAGCTGCCAGCCGGGGCTCAGTTCGCCGGAGATTTCCGCTTCGTAGCCCTTGGTCTCGGTTTTAGTGCCGATGTAGGAGTAGTCCACGCCCGGCTGGGAGTTGTAGGCCGTATCAGCAACCGGGCGGTTTTTTTCGTGGACCTCGAAGTAAGCCAGGCTGGCGTTCAGGCGCCCGTCGAAGAACTCACTCTTGAGGCCCAGTTCGTAGTTCTTGCCTTCGTTGGGATCAAGCATGGTGCGCGTACGGTCGCGATACTGGGTTTGTGGCTGGAAGATTTCGGTGTAGCTGGCGTAGGCCGTGAAGTTGTCGTTGAGGTCGTAGGTCAGGCCGGCATAGGGCACGACCTTGCCGCTTTCCCGGGTGTCGCTGGTGCCCGTGACCTGGTAGTTGGCGATGCGCGTGCCCAGCAGCAAGTGCAGGTCATCCATCAGGCTGAAGCGCCCGGTGATGTAGCTGCCGGTCTGGCGCGTGGTTTCGTCGTTGATCCTGGTCGGTTGGTTCCACAGCGGCTCGATGGCTTCGCCGTGCCACTTGTAGAAGTCGTAGGAGTTGTCGAAATAGGTCGCGCTGCCGTAGTCCTTGCCCTTCCATTTGGAGATGGACAACGACTGGCCCACCACCAGTTGATGCTCACGGCCAAGCAACTCAAACGGCCCGGACGCGTACACATCGACGCTGTCACTGGTGGTCTCGCCGGTGTATTTACGCGCAAAGATCGAGCTGGCGCTCAGGGAGTCCTGGGAGATGTAGCCCAGGGGCGCGTTGTAGCCGTTGATCTGATGGTTGTACTGGCCCTTGGTCACCCAGCCATTGTCGAAGGTGTGTTCCAGGGTGGCGAACAGGGTGCGGGTGTACTGCTCCCAACTGCTCCACTTTGGCCCATTGTTGAACGAGCGCGGCAGGTCCAGTTTGTTGCCGGCCGGGTCGAAGATGGTCCGCGTACCGGTCCAGCTGGAGCCTTTCGGATCGCTGTCCTGATAGTCGGCGCCCAGGGTCAGCAGGGTGTCGGGATCAAGGTCGAATTCAAGGATGCCGTAGTAAACGCCGGTTTTGCGCGAATAGTGGTCGAGGAACGATTTTTTATCCTGGTACGCCGCCACGGCCCGGCCGCGCACGTTGCCGGTTTCGGTCAACGGGCCGCTGACGTCGATCTGCGAACGGTAGTTGTCCCAGGAGCCGGCGCCCAGTTCGATGCTGCTCTTGAACTCCGAGGTCGGCTTCTTGCGAATCAGGTTGATGGTACCGCCCGGGCCGCCCGCGCCGGTGAGCAGGCCGGTGGCGCCCTTGAGCACTTCGACGCGGTCATACAGGGCCATGTCGGTCAGGGTCTGCCCCGCCGAGTACTGGGCGTCGCGCAGGGTGGGAATGCCGTCGTACTGGAAGTTGACGATGGAAAAACCACGGGAATAGTAGTTGGTGCGCTCGGTGTCGTAGGTCGACACGGTGATGCCGGGCGTGTGGCGCATCACGTCGTCGATGGCATTGAGGCCGAAGTCATCCATCACCTGGCGCGTGACCACCGAGATCGATTGCGGCGTTTCCCGTGGGGTGAGCACCATCCGCGTGGCGGTGGCAATGGTGCCCGGGGTGTAGGAGCCAGTGCCTTCGGTGATCGAGCCCAACTGGTTGGCGCTGATCTGCGTGGCCTGCAATTGCACTTGCCCGTCTACGGCGGCCCGCGCCACCACGCGATAGCTGCCCTGCTCATACTCGGCCTGCAGACCCAGCGGTGCCAGCAGGCGCTCAAGCCCCTCGGCCAGGGCAAAACTGCCGTGCAAGCCCTGGCTGTGCACACCCTTGGCCAGCGCCGAATCGATGGCGATCATCACGCCCGCCTGATTGCCGAAAGCACCCAGCACGCGATCCAGGCTGCCGGCAGCAATGTCGTAGGACTGGCGCGAGGCCTGTTCGGTCGCCGGTTGCGCAGTGGCGGCCATGGCGCCGTGGCTGGCCGTTGCCACGGTTAAACCAACGATTATGGCGCGCAGGGCGCTGGCAAGCGGAGTGACGCGGCTGTGCATAAAGACTGTCCTGTGGTGAAAGGTTGGGGGCGCTCTTATTCAGCGTCTTCCCTGTCTTGATGCACGAGATGGCAAATACTGCCGGCCCCATGGAAATTTTTTACCTAGGCCGCCACCACCGTCGCCAGGTAGCCGAAGACCCGCTGCACGCGCACCGGCAGCACCTTGGCCAGCAGATCGAGGCTGGCATCCGGGCGGTCGAGGGAGAACGAACCCGAGACTTGCAGACCGGCAACCGCCGGGTCACAGCGCAACACCCCGCGCCGGTAACGGTTGAGCTGATCGACCACCTGGGCCAGCGGCATGCGCTCGGCAATCAGCAAGCCACGGCTCCAGGCATCGGCGGCGGGCGCGAGGGGTTGTGCCGGGCCGCTTTGGCGGCTGTCGAAGGCCAACTGCTGGCCGGCGCCGATCGACACCCGGCCACCTTGCTGCGGTTCGATCGAGACATGGCCTGCGAGCACTTGCACCAGGGTCCCGTGCTGGCCTGGCAGATCCTGGCTGATGATAAGCCGCGACAGCGCCACCGGCCGCACCCAGCCATGGGCGGTCTTGACGCCGACGAAGGTGTCCGCCGCCGTCGCCAATAGCAAGCGCCCCTGGTTCAGGGCCAATTGCGGGCCGCGCACATCCACCGCCGTCTGGGTGTCCAGTTGCACCGCGCCAGCGCCGGCCAACTGCAAGGGCCGCCGCTCGCCGGTGGTGGTGCGGTAGTCACTGAACAACTCCGGCAATACCACGCGCTCGCGCACACCCAGGCCCATGGCCGCCGCAATCCCCAGGCCGGCGAAACCCTTGAGCAGCGTGCGCCGCGAGGTCAGGCTGCGCGCCCGCAACAACTGGCGGGCGGCGGGCGCCGGCAGGGCAACGGTGCTGCTACGCAGGTCGCGGCTCAAGCCGGTCAAGCGCTGCCAGGCCAGTTCATGCTGGGGATTTGCATTGCGCCAGGCTGCACAAGCGCGTTGCTCGGCGGCGCCGCTGACGCCCGATTGCAGGGTGACCATCCACATCAGCGCCTGGTCCAGCACGTATTCATCCAACAATTGATCGTCGGTTGGCTGGAACATCGTCATGCCTGGTACACCGCCAGGTAACAATGCCGATAGGCCTTGAGCATGGCCTTTTGCACAACATTCACGGTCAGGCCCAGTTGCTCGGCGATCTGTGGATAAGTCAGGCCGTCCAACTGCGACAACAGGAAAATCTCCCGCACCTTGCTCCCCAGCCCGTCCAGCACCTGCCCGACCGCATCCAGTGCTTCAAGTACCAACAAGCGGGTCTCCGGCGACGGCGCGTGTTCCGGCTCGAGGATCAACAGGGATTGTTCGTACGCACGCTCCAGGGCCTGGCGGCGAAAATACTGGCCGCACAGGCGGCTGGCGACCGTGGTGAGATAAGCCCGCGGCTCACGCAACAGCGGCAAGGGCCCACTGCTGAGGATGCGCACGAAGGTATCCTGAGCCAGGTCCAGTGCCTGCTCCTGCCCACCCAGCTTGCGCCGCAGCAACTGCACCACCCAGCCGTGATGCTGGGCGTAGAGCTCACCCACAGCGCGGTGGGAGGAAGAGGATGAGGCCATCGAGGTGATTTCCGGACTGGCAGCTGACGGGAAGTGCGTATGATAATACTTCTCATTAGAGACAAATAGAAGTTTATACTCCCTGCTGTTTTATCCGACCCAAACACAGTGCCTGTCGCGTTTACCCCTTTCCTTCAATGCATGGAAGCCATTTGAATTGAGAAGACCGCTGACCTCTACACGCCTGCTCGTCGGCCTGGGCGTACTACTTTTCGTGGCAACAATCGGGTTATGGGTGTTCTGGCTCGACCGCATCGTGTACTTCAATACGTTGAGCGTGATGATCTGCCTGGTGACATCGCCCCTTTTGGCTGCGGTGGCATTTGTGATGGGGGTGCGGCGCAGGAATCCGCGCCTCAAATTTACAATAATGGACTCGCTGGAAGAGGCGATCTCGGCGCTCGCCGTTATCGCCGTGGCAGAATTTTTCGTGTTGTCATTGCTTGTGTTTTTTTCCAGCACAAGACCGGGTGACTACATCGCCCGCTACGAATACACCTCCGGCGGCAAGCGGTGCAGCGGGTTACAGGTCTACGATCGAGAACTCGAAAAACATATAAAAATCTGCCACCCGGATGCGCTTGGGGCGGGTGGCAAGGTCAGGGTCGAAAAGCTCAGTGGCCCGTTGGGTATCACGGTGAAGCGCGCCGAACTCCTTTAGCCCGCCGCACGCGTCTCAACCCGGCGCCCACCGTGAATCACCCCATGCACCAGCAACCCCGCCACCAGCCCCCAGAACGCGCCGCCAATGCCCAGCAACGTGACATTGGCCGCCGTCGCCAAAAAGGTGATCAACGCGGTTTCCCGGGTGCGTGTATCGGCCATCGCATTGGCCAGGCTTGAACCGATGGCGCCGAGCAGCGCCAGGCCCGCCAAGGTGGTGATAAACGCGCGGGGCAGGACCATAAACAAGGTTGCCAACGTCACGCCAAACACCCCGACCAGGATGTACAGCGCCCCACACACCAACCCGGCGATGTAGCGTTTGGACGGGTCCTGATGGGTATCGCGCCCGGTGCAGATCGCCGCCGTAATCGCTGCGACATTGAACCCGTGGGCGCCGAACGGTGCCATCAACAAAGACCCCAGGCCGGTGACGGTGATGATCGGGTTGGCGCTGGTCTTGAACCCATCGTTACGCAGCACCAGCATGCCGGGGATGTATTGCCCGGTCAGGGTAATCACGAACAGCGGCAAGGCCACGCCAAAAAACGCCGCGATGGAAAAGTGCGGCATTTCAAACACCGGGGCGGCCAGTTGCAGCTCCAGGCTGTGCAGGTCAAGGCGCTGTTGGGCGAGCAGCAGCCCCAGGCCAATCAACAGAATCCCGACCATCGCATACCGTGAAGTGAAGCGGCGCAGCACCGCGTAGGACACCACCAGAACAATCACCAGCAGCGGGTCCGCACTGGCCCCACCAAACGCCGCCACACCAAATTGCAGGAGAATCCCCGCCAGCAAACCCGCCGCAATGCCACCGGGGATCAGCCGCACCAAGCGCTCAAACGCACCACTCAGGCCCAGCACGATAAAACCGATGGCACACATCACATAGGCACCGATCACTTCGGCATACGGTGTAAACGGCATGACCGTCGCCAGAAAGGCCACCCCCGGCGTCGACCACGCGGTGATGATCGGCTCGCGGTAGCGGTAGCTCAACCACGCGCCGGTCACGCCCACGCCAATACTCACCGACCAGACCCAGGAAGCGGTTTGCGCCGCGCTCAACTGCGCCAGGTGGGCAGCCTGGAACACCAGGACAAAGGTGCCCGCGTAATTGACGATGACCGAAATCAGCGCACTGATGCTGGGTGACAGGTAGTCGGCAAGGCGTAGGCGTGGGGCGGGTCGGTTCATGGCGCGTTCCTTGTGTTGAGGCCGCACAGGCTAACAAGCACCGGCCCGGCCTTTCAGTCCACTTCGCCGCCTTGCGCCAGACCACTCTTGAGCACCTTGGCCAACTGCCGGCTGGCACTCTCGATTTCACTGGGTGTCAGCGCCGAGAACCCCAGCAACCAGCCGCCCCGTGCCGGTGGCCGGGCATAGAGCCGCGTCAGGCCCGGCAACTGGATACCCACCCGCGCCGCCTGGCGAATCGTCTCCAGCTCCGACCATCCCTCATGCAGCACACAAGGCAACTGCAAGCCCCCGGGCGGCAAGCTGGCGGTGACCACATGGCTCAAGTGGCGCTCCACCGCCTCGGCCATGGCATCACGTCGCTCGCCGTAGATCTTGCGCATTGCGCGGATATGGCTGCCGAAATGCCCATCGTTCATAAACCGCGCGAGGGTCAGTTGGGCGATTTGCGGGGTATGGCCGTCGAGGATGCTGCGGGCGTAGGTCATGGGTTTGACCAACTCCCGGGGCAGCACCATAAAGCCCATGCGCAAGCCGGGGTACAGGGATTTGCTGAAGGTGCCGAGGTAGATCGTGCGCTGGGAGCTGTCCAGGCCCTGCACACAGGCGGTCGGCAAGCCTTCATAGTGAAACTGGCTGTCGTAGTCGTCCTCGATAATCCAGCCTTGGCGCTGTTCGGCCCAGGCGATCAGGTCCAGGCGCCGCTCCAGCGCCAGGGTGGCGCCTGTGGGGTATTGATGGGACGGCGTGACATACACGGCGTTGGCGCCGCTGCGGTCGGCGCGCAGGGCGTCGATACACAGGCCTTTGGCGTCCACCGCAACCGGTACCACCTTGAGCTGGGACATTTCAAACGCCTTGCGGGCGCCGAAGTAACCGGGGTCTTCCATCAGGATCGGCTGGCCTTCATCCACCAGCACCTGTGCGCACAAATACAGGGCCTGACGCGTACTCGACAGCACCAGCACCTGATCCGGCGTGACCCGCGCCCCGCGCTCCAGGTTCAGGTAGTCGGCGATGGCCTGGCGCAGGGGTTCGGCGCCTTGCGGGTCGCCATGCAATAGCAGGTTCGGGCGGTAATCCTTCAATGCCTGGCGGTGCAGGCGCTCCCAGATGCCCACGGGGAAGGTCCGCGTTTCCGGCAGCCCTGTGGCAAACGCCTTGACCACCTGTTGGTCGGTCACCCCGCCGCTGGCAAGGATCTGCGCGCCCCTGGCACTCAGCGCCGCGACCTGGTTCGCCACCACTGGCTGGCGCTTGCGCGCGCCCAGCAGGCTCGGCCCGATCTTCTCGGAAACGTAGCTACCCGAACCTTCACGCCGGCACAGGTAACCGTCCAGTTGCAGTTGGACGTAGGCCATTTCTACGGTATCCCGGGAAATGCCCAGTGACTTGCCCAACGTACGCGTGGCGGGCAACCGACTGCCGGGCGCAAGAATGCCCTCCAGGATCAGCTGACGCAGCACGCGCTGCACCCGCACACGCAAATCCAGGGAGGCCAGCTTGGGGTCCGTCAGGCGGATCTTCAGCGTGTCCAGTTCAAGGTTGTGGGTCATTGACTTGGCCAAGGGGTAAAAAAGCATGCATCTTTGTGCGATGCCGCCGATATGTCCACGAGCAATATCGGCGAGCTTTGCCGTCGGGTGTTACAGAGCCATCCGATACTCAATGCAGCCCGAGTCCTCGGCGATCCAGTTGTAGAGTTTCTGCGCACGCTTGTTGGTCTGCTGGGTATGCCAGTACAACCGGGCGCAGCCGTGGTGTTGCGCATAGCGCTGGACCCATTCGATCAACAGTTTGCCGGTACCGCCGCCGCGCACCGTGGGAGCCACGTACAGGTCTTCGAGGTAGCAGAAGTCGGCGACCGCCCAGGTCGAACGATGCAACAGCGCATGCACCAGCCCCACCAACTCATCGCCCTGCACTGCCACGGCACAGGCCATGGCTTCATCGGTATCGAGCAAGCGGCTGAAGGCAGTGCGGGTGGTGGTCTCATCCAGGCTGACTTGATAAAAGTCCTGGTACGCCAGCCACAGTTGCAGCCATTGCTCATAGTCTTCAGGTTGCACTGCCCTGACCACGATTGCCTGTGGATCGTTACTCATCGCGTTCTCCTATCGGAAAGCCCGTTCCGGGATGGATCGGGACCCGGCAATGGTAGGTTTCCAAGGCGGCGGCGAACCGACCACTTCCAGACCACCTGGCAGGCCAATCCGCAACGGGCACTCCGTTCACAATTCGTTAAGGATTGCCTTCGTATACTCCAACGCTGCCCCCTAGCATCCGGTAACTCACCCCATGACACGCCCTGCCCCGCTGTTGCTGCTGCTTGCCGGTCTGCTGTTCTTCGTGGCCCTGGGCAATCACGAGTTGCAAGGCTCCACCGAAGCCCGAGTGGCCGGGATTGCCATGGCCATGCACCTGGATAACGACTGGGTGGTGCCGCGCCTGTTCGGTGAGCCCTTCCTGGAAAAACCACCCCTGAGCCTATGGCTGGATGCCGGGGCGATCCGCCTGTTTGGCGCCAGCACCGGCGCGGTACGACTGGCCTCGGCGTTTGCCGGGTTGTTCAGTGTGATGCTGCTGTACGGCATGCTGCGCCGCTTCGGCCGGCCTACGTCCCTGGCGTTTGGCGCCGCGCTGGTGCTGGCGACCATGGCCAGTTACTGGAGCAACGTGCGCGGCGTGGGTGAGGATGCGTTGCTCAGCCTCGGCGTGACCCTGGCGCTGCTGGCGTTCTACCAGGCCACCCGCCCGGAATCCCAGCCCGGCGCCAATATCGGCACATGGCTGCTGTTTACCTTGGGGATGGCCATCGCCACCTTGAGCAAAGGCGTGCTGGGCCTGGCGATGCCGGGCATTGTGATTTTTGCCTACCTGGCCTGCACCAGCCTGTTGGACAAGCGCGTGCGGCCCGGCCAATGGCTGCGCCCGGGCATGTTCACTCTACTGGCGCTGGTGCCGCTGTTTATCTGGCTGGGGTTTCTGTATCAACGGGGTGGGATGCAGGCGGTCAGTGAGGTGTTGTGGACCAACAGCGTCGGACGTTTCAGCGGCTCCTTCGTCGAAGCCGGGCATTACGAGCCGATCTACTACTACCTGGCCAAACTGCCCGAGGCCTTTTTGCCGTGGAATATCCTGGTGTACCTGGGCCTGTGGCACTTTCGCAAAAGCCTGGCGAGCAATCGGTACCTGCTGTTTTTCAGCCTGTGGCTGGTGGCGCAATTTACCCTGCTGACCTTCGCCTCGAGCAAACGCATCGTGTATCTGATGGCCCTGACCCCGGCGGCGGCGGTCCTCGCGGCCGAATATGGCGCGGTTCTGCTCAGCCGCCTGCCCGCCTATCGCCGTGGCTTGATCAGCGGCGTGTTTGCCGTGGTGATCGCCTGCTACCTGGGCGCGGCTATCTGGTATGCGCCCAAGGCCGACCGGCGTGAGTCCTTTGTACCGCTGACCCGCCAAATCCAGGCATTTCAGGCCCAAGGCCACAGGGTGGTGCTGTACCAGCCCAACGAGCGAGTGGCCGGCGCCACTGTGTTTTACACCCAGAACAACTTGCCGATCCTGCAGACCGAGGCACAACTGCGTGCCTATCTCGATGCCAGGCCGGGCAACCTGGCGTTGCTGGACCGTATCGAGCAACTGACCACCCCGGTCACCGCTCTCAAGCAGATCACCGTGGGCAGCCGGCCCTACTCCTTTGTCGAACAGTAAGGCCTACCAGAGCGCCAAGTCGTAAGTCAGGTAGACCCGGTAGTTATCGCGGTCACTGGCATAGGTGGAACGGTAGGTGGCCTTGCGCAACTCCACGCCCAGGCCTTTGAGGGTACTGTTCTGGATCACGTAGCGCAGGTGGGTGTCGGACTCCCACTCGCGGGCTTCGCGGCCCTTGAAGTCGCCGTTCTGGCCCTTGTAGTAACGGGTCATAAAGCTCAGGCCCGGCAGCACGGCGGCAAAGTCGTAGTCATAGCGCAGCATCCAGGTTTGCTCACCGGCCTGGATGAACTTGCCGACCCCGGCGTTGCTGAACGAGTACACCGTGGACACGCTGGCATAGGGCAGCGCGGTGTCGCCACTGACTTTCTGGTAACCCACACCCAACGCCTGCGGCCCCAGCCGATAGGTGAACAGACCACTGAACATGTCGCTGTCGACCTTGCCGTTACGCGCCTCGCCGGCCTCATTGCTGATGAAGTAGCGCAAGTCACTGGTCAGGCTCCCCGCGCCCAACGGCTGCTTATGCACCAGGCCGAGGAATTGCTGGCGATAGAACTCGCGCATTTCCCCGTAGTACCAGGTGCCACTGAGCGTAGGCGTGAAGGCATAGGTGGCGCCGGCGAAATCGAAGTCGCTGCCCTTTTTGCCGCTGTAGCCCTGTGGATAAATATCCACGCTGTCGCTGGAGTTACGCAGTTTGAATTGATCCAGGTGCCCGCTGTGCAGGTACAGGTTGCGGATGCCCGTGTATTCGACCTGGGTGCCGCGAAATGTCTGGGGTAGCAGGCGCCCGTCGTTATGCACCAGTACCGGGATCTTGGGCAGCAAGGTGCCGGTTTTCACCACGGCCGCGCCGATGCGCATTTTTGCGGTCACGCCGAGGCTGGAGAATTCATTGGCGGCGCGCCCATCATCGTGGACCGGCAACAAACCGGTGCCGGCGTGGGTGCGGCTGGAGTCGAGCTTGATCCCCGACAGCCCCTGGGCATCCAGGCCAAAGCCGACGGTGCCCTCGGTGTAGCCCGACTGCAGGTTGAGCAAAAAGCCTTGCGCCCATTCCTTGCGGTCCTCGCCACCGTCGCGATAACCGTCGTTGAAATAGTAATTGCGCAGGGTCAGCTTGCCATGGGAATCCTCCCAGAACCCCTGGGCCATCAGCGACGGCGACAGACTCGCCAGCACGCCGACGGTGACCACGCCACCCCTGGTGAAAAGCTCACGCATAACTGTTTCCTCAATGCCGTATTGTCGATTTTTATGGGCAGTTGCTCCGTGTGCCAGGCTGGACGCCAGGTCACATTGGGGCGGACACTAACGGCTTGCCGAACGCCCCACAACGTTATGCGAGAAGCGCATGACGCTATGCGCAAAGCCGCCCTTCGACAGGAAATCCACGGTGAATCTCAAACAACTCGAAGCCTTCAAGGCGATCATGTCCACCGGCTCGACCATCGGCGCAGCCACCCGTATGGGCTTGTCGCAGTCTGCGGTCAGCCGCCTGTTGAGCCAGTTGGAAGACGCCCTGGGGTTTGCCCTGTTCCTGCGCAAAAAGGGCCGGTTGATGGCCACGCCAGAGGCCGAGGAACTGCTCACCGAAGTCGCCGGACTAGTGGACGGCATGCAGCGGATCCAGCGTCTGGCGGACGAAATGCGCGTCGGCCGCTCGCGCAAAAGCCTGCTTAAAGTCGGCGTGCCCACCAGCATGACCCAGGAATTGTTGCCGCGTATTGTTGCGGACTTTCTCAAGGACCATGACGACACTGTGGTCGAGCTGCTGACCGGTTCCTACGACATGATCGAGCGCGCCGTGCTGGACCGCTCCGCCGACCTGGGTTTTGTGCGCCTGCCCACCGAGATCCCCGACTTTGATATCGAGCCGGTGCTGCACACCGAAGGCGTGTGCGTGATGCCGGCCGACCATCCACTGAGCCGCCACGCGTTCATCGAGGTGCAACATCTGCGCAATGTGCCGTTGGTGATGCTGGGCCGGCAACGGGCAGTGCGTACCGAGTTGAACCAGATGTTCCGCGCCGCCAACCTGACGCCCCAGGTACGGGTCGAAGTGCACTCGGTGGGCGCCGCCTGCAGCTTTGTCGCCGAAGGCCTGGGGGTGTCGATCGTCAATGGCCTGCTGGCCAGCCACTTCATGCACCTGCCGATTGTCAGCCGGCCGTTTCGCCCGGCATTGCCCTATGAATTTGGCCTGGCATTTCGTGCCGACGAGCCGCGCTCACAGTTGGTAACGGCATTTGCCGAGCACCTTAAACTGCGCCTGAATCCCATTGCAAAAATCCCGTAGCCCTCTGCGCGGCCGGAGACCAGCATCCCCTCTCGGCATCCCGAGCGCTGCGTAAAACGCATACCCCAACCCGCCCCACGCATAACGTTGTGGGCCTGCGCGCGATGCCCTAGTGTCCGCCCAACCAAGCGTCACTACCCACAACAATAACAGCGCACGCACCCCGCTCAGACGGGGGCCGCGCCGGGGCCGCCAGCATGACCGAACCGCAGATCCTCCGTACCCCGTCGCCCACCGAGGCGGCCGCAGACAAACCCGTGCAACGCAAGCAAATCAACCCGGCGATCATTCTGCTGAGTATCGTCCTGCTCGCCGTCGCCTTCACCTACGCGGTGAATGCCGGCAAGTTCCAGCGCCAGAATGGCCTGGTGGTGCCGGGCTCGTATCAGGTGCTGGAAAAGCAGGACTCCTTCAGCCAACTGTTCTCCCTGGAACCCCGCAAGGCCGGCGACACAACGGCCCGCCCGGTATCGTTGGTGGAAGGTTTCATGGCCATTCCCCAAGGCATCGAAAAGCGTGCGGCGTTGATTTTCATGGTGCTGTTCATCGGCGGCATGTTCGGCGTGCTGAACAAGGCCGGGGTGATCGACGCCGGGCTGGAGCGCCTGCTAGGCATGACACGAGGCAATATCTACGTGCTGGTGCCGAGCCTGATGCTGGTGTTTTCCGCTGGCAGTACCTTTATGGGGTTGGCCAAGGAATTCATCCTGATCGTGCCGTTGATGGTGGCCATGGCCAACCGCCTGGGGCTGTCGAACCTGATTGGCCTGGCCATCGTCACCATCTCGGTGAAGATCGGTTACCTGGCGTCCATCTCCAACCCGGTGGCCTTGTCCGTGGCCCAGCCGATGGTCGGCCTGCCGATCTTCAGCGGCTTGAGCATGCGCGTCGCGGCCTATTGCACCTTCCTGCTGGTGGGTATCGCGTTTGTGCTGTGGAGCATTCGCAAGCACGGCTTTGATGCCCGCGCGCAGATCACCTTTGAAAGCAAACCCCTGCCGATTCGCCACCTGCTGAACCTGCTGGTGCTGGGCGGCGGTATCGGCTTCCTGGTGTATGCCTCGAACCGCTGGGGCTGGAAATACCATGAGCTGTCGGCGTTCTACCTGCTGCTGACCGTGGCCTTCGCTGTGATCGCCGGCCTGGCCGCGAGCACTGCCGCCAGCGCGTTTGTCGATGGCATGAAGAAGGTGCTGATCGCCGGCGTCCTGATCGGCCTGGCGACCGCCGTGGAAATCATCCTCAGCACCGGCCAGGTGCTGGATACCATCGTCAACAGCTTGGCCAACCTGGTGGGCGACCACGGGCCAGTGGTCTCGGCCTACGGTATGTTCTTCGCGCAACTGGGGCTGGACGTGCTGATCCCCTCCACCTCCGGCCAGGCCGCAGTGACCATGCCGATCTTCGGGCCACTGGGCCAGTTGTCCGGCGTCAGCCCGCAAACCACGGTGTTTGCCTTTTTGATGGGCAACGGCCTGACCAACATGATCACCCCGACCTCCAGCGGCCTGCTGGTGCTGCTGGCCACGGCCAACGTCGGCTGGGGCCAATGGGCGCGCTACATCCTGCCGCTGTTCCTGATCTATGCGGTACTGGCGATGGTGCTGCTGGCCATTGCCGTGCAAACCGGATACTGAGTCGATGAGTGTTTTACCTATGCAAACCCTGCACAACCAGATGATCGCCATGCGCGACGGCATCCACCTGGCCACCGATATCTACCTGCCGGCGGGCGGCGAAGGGCCGTATCCGGTGGTGATCGAACGTACGCCCTATGACAAGTGCAAACCGTCGCGCTCGGAAAAACAGCTCGACGGCCAGCACATCTCCCGCGAGCAAATGGCAGCGCGTTTTACCGCCCAGGGGTTTGTCGCGATCTTCCAGGATTGTCGCGGGCGCTACGCCTCCGAAGGGGTGTTCACCAAGTACACCGCCGAGGGCGAAGACGGTTTCGACACCCTGGCCTGGATCGTTCGCCAGCCATGGTGCAACGGCAAGATCGGCAGCATGGGCCTGTCTTACGCGGCCCACACCCAACTGGCGATGGCCTGCCTGCATCCGCCGGGCCTGAGCAGCATGGTGCTCGACAGTGGCGGCTTCGCCAACGCCTACCAATGCGGGATTCGCCAGGGCGGTGCGTTTGAACTCAAGCAGGCCACCTGGGCGTTTCGCCAGGCCAAAGAAAGCCCGCTCGCCCTGGCCGACCCGCAGGTGCGCCAGGCGCTGGAAGACGAAGACATCCATGAATGGTTCCGCCGCATGCCCTGGCAGGCGGGCCAATCGCCGTTGCGTCATGTGCCCGAGTACGAAGCCTATCTGCTGGAGCAGTGGGCCCAGGGCACCTTCGGCCCCTACTGGCAGAAGTCGGGAATTTATGCCGAAGGTCACTACGGGCGCTTGCCGGATATTCCGGTGCTGTTCATGTCCAGTTGGTACGACGCTTATGTCAGCTCGACCCTGACCAACTACACCGCCTTCAACCGCGCCAGCAGCGCGCCGCAACAGTTGATCATGGGGCCGTGGTTGCACGGTGACCGCAATATCAGCCATAGCGGCGATGTGGAGTTCGGTGCCCAGGCCGCGTTTGACGGCCAGGTGGCGCAGGATTGGTTGAGTTGTCGCCTGCAATGGTTCGAGCAATCACTCAAGCCCGGGACGCAGCCACCGCCGGCCCAGGTGCAGGTGTTCTTGATGGGCGGTGGCAGCGGTTTGCCGGATGAGCAGGGCCGCCTGCAACATGGCGGTCGCTGGCTGCAGGGCGAGCAATGGCCACTGCCTGGCACCCAGTCGCTGACCTTGTACCTGGATGCGCAACGGCAACTGACCGAGGTTGCGCCCAGCGCTGACGAAGCTGTGTTGGGTTACTACGCCGACCCGGCCAACCCGGTGCCGACCGTGGGCGGTGCGTTGACATCCGGCGCGCCGATTTTTGTCGGCGGCGCCTTCGACCAGCGTGAACGCCCGGACTTTTTTGGCACCCGGGGTGACAATCGCCCCCTGTGCGAGCGCGACGATGTGCTGAGTTTTCAGACCGCGCCCCTGAGCGAAGACCTGATCGTCGCCGGGACGGTGCAGATCGAGCTGTGGATCGACAGCGACGCGCCGGACACCGACTTCACCGCCAAGCTGGTGGATGTCTACCCGCCGAGCGCCGCTTACCCGGAAGGCTTTGCGATGAACATCACCGACGGCATCCGCCGCTGCCGCTATCGTGACGATTGGGAGCAGCCCAGACCGCTGACACCCGGTGAGCGGGTGAAGGTGAACATCGAGCCATTTGCCACCTGCAATCTGTTCAAACAGGGCCATCGCCTGCGCTTGGACATTTCCAGTAGCAATTTCCCGCGCTTCGACGTCAACCCCAACAGCGGCGAGAAAGAGGGCCAGGCCAGCCATCCGCGCATTGCGCACAATCGCCTGCACCTGAGCCGGGATGCGGCGTCGTGCCTGGTCCTGAGCATCCTGCCCACAAGCTGATCCCCCTATCCCCCTGACCAGCGGCCGTGTTGTGCCGAGCGGGCTTGTTGTGGCGAGCGGGCCTGCCCGCGTTGGACTGCGCAGCAGTCCCCTCTCCTGGGGGGCGCTACTCCTCCCCCAACGCGGGCAAGCCCGCTCGCCACAAAGGGAAGTCAGCTTTTTAAAAGTGACCACTCATCCACGAATCCCACATTGATTAAAAAACCGTTTCAGCTCTCGCCCTGCCTGCCGATATCCCCAGACTATCCATCGGCTGGGCGACCTTCCAGCAACTGATGTACACGCAATCTGTTCCTGGAGGAATTCGATGAATACATGGTTTGGCAACATCAGCGTCAACTTGAAACTGGGCCTGGGCTTTGGCCTGGTGCTCGTGCTCACCTCGATCCTCGCACTCACTGGCTGGACCAGCCTGGGCAGCCTGATCGACCGCAGCAACTGGATGAGCGACATCACCCAGCTCAATTCATCGCTGACCAAACTGCGCATCGTGCGCCTGCAGTACATGCTCGCCAACGGCGACGAAGCCGTGGCGCAGAATGTGCAGACCACCCTCGACAGTTTTGCCGCGCAGCAGCAACAGTTGGTCAACAGCTTCAAGAGCCCGGAAAACCTCAAGCTGCTCAACGAGCAGAAAGACACCATCACCGCCTACCGGCAGTCGCTGAACAAAATGCGCGAGGCCTACCGCAACGGTAACGCCGCACGCCAGACCATGGGCGAACGCGCCGACGCCGCCGGCCTGGTGATTGCAGCCCTGGACCGCAGCGTGCGGCAGATGCCTGAAAGCAGTGAGCGCTTCGCCCAGTACGAAGCCGTCAACCACGCCAAGGAAGAGTTCCAGGTGGCGCGCTACGAAGTGCGCGGCTACACCGGCAACGTCAACCCAGACACCGAAGCCCGTGCAGAAGCGCAAATCGAATCGGCAATCAATGGCCTCAAAGGCTTGAAGAACGTGTTCGGTGAAGCCCAGCAAGCCGAGCTGACCGCCCTGGAAAACGCCCTGGGCGCCTACCGCACTGCGCTGCAGGCCTATAAAGCCGCCAACGCCAATATCGTTCTCGCCCGCCAGGAAATGACTGTGCAGGGCGCCGATATCGTGTCGCGCAGCGAAGCGCTGTATGACATCCAACTGCAACGCCGCGACGCCGAAAGCGTCCAGGCCCGCAGCCTGCAACTGATCAGCACCGTGCTCGCGCTGTTGGTGGGGATTATCGCCGCGCTGGTCATCACCCGGCAGATCACCCGCCCGCTGCAGGAAACCCTGGCAGTGGTCGAGCGCATCGCTTCCGGCGACCTGAGCCACAACATCCAGGTGACCCGTCGCGATGAGCTGGGCGTGCTGCAACAAGGCATCCAGCGCATGGGCAGCACCTTGCGCGAGCTGATTTCCGGTATCCGCGACGGCGTCACGCAGATCGCCAGCGCTGCCGAAGAGCTGTCGGCCGTGACCGAGCAGACCAGCGCCGGGGTCAACAGCCAGAAGATCGAGACCGATCAGGTGGCCACCGCGATGCATGAGATGACCGCCACCGTGCAGGAAGTGGCGCGCAACGCCGAACAGGCTTCCCAGGCCGCATCAACCGCCGATGGCCAGGCCCGCGAAGGCGACAAGGTGGTGGCCGAAGCCATCGCCCAGATCGAACGCCTGGCCGACGAAGTGGCGCGTTCCACCGACGCCATGGCGCACCTGCAACAAGAGAGCAACAAGATCGGCAGTGTGATGGACGTGATCAAGGCCGTGGCCGAACAGACCAACCTGCTGGCGCTCAACGCCGCCATCGAAGCCGCACGTGCCGGTGAAGCCGGCCGTGGGTTTGCCGTGGTCGCCGACGAGGTCCGCGGCCTGGCCCAGCGCACGCAGAAGTCCACCGAAGAAATCGAAGGCCTGGTCGCCGGTTTGCAGAACGGCACCCAGCAAGTGGCCACGGTGATGAACAACAGCCGCAGCCTGACCGACAGCAGCGTCGAACTGACCCGCAAGGCCGGCGTCTCCCTGGAGAACATCACCCGTACGGTGTCGAACATCCAGTCGATGAACCAACAGATCGCCGCCGCCGCCGAACAGCAAAGCGCCGTGGCCGAAGAAATCAGCCGCAGCATCGTCAATGTGCGTGATGTGTCGGAGCAGACCGCAACGGCCAGCGACGAGACCGCCAAGTCCAGCGTCGAACTGGCACGACTGGGCAGCCAGTTGCAGCAGATGGTCAGCCATTTCCGGGTGTAAACAAAAAGCCGCCCCGGCCGAAACCGGGGCGGCTCCACTTCTCAGGCCTTGACGGTCATCGAAGCTGTCTCGCAGGAATCGCCAGACGTGCTAAACACGCAGGCCATTCACCACGAGGTGTGACAAACAGCGGCTGATGCCCTGCCATTTGTCGATCAGGCCTGGCCTTCCTCGACAAACACCAGCCGATTACCAAACGGGTCCTTGATGCTCATCTCCCGCGAGCCCCAGGGTGTTTCCTCGACGCCCGGCTTGGCAAAGCGATAATTCTTGGCCTGCAATTGCTGCTGGAACCCATCCACCCCTGGGGCCTGGATCCGCACCGCCGCGCCCGGCGAGGCGTCGCCATGGTGCTCGGATAGATGCAGCACGCACTCGCCCAGCGACACTTGCAGGTACAACGGAAAATTCGCTTCGAACCGATGCTGCCAATCCACCTTGAACCCCAGGAAGTCGACGTAGAACTCCAGCGCCTTGGCCTCGTCGAAAATCCGCAGGATGGGGGTGACTTTTCCTAACTGCATAAGGCTCTCCAAATCCACAAAACGTCCTGTTGTCAGGCCACCACCCTACCCCAAGGCGAGCGTGCTGTGAACGCCAGTCGAGGCTGGATTCAACCGTGGGCCTTGCCGGCGGTGCCATAGCGCTGTGCCGAAAAGAAATCGCTGGCGACCGCCTCGGTGAGGGTCATGGAGGACTCGGGCGTGCCGCTGTGCGCCCAGCCGGTCACCGCGCCACTGCTGTGCGTGCTGTTGGCGGACGAGAATTTATGCAGGTAGACCTTGTCAGGGTCGATCCATTGATGGGTCAGGTTCCAGACTTTTTCCTGGATCCAGCCTTTGATCATATCCCGGGGAAAAGGAAAGGTGGCCAGCGTGTTGGCGGCTGGCACATTAGCTTCGCCCGTATGGTCACCGACGCGCACCGAGGCAGTGAAGATGGATGGGTTACCGAAATGACTGACGCTTCATATTGATTGTGCATACAGGCTCTCCGTAAGAAGTCCCATCCATCTTAGATAGCGCTCCCACAGCCACAACCTGCGTTTTGTAAGCCCTCATTGAGCACAATCTGACACACCTCATGGCCTGTCACACCTGGGCAAAACCCCGCCGCAAATCACCACTGCGCGCCAGGAAGCGCCCCGCCCGCTGGCCGTTCGCCTGCCCGTCGCAGTAGCTCAACACACCATTGACCCACACCCCATCAATGCCCTCGGCGGCACGTTGCGGGTCCTTGAAGTCCGCCACATCCCTTACCCGCAACGGGTCGAACAGCACCAGGTCGGCCCAATGCCCCTCGCGGATTTCACCGCGCTCGGCCAGGCCAAAGCGCGCGGCCGACAAGCCGGTCATTTTGTGTACCGCTGTGTGCAGCGGGAAAAGTCCCAGGTCACGACTGAAATGTCCAAGCACCCGCGGGAATGCGCCCCACAAGCGCGGATGGGGGAACGGGTCTTCCGGCAAGCCGTCGGAGCCCACCATCGACAGCGGATGGGCAAGGATGCGTTGCACATCGGCCTCATCCATTCCGTAGTACACCGCCCCCGCCGGTTGCAGGCGACGGGCAGCGTCCAGCAGGGATACACCCCACTCGGCGGCGATGTCCTGCAAGTCACGCCCGCCCACTTCCGGGTGCGGCGTGGACCAGGTGATGGTGATGCGGAAGGCATCGGTGACTTGCTTGAGGTCCAGGGTCGAGGAGCTGGCGGCATAGGGATAACAATCGCAGCCCACCGGATGGGTCTTCGCCGCCTGCTCCAGGGATGCCAGCAATTGCGGGCTGCGTCCCCAGTTGCCGGCGCCGGCACATTTGAGGTGGGAAATAATCACCGGTGCCTGGGCATGACGGCCGATCAGAAACGCCTCGTCCATGGCCTCCAGCACCGGTTCGAATTCACTGCGCAGATGGGTGGTGTACACCGCGCCAAACGCCGTCAGTTCTTCACTCAATTGCAGCACTTCGTCGGTGTCGGCGTTGAACGCGCTGGCGTAGGCCAGGCCGGTGGACAAGCCGAGGGCGCCCGCTTCGAGGCTTTCCTGCAGTTGCTCGCGCATCGCCGCGATTTCGGTGGCGGTAGCGGTGCGGTGCAGGTCGTCCAGATGGTTACTGCGCAAAGCGGTATGGCCAATCAATGCCGCGACGTTGAGGGCCGGGTGAGCGTTTTCCACCGCCGCGCGGTAATCGAGGAAACGCGGATAGGCAAACGCCTCGGCATTGCCCAGCAGGTTCATCGGGTCTGGCGGATCGCCACGCAGGCTGACCGGCGAGGCGCTGATGCCGCAGTTGCCGACGATCACCGTGGTCACGCCCTGGCTGAGCTTGGGCAGCATCTGCGGCTGGCGGATCACCACCGTGTCATCGTGGGTGTGGACGTCGATAAAACCCGGCGCCAGTACACGGCCATCGGCTTGGATCTCATGCTCGCCCTGGGCCGCCGACAAGTCGCCGATCTTCTCGATACGCCCCGCGCGCAGCCCCACGTCAGCGAGATACCCCAGCGTGTTGCTGCCATCAATGATCAGCGCCTGGCGAATCAGCGTGTGGTACTTCATCTCAATCTCCCAGCGGCAGGCTGTCAGGGCCGCCGCGATAGTCGTCCAGGGCCAGCTTGATCCGGCGCAGGCGTTCCTGGTTGTCGTCCGGCATGGCCAGGGCCAGTTCAGTGGCGAGCAAATCAATGGCCAGCAGCATGCCGTAGCGCGCCGCCGTGGGTTTGTAGATAAAACTGGTTTCGGCCGGTTGCAGCGGCAGCAGCACGTCGGCCAACTGCGCCAGCGGCGAGTCGGCCAGGGTGATGGCGACAATCCGTGCGCCGTAGTTGCGGGCCAGTTCCACCACGCCCAGCAGCTCGGGCGTGAGGCCGGTCAGGGAGCAGACAATCAGGGCGTGCTCGGCACTCAATGTGGCGGCCGTTACCCGCATCATCACCGGATCGCGGCAGGCAGCAATCGAATAGCCCAGACGTACCAGCCGCACTTGCAACTCTTCACTGCACAGGCTCGACGGGCCGCCCATGCCAAAGGCGTGGATCATCCGTGCCTTGCCCAGCAGGTTCACCGCATCGACAAAACCGGCCTGGTTGAAGCCGGACAGGTGCTGGCGCAGCGTCCCTTCGATATCGCCGAGGATCTGCCGATGAAACGCCGACTGCTCGGGCAACCCCGCCGGGTCGAGGAAGCGACTGCCCACACCGCTGGCCTGGGCCAGTTGCAGGCGCAGGTCGCGCAAATCACGGCAGCCGACGCTGCGGGCAAAGCGCGACAAGGTCGCGGTGCTGACCTCGGCCCGCTGGGACAACTCTTCCAGGCTGGCGGATGCGGCAAAACCCACATCATCGAGCATCAGCCGGGCGATACGCCCTTCGCCAGCGCTGAAGGAATCCTGGCGGGCGCGGATCTGGTAGAGGATGTCCATGGGGTCTCCGGGTTACAGGATGAGGCTCATAAAACAAGAGACAGGCCGTAGGTCAGACCGAAGGCGACCAGCGAAATCAAAGTCTCCAGTACGGTCCAGGTCTTGAAGGTCTGGATCACCGTCATATTGAAGTATTCCTTGATCAGCCAGAAGCCGCCGTCGTTGACGTGGGAAAAGATCACCGAACCGGCACCGGTCGCCAGCACCAGCAATTCCGGGTGTGGATAACCCAGACCCAGGGCCACCGGGGCGACAACGCCCGACGCGGTGGTCATGGCCACGGTAGCCGAGCCGGTGGCGATGCGCATCAGCGCGGCAAACAACCAGCCCATCACCAGCGGCGACAGGTTGAAGGCGTTGGCCATGCCGAGGATTTCATGGGTCACGCCGGCGTCCACCAGGATCCGGTTCAAGCCGCCGCCCGCGCCCACCAGCAGGGTGATGCTGGCGGTGGGCGCCAGGCACTCGTTGGTGAACTTGAGGATCGACTCGCGGTTGAAGCCCTGGGCCAGGCCCAGGGTCCAGAAGCTGACCAGGGTCGCCAACAGCAAGGCGATCACCGAGTTCCCGATAAACAACAGGAACTGGTTGAAGCCGCTGCCGGGCGTGGAGATCAGGTTGGCCCAACCGCCGATCATCATCAGCACCACTGGCAACAGGATGGTGCCCATGGTCAGGCCGAAGCTCGGCAGGCGGGTGCGCGGTTCACGCTCGATAAACTGGCGTTCCAGCGGGTTTTCGGCGGGCAGGTGGATGCGCGGCACGATGAACTTGGCGTACACCGGGCCGGCGATGATCGCGGTAGGGATGCCGATCAAAATCGCATACAACACGGTTTGCCCGACCGAGGCGTTATACGCCAGCACCGCCATCATTGCCGCCGGGTGCGGCGGCACCAGGGCATGCACCACCGACAGACCGGCGACCATCGGCAAACCGACCATCAGGATCGACACGCCCACGCGCCGGGCCACGGTAAAGGCAATCGGCACCAGCAATACAAAACCGACCTCGAAAAACAGCGGCAGCCCCACCAGGAAGGCAATGCACACCATGGCCCAGTGGGCATTGCGCTCGCCGAAACGGTTGATCAGGGTGCGCGCCACCTGCTCGGCGCCGCCGGACTCGGCCATCATCTTGCCGAGCATGGTGCCCAGGGCCACCACCAGCGCGATATGCCCCAGGGTCTTGCCGACCCCCGCCTCGTAGGAACCCATGATCGTATCCGCCGGCATCCCGGCCAGCAGCGCCAGGCCGATGGACACCAGGGTGATGACGATAAACGGGTTGAGCCGGTAACGTGCAATCAGCACGATCAATGCAATGATGGCGATGGCAGCGTATGCCAACAGCCAGACGCCCGGTGATGCGGCCATGCGGTACTCCTCGGAAAGGGTCACGTCGAATTGGTTGTGAAACTCATAAATCATTACCGAGGAGCATTTTCAAATTTTATGAAAGTAATTTTCGCCCACAGATAAGCGCTGTCGCTTTGGGACATGCCCGCAGACTCAGGATGAAAATCAGGGGATCGTTCTTACATGCAGGCCGGGCCCAATGCGGGAAACTCAACGGCCACTGTCCGGTCTCAGATTGCACACCGAATCATCTTCAGGAAGCCCGTCATGAACCGTAGAACCCTTGCCCTCAGCGCGTTACTGCTGGCCTTGTCCGGCACCGCTACGGCCGCCGACAGCAGCCCGGCCTTGCAAAAGTGCCTGGACGCCGCCAACACCACGGCCGCGATGGTCGGCTGCAACGCCCAGGAAACCAAGGTGCAGGACAAGCGCCTGAACAGCGCCTACCAAACCGCACTGCAGGCCCAGCAAGGCCCACGCAGGCAGCAACTGCAAGATGTACAGCGCCTGTGGATCAAATACCGGGATGCCAATTGCGCCTTCGCCGGCTCCGCGACCGGCGGCAGTATTGACCAGGTCAACGGCTCGGGTTGTGTGCTGGACATGACCCAGACCCGCGCCGAGGAACTGGAAAACCTCGTCGGCCCATAACCCCCTCGCCTACACCTGCAGGATCAGTCGTGCTGCACCCGCGCGCGCTTGAGCAGCTTCTTGCAGCGCTCCGACAAATGCAGCACCCGCAGGTGCTTGCCGGCCTTGCTGTAGCGTTCGCGCAGGGTCATCAACGCGGCAATCGCTGAGTAGTCGACAAAACTCAGGTGACGGCAATCCAGCGTTACCTGGGCCGGATCGTTGGCCGGGTCGAACTGGTTCAGAAAGGGTGTGGTCGAGGCAAAGAACAGGGTGCCGTGCAGCCGGTAGAGCTTGCTGCCATCGGCCTCCAGATGTTCATCGGCGTACAACTCCCGCGCCTGCTGCCAGGCAAAGTTGAGCGCGGCAATCACAATCCCGCACAGCACCGCCGTGGCCAGGTCGGTGAACACCGTGATCACCGTCACCGCGATGATCACCAACACGTCATTGAGCGGCACTTTGTTGATCACCCGCAGCGACGCCCAGGCAAAGGTCTGCTGGGATACCACAAACATCACCCCCACCAGCGCCGCCAGGGGAATGCGCTCGATCAGCGGCGACAGGAACAAAATAAACAGCAGGATCATCACCCCGGCAAACACCCCGGAGAAACGCCCGCGTCCGCCCGAGCTGAGGTTGATCACCGTCTGCCCGATCATCGCGCAGCCACCCATGCCGCCAAACACCCCACTGACCATATTCGCCGCACCCAGGGCCACGCTTTCGCGGTCGGGGTAACCACGGGTCTCGGTGATTTCGTCGGTGAGGTTGAGGGTCAACAGGGTTTCCAGCAGCCCGACCATGGCCATCAGGAAAGCGTAAGGCGCGATGATGCCCAGGGTTTCCAGGGTCCAGGGGATCTGCGGCAGGGCAAAAGTCGGCAGGCCGCCGGCGATATGGGCCATATCGCCCAGCGTGCGGGTGGGCAAGCCCAGCAGGTACACCGCCAGCCCCACACCAAGGATCGCCACCAGCGCCGGCGGCACCGCGCGGGTCAGGCGGGGCAGCAGGTAGACGATGGCCATGGTCGCCACCACCAACCCCGTCATCACATACAACGGCGTGCCGCTGAGCCAGGTCTCACCGCTCTTGAAATGCTCCAGTTGCGCCAGGGCGATGATGATCGCCAGGCCGTTGACGAAACCGAGCATCACCGGGTGCGGCACCATGCGCACCAACTTGCCCAGGCGCAGCAGGCCGAAGGCAATCATGATCAGACCGCCGAGCAACACCGTCGCCAGCAGGTACTCCACGCCGTGTTGCACCACCAGCGCGACGATCACCACCGCCATCGACCCCGCCGCCCCCGAGACCATCCCCGGCCGGCCGCCGAACAACGCGGTCAGGGTGCAGATGATAAAAGCGCCATACAGGCCCATCAGCGGGTTGAGGTGGGCCACCAGGGCAAAGGCGATGCATTCGGGCAACAAGGCAAAAGACGTGGTGAGTCCGGCCAGGGCGTCGGCGCGCAGACGAGAGAGCTTCATGGGTTTACCGGGGGCGTTGCGGGAAATGAGGGGGCGATGGTACGGAAAACCACCACACCGGACCAGTAGGAGCCGGTCAACAGGCGTAGCGCGCGAGCTTTTCCTGGATAAAGTCCAAAAAGCACTGGATACGCAGGGCCAGTTGCGAGTTGCGGTAGTACACCGCGTTGATCGGTTGGCGATAGCCACTGTTGAACGGTGTCAGGATCGACTGCAGGCGGCCGGCGTTGATGTCTTCGATGGTCATGAAGTGCGACAGGCAGGCAATCCCCTGCCCCTCCAACGCCAGTTGGCGCAGGGTTTCCCCGCTGGACGCAGCAATGCCCGGCTCGATCTGCCAGCGGTCGCCCTGCACATGGCGCAGCGGCCAGTGGTTGAGGGTTTCGGTCTGGGTAAAGCCAAGCAAGGTGTGATTGGCCAGGTCCGCCACTGTGGTTGGCGTGCCGTGCTGCTCAAGGTACGCCGGGCTGGCGAGGATATGCAGCGGGCTGCAGCCCAGGGAGCGGGCATGCAGGGTCGAATCCGCCAGGGCACCGATGCGGATAGCAATGTCGGTGCTCTGTTCCAGCAGGTCGATGATCAGGTCGTTGCTGTTGAGCTCCAGCTGGATATCCGGGTACAGACGGCGGAACTCGGCGACGTACGGCACGATGGCATGCAGCATGAACGGCGAGGCGGCGTTGATCCGCAAGCGCCCGGACGGGGTTTTCTGCCGTGACGACAGGCGCTCTTCCAGCTCGTCCATCTGCTCCAGGATCAGCTTGGCCTGCTCGAAAAAGTACTTGCCCTCTTCGGTCAGGTCCATGCGCCGCGTGGTGCGGTTGATCAGGGTGGTGTCGAGCTTGGCTTCGAGCCGCGACAAAGTGCGGCTGACCGCCGAAGGCGTCTGCCCGACTTGTTCGGCGGCAGCGGAAATCGAACCGCATTCAATCACGCAGACGAAGATCTGTAGCTCATCGGATCGGGCTTTCAACGTGAATCCTCGTGAATACGGCTGCGTGGATACTAGCCGTATTACAGCGTCAGGTTAAACACCTGGGCCAGATGCTGCTCGTAGCGCAGCACATCAGCCTCGATGGAGGGGCGCTTCATCACGTCCACACACAGGAACGTCGGCAGGCCACTCATACCGAGGAACTGGTTGGCCTTGTGGAACGGGAAGTACACCGCATCCACGCCCTTGGCTTCGAAGAAGTCGCTCGGGTCATCGAATGCTGCCTGTGGTGCATTCCAGGTCAGCGACAACATGTACTGCTTGCCCTGGATCAGGCCGCCGCTGCCGTACTTCTGCGACGCGTCGGAACGGGTGCGGCCATCGCTGGCGTACAGGCTGCCGTGGCCTTCGGTGAAGACTTCGTCGATGTACTTCTTGACGATCCATGGGGCGCCCATCCACCAGCCGGGCATCTGGTAGATGATCACATCGGCCCAGAGGAACTTGGCGACTTCTTCGGCCACGTCGTAGCCGGCGTCGATATGGGTGACTTTCACGTCAAGCCCACCCCGGTCCAGCACGGCCAGCGCCGCATCATGCAGGGTGTTGTTGTAGCGGCCATCGGAGTGGGCGAATTTCTTGCCGCCGTTGAGCAACAGAACTTTTTTCATGGGGTTGTACCTGAAGGTTGAAAATGGATGAGCGCAGGCTACGGGCAACCCCTCGGGTGAGTAAGCCACGGACCGGCAAAACACTTTTGACCTTCAGGCACGAGTAACCATCTGATTATTGCGTCAACCACCCATCAGCAGGTGCCCGCCCAGGGCCGCCATGCCCATAAAAAACACGCGCTTGAACAGCACAGCACTGATGCACTGGCGCAGCTTTTGCCCCAGCCACATGCCCAGCAGCGCCGGCACCAACGCCAGCAGCGAGGCATTCAGTTCGCCGGCCCCGAGGTTGCCGTGCCAGAACAACCCGGCGGCCAGGGCCAGGGTAGACACGCTGAAGGACAGGCCCAGCGCCTGCACCAGTTGGTCACGGTGCAAGCCCAGTGCTTGCAAGTAGGGTACGGCCGGGATCACGAAGACGCCGGTGGCCGAAGTGACGATCCCCGTCAGCAGACCACACAGCGGGCCCAGCCAGCGCTCGCTGCCGACGGGCACGCGCAACGTCGGCAGCAACAGTCCGCACAGCGCATACACCAGCAACGCCCCGCCCAAGGCCCGCACCACCCAGGGACCGCCGTCCATGCCCAGCCACAGCGAACCGAGCCCGGTCCCCAGAAAAATCAGCAACAGCATGGGCCACAGGCGTTTGCTCAGTGCGCCCAAATGCCCACCGAAGCTCAGTTGCCAGAGGTTGGTGATGGTCGAAGGAATGATCAGCAGGGCCGCAGCCTGCGCCGGCAACATAGCCAGACCGAGCAGGCCCATGGCGACGGTGGGCAGGCCCAGGCCAATCACGCCCTTGACGGTGCCGGCCAGCAGGAAGGTGCCGATCACCAGCAGGGTCAGGGCTGGGCCGAGGTCTTGGTAGAACGCGAGGAAGGTTGTCATGGGGGGGAGTTTGCGGGTTTGGCGTGGGGTTGGAAATTCGCCATATACTGAGGCTGCCTCTTGTTTTGCGTGAGGCTGAGACCGCTATCGCAGGCAAGCCAGCTCCCACATTCTGAATGTGTTCACCCTTCCAAATGTGGGAACTGGCTTGCCTGCGATAAGGCCCGTCCAGGCACCCGAGAACCCCAGCCATGCACTTTGACCTGATCGACCTGCGCCTCTACCTGCACATCCTCGACACCGGCAACATCACCGCCGGCGCCGCCCGCAGCCACCTATCCCTGGCCGCCGCCAGTGCGCGCATTCGCGCAATGGAGGCTTCACTGGGCGTCGAGTTCCTGCAGCGCGGCCGCCGAGGCGTGACCCCGACGGCCGCCGGCAACGCCCTGGCCCGCCACGCACGCCTGCTGTTGCAACAGGCCGAACGCCTGCAACAGGAGCTGGCGGAGTACGCCAACGGCGTCAAAGGCCAGGTGCGCCTGCTGTGCAACACCACCGCCCTTAGCGAATACCTGCCGGAGCTGCTGGCGGATTTTCTCTGCACCCACCCCAACCTCGATATCGACCTGCAGGAACTGCCCAGCCTGCGCATCACCCACGCCTTGCGCCAGGGCGCGGCGGACCTGGGGATTATTTCCGATGCAGTGGACAGCCACGGCTTGCAGACCCGGCCGTTTCGCGACGACCCGTTGGTGCTGATCCTACCGACAGGCCACCCACTGACGGCCGGCGCAGTGAGTTTTATCGACAGCCTGCCCTACGACTATGTAGGCCTGGCCGCCGACAGCGCGTTGGCGGTGTACCTGGAGGAACAGGCGCTGCACGCGGGTTTTCGCTTGCAGACCCGGGTGCGGGCCGATGGCTTTGATGGGGTGATGCGCATGGTCGCCCGTGGCGCGGGCCTGGGAATCGTGCCGCTGGCCGCGTTACAACGCTGGCCCCACGCGCAGCCATTCCAGGCCCAGCCGCTGACGGAAGACTGGGCCTGTCGCAGACTGCTGTTGTGCGCGCGTTCGTTCGAGCAATTGCCGGCTTACGCCAAGGCCTTGCTCGATGCCTTGTCCGTGCCTTTGCGGAAAAACACGTAATACACCACCGAGAGAATCAGCAGGAACGGCACGCCAAACACCAGGGTCATCTTGAACGCCTCGGTGAAGTACGTGGTGATCATCACCGCGCCCATCAGCACCAGCCCCAGCAGCGTGCTGTAGGGAAACAGCCGCAGTTGGAAGGACAACTTCGGCCCGCCGTGGCGCTTGCGGTAGCGGCGGAAGAACAGGTGCGTGAGGAAGATCATGAACCAGGTGAAGATCGCGCCAAACATCGAGATGGCCATCATCAAGGTGAAGGAGCTTTCCGGGTACACCACGTTGAGCAGGGTCGCCAGGGCGATGCCCGAACTGGACAGCAGCAGGGCATTGAGCGGGATCCCGCTCTTGCTCAGGGCACCCATGGATTTTGGCGCAAAGCCGGCGCGGGACAGGCTGAACATCATGCGCGTGGTGATGTAGAGCTGGCTGTTCATGGCCGACAGCGCGGCAATCAGGATCACGAAGTTCATCACCCCGGTGGCGCCGGGAATGCCGATGGTCTGCATCACCGTGACAAACGGGCTCTGGCTCTGCCCGGACTGGTTCCACGGCACGATGGCCAGCATCAGCGCCAGGGTCAGCAGGTAGAACACCACCAGCCGCACAATCGTCGCGCGGAAGGCTTTTTTCACCGCCTGCTCCGGGTCGGCCGCTTCACCCGCCGCCACCGCGATCATCTCCACGCTCAGGTAGCTGAAGATCGACACAATCACCGCGATCCACATGCCACTCAGGCCATTGGGGAAAAACCCGCCGTGGGCCGTGTAGTTCTGCACACCGTAATCCGGGTTGCCAGAGCCGAACACCACATACACCGCAAGGATGATAAAGCCGACAATCGCGCTGATCTTGATCGTCGAAAACCAGTATTCGAAGTTGCCGAAGGTCTTGACGCTGATGGCGTTAAGCACGATCAGCACGCTGGAGAACGAGACGATCCACACCCACTCCGGCACGTTGGCGAACCAGTACTTCATGTACATCGCCACCGCCGTGACCTCGGCGCCCACCGCCAGCACAATCGCCGCCCAGTAGGCATAGCGCACCAGGAACCCGGCCAGGGGGCTGATATAGAACTCGGCGTAGGCGCCAAAGGAGCCGGAGGTGGAATGGGCCACCGTCATTTCCGCCAGGCAGCCCATCAACAGCAGGGTGATCAACGCGCCGATGGCGTAGCTGACCAGCACGCTGGGCCCGGCATAGCCGATGGCATAGGCGCTGCCCATAAACAGCCCGGTGCCAATGGCGCCACCGATGGCGATCATGCTCATCTGCCCGGAAGTGAGCTGGCGCCGCAGGCCCAGTTCGCGGTTGGTGATTGCTGCAAAGCCGTTGTCTGGCGTGGTCACGTGCGTGCCCCTTTATTATTGTGATTGCACTTTTTTGGCCGATATCCATCTCGATGGGAACACTGTCCCCCTGTGGGAGCGGGCTTGCTCGCGATAGCGGTGGGTCAGTCACCAGATTCTTTGACTGCCCCACCGCTATCGCGAGCAAGCCCGCTCCCACATTGGGTTCGGTGTTTACTCAGGTGACACTGTGGCGCACCTTGAATTGTGGCTGGTCCCAGGTTTTGTCATCGAGGATTTCGCCAAGGATTTCTACTGCATCCCACACCTCGGTGAAGCTGGTGTACAGCGGGGTGAAGCCAAAGCGCATGATCTTCGGCTCACGGTAATCACCAATCACGCCACGGGCGATCAGGGCCTGGACGATGGCGTAGCCTTCGGGGTGTTCAAAGCTCACATGACTGCCGCGCTTGGCATGCTCGAGCGGGGTGATCAACGTCAGGTCATGGGCGGCGCAGCGGCTTTGTACCAGCTCGATAAACAGGTCGGTGAGCGCCAGGGATTTGCGGCGCAGGCTGGCCATGTCGGTCTGGGCGAAGATATCCAGCCCGCACTCGACCATCGCCAGCGAGGTGATCGGCTGGGTGCCGCACAGGTAGCGGGTGATGCCCTTGCCGGCCACGTAGTTGGACTCCATGGCGAACTGGCGGCTATGGCCGAACCAGCCCGACAACGGCTGCGTCACCAACTCCACCAGCGCCGGGTTGACCCAGACAAACGCCTGGGAACCCGGGCCGCCGTTGAGGTATTTATAGGTGCAGCCAATGGCGTAGTCGGCGCCGGCCTGGTGCAGGTCAATCGGCACCGCGCCCGCCGAGTGCGCCAGGTCCCAGATCGCCAGCGCGCCGCATTCATGGCTCAGGGCGGTCAGCGCTTGCATGTCGTGCATGTAGCCGGTCTTGTAGTTGACGTGGGTGATCATCACCACGGCGGTGTCCTGGTCGATGGCCGCCGGCAGTTCGTCGGGGCTGTTCACCAGGCGCAGGCTGTAGCCCTGTTGCAGCAGCGCCGCCAGGCCTTCGGCGATGTACAGGTCGGTGGGGAAGTTGCTTGCTTCGCTGACAATCACCTTGCGCTGCGGCTGGCGCTGGCGTTGCACGCTCAAGGCGGCGCTGAGCACCTTGAACAGGTTGATCGAGGTGGTATCGGTAATCACCACTTCAGCCTCGCCCGCACCGATCAGCGGCGCCAGGCAGTTGCCCAGGCGCTGGGACAGGTCGGCCCAGCCGGCGCTGTTCCAGCTGCGGATCAACCCATTGCCCCACTCCTCGGCAATCACCGCTTGTGCCCGTTCCAGTGCCGCCACCGGACGTGCGCCGAGGGAGTTGCCATCGAGGTAGATCACCCCTTCCGGCAGGGCGAATTGATCGCGCAGGGGCGCCAGCGGGTCTTGGGCGTCGAGGGTCTGGCAATGAGTTCGGCTGGTCATGGAAAGTCCTGTTTTTATAGATGACGATGGACCAAATAATGAACGAAGATTTGCAGAATTTTCGTGCAAAGTGCGCTACAACTGGCTTAATAAGCTGTAGGAAATTCGAATTTAACCTCTAAATACGCGGATTAATTCTAAGCATGATTCTCGACGCCACCGACCTGCGCCTCCTGCATTTCCTGCAACAGGATGGCCGTATCAGCAACCAGGAACTGGCGGAGAAAGTCGCCCTGTCGCCGTCCGCCTGCCTGCGCCGCTTACGCCTGCTGGAGAGTGAGGGGGTGATCAGCGGGTATCGCGCGGTGCTCAATGCCGAGCAATTGGGGATCGAGCTGGAAGCCATCGTCCACCTGTCGTTGCGCCAGGATATGGAGGACTGGCACGAGACCTTTATCAAGAAGGTCCAGGGCTGGCCGGAAGTGGCCAGTGCCTATGTGATCACCGGCGCCAGCAACTACGTGCTGCGGGTGCAGGCGCGCAACCTCAAGCACTTTTCCGACTTTATCGTGAACCACCTCAACCGCACGGCGGGGGTGATGGATATCCGTTCGGAGATCGTGTTGCAGAAGATCAAGGACCGAGATGAGGTGCTGGACCTGGTCGTACGCAAATAGGCAAAGCACTGCTGAACACCTGTGGGCGCTGGCTTTTGTGGGAGCCGGGCTTGCCCGCGATACAGACACCTCGGTTTATCTGCAATACCGAGGCGATACCATCGCAGGCAAGCCAGCTCCCACAAAAGCCCGCGCCCACATTGTTTACTGCGTTCAGTCTTCGAGGGCGCGCACGCGTTGCATGCGTTTTTGCTCGACCGGTGCCACCGCTGGCTGCAACTCGAAGTCAAAGTCGATCTGCGCAAACTTGCCCTCCACGCCAAACTCCCGCGCCAGTTGCGGGTCTTCGCTGAAGCGAATTTCGGCAATCAGCTCATCCCGAGTGGCGTAGGCAAAGTCATCATGCAGGTACGGATCATCCGACAGGTTGATCTGCGTGGTCAGGTGCCGATGCCCCGGCGCCGAGATAAAGAAGTGGATATGCGCCGGCCGCTGGCCGTGACGCCCCAGTTGATCGAGCAACTGCTGGGTCGGGCCGGTCGGTGGGCAGCCGTAGCCAGACGGCACGATGCTACGGAAACGATAATTGCCCTGGGCGTCGGTCTCGATCCGGCGACGCAGGTTGAACTCCGATTGCGATGGGTCGAACCAGGAGTAAGTGCCGCCGGTATTGGCCTGCCACACATCCACAATCGCCCCCGCCAGCGGCTTGCCGTTGATGTCGCGCACTTGCCCGCGCATAAACAGCGGCACGGCCGCATCCAGGCCATCGTCCAGGCGTGCTTCGTATTTGGACAGCGGCGCACCCGCCACGTACAGCGGCCCTTCGATGGTGCGCGGGGTGCCGCCGGACTTGCCGGCTTCCTCGTCGGCGGCGTCCATCAACAGGTCCAGGTAATGCTCCAGGCCCAGGCCTGCGGCCAGCAGCCCGGCTTCCTGGTTTTTGCCCAGTTCGTTGAGGTAGTTGACCGCCTTCCAGAACTCTTCCGGGGTCACTTCCAGGTCTTCGATAATATTCACCGTATCGCGCAGGATCCGGTAGATCAGCGCCTTGGCCCGGGGGTTGCCGGCATCATTGAGGTTGCCGCTGGCTTCTTCGAGGAAGCGCTGGGCGTGGGCAGTCTGGGACAGTCGAATGGACATGGTGCAATCCTCATCTTGTAATTATTAGGGGGCTAGACAGGCTCAGCGATCATCCTCATGGATCGACGACGGATGCCGGCACAGGGCATTCACTTCAATGGCCATGTAGGGATAGAGCGGCAGTTGCATCAGCAGGTCATGCAGTTCCTGCACGCTGTCGACATCGAACACGCTGTAGTTGGCGTACAGCCCGGCGATGCGCCACAGGTGGCGCCACTTACCTTGCGCCTGCAGGCGTTGGGCCAGGGCTTTTTCGTCGGCCTTGAGGGCCGCTGCGCGCTCGGGGTTCATATCGACAGGCAGGTTTACGGTCATCTTTACGTGGAACAACATCGCAGGCGTCCTCTTAATGTTTGTCGCGACGGAAGAACGCCAGGCGCTCCTCATCAATGGCCAGGCCCAGGCCCGGGGCGGTCGAGACATGCAGGTGGAAATCGCGATACAGCAGCGGCTCGGTAAGAATGTCTTCGGTGAGCAGCAGCGGCCCGAACAGCTCGGTGTCCCACGCCAGTTTATTGAGGGTGAGAAACGCGTGGGCCGAGGCCAGGGTGCCGATACCGCCTTCAAGCATGGTGCCGCCATACAGGCCAATACCCGCCGCCTCGGCAATCGCCGCCGTGCGCAGTACGGCGCGCGGGCCGCCGTTTTTCGCGATCTTCAAGGCGAACACCGAGGCCGCGCCTTCGCGGGCCAGGTTGAAGGCATCTTCGACACACTCGATGGACTCGTCGGCCATGATCGGCGCCGGGCTCGAGAGGTTGAGCCGGGCCATGCCGCCACGGTTATTGCGCGAGATCGGCTGTTCAATCAGGTCGATAGCGTTATCGCCCAGCACCTTGCAAGCGCGCAGGGCCACGGCTTCGTCCCAGGCCTGGTTGACGTCGACGCGCACGCTGGCGCGCTCGCCCAGGGCTTTTTTGATCGCAATCACATGGGCCAGGTCCTGGCTGACTTCACCGGCGCCGATCTTCAACTTGAAGATGCGGTGGCGGCGCAGGTCGAGCATCTTCTCGGCTTCGTCGATGTCCTTTTGCGTATTGCCGCTGGCCAACGTCCAGGCCACCGGCAGGGTATCGCGCACTCGGCCGCCGAGCAGCTCGCTGACCGGCAGGTTCAGGCGCTTGCCGAGGGCATCGAGCAAGGCGCTTTCGATGCCGGACTTGGCAAAGGTGTTGCCACGGATGCTGCGTTCCAGGCGCAACATGGCGGCGTTGATGTTGCTGGCATCCTGGCCAATCAACAGTGGCGCAAAGTGTTGGTCGATATTGATCTTGATGCTGTCGGGGCTTTCGTTGCCGTAGCTCAGGCCACCGATGGTGGTGGACTCGCCGATCCCTTCGATACCGTCGGCGCACCGCACGCGGATGATCACCAGGGTCTGGTTTTGCATGGTGTGCATCGCCAGCTTGTGCGGGCGGATGGTGGGGAGATCGACGATGATGGTCTCGATCGACTCGATGGCGCAAATCGGCATGGCAATACCCGTTGGGTTCTTTATAGGTCTTGCCCGATTCTGTCGCCCATTGTTGCTGGCTTCCAATATAGAATTGGTCTTGAACAATACCCTCAAGGTATGAGAGGAATCCGTATGGAACTGCGCCACCTGCGTTATTTCCAGGTGCTGGGGGAAACCCTGAACTTCACCCGCGCCGCCGAACGCCTGCACATCGCGCAGCCGCCGTTGAGCCGGCAGATCCAGCAATTGGAAGATGAGTTGGGCGTGGTGCTGCTGGAGCGGGGCCGGCCGTTGCGGCTGACCGAGGCCGGGCGGTACTTCTATGAACACGCCAATGTGCTGCTGGAGCAGTTGGCCAAGACCTGCGACAACACCCGGCGCATCGGCCTGGGGCAGAAGACCTGGCTGGGCATCGGCTTTGCCCCCTCGACCCTGTATGGCGTGCTGCCGGAACTGATCCGCCGCCTGCGCAGCCATGACGCGCTGGAGCTGGAGCTGGGGCTGTCGGAGATGACCACCCTGCAACAGGTCGAAGCGCTCAAGGCCGGGCGCATTGATGTGGGCTTCGGGCGGATTCGCATTGATGACCCGGCCATTGTCCAGCGGGTGTTGGTCGAAGATCGGCTGGTGGCGGTGTTGCCGGCCGGGCACCCGCTGCTGGGCGCACCGGTGACCCTTGCGCAGTTGGCCGCCGAACCGCTGGTGCTGTACCCCGGCAACCCGCGCCCCAGCTATGCCGACCATGTGATCGCACTGTTCGACACCCATGGCCTGGCGATCAAGGTCGCGCAATGGACCAATGAGTTGCAGACCGCCATCGGCCTGGTCGGGGCCGGCATGGGGGTGACGCTGGTGCCGGCGTCGGTGCAGATACTGCATCGGGCGGATATCGGCTATACGCCGATTGTCGAGGTTACGGCGACCTCGCCGATCATTCTCAGCCGGCGGATCAATGATCAGTCGCCGGGGCTGGGTCATTGCCTGCAACTGGTAGAAGAACTGATCTGAAATCTCCCAGTCACCTCCAATACCCTGTGGGAGCTGCATTGTGTTCAGGCACCCCGCATGCGCCGCGCATCGTTGCGCTGCAGCGTCTGGCTGGGGGATTCGTCGAACAGCTTGCGGTACTCCGCCGAAAACCTTCCCAGGTGGGTAAAGCCCCAGCCCAGGGCAATCTCGGAGATGGTGCGGGTAGCACCATGCTCGAGAATTTCCTGGCGCACCGCGCTCAAGCGGTACTTCTTCAAGTAGGCCATGGGCGACAGCGCGAAGTATTTGCGAAACGCATCGAACAGCTTGAACCGCGACACCCCGGTGGCCGCCTCGAGGTCTTCCAGGTGCAGCGCTTCGCGGGCGTTGGCGTGGATGTACTGGCGGGCGCGGATCAGGTAGTGGGGCAGCTTGACCCCCAGCACGTCGCGCAGTTCTTCGGAATAGTTGTTCGGCTGGGCCAGGATCAGGCCCTTGATCAGCGAGCTTTCCAGGTCGCGGGTAAACGCGGCCTGGTCATACAGTTCGCTGCTGTGCTCCAGCTCCGCAATGAAGTGCCGTGCCATGCGCCACCACGCCGCCGGCGCGCCCTGCACCGCATCCATCACCGATTCAAAGCGCAACGGCGCATCAATCGGCCGCTGCAACAAGCCCTCCAGGGTTTCGCTCATCGCCGCACGGGTGATCACCACTTGCAGCTTGCGGCAGTCGCCGGAGATCGCCAGCACCTGGTGTTCATTGGGCGAAATGATCACGCCCTGGTCGCGGTTGGAACTCAGGCGCTGGCCACCCTTGCTCAGCTCCTGCTCGCCCACCAGCGGCAGGCTCAGGCTGTAGCTGCTGAAGTGCTCGGCGTCTTCGATGTCGATGGTCACGTCGGTGCCGTATTCGATCACCCCCAGGGTGGTGGCGCGGGACTTGAACACATTGGCACTGTGGTGGAAGCGCAGGCGCTCCGGGGTGGCGGTTTCCAGCCGGTGGGGCCCGCAGATGCCGGACATCCAGCTGCGGGCGCCTTCAAGGTCGAAACGTTCAATACGGATATCGCGTGTATGGCTACTCATCAGGGTGCACTCACGGCGGTTGTGGCCAGCGCGCTCTGACGGCGCGTCCGGTGGATCAAGGCAAGTTCTGCGCCACGTCGCGCACTTGGCCACTGGGTGGATAGTGAGCGTCGACTATGTGGATAAGAAGCCGGCTTTTTCGACAATTGCCTGGCCTGACAGTAGCGCATTCCCCGGCGTCGTTGCACGGATGTGGGTATTTGCGCCCCAACTATGCGGCCCATCTTCCCCCATTAAGCGGATAGCTGGCCGCCCCCCTGCCCGCCTCTAATGAACCACCGATTAGCTACCCAATAAAAGGTGCCTCCCATGAGTGGTGCAAGAAGCGTCGAGCAATGGAAAACGTTTATCGAAAGCTGCCTGGATTTCCGTCCGGCCGAGGGTGTGTTCCGCATCGCCCGGGACATGTTCACCGAACCTGAGCTGTTCGACCTGGAGATGGAACTGATCTTCGAAAAGAACTGGATCTACGCCTGCCACGAAAGCGAACTGGCCAATAACCACGACTTCGTAACCATGCGCGCCGGGCGTCAGCCGATGATCATCACCCGCGACGGTGAAGGCCAGCTCAACGCCCTGATCAACGCCTGCCAGCATCGCGGCACCACCCTGACCCGGGTCGGCAAGGGCAACCAGTCGACCTTTACCTGCCCGTTCCACGCCTGGTGCTACAAGAGCGACGGCCGCCTGGTGAAGGTCAAGGCGCCGGGGGAATACCCGGAAGGTTTCGACAAGGCCACCCGCGGCCTGAAGAAGGCGCGCATCGAAAGCTACAAGGGCTTTGTGTTTATCAGCCTCGACGTGCACGGCAGCAACAGCCTGCAAGACTTCCTCGGCGACTCCAAAGTGTTCTTCGACATGATGGTCGCGCAGTCCGCCACCGGCGAGCTGGAAGTGCTGCCCGGCAAGTCGGCCTACACCTACGACGGCAACTGGAAGCTGCAGAACGAAAACGGCCTGGACGGTTACCACGTCAGCACCGTGCACTATAACTACGTGGCCACGGTGCAGCATCGCCAGCAGGTCAATACGGAAAACGGCAGCGCCTCCGGCAGCACCCTGGACTACAGCAAACTCGGCGCCGGCGATGCCAATACCGATGACGGCTGGTTTGCCTTCAACAACGGCCACAGCGTGTTGTTCAGCGACATGCCCAACCCCAGCGTACGCTCCGGCTACGCCACCATCATGCCGCGCCTGGTGGCAGAACACGGCCAGCAAAAGGCCGAGTGGATGATGCACCGCCTGCGCAACCTCAACGTGTACCCCAGCCTGTTCTTTCTCGACCAGATCAGCTCGCAACTGCGCATCATCCGCCCGGTGGCGTGGAACAAGACCGAGATCATCAGCCAGTGCCTGGGGGTCAAGCACGAGTCCGATGCCGACCGCGAAAACCGCATCCGCCAGTTTGAAGACTTTTTCAACGTGTCCGGCATGGGCACCCCGGATGACCTGGTGGAATTTCGCGAAGCCCAGCGCGGCTTCCAGGGCCGCCTGGAACGCTGGAGCGATATCTCCCGGGGCAGCCATCGTTGGGAAACCGGGCCGACGCCCAACAGCGAGGCCATCGGCATCCAACCGGCCATGACCGGTACCGAATTCACCCACGAAGGGTTGTACGTCAACCAGCACCGCAACTGGCAGACATTCCTGCTGGACGGGCTTGAGGCGCAATCGTTGAAACTGCACGAGGTGAAATGATGAACGCGCAATTGCAGTATCAGATCGAGCAGTTTTTCTACCGCAAGTCCGAGCTGTGCGACGCCCAGGACTGGGACGCCTACGTGCAGTTGTTCGACCCGCAGAGTGAGTTCCACCTGCCGCAATGGGACTCCGAGCACGTCTACACCCGCGACCCCAAGCGCGAGATGTCGCTGATCTACTACGCCAACCGCTCGGGCCTGGAAGACCGGGTGTTCCGCCTGCGCACCGGCAAGGCCGCGTCCGCCACGCCGATGCCGCGCACCTTGCACCTGATCAATAACGTACGGATTGCCGAGCAGGCTGATGGCTGCCTGGAAGTGCGGCTGAACTGGCACACGCTGTTCTATCGGCTGGCGATGTCGGAGCAGTTCTATGGCCACGCCACCTACAGCCTCAAGCCCCATGGCGACAGTTGGCTGATCACGCGCAAGCATGCGCTGCTGCTCAACGACACCATCAACTCGGTGCTGGACTTCTATCACCTCTGACCGTGCCCCTGTGGCGAGGGGCAACCTCGCCAGTCATCAATCTATCTACGCGGAGTGCGGTGGATGAATCACAAAGTGGCCTTCAGTTTTGCCGACGGCAAGACCTTGTTCTTTCCGGTGGCCAGCAACGAAATCCTGCTGGACGCGGCGTTGCGCAACGGCATCAAGATCCCCCTGGATTGCCGCGAAGGCGTGTGCGGCACCTGCCAGGGACGCTGCGAGTCCGGCGACTACAGCCAGGACTATGTGGATGACGAGGCCCTGTCCAGCCTCGACCTGCAACAACGCAAGATGCTCAGTTGCCAGACCCGGGTCCAATCCGACGCGGCGTTTTACTTCGATTTCGACTCAAGCCTGTGCAACGCACCGGGCCCGGAACAACTCAGCGCCACGGTGTGCGAGGTGCAGCAGGTGTCGGCCAGCACCGCGATCCTGTCGGTGCAACTGGAGCGCGCCCTAGACTTTCTGCCGGGGCAATATGCGCGGCTGTCGATTCCCGGTACCGAGCATCAGCGCTCCTACTCCTTCGCCAACCGCCCGGGCAACCGCTTGCAGTTCCTGATCCGCTTGCTGCCGGATGGGGTAATGAGCAATTACGTGCGCGAGCGCTGCCAGGTCGGCGATGAAATCAAGCTGCAGGCACCGCTGGGCGCGTTTTATCTGCGGCACGTCACCCAGCCCCTGGTGCTGGTGGCCGGCGGCACCGGGTTGTCGGCACTGTTGGGGATGCTCGATGAATTGGCCGAACGCGGCTGCGAGCAACCGGTGCATCTGTATTACGGGGTGCGCGGGGCCGAGGATTTGTGCGAGGCCGAGCGCATCAAGGCGTATGCCGAGTCCATCCGTGGTTTTCGCTACACCGAAGTGCTCAGCGACCCATCGCCGCAGTGGTCCGGCAAGCGCGGTTATCTGACCGAGCATTTCGACGTGGCCGAATTGCGGGATAGATCGGCCGATATGTACGTGTGCGGCCCCCCTCCAATGGTCGAATCCATTAAGAACTGGCTGCAAGATCAGGCACTTGATGGCGTTCAGCTGTATTACGAAAAGTTTACCGAGAGTAATATCTGACCCCTCAGCAGTGAGGGGCGGATCTGGCGTGCAGGATCAACCCTGAAAAAAACAAGTAGAAGGGAATGTTAATGGCGGATGACATGGTTAACCCGGTTGGCCTCAAGCGTGGCCTGAAAAACCGGCATATTCAGCTGATTGCCCTGGGCGGGGCGATTGGTACGGGTTTGTTCCTCGGTTCGGCCGGGGTGCTGAAATCGGCGGGGCCGTCGATGATCCTGGGCTATGCGATAGCCGGGTTTATCGCGTTCCTGATCATGCGCCAGTTGGGCGAGATGATCGTCGAGGAACCGGTCGCCGGTTCCTTCAGCCACTTCGCCCACAAGTACTGGGGCGGCTATGCCGGCTTTCTCGCCGGCTGGAACTACTGGGTGCTGTATGTACTGGTGGGCATGGCCGAGCTGACAGCGGTGGGCAAGTACATCCAGTTCTGGTGGCCTGAAGTGCCGACCTGGGTCAGCGCGGTGGTGTTCTTCGTTGCGGTGAACCTGATCAACACCCTGAACGTGAAGTTCTTCGGTGAGACCGAGTTCTGGTTCGCGATCATCAAGGTGGTGGCGATCATCGGCATGATCGTGCTCGGCTGCTACCTGCTGTTCAGCGGTACCGGTGGCCCGCAAGCCTCGATCAGCAACCTGTGGGACCACGGCGGTTTCTTCCCTAACGGCGGCATGGGCCTGCTGATGGCAATGGCGTTCATCATGTTCTCGTTCGGCGGCCTGGAGCTGGTGGGTATTACGGCTGCCGAAGCCAGCGAGCCGCGCAAGGTGATCCCCAAGGCGATCAACCAGGTGGTGTACCGGATCCTGATTTTCTACGTCGGCGCCCTGACCGTGCTGCTGTCGTTGTACCCATGGGATCAACTGCTGCAAACCCTCGGCGCATCCGGCGATGCCTACAGTGCCAGCCCGTTCGTGCAGATCTTCTCGTTGATCGGTAACGACACCGCCGCGCACATCCTCAACTTCGTGGTGCTGACCGCGGCACTGTCCGTGTACAACAGCGGCGTGTACTGCAACAGCCGCATGCTGTTCGGCCTGGCCGAGCAAGGCGACGCGCCCAAGGCGCTGATGAAGCTCAACAAGCAAGGCGTTCCGTTGCGCGCCCTGGGCATTTCGGCCCTGGTGACGTTGCTGTGCGTGGTGATCAACTACGTGGCACCCAAGGATGCACTGGTGCTGTTGTTTGCCCTGGTGGTTGCTTCGCTGATGATCAACTGGGCGCTGATCAGCCTGACGCACATCAAGTTCCGCAAGGCCATGGGCGAGCAAGGCGTGGTGCCGTCGTTCAAGACCTTCTGGTTCCCGTTCAGCAACTACCTGTGCCTGGCGTTCATGCTGGTGATCGTTGGCGTGATGCTGGCAATCCCGGACATGCGCCCATCGGTGTATGCGATGCCGGTGTGGGTGGGGATTCTCTTCCTGGCGTACTGGTTGCGCTCCAGGAAGAACAAGGCCTTGGCTGTCGCGCAATAACCTGTGTAGAAGCCGGCTTGTGCAGGAGCTGGCTTATGTGGGATCTGGCTTGCCTGCGATGGCATCGACTCGGTCTAACTGAATGACCGAGCCGCCTGCATCGCGGGCAAGCCCGGCTCCCACATGAACAGGGTCACAATAGGAATGCATTGCCAACAAAAAGCCCCGGTACTCAATGAGTGCCGGGGCTTTTTGTTGGGTTTCAATCAGAGCGTCGAACGCACCCGCCACAGCTCGGGGAACAGCACGGTGTCGAGCATCTTGCGCAAGTACCCCACGCCCTCAGTGCCACCGGTGCCCGGCTGGAAGCCGATGATCCGCTCCACCGTGGTCACATGGCGGAAGCGCCATTGGCGGAACGAGTCTTCCAGGTCGATAAACTTCTCGGCCAACTGATACAGGTCCCAGTAACGGGTCGGGTCGCGGTACACCTCGCGCCACGCCGCCTCCACGGATTCGTCATGAACCGTAGGCGCCGTCGGGTCGCGTTGCGCACGCTGCGGGTCAATCGCCAGGCCCGCCTTGATCATCAGGTTGATCGCTTCGTCATACAGCGACGGCGTGGCGATCGCCACTTGCAGCTCCTTGAGCAACTCCGGGCGATGGGCGTGGGGCCGCAACAGCGCCGCGCTTTTATTGCCGAGGATGAACTCGATTTCCCGGTACTGGAACGACTGGAAGCCCGACGACTGCCCCAGGTACGGGCGGATCGCCTTGTATTCCGACGGTGTCATGGTCGCCAGGACCGCCCAGGCGTGCACCAGTTGATCGAAAATCCGCGAGACCCGCGCCAGCATCTTGAACGCCGGCGCCAGCTCACCCAGGCGCACATGTTCGCGGGCAGCCTTGAGTTCGTGGAGCATCAGCTTCATCCACAGCTCGGAGGTCTGGTGCTGGATGATAAACAGCATTTCGTTGTGGTCCGGCGACAGCGGGTGCTGGGCCGTGAGCACTTTGCCCAGGTCCAGGTAGTCGCCATAGCTCATGGACTCGGAAAAATTCAGCTCGGCGTTATGCCATTCTTCCGGCGGCTGGTAATCAGGGGAGAAAGGACACTGGCTCATCGCGTGGGCTCCTTGAGCGGGCGCAGGATTGCTCGTACCGGGCTGGCATCGAGGTTGGCAAAACGCAGCGGCAGCGCGATCAACTCGTAATCGCCCTGCGGGACGTCGTCGAGCACGATGCCCTCGAGAATCGCCATGCCATGACGGGCGACGGCGTTGTGGGCATCCATGGTCTTGGACTGCTGCGGGTCCAGGGACGGCGTGTCGATGCCGATCAGGCGCACGCCGAGGCTGGCCAGCAGCTCGATTGTTTCCTTGGCGACGGCGGTGAAATTCGCGTCCCAGGTGGTCAACGGCGCCTGTTGATAAGTGCGCAGCAGCACGCGCTCCGGCAGGTTATCCAGGCGACCTTGCAACTGCTCGGGCTGCACCAGCGCGCCGCTGTCCAGGCAATACAGCACCCGGCACGGCCCCAGGTACACATCCAGCGAAACTTCGCCGATGGGCGCACCGTCGGCGCTGTAGTGCAACGGCGCATCGACATGGGCGCCGGTGTGGGGCGACAGCGTAATGCGGCCGACGTTTACCGGGCATTCGGGGCCGAACTGCCAGACGCGCTCTTCCTGGAAGGGCGTATCGCCCGGCCAGGTCGGGGTGGCGGTGCTCAAGGGTGGGCTGATATCCCACCACGTTTTTATTGGGTTCATACGAGGCTCTCGGTCGTTTCTAAGGTGAATGATACGAGGGCCAGCGGTAAATATTCTTGCGAATTCCAGCGCGAAGGCTGATTTCTTTCGTAGTTACTGCGAAGAAACGTCTGATTATTGAATGGATCCATCAGCCACCCCAGATCAAATGTGGGAGCGGGCTTGCCCGCGATAGCAGTGGACCAGTAAAAATGTGTCACCTGACACACCGCCATCGCGGGCAAGCCCGCTCCCACAGGGACGGTGTAGGTTTTAAGATCGTATTCCAATGCGCTTCTGGGCATCCCAGTGTCGAGTTCAGACCACTGGCATCTGGCCTGGGGCTATAGGGTGGGGCTTCATTTCCCTGCCTTGGAGCCATCATGTCCCAGCCGATCACCGTACTGCGCGATACCCATCCCCTGCCGGTCCTGGATGCCTGCAAGTGGGAGAAACTCGAAGGTGACCCGCACACCGTCAACCTCAACGCCTACACCAGCGAAGACGGCAGCAAGATCATGGGCACCTGGATCTGCACTCCGGGCAAGTGGTACGTGGAGTACGTGAAGTGGGAATACTGCCATTTCCAGGAAGGCTACTGCGTGATCACCCCGGACGGCCTGGAGCCGATCCATTTGCGCGCTGGGGATATCTTTGTGGTGGAGCCCGGCATGAAGGGCACGTGGGAAGTGGTCGAGACGGTGCGTAAGTACTTCGTGTTTGCCTGAGCACGAAAAACCCGGGAGCCCACCCGACGCGGGCTCCCGGAAAATCCCCTATTGGAGCTTGCGATAGCTGTTGATGATCGCCGAGAAGTCCTTGCCCCCTTCCCCACGCTGGCTCATCGCTTGATACAACTGCTGCGCCACCGCCCCCAGGATCACCGGCTGGTGCGCCTGGCGTGCCGCTTCGGTCGCCAGGCCCAGGTCCTTGAGCATCAGGTCAGCGCCAAACCCCCCGGTATAACCCCGGGATGACGGCGCGGTCTCGATCACGCCCGGCCATGGGTTGTAGGTGTCGGAGCTCCAGCAGCGCCCGGTGGAGCTGTTGATGATGCCGGCCAGCACCTGGGTGTCGATGCCCAGCGCATCGCCCAGGGCCATGGCCTCGCTGACGCCGACCATGCTGATGCCCAGCAGCAGGTTGTTGCAGATCTTGGCGATTTGCCCGGTGCCGACTTCACCGCAATGCACGATGTTGCGGCCCATCTGCGCCAGCACCGGATGCAGGGTGGCGAACAGTTCCGGGGTGGCGCCGACCATAAAGGTCAGCGTCCCCGCCTGCGCCCCGCCCGTGCCGCCGGAGACCGGCGCATCGGCCATCGCCACGCCGTGCTTGGCTGCCGCAGCCGCCACATCGCGGGCGGTCTGAGGGTCAATGGTGCTGCAATCCACGGCCGGCACGCCTTTGCCGATACCGGCGAGCACGCCGTCTTCACTCAGCCAGACGCTGCGCACATGGGCGGCAGCGGGCAGCATGGTCAACACCAGTTCGGCGCCTTCTGATGCTGCGCGCGGTGAGGCACTGATGGTGCCGCCCAATTCGGCCAGTTCCTTGAGCACGGTCTGGTTCAGGTCAAACAGGTTCAGCGCGTGGCCAGCCTTGATCAGGTTGCGGGCCATGGGTGCGCCCATGTTGCCCAGGCCGATAAATGCAATCTTCATGGTCGTCTCCTTGATCAACGCAGGTTGATGGTGGTGTTGACGCCATCATTGACGCTGTCGTCGTCAAACCAGCGGCTGGTGACGGTTTTGGTCTGGGTGTAGAACTGCACCACTTGCTTGCCGTACGGGCCCAGGTCGCCGAGTTTCGAACCACGGGAACCGGTGAAGCTGAAGATCGGCACTGGCACCGGGATCGGGATGTTGATGCCGACCTGGCCGACGTCGATTTCGCTCTGGAACTTGCGCGCCGCCGCACCGCTCTGGGTGAACAGGCCGGTGCCGTTGCCGAACGGGTTGGCGTTGACCAGGGCGATGGCTTCGTCGAGGGTATCGACTTCCAGCACCACCAGCACCGGGCCGAAGATTTCCTGGGTGTAGATCTGCATATCGGTGGTCACGCCCGAGAACAGGGTCGGACCGACGAAGTTGCCTTGCTCGAAGCCCGGCACCTGGATGTCGCGGCCGTCCAGTTCCAGCTTGGCGCCTTCTTTCACACCGCTTTCGATCAAGTCGAGGATACGCGCCTTGGCGCGCTTGGAAATCACTGGGCCCACGTCGGTCCCGGCTTCGCTGCCGGCGTTGACTTTAAGCTTCAGCGCCAGGGCCTTGAGGTCCGGCAGCCACTGCTTGGCCGCGCCCACCAGCACCACCACCGAGGTGGCCATGCAGCGCTGGCCGGCCGCGCCGAAACCAGCGCCGACCAGTGCGTTGAGCGTCTGTTCACGGTTGGCATCGGGCAGCACCACCGCATGGTTCTTCGCGCCCATCATCGACTGCACGCGCTTGCCGTGCTTGCCCGCCAGGTCGTAGACGTGGGTGCCGACGGCGGTCGAGCCGACAAAGGACACGGCCTTGATATCTTTGTGGGTGCACAGGGCATCCACCACATCCTTGCCACCGTGGACCACGTTCAACACACCGGCCGGCACCCCGGCTTCCAACGCCAGTTCCACCAGCATCAGGGTCGACAGCGGATCCTGCTCCGAAGGCTTGAGCACGAAGGTGTTGCCGCAGGCGATGGCCATCGGGAACATCCACAGCGGGATCATCGCCGGGAAGTTGAACGGGGTGATGCCGGCGCAGACGCCGATGGGTTGGCGCAGGGTGTAGGTGTCGACGCCACCGGCGACGTTCTCGGCGAACTCGCCCATTTGCAGGGTGCCGATGGAGCACGCGTGCTCGACCACTTCCAGGCCACGGAAAATATCGCCCTCGGCATCGGCAATGGTCTTGCCCTGCTCGGCACTGAGGACTACGGCAATACGTTTGGAGTGTTCACGAATCAGCGCCTGCAGCTTGAGCATGATGCGCATGCGCGCGCCGATCGGCGTCAGCTTCCAGGTCTGGAAGGCGCGATGGGCAGCGTCGATGGCCGCGTTGACTTCATCGGCCGTGGCAAAGGGCACACGGGCCAGGACTTGTTGGGTCGCCGGGTTGACGATGTCTTGCCATTCGGTGGTCTTGGACTCGACCCATTCACCGTTGATCAACAGTTTGGCCTGTTTGACGGTGGTATCGGCAGACGTAAGCGATGCGTTCATTGTGGTCTCCAGATCTTGTAGTTATGCAGAGAGCCAAGGCGTGAAGCGCCTTGAGGATGAGGCGTTCGGACGATTTTTGGAGTATAGATGTGCAAACTTCCAATAAGAACCCACATAAAAGCCGGTCCAACATGCAAAAAAACATCACGTCTTTAGGCTCGCTGAACTGGGATGACCTGAAGTTTTTCCTCGAAGTGGCGCGTACCCGCAAGGCCAGCGTCGCTGCCAAGCGCCTGGCGGTGGACTACACCACCGTGTCACGGCGCATCAGCTCGCTGGAAGGCTCGCTGGGCACCCTGCTGTTCGAGAAATCCCGGACCAGCGGGTTTGTGCTGACCAATGAAGGCCAGCGTTTACTGGGTTACGCCGAGTCCATCGAAAGCACCCTGCATATGGCCTGCGAACAAGTATCGGGCTCCGGCGTGGCGCTGTCGGGGCATGTGCGCATGGGCTGTACCGAAGGGTTCGGTAGTTTTTTCGTCACCCCGCAACTGAGCCACTTCGTCGACACCTACCCGGCGATCTCGGTCGACATCCTGCCCCTGCCCCACTTCATCAGCCTGTCCAAGCGCGAAGCCGACATCGTCATCGCCCTGGAACGCCCGGAACACGGGCCCTACGTGTGCTGCAAACTGTGCGACTACAAGTTGCAGCTGTACGCGACCCAGGAATACCTCGACCAGCACCCGCCCATCCGCCGCCCGGCCGATTTGGCCGACCATCCGTTTATCAGCTACGTGGATGACCTGGCGTTCAGCTCAGAGCTGCTGTACCTGGCCAATGTCGTCCCAGGTGCCAGCGCCAGCCTGCGCAGCACCAGCGTGATTGCGCAGTACGTGGCGGCGCAGCAGGGGCGTTCGCTGGCGATCTTGCCGTGCTTCCTGGCCGCGCAGGACTCGCGGTTGCTGCCGGTGTTGGGGGAGGAGATCAATATTACGCGGCAGTTCTGGATGTATTGCCGGGAGGATTTGCGCAAGTTGAAGCGGATTACGTTGTTGTGGGATTACATCCGTGAGGTGACGGAGCAGAACCAGGGGTTGTTGATGGGGGAAACGCGGGAGATGGTGTTTGCCGACTGAATGGCTGCTGCGGGCACAGAACGTTGGGTCGGCACTACTAAGTGTAGGAGCGGGCTTACCCGCTCCTACAGTTGAGCGTGTTTGAAATTCAGAACGGCCTGTCGGCTCAGTCGGCGATCACTACAATCGACACCCGGCGGTTTTCGGTACGGCCCGCGGAGGTGCTGTTGGAGGCCACCGGCTCGCTGCTGCCCAGGCCGCGCAGTTGTACGTTCTCTTCCTTCATACCCACGCCCACCAAGACCTTGCCCACGCTTTTCGCCCGGCGCAGGGATAGTTGCTGGTTGTAGGCTTCCTTGCCCGAGGCATCGGTGTGGCCGTCTACGCGCACGCGTTCGATGCCCACGCCGGTGAGGGCCTTGCCGATGCGTTCGACGATCTCGGTGCTGGGCGTGTTGAGTTTTTCGACGTCGCTGCCAAACAGCACTTTGCCCGACAGGCCAAACGCCCAGCCTTCGTCGGTCAGTTCGAAGCCTTGTTGTTTGAGCACCGCCACTTGCACCGGGGTCAGGCCTTTTGGGGGGGGAGTCTGGCAGCCACTCAGGGCCAGTAGTGCAATAAACAAGGTGACAAACAGAACGCGTGTGTTAGCAAACAAGGGATCAACTCCTGTGTTGAACATTGGCGGCCGAGTGCTCCGACTCCGCCGTGTGCTGGCCGCCCTGGGAAAGGCGTTTGGCCTGGTACATCGCCACATCGGCGGCATTGAGCAAGGCGCCGGGAGTGGCACCATGATCGGGATATACCGCGATACCGATACTGAGTGAGGTCAACACTTCAGTGTTGCCCGGCAGCGGGATGGGCTGGTCCATGCTGGCGATGATTTTGTCGGCGATGCGCTGGGCATCTTCGAGCTTGTGCAGGGGCGAGAGCAGGATGGCGAACTCGTCACCGCCCAGGCGGGCCACCAGGTCGCTCTCGCGCAGTTGCGCCCGCACGCGCGCGGCGACCGCAACCAGTACGGCGTCACCGGCGGCATGCCCGAAATTGTCGTTGATGTCTTTGAAGCGGTCACTGTCGAGGAACAGCACCGCCACTCGCTCGTTGAGCTTGGCCGCGCTGCGCAAGGCGCGAATCAGGCGGCCCTCAAAGAAGGCGCGGTTGGGCAGCCCGGTCAGGCTGTCATGGCTGGCCTGGTGGGCAAGGGTTTCGTTTTCGCTTTGCAGGTGGGTTTGCCAGGCTTCCAACTCGTCGAGCAGGGCATTGAAGTCGTTGCCCAGGCTGTCGAGCTCGGCGATCTGCGCCGGTGGCACACGGCGGTCGAAGGCCCGCTCGCTGCGCGCGGCGTGGGCCACGTCGGCCAGGCTGTGCAGCGGGCCGGTGATGCCGCGCAACATGCGCCGCGCCAGGTAAATCGCTACCCAGCCACTGATGGCAGTACAGATGATGATCCCCGCCAGGCCACTGAGCAAAAAGCGCAACAGACTACCGCCGTGGCCACTCAACTCGACGGTGCCAATTTTCTGGCCTTGATGCAGGATCGGCTGGCGGATGGGCTCTTCCAGCAGTGTGTGGGCCAACTCCAGCTCGATCCTGGACAGCACCCCCGTTTCCGGACGCACCCAATGGGCCAGGGTGCTGCCGTTGAGGTCCAGCACCCGGGCTTCAGCGACTTCTTCAGTGGAGGCAATCAGCGCCAGGGCTTCGGTGGCCGCCACGCGGTCCTTGAACACCACTGCGGCTTCCACGGTGTAGTTGATCGAACGGGCGATCAGGTGCAGGTTGTGGTCGGCATACACCCGCAGGGCCAGCACCCCCAGCAGGGTCAGGGAGACGCTGGCCATGGCTACGGCCACCAGCGCCACACTCAGGTGCCCGCGACCAAGGACCGAACGTAATGTAGGGCGGGTTTTGGCGTTACGCAGTTTCATGGCTCCGGCGCCCGACGACGGGATAACTGCAGGACGCTGGGGTGGATGCGCACACCGCTGCGGGCGACGGAGTCGAGGTTGACCTCGAACGAGACTTGCTCATCACTGACCCGCAGGCAAAACAGGCTGCCCACAGTGCATTGATCGCCGCCTTCGCTGATGCTCAGCACCGGATGGCCAGTCAACGCGGTGAACAGGCGGCCACGCTCGTCAGGAGTGAGCTTGCCGATGTACAGCGCGTCGCACGCATTGACGATATTGGGGTTGTCCGCCAGCAAGCGCTGGACCACCACCGGCCGGCCGGTGGCCTGGGTGGTGCCCTTGACCAGGTCGTCGGTGTATTGGGTCGGGCCAACGATGCACAACCGCAGTTGCGCGGGCTCCACCGGCCAACGGGCGTAGCTGAGAATCCCCAGTATCACCTGGGTGACGGCCTGGGCCCGCTGGTCGGCTGCACTGGCTGTGGGCGCCTGGGCAAAAGCCAGAGGCGTGACGAGACACAAAACGGCCGATAGCAGCAATCGTCTCCAGCTCCAACTACGCTCTGCGGGCGAGACAGCCACGTTCATGCAGCGATTCTCTATGATCTTCTCGGGATAATGCCGCAACGATAGCATATTGGCGGAAACCCCATCGAGACGGGCTCTAGGTAGATTCTGCCATTCATCACGAAAAACCCGACATATCGGTCAGGTTTTTCCCACATTCTCACGCACCCAACTCCAACATCAGCCCGCTCAACCGTTTTACCTTGCGCCGCACCGCCTCTTCGAAAACCCCGCCACGGGTCTCGATCAAGCTGAAGCGATCCTTGGCGCGGGTGATGCCGGTGTAGATCAGCTCCTTGGTCAGTACCGGGTTCAGTGCATCCGGCAAGATCAAGGCCGTGTGGGCAAACTCCGAGCCCTGGGACTTGTGCACGGTCATGGCATAGACGGTTTCCACATCATTGAGGCGGCTGGGCAGCACAAAGCGCACCCCGCCCTGGCCATCGTTACGCGGGAAGGCCACACGCAGCACCTGCGGCCCACCGTCGCTTTCGGGCAGCTTCAAGGCGATACCAATGTCACCGTTCATCAAGCCCAGGCCGTAGTCGTTGCGGGTCATCAGTACCGGGCGGCCTTCGTACCATTGCTGGTCGCTGTCGATCAGCCGGGCCTTGAGCAGCGCCGCGGTGATGCGCTGGTTGAGGCCTTCCACGCCCCAGGGGCCCTTGCGTACCGCGCACAGCAACTGGAAGGCATCGAAGGCTTGCAACAACTGGCGCGCCCAGTCGGTCCAGCGCAAGTCGTCGCGGGGTGTCTCGGCTGCCGGGCGCGTGGTGCGCAACAGGTTCAGGTAGTAGCGATAGCCCTGAGCATCGCTGCCCTGCCCGTCCAGCACCAGGCGCTCCAGGGCGCGGTCATGCTCGCCCTTGAGGTGCAGGCAAAACAGGTCGTGGCTGCCGGCGTCCAGCAGTTGCCGAGCCTGCTCGGGGTTTTGCTGGTTGACCCAGCGTGCCAGTTGGCCGATGCCGCTGCCTTCGCCAAAACGCCGGGAATAACGCAGCATGACCACTTGTTGCGCCAGCGGATGACTGGTGTCGAGATCTTCCTGCAGGCCGCTGCCCGCCAGGGTCTCGCTGCTGACGTTTTCCAGCCATTGCCGGGTGTCGGGGCTGTACCAACCCGCTTCGGCATCGCGGCACAAATCGCCGAGCACCGCGCCGGCTTCCACCGAGGCCAATTGGTCCTTGTCCCCCAGCAGTACCAGGCGTGCATGGGGCGGCAAGGCATCCAGCAGGTTGGCCATCATTTCCAGGTCGATCATCGAGGCTTCATCCACCACCAGCACATCCAGCGGCAACAGGTTGCCCGCGTGATGGCGGAAATGCCGGGTGCCGGGACGGCTACCCAACAGGCGGTGCACGGTGGTGACCTCGGTGGGGATTTTTTCGCGTACAGCGTCGGGCACTTGCAGCGAGCGTACTTGCTGGCTGATGGATTCGGTCAAGCGTGCCGCCGCCTTGCCGGTGGGCGCCGCCAGGCGGATGCGCAAGGCCGTGCCCTGCTCCACAGCGGGTGCCTGCAGCAAGGCCAACAGGCGCACCACCGTGGTGGTCTTGCCGGTGCCGGGGCCGCCGGTGACGATGCTGAACGCGCCGCGCGTGGCCAGGGCACAGGCGAGTTTCTGCCAATCGACCACGCCGTCCGGGGGCGGTTGGTCGAACAGGCCATTCAAGCGCTGGGGCAAGTCGGCCGAGACCGCTTCCTGCACGGCAAGACGCTGACGCAAGGCGCTGTCGATGCGTCGCTCATAGGTCCAGTAACGCCGCAGATACAGGCGCTTGCCCGACAATACCAATGGCCGGCTTTGCGCCGCAGCACTGCCATCGACGGCCAGCGCCACCAGCGGGCTTGCGGCCAGGGCATGGCACCAATGGGTGCCGTCCAGGCCCTCAAGCAATTGCGAGGGCAGCAGCATCACGCCACTTGAAAGATCCCCTTCTGGGGGCAGCGACAGAGCGAAATCCGGGGCCTTCAGGGTTTCGAACAGGTCCAGGCACACATGGCCGTGGCCCAGTTGGTGACTGGTCAGGGCGGCGGCCAGAAGCACCAGGGGATCGGCCTGTGGATCCAGTTCGTGGAGAAAGCCGACGAACGCCTTGTCCAGCGCCCGCAGCCAGCCGCGCTCGACCCAGCGCTCCAGCAGGTGCATCAGGTCGTCAGCGCGATCCAGCGGTGCCAGTGCCTCCAGCGGCATTGTCGAGAGGCTCATAGCAGGACTCCTTGTTCCCAGGCCGGTTCGACCTTGGGCGGTTGCGGCTTGCCCTGGAACAGCAGGTCCAGGCGTTCGATCAGCTCCCGTGGCGGCCGGGTGAAATACGCGCCCTGGCTCACGGCTTGGCTACCGCGCAGGAATAGATAGAGCGCGCCGCCCACATGCCGGTCGTAATCGTAATCCGGCAGGCGCGCCTTGAGTTGGCGATGCAGGGCCAGCAGGTAGAGGACATATTGCAGGTCGTAGCGATGGTCGAGAATCGACTGTTCCATGGCCTCACGGGTGTAGGCCGCGTCGTCGGCGCCGAGCCAGTTGGATTTGTAGTCAGCCACGTAGTAGCGGCCGTCATGTTCGAAGGTCAGGTCGATAAAGCCCTTGAACATGCCATTGAGCAACACCGGCTCGGCGGCGACCCGCGACACGCCGTCATGGGTGTATTGGCAGACCAGTTGGTCGAGGGCGAGCACATCGACTTTGTGGCTGGCGAACCAGAACTCCATTTCAATCTGATACTGCTGCAGGTCGCTCAGGGTCACTGAGGCCTGCCCATGGCCCAGGCCCAACGGCAGTTGCAACAGGTGCCCGAGCCAGCCGCTGAGGGTGCCGATCCAGCCTTCCCAGCCACGTCGGTTGCAGCGCCGGGCAACGGCATCTTCGATGGCTTCGGCCGTTACGTTGAAGCCTTCGTTACCGGCCCACTCCAGCAGCCCGTGGAGAAAGGTCCCGGGGTTGGGCCCCCGTGGGAAACGGTGAATATCCCCGCCAGACGCGGCGACTTCGCGCGGTGCATCCGGGTCCAGGCGTTCGTCGTCGAACAGCTTCTGTGCCTGGGGGCTTTCCGGGGCCTCCAGGCTGGCGGCGCTCATGCTTTCGCCGATGCGCAGGGCGCTGTAGGACGCGATCCACCAGTTTTCCGCGGCCTTGCGCTTGGGCAGCAGCGGCGCGAGCAAGGTCGCGTCATTGCGCGGAGGTTGGTAGGTACTGGTGTCAGCTTCCGGCATTTGCCCGTAGGCAATCGCCGCGCAGCCGTCCTGCAAATCCATCAGCCAACGGGCCAGGGCTGCGGACTCACCCAGGGCCGCGCCGCCGCCCAGCAGATAACCCAGGGCTGACAGGTGCAACACCGAACTGTTGTTATTGCCGCGCTTGAGGTCGGCCACGCCAAGCCAACAGGCGTGTTTGGCCCGGGTCAGCGCCACATAGAACAGACGCAGGTCTTCGGCCAGGCGCTCGTCATCGGCCTGGGCGATCAGTTCGACGGTGGGTTTCAGGCTGACCTGGGACTTGCCGTTGGCATCGTGGTAATGCAGCGGCAGGCGGCTGCCGTCGACCGGCTTGGCCGAGCAGATAAACGGCAGGAAGACCAGGTCGTACTCCAGGCCCTTGGACTTGTGGATAGTCACCACTTTGACCAGTTGCTCATCGCTTTCCAGGCGCAGGATCTGCTCTTCGCCGGCCTGGCCCGAGAGCGCCAGGTGCTCCGCAAGATGGCGGATCAGCGCTTGTTCGCCGTCCAGCTCTGCGGCGGCCTGTTGCAGCAACTCGCACAGGTGCAGCAGGTTGGTCAGCACCCGTTCGCCATCGCTGCGGGCAATCAGGGTTTGCGGCAACTTGAAGTCATGCAGCAGGCGCCGCAGCATCGGCAGCACGCCCTGGGTGCGCCAGATCACGCGGTAATCGCGGAACTGCATGACTCGCTGCTCCCAGACCAGTTCGTCCTGGTTCAGTTGCTCCAGCTCGGGCAGCGACAGGTTGAGGGTGACGCAGGCCAGGGCCGCGCGCAGCGGGCGCTCGACATCCGGTTCGGCACAGGCTTTGAGCCAGGCGAGCAGGTCATGGGCTTCCTGGGAGGCGAATACCGAGTCCTTATCGGACAGGTACACGCTGCGCACACCGCGCGCGGCCAGCTCACCGCGTACGGCCTGGGCTTCCTTGCCGTCACGCACAAGGATGGCGATGTTCGACGGTTGCACGGGAGTGAAGCCTGCCCCCTTGATAAACCCTGCCGTGCCCTGCTGACCGCCATTGAGCAACGCGACAATCTGGCTGGCGCACGCGCCGGCCAATTGCTGGCGATACCGCACATTGGAGATCGGCTGGTCGGTGGGCAGGTGCCAGATATTCAGGGCTGGCAGTGTGTGGCCATCGACCTGCAACTGCTCCTTGCGACCCTGGGACGACACCGGCTGGAAAGGCACCGGGTTGTCGCCGTCGGGCGTACGAAACAGAAACGCCCCACGCCCGGATTCCGCACGCTCGAACACGTGGTTGACCGCCTCGACCATCGCATGGCTGGAGCGAAAGTTGGTGCCCAGGGTATGCAAACGCCCGGCGGTGGCCTGGCGGGCGCGCAGGTAGGTGTAGATATCGGCGCCGCGAAACGCATAGATCGCCTGCTTGGGGTCGCCGATCAGGAACAGGCCGCTGTGCGGGCTGTTGTCTTCGATGCGGTAGATGCTTTCGAAGATCCGGTACTGCACCGGGTCGGTGTCCTGGAATTCGTCGATCAGGGCCACCGGGAATTGCTCGCGGATTACGCTGGCCAGGCGTTCGCCACCCTCGGTTTGCAGGGCGGCGTCGAGGCGGATGAGCATGTCGTCGAAACCCATCTCGGCACGCCGGCGTTTCTCTTCTTCAAAGCGTTTGCCGACCCAGGCCGCCGCGTGTTGCAACACTGCAGCATCGGGCGTGGGCAAGGCGTCGAGGCTGGCTTTGAGGCCCGCCATGGCATCCAGGCCGGGGTGATGGGGGGCGTCGCCCTTCCAGGCTTCGGCCATACCCTCGGGGGTCAGGCGGGTGAAGCCGGTGCCGATGTCCAGTTGCTCCAGGGTTTCGTCAGCGGCCCAGGCGCTGATTTTCTCGAACCAGGGCTCGAAATAACGGGCCTGCATCTTGCGACCATCCACAGCCTTGGCGGCGACAGCTTGCAGGCAGATCTCGCGCAGCTCGGCGGCCCATTGCTGCCAGGGGGCCTTGAGCGCCACCAGAGCCTCGCGGCGCTCGTGCAAGCAGGCCTCGATCAGCTCGGCGGGCTCACGGGGTTCATCACCGGGGCGCTCGCTACCGAACAACGCGCGCACTCGGGGCATCAGCGCCGCAGGGCCCCCCCAGTTGCTGCGGACCCAGTTCAGGGCATCGCCGTGCATCGGGTAGCAGAACAGCCGCCAGTAGTCGCGCAACACTTCGCCAAGCAAGTCGCTGTGGTCGGTTTCCAGGGTCTGGGTAAACAGGCTGCCACTGTCGAAAGCGTGCTCGCGCAGCATGCGCTGGCACCAACTGTGGATGGTCGAGACGGCGGCCTCGTCCATCCATTGCGCGGCGATGTCGAGGCGGTTGGCGCAACCCTGCCACTGCTCGGCGCTGTACTGATCACGCAGCTCGGCGATCAGGGCATCGGGCTGTTCGATTTCGTCACGAAAGAAACGCGCCGCTTGTGCCAGGCGGGTGCGGATGCGTTCACGCAGCTCTTTGGTGGCGGCATCGGTGAAGGTCACCACGAGGATTTGCGGCGGCAGCAATTCGCGGCCAAAACCCGCCTCATCGCCACCGTGGCCCAGAACCAGGCGCAGGTATAACGCGGAGATGGTGAAGGTCTTGCCGGTACCGGCGCTGGCTTCGATCAGTTGGCTGCCACGCAGGGGGAAGGCCAGGGCCAGGGGTTTGGTGCTCATGAGCGGGCCTCCTCGCTGGTCAGTGATCGCCAGGGGGCGGTGATGAGTGGGCGGTACAGGGTTTCGCACCAGCCTTCGAAATCTTCACTGGCGACCAGGGCCGCGTAGTCGGGGAATTGCCGGGTGAGGGCCGGGCTTTCGCGGCGCTCGCCATCGCTGGTGATGCCATCGCCTTCGTAGGCTTTAAGGGCAGCGGCCTGGGCTTTGTCCGGGTCAGTCTGGCCGAGCCAGGCGAAGGCGGTCTTCACCGCGATCGGTAGTGGTTCGCTCATGCCGGCCCGCCAGGCCAGGAGCAGGTTGCCAAGCACATCCTGGGCAAGGTTTTGCTCCAGTGGCGCCAGTAGGAGCGTGTCATCACTCGCCACCAGGCCGGTGCTCAAGGGCAGGCCACAGGCGCAGGCCACCAGGTGGTTGACCCATGGGCGGATCAGGCGATGCCACTTGCGGGTCTTGATCGAGCCGATGCTGTTGGGGATGGTGGTCACGCTGAGCAAGCCGCCATCGCTGCGCCGGTGCAAGCCGCTGACCCAGCCGTCGAGTTGAATACCCTGGTGCGCGAAGCTGACGGGCTCCGCCGTATTGTGTGGCGTGGGCCAGAGTGCCAGGAGTTGCTGGTAGCGTTGCAGCAAGTCAGGCAAGGGTTCGATCAGCTCGTTGCGCAGGCATTCGCCGAAACCGACCATGGGCAGCAGGCCACTGCCTTGAAGACGTTGCGCTTGGGCCTGCAGGGCTTGTTCGAGATGATCCGGGTCGGTCAGCGCGGCGGCGAGCAGGCTGTCGCTCAAGGTGTAGCGCTGCAAGGCGTCGAGGACGAAGGGTTCTTCATCGGCCAGGGGCACTTCAGCGGCTTCGAAAAATACTTTGAGGCGCTGGCTGAAGAAATGCCTGACAGGGTTACGCAAAAAGTCCTGCAACTGACCCTGGCTCAGGGGTTCTTCCTGGATGTGGGGTGCCAGACCGGTCGTTTCGAGGGGCTGGTCTTGAACTTCGTGTAACAGCTGCCATTCGCGGGCGTAGCTGAACAGTGGATCGCCCTCGTGGAAGTAACGCGCACTGAAGGGTTGCAATGGGTGTTCCTGGGTCATCGCCTCCAGCAACGGTTGCTCCTGGGCATGCTGCCAGCCGCTGGCGAGGTGATCGCGCAGTTGGCCGATCAGCACGGACGCCGGGCGCTCGCTGTTATCGCGGATGCTGCGGCCGACCCAACTGATGTAGAGCTGGTCGCGCGCCGAGAGCAGGGCTTCGAGCAGCAGGTATCGGTCGTCTTCGCGCCGGGAGCGGTCGCCGGGGCGGTAGTCGCTGCCCATCAGGTCGAAATCCAGCGGCGGTTGCGCGCGGGGATAGTCGCCGTCGTTCATGCCCAGCAGGCACACCAGCTTGAAGGGGATGGCCCGCATCGGCATCAGGGTGCAGAAGTTCACGGCACCGGCGAGAAAACGCTGGGACAAGCGGCCCTGGTCGAGACCGGCAAGCCAGGCCTCACGCACGACAGTCAGCGGTAATTCGTCGTACAGGCCGACGGACTCGCAGGTCTCCAGCCAGTCTTCCCGCAGTTGCTCCAACTGACCCAGCAGATAGTCATCGTGTTCATTGCTGGGCAGGAAGAAGCGCTGCATCAGGTCTTGCAGGCGTGCGCCCCAGGCTCGCGGGGTCGCGGGCTGTGACAGGGCTTGGTGGGCATCGTGCAATGCGTCAAGCAGGGCGACCAAGGGCCCGATCAGCGCCGCGTCGAGGCCGCCGATTTCGTCATAGGGCTCAATGCCGGCGCAGGCTGCGCCACTGCCGACGGCGTAGCCCAGCAGCATGCGGCGCAGGCCGAATCTCCAGCTGTTCTGCTCCAGCGCACTGGGCAGGCCCAGGCCTGCGCGCTGTTCGGCATCGAGCCCCCAGCGGATGCCAGCGCCTTCTATCCAACGGTGCAGCGTGGGCAGGTCGCGCTCCTGGATGGCGAAGCGTTCGCGCAAGGCGGGAACGTCCAGCAAGTCGAGGATTTCGCTGACCGGGAAACGGCTGTCCGGGAGTTTCAGCAGGTGCTCGACGGCGATCAACAGCGGGTCGCGGCCCCGTTGGCCCTGGTCCGTCAGGGTGAAGGGGATGAAACGTGGGTCTTTCTTGTCCAACTGGCCGAACACCGCACGGATATGCGGTGCATAGCTGTCAACGTCCGGGACCATGACGATAACGTCGCGGGGGCGCAACGTCGGATCCGCGCTGAAGCGTTGGAGCAGTTGGTCGTGAAGAATTTCCACTTCGCGCTGGGCGCTGTGGGCGATGTGGAAGCGGATCGAGGTGTCGTGCTGCAGATCGACGGCCGGCCAGCGCTCGCGGGTTTCCGGGAGCGGGCGCAGTTCGAGGATATCGTCCTGTAGCTGGTTGAGAACGGTGGTCGGCTCGCTGTCGCTGAACAGGTCGATGCGCCCGTCACGGAAGGCCGACCGGTAGCTGTTGGGATCGTCGTAGCTGTCCAGCAGGTTGATGTAGTCGCGACCTTGCTTGCCCCAGGCGGCCAGCAAGGGGTGGGCGTGCTGGTGCAAAGTTTGCGGGTCGATGGTGACAGGCATCCCGGTCTTGCGCGCCTGGCGTTTGTATTCGTTTCGCAGAAGGTCTTTGTCGGCGACGATATCGGACCAATGGTGACGGCAAGGGTTGTGCACGCAGAGCAACACCTGGCTGAAACGGGCCAGGCCGGCCAGGGCTTCAAGGGCCTGGGCGGGCAAGGAAGAAATGCCAAACACGATGACGCGGGACGGCAGGCCTTGGGGGGCGGTGTCCAGGTTATTGATGCGTTCGATAAAACGCTGGTGGACCCCGGCACGGCTTTGCGCCATGCCTTCCTCACCAACGTCCAGCAGCAACGCCCGCCATAACTCGGCCTGCCAGCAGTTGGCCGGGCTCAAGGGCTTGGCTTCGCCTCGGCCATTGCGCAACTGGTGGCGGCCAGCGGCCCAGTCTTCCAGCCAGTCGGCACGATACACCTGATACTGGTCGAACAGGTCGGCCAGGCGCTCCGCCAGTTGGTAGCGTTTACGCAGGTCAGTGTCATGGGTGAGGAAGCGTTGCAGGGGCTCGAAGTGCGGCTGGTCGATCAGCTCGGGCAACAGGCGCATCAGGCGCCACGTCAGTGGGGCTTTATCCAGCAAGGATTTGGCCGGGATTTCATCGCGGCCCAGGACCATGCGATAGAGCTGCCACATAAAGCTGCCGGGCAGTTGCACGTCGATTGCCGCGGCTATGCCGCACCCTCCCAGATCGTCCTCTTCCGGGTCTTCAGCAAGGGCCAGCTTGAGCCATTGGGCGATGCCGTTGCTTTGCACCAGAGCGATTTCGTTTTCCAGGGGAGCCAATGGATAACGACGCATCCAACTGACGACCAGGCTGCGCAGTTCATCCAGGCGATTGCCGTGGACGACCATAAATCCAGCACTGAGGGACGTTGCATCCGGCATAACGGCTTCCTTGGGAAAAGCAAAATCGAAGGAGCGACTTTAGCATTGAAGGGCGTTACAGGCGGAGTTGGACTGCTCGCCAAATCGCCTCAGCGCTTTTCGACCGCCCAAAACAAAACCCCAACTGCTTTCGCAATTGGGGTTTCGGAATTTAATCTTGACGATGACCTACTCTCACATGGGGAAACCCCACACTACCATCGGCGATGCATCGTTTCACTACTGAGTTCGGGATGGGATCAGGTGGTTCCAATGCTCTATGGTCGTCAAGAA
>NZ_MSAJ01000006.1:0-158536 GCF_044510355.1 Pseudomonas sp. DD1 | reverse complement strand
CCCCCAATTGAACCGCCCCGGCAACGCCCCGCACCATGGCCCGCACCTGAAAACCACCAATAACAACAGGTCCCACGCCATGAGCACCTTGCACCCTCGCCGGCTATTGCTGGCTACCGCTGTCGCCAGCCTTGCCCTCCCAGTCGTCGCCGAGGAACACGGCTTTCTGGAAGATGCCAGCGCCAACCTCAACCTGCGCAATTTCTTCTTCAACCGCAATTTCACCAACCCGACCAAGGCCCAGGGCGGCGCGCAGGAGTGGACGCAGAGTTTCATCCTCGACGCCAAGTCCGGTTTCACCCAGGGCACCGTGGGGTTCGGGGTGGATGTGCTGGGCATGTACGCGCAAAAGCTCGATGGCGGCGGCGGCTCCGGTGGCACCCAATTGCTGCCCCTGGATCACGATGGCAAACCGGCCGACAACTTCGGCCGCCTGGGGGTGGCGTTCAAGGCACGGATTTCCCAGACCGAATTGAAAGTCGGCGAGTGGATGCCGGTGCTGCCGATCCTGCGTGCGGACGATGGCCGCTCCCTGCCGCAAACCCTGCGCGGCGGGCAGATCACGTCCAAAGAGATCGCCGGCCTGACCCTGTATGGCGGCCAGTTCCGCGCCAACAGCCCGCGAGACGACAGCAGCATGACGGACATGTCGATGTTCGGTAAAACTGCGTTCACCTCCGATCGCTTCAACTTCCAGGGCGCCGAATATGCGTTCAACGACAAGCGCACCCAGGTCGGCGTGTGGAATGCCCAGCTCAAGGACATCTACCGCCAGCAATACCTCAACCTGACCCACAGCCAGCCCGTGGGCGACTGGACCCTGGGCGCCAACCTCGGCTTCTTCTATGGCCAGGACGACGGCAGCGCCCGTGCCGGCAACCTGGACAACCAGACCTGGTCCGGCCTGTTCTCGGCCAGGTACGGCGGCCATACCTTCTATGTCGGCCTGCAAAAACTCAATGGCAATAGCGCGTGGATGCGGGTCAATGGCACCAGCGGCGGCACCCTGGCCAACGACAGCTTCAATGCCAGCTATGACAACGCCGAAGAACGCTCCTGGCAGCTGCGCCACGACTACAACTTCGCCGCACTCGGCGTGCCGGGCCTGACCCTGATGAACCGCTACATCAGCGGCAGCAACGTGCACACCGCCACCGTCAGCGATGGCAAGGAATGGGGACGGGAAAGCGAAGTGGGCTACACCGTGCAAAGCGGCAGCCTGAAAAGCCTGACCCTGCGCTGGCGCAATTCCAGCATCCGTCGCGACTTCAGCAACAATGAGTTTGATGAGAATCGGTTGATTGTCAGTTATCCCCTTAGCCTGCTGTAGGCTGCCTCGCACTGACTAGGGGTACCAGCACTGGATATCTGCGGTGGCCCCCCCTGGAGCAGGCCGGCGACAAACCTGCGCGAGATACGCCCAACGGCAAACTTCAGGCCGTCGGCCTGCCGACCGCTGCCGCCCCCCCTTCAGTGTCAGCGCTGAAGGGGCCACTTGCCGCGAGTAGCGCCCCGGCCCACCAGCGTTTAGCCTCAATGAAGAGATGGCCGGCCGTTGTAGTTCGTCAGCCAGATGATCACCCCGGTTATTCTTGCTGTATGGTGCCCGCCTGTTGCGGCCTCTCCTTAGGCGCAATCTGTGTCAGAGCCCGGCCCATACCATGAAATCCTTCGCCATCACCGCCGCCGTGTTCGCTTTGGCACTGAGCCTCAGCGCCTGCATCGGCGCGCCCGTGGCATTGACACCCCAGACCGAACAGCGCCTGCACGCCCAGGCCCCCATCCGTTTCCTGCTGACGTTCGATGACGGCCCCAGCGCCTCGGGCTACGCCAACCCTAGCCGTTTGGTCATCGAGAGCCTGGCCAACAACCCGGTGCAACCGGGGATCAAGGCGATCTTCTTTTTGCAGACCGAGGCCTGGCGCTCTGGCGGCAGCCCGCGCGGGCGCAAGACCATGGAGCGCGAGCACGCCGCCGGCCATATCCTGGCGTTTCACACCGCCACGCGCTGGCATAGCAATCATCGGCTGTTGAACGACGAAGAGCTGACGCAGACCTTGAGCCTGGGCGCCGCGACTATCGCCTCGATCACCGGCGCTGCGCCGAACCTGATACGCCCGCCCTTCTGGAACTACGACAAACGCACCTTCGCCGCCTACCAGCGCCACGGCATGCAGATTCTGCTGACCGACCTGAGCGCCAATGACGGCAAGATCTGGGGCTTCAATGCCAGCCCACGGCGTCGGGCCAACCTGCTGCGGCAGCTGTCGCTGGTGCGCGAACGCATTGCCCTGGGCGAACTGCCGACTGTAGAAGGGGTGATCCCAGTGGTGGTGACCTTTCACGACATCAATCGCTACACCGCCCGGCATCTGCAGGAGTACCTGCAGATCCTGATGGACAGCGCCCAGGCCAATGGCCTGAAGACCGCCGCCGAACCGTTCTACACCGACCGCTCGGCACTGGAGCGCGGGGCCCTGGCGCGCACGGTGAAGGATGCCAGCCAAGCCGTGCACTTACCGGGGATGTGGGACTGGGTGTGGGACGCCGCCCCCCAATGATCCAACCCGACCACAGAGCCGTGTTTCGTTAACCGACACCCCAGACGATTTAGCGACGTGTGCAGCGGGCGCGAGCAAATTTCATTACGCCAGGACACAAAGCATCGGCCAGTATGGCGGAACCCTTTTATTCCAATCATCAACCTACAGAGAGCCCCCTATCTCGAATAGAAAGGTTCTCTGATGAACACTATCGCGCCACTGAACCACAGTCTGCCCCTCCCTTCCCTTGAGCCTTCCACACACTCGGCACCCGCCCCCGCCAAGAGGGAGCGCCGTCAAGCGCCCTCCTTGGCGCAGAACACTGGAGAAAGCCCTGCTCCGCCTGCGAGACGCGTTCGTCCATCGCAAGAACAGGAAGCGATACTGGTCGATGACGGTAATCTGATTGCCCGGCATTCAATCCGCACCCGGCAATATGACCTGGATAAACCCACCCTGCTGGACGATAAGCTGACGCTTGAAACAGGTAATACCTCAGACACTATTCATGTCAGTAACCGTACCGACGGACGACTCAATGTAGAGGTCAATGGCAAGTCATACATCTTTGACGCAAGAGACGCGAAAGATGAAGTCCCCACAAAACTCGTGATTAAAAGTAACGGTGGTGACGACAAGATAAAGGTCGATGCCGATGTCATGCTTTACGTAACGATTGAAGCGGGGGATGGCAATGATCACGTAAGGGCGGGAGGTGGTCCAAGCCGCCTGCTGGGAGGCAATGGCAACGACTTTCTCCAGTTGGGCAGCGGTGCAGGCTATGCCGAAGGCAATGAGGGTAGCGACATGATGATAGGCGGCTCCGGTAACGCCATCCTGTACGCCAATAACGGCAACGACTGGATGTATGCGGGGCCTGGGGCAGCCAGCAAAAAAAGCCACATGGACGGCGGCAGCGGCTCAGACACAATGTATGCCGGCAACGGCCACACGATTATGAATGGCGGCCGGGGTGACGATGTGATGCTGGGTCGCGATCGAACCACCTTTTACAGCGGCAAAGGTAACGACACGATCCGTTCCAACAATCGGGACGACCTTATCTACGCAAAACCCAGCGACAGGTTCCTGAACTCTACGCACGCGAAGTTGATGGCGGTCACACCCAGTGAAGCCGGTAAAAGAGGGTTTAACGTCCAAGGCACAGCAGAGTTCAAACAACGCGTCGAAGATGACCTGGAGCTTTTACGCTGCTCGCCGGCAGGCCAGAAAATGCTTGCCGAGATGGACGCCGCCGCTGACAGAAATGGAGTACCGGTAACCATTCAGGATGGCGGAAAAAGAGACAGGACAGATTACGCGTTCAACCAGCAAGAGCCGGATCAGTTGGATCCTGAGGCCCCCGTAAAAGGTTATGTTCACAACGGGGTACAGGGCGCGCCAATCACCGATGGCGTCGTGCGCTACTCCCCTTCCAGTACGTTTGACGCCCCTGTATCAGGCGGTTTTCCGATAACAAATCTCTACCATGAAATGGTGCATGCCTATAACGGCGCCACGGGTTCCTTCCTCCCCGGAACGACCGAGGAGCCGGTCGCGGGTGAACCTCCTGAAGACACACCCAATATTGAACGACAGGCTGTCGGTCTGCCGACGGGTGCCGAGCCGTTCGACTTTGACCATGATCCACTCACCCCGCCGACCGCCACCAATCCCGCCCCCTTCACGGAAAACTCTTTACGCAAAGAAATGGGACTTAATCTGCGCGATCGCTATACCTGACGCTCCTTGTTTTAAGGTAGGCCAATGATACATAACCGTGCGCGACCGCGAAGTTCTACGCGTTCATGTGTGGTCCGAAAAAAACGGTATTGAAGTTAGGCGGAATCCTGTTCAGGCGGCCAACCACTCATCTCCAAACCCCCTATCGCGAGACGATGCAATGTCCATCTCAGCCCCTGCACATTATCCAAACGTATTCTCCTCATCCGCACTCAGTCCAACACCGGCTGCTAACGCCCTGCAAAACCCCATTTCCATTGAAGTTCCCCTGCTACAAAACTCAAATGCGACTTTCACACCGAAATCAAAACTAACACCAGACCAACACTACGTAGAAAAATATCCAACCTATACAAACTCTGCTCCTTTATATAAGGACGACCTTATCAAAATAACCCATAAAACCACTTGGGAGACGGTCAGCGACAATGAACGCACAAACAGAAGCAACGTCATCAAAATCGAAACAGGTGAAAAGCCCGACGTTATAAAAGTCAATCAATCTTCGAACAATGAAGTCCAGCTGCAAGTCAACGACAGGCATTACACATTAAAAATCAACAATCACGAAAGTTACCCTGAAGAACTGCACATCAAGTCAAAAGGCGGCGATGATCACATTCGGGTTAATCCGCGCGTGACGATCCCCATTACGATCGAGGGCGGTAAAGGTCGAGACCGGATTGAAGCCCTTGGCAGTGGTGATACCCGTGTCTACGGAGGAGCGGGGAACGACAACATCACGCTGGGTAGCGGCAACGGCTACGCCGAAGGGAATGACGGTAATGACACAATGAAGGGCGGATCAGGAATAGCCGTCATGTATGGGAATAACGGCAACGACACTATGTCCTCCGGGACTGGCAGCGAAGGCACATTCAGCTATATGGATGGCGGCAACGGCAACGACACGATGGTCAGCGAAAGCCCGATGAATGTCATGCATGGCGGCCCCGGTGATGATTTGATGACAGGAAAAGCACAGACCGTGTTCTATACAGGGCGTGGTCGGGATCGTGTCAACTCATACAATGCAAACGATACTATCTATGCCAAGAAATATGACCTCGTCACCAGTATCCCCGGCACCCGATATAAAAAAGTCAACATCAGCAATGCGGGTCATAAAGCGTTCAAGATCGAGGGCTCAAGCAAATTCAAACAACAAACCCAGGATGATCTTGAATTCTTCAGAAACTCACCAACGGCACAAAAAATGCTGAGTGAACTGGACCGGGCCGCCGAGCGCAACGGTTCCCCCGTAACAATCCGAGAGACTACCGTTCGCCCCAACTATACATTCACCAACAACTTCACCAGAGAACACGACAAACAATTAAAAGAATATGACGAGCTCGCAGAGTCGCCCCAATTGGGATTCATACACGGCAACACCAAAGGCTCAGTCGCCACGGGGGCAAAGATACACAACAATCCCGGCCTCATCTTCCGCGAGCCTCCGGTCATCAGCCTCTACCATGAAATGGCCCACGCCTATAACGGCGCCAATGGCACCTTTTTACCCGGCAAAACCGCAGATGAACCGAATCCGGAGCGCCAAGCCGTCGGGGTAGAGACCAATGCCCCCGCCTTTGATTTTGACAACGACCCGTCGACCCCCCCGACGACTACCAACCCCAACCCCTTTAATGAAAACGCACTGCGTGAAGAAACGGGTACTGCGCGGCGGGATGCTTACTTTCCGCCTGACGAGGGGTGAGCGGCTCCAGGCGGGGGTAAATCGTCGTCAATCCCGCGACTCAACCCCCAACTCATCCCACACCGACTCGGCCAGGTGAAACGTCGCATTGGCCGCCGGGATCCCGCAGTAGATCGCGCTCTGCATCAGTACTTCCTTGATCTCGGCGCGGGTCACGCCATTGCTGGCGGCGGCGCGCAGGTGCAGTTTGAGCTCTTCGTTGCGGTTCATCCCGATCAGCATGGCAATGGTGATCAGGCTGCGGGTGTGCCGGGGCAAGCCCGGGCGGGTCCAGATATCACCCCAGGCATGGCGGGTGATCATTTCCTGGAATTCGCTGTTGAACTCGGTCAAGGCATTGAGGCTGCGATCGACATGGGCATCGCCCAGCACTTCACGCCGCACCTTGAGCCCATCGGCGTAACGTTGTTTCTCGTCCACAAAACCTCCTAAAACCAACCATTAATGACTGTGCCACAACAAGCGCTACTCGCCTGGACCATCAGCCCGCCAACAAGAACGCCAGTACCCGCTCGCTGAACGCAGCCCCGGCCTGTACGTTGGACAAGTGCGCCGCATAAAACTCGGCATACTCGGCGCCCGCGACACGCTCTTGAATAAAGTGCCCGCCGGCCGGCGGTGTGACGGCATCCTCAGTACCGGCAATCACCAGCGTCGGCACCTTGATAGACGCCAGTTGCTCACGCAGATCCGCATCGCGCACCGCGCCACAGTTGGCGGCATAGCCTTGGGGCGATGTGGCCGCGAGCATGTCGGTAATGCGCTTGGCCTGAGCGGGATGAGCCTGGGCAAAATCGGCAGTAAACCAACGCGCAACCGACGCATCACGCAAGCCGACCATTGCCGCCTGGCCCTCGCGCAGGACCATTTCGATCCGCGGGTTCCAGATGTCCGCAGTGCCGATCTTGGCTGCCGTGTTGCACAGCACCAGCTTGAGCAAGCGCTCACCGGCGTTGATGCCCAGCCACTGGCCAATCAACCCGCCCATGGACAAACCGCAGAAATGCGCACGCTGGATATCCAGCGCATCCAGCAACGCCAGCACGTCACGCCCCAGTTGCTCAATGCTGTAGGGGCCCTCGGTGACCAGGGATTTGCCGTGGCCACGGGTGTCCAGGCGCAGCACCCGAAAATGCTCGGTGAAGGCCGGCATCTGGGTATCCCACATATGCAGGTCGGTGCCCAGTGAATTGGACAGCACCAGTACCGGCGCGCCTTCAGGACCTTCCAGTTGGTAATTCAGTTCGCCATCGGCGAGTCGTACAAATCCCACAGCAGCCTCCTCAGGCAGAAAAAGCAAAGTGCTCAGCCACGGCGCGGCTGACCCAGGTCTGTGCCTGGCCCAGGTAATGCGCCGGGTCCAGCAGGCGATCCAATTCCACCGCCGACAGCTCGGCGGTGACTTGCGGCTCATCGGCCAATACCGCGCGCAAATGGCGCTGCTCGGCGACCGCGCGTTTGCAACACTGTTCCAGCAGGTGATGGGCGGTTTCACGGCCCAGGCGCTGGGCCAATGTGCTACTGACGGCCTCGGCCAGCACCAGGCCCTGGGTCAGGTCGAGATTGTGGCCCATGCGTTGTGCATCGACTTCCAGGCCTTCACTCACCAGTAATGCCTGATGCAAGGCACCGGACACCAGGCGGCAGATTTCGGGCAGAGTTTCCCATTCGGCATGCCACAGGCCCAGGCTGCGCTCGTGCTCCTGGGGCATGGCGCTGAACATCGTCGCCACCAAGCCCGGCACCCGCGTAGCAGCGCTGATCAACACCGCCGCGCCAACCGGGTTGCGCTTGTGCGGCATGGTCGAGGAGCCGCCCTTGCCTGGGGCTGACGGCTCGAACACTTCCGCCGCTTCGGTCTGCATCAGCAGGCTGATATCCCGCCCGAGCTTGCCCAGGCTGCCGGCGATCAGGCCCAGCACGCTGGCGAACTCCACCAGACGGTCACGCTGGGTGTGCCAGGGTTGTTCGGGCAGCGTCAGTTGCAACTCCGCTGCCAGGGCTTGCGCCACCGGCATGGCGTGTTCACCCAGTGCCGCCAAGGTGCCGGACGCGCCGCCGAACTGCAGGACCAGCAGGCGCGGCTGCAGCTCCACCAACCGTTGGCGATTGCGCGTCACCGCCCCCAGCCAACCGGCGATTTTCATCCCCAGGGTGACCGGCGTTGCGTGCTGCAACCAGGTACGCCCGGCCAATGGCACGTCGGCATAGCGCTGCGCCTGGGCCGCGAGAACCGCGCCCAGCCGGGCCAGGTCCGTGTCGATCAGTTCCAGCGCCCGTCGCAGTTGCAACACCAGGCCGGTGTCCATCACATCCTGGCTGGTGGCGCCCAGATGCACATAGCGCTCGGCGCCGGCGTCCTCGCTGGCAATCAGTTTGCCCAGGGCCTTGACCAGCGGGATCGCCGAATTGCCCGCCGTGGCAATCGCCGCGCCGAGGGCATCCACGTCGTACAACGAGGCCAGGCATGCCTGGGCAATCGGCGCGACGGCGGCCTGGGGAATCAACCCGACCCGCGCCTGCGCCCGGGCCAGTGCGGCTTCGACATCCAGCATGCCCTGCAAGCGTCCCTGGTCACAGAACACCTCGGCCATGCTGTCGGCGGTGAAGTAAGCGTCGAACAGTTGGTTGCTCGTGCGCAGTGTCATAAGTCATCCCTTACAGATCGTGGTGCAAGTACTCAGCCTGTTTCGGCAGGCGCAGGCTGAACAGGAACGCAATCGCCATCATGCCGGTCACGTACCAGTAGAAGGTGTTTTCCAGGCCAATGGATTTCAGGCCCAGGGCCACGTATTCCGCCGAACCACCGAAGATCGCGTTGGCCACCGCATAGGCCAGGCCCACACCGAGAGCGCGCACTTGTGGCGGGAACATTTCGGCTTTTACCAGGCCACTGATGGAGGTGTAGAAACTCACAATTGCCAGCGCCAGGGTAATCAATACAAAGGCCAGGAACGGGCTGGTCACGGTTTTCAGGGTCAGCAGGATCGGGACTGTGCACAAGGTCCCGAGCGTGCCAAACCAGAGCATCGAGTTACGGCGGCCGATCTTGTCCGAGAGCATGCCGAACAGCGGCTGCATGCACATATAGAGGAACAGCGCGCCGGTCATGATGTAGCTGGCGGTCTTGGCGTGCATGCCGGCGGTGTTCACCAGGTACTTCTGCATGTACGTGGTAAAGGTGTAGAAGATCAGCGAGCCGCCGGCGGTGTAGCCGAGCACGGTGATAAACGCGGCCTTGTGATCGCGGAACAACGCGGCAATGCTGCCGGCGTCCTTGTTTTCCCGCATTTCCTTGCTGGTGGTTTCTTTCAGGGAGCGGCGCAGCAACAGCGAAATCACCGCCGCCACGGCCCCGATCACAAACGGAATGCGCCAGCCCCAGGCCCGCAGCTCGTCCTCGGTGAGCAGTTGTTGCAGGATCACCACCACCGACACCGCCAGCAGTTGCCCGCCAATCAGGGTCACGTACTGGAACGAGGCGAAGAAGCCGCGCTGGCCTTTGAGCGCGACTTCACTCATGTAGGTCGCCGTGGTGCCGTACTCGCCCCCCACCGACAGGCCCTGGAACAGCCGCGCCATCAGCAGCAGGGCCGGAGCCCAGGCGCCGATGTCTTTGTAGGTCGGTAGAAAGGCGATGACCAGGGAACCGGCGCACATCATCAGCACCGAAATCATCATCGAATTCTTGCGCCCGTGCTTGTCGGCGACCCGGCCAAACAGCCAGCCACCGATGGGGCGCATCAAGAAGCCTGCGGCGAACACGCCAGCGGTGTTGAGCAGCTGCACCGTGGGGTCGTCGGAGGGGAAAAACGCCGGAGCGAAATAGATCGCGCAGAAGGCATAGACGTAGAAGTCGAACCATTCGACCAGGTTGCCGGAAGAGGCCCCGACAATCGCAAAAATCCGTTTGCTGCGTTCTTCTCCGGTGTAGTGACTGGTACTCGTTGTCATGTTGTTTTCACTCGTAGGGAACGGGTTAGAGTCTAGACACACTTTGCAACAACCTCGTTCCGCAAGCAGACCTTTGAATGGCAGCCAAGCCCGCTCCCACAGGTGATCGCATTCCACTGTGAGAGCGGGCTTGCCCGCGACAGCGCCCTGGCAGGCAACTCAATAATCGAAAAACACCGTCTCTTCATCGGTGCCCTGAAGCACCACATTCCACTGATACACCCCCGACGCATCCGCCTTGGCAACCAACGTGCCGCGCCGCTCTGCCGGCACACACGCCAGCAACGGATCATCGCCATTGGCCGCTTCGCCGTCGAAATAAATCCGCGTCAGCAAGTGCTTCACCAAACCACGGGCAAACACCAACACCACCAAATGCGGCGCCTGGGTCGTACCCTTCAGGCCCGGCACACTACCGGGCTTGATGGTGCTGAAACGGAAACGCCCTTGCGCATCCACCGGCACCCGGCCAAAGCCTGCGAAATTGGGGTCCAGGGCTTTGTCCTGGTCGTCCTCGGGGTGGTCATATTTACCGGCGGCGTTGGCCTGCCAGACTTCCAGCATGGCATCGTTGACCACCTCGCCATTGCCATCCACCACCTGCCCGGTGATGGCCACACGCTCGCCGAGGGTGCCCGCATTCGCCAGGTCTTCGCAGTTCAACCAGGTCAGGCCGATGTGGTAGTACGGCCCGACGGTGTGGGACGTGGTTGCGTTGAGGGTCATGTCATTTCTCCATCGGCGTGGCGTCGCGGCCGCGCAGGACGATGTCCCAGCGATAGCCGAGGGCATAGTGCGGCACGGTCTTTTCCAGGTCGAAACGGGCGATCAGGCGTTCCTTGGCCGAGGTGTCCGGCACGCAGTTGTAGATCGGGTCATAGGCCAGCAGCGGGTCGCCGGGGAAGTACATCTGGGTCACCAGGCGCGTCAGCACACTGGGGCCGAACAGCGAGAAGTGGATATGCGCCGGGCGCCAGGCGTTGTGGTGATTGCCCCACGGATAGGCGCCGGGCTTGATGGTCTGGAACTGGTACCAGCCATCGGCATCGGTGACGGTGCGACCGGTGCCGGTGAAGTTCGGGTCCAGGGGCGCGTCGTGCTGGTCGCGCTTGTGGTTGTAGCGACCGGCGGCGTTGGCCTGCCAGATCTCCACCAGGATGCCCGGCACAGGCAGGCCGTTTTCATCCAGGACCCGGCCGTGAATGATGATGCGCTCGCCTTGGGGCTCGCCCTCGTGCTGGGCGGTCAGGTCGTTGTCGTGCTCGGCAATGCGGTCGGCGCCGATGGTCGGGCCGGTGATTTCCGACAGCGAATGGGGCAAAAACACCAGCGGCTTGGACGGCGAACGCAGGTTCGTCGACTGGTACGCCGGGTGCAGGTAATCAGGCTGAGTACCCGCTTGCGGGCGCCGGTATCCGGGCTTGTCACTCATGGAGCATTCCTCTTTTTCTTGTAGGTCTCAAACGCGTTCGATGGCCAACGCCAAGCCTTGGCCAACGCCGACACACAGGGTCGCCAGGCCTTTGCTGCCGCCGGTTTTTTCCAGTTGATGCAGGGCCGTCAAGACCAGGCGCGCACCGCTCATGCCCAGGGGATGACCCAAGGCAATCGCGCCGCCGTTGGGATTGACCTGGGGTGCGTCGTCCGCCAGGCCCAACTCACGCAGCACCGCCAAACCCTGGCTGGCGAAGGCTTCGTTGAGTTCGATCACATCAAAGTCGCTGACCGCCAGGCCCAGGCGCTCTACCAACTTGCGCACCGCTGGCACCGGGCCGATGCCCATCACCCGGGGTTCGACCCCGGCACTGGCCATGCCCAACACCCGGGCGCGGGCGGTCAGGCCGTGCTTTTTCACCGCGTCCGCGCTGGCCAGAATCAACGCGGCGGCGCCGTCGTTGACCCCGGAAGCGTTGCCGGCGGTGACGGTCTTGTCCGGGCCGTTGACCGGCTTGAGCTTGGTCAGGGCTTCGAGGGTGGTATCGGCACGCGGGTGTTCGTCGTGCTCCACCAGGGTCTCGCCTTTTTTATGGGCGACCCGTACCGGGACGATTTCTTCAGCGAAAAACCCCGCGGCCTGGGCCACGGCTGTGCGTTGCTGGCTACGCAAGGCGAAGGCGTCCTGGTCGGCGCGCGAGACGTTGTAGTCATCTGCCACGTTATCAGCGGTCTGCGGCATGGCATCCACGCCGTACTGGGCCTTCATCAACGGGTTGATAAAGCGCCAGCCGATGGTGGTGTCTTCCAGCTTCATGTTGCGCGAGAACGCGGCGTCTGCCTTGCCCATCACGAACGGTGCACGGGACATCGACTCGACACCACCGGCAATCGCCAGCTCCATTTCGCCACTGGCAATGGCGCGGAACGCGGTGCCGATGGCGTCCATGCCCGAGGCGCACAAGCGGTTGACCGTCACCCCGGGAATGCTCGGCGGCAGGCCGGCCAGCAGCGCGGCCATGCGCGCCACGTTACGGTTGTCTTCGCCGGACTGGTTGGCGCAGCCGAGGAACACTTCGTCGACCGCGCTCCAGTCTACCGACGGGTTGCGCGCCATCAGGGCCTTGATCGGCAGGGCCGCCAGGTCATCGGCGCGCACCGTGGACAGGCCACCGCCGAAACGGCCGATGGGGGTGCGGATCGCATCACAGATAAACACGTCGCGCATCAGGCTTCTCCTGGGGTTTGGCCATGGGCCGCGGCGGTACGGGCTTCAAGATCGCGCAAGGCGTTCAGTTCGACTGGCGTGGGTTCGGCGCTGGTGCTGACCTGCTCGGCAAAGCGGATCGCCCAGCCGGTGGCGGCAATCACTTGCTCGCGGGTCACGCCGGGATGCAAGGCGGTGACCACAAATTCGTGGGTGCCCTCCTCCGGCTCCATGATGCACAGGTCGGTAATAATCCCGACCGGGCCTGCGCCTGGCAGGCCGAGGCGCTTGCGCGAGTCGCCGCCTTCGCCATGGCCGACCGAGGTGATGAAATCCAGCTTGTCGACAAACGAACGGGACGACTGTTTGAGGATGATCAACACGCTCTTGGCGGAGCCGGCAATCTCCGGCGCACCACCGGCACCCGGCAGGCGCACCTTGGGTTGGTGGTAATCACCGACCACCGTGGTGTTGATATTGCCGAAGCGGTCGACCTGGGCTGCGCCGAGAAAACCGACGTCAATGCGCCCGCCTTGCAGCCAGTAGCGAAAAATCTCACCCGTGGGCACAACACTGTCGGCGGTTTCCGCCAACTCGCCGTCGCCAATGGACAGCGGCAGCACCGAGGGCTTGGCGCCAATCGGGCCGGACTCGTAGATCAACACCACGTCCGGCGACGACGTCAGGCGGGCCAGGTTGGCGGCCTTGGACGGCAGACCGATGCCGACGAAGCACACGGCACCGTTCTTCAGGCGGCGCGCGGCGGCGACGGTCATCATTTCATTGGTCGAGTAAGTCATTACTTGGCCTCCTGCGCGGCAGCCAGTTTGGCCTGGAATTGACTGAAGTCAGCGGTGCCATGGATGTATTCATTGATCCATGCGGTAAACGTCCCACGGTCCCGAGCGATCGGATCCCAGGCTTGATAGAAGCGATTGTCACGCTCGGTGTAACCGTGGGCGTAGGAAGGGTGCGCGCCCCCTGGTACATGGCACACGGCGGTCAGGGCCCAGGTCGGCAGCACGCAGGCGTTCATGGGGGCGTTGAGGTCGTCGACGATTTCTTCGACGGTGACGATGCAACGCTTGGCCGCCAATGCCGCCTCTTTCTGCACCCCGAGAATCCCCCACAACAGCACGTTGCCCTTGCGGTCGGCCTTTTGCGCATGGATCACGGTGATGTCCGGGCGCACCGACGGCACCGCCGCCAGCACTTCGCCGGTGAAGGGGCAGGTCACGGTCTTGATCAGCGGGTTGACCTTGGGCAGGTCAGAACCGGCATACGCCCGCAGCACCGCGAACGGCAGGCCGGAGGCGCCGGCCACGTAGGCGTTGGCCAGGTCCGCATGGCTGTGTTCTTCGATCTCCAATGGTTGCGGCCATTGCTTTTCCACCGCATCCCGCAGGCGATGCAGGGAACCTACGCCCGGGTTGCCGCCCCAGGAAAAAATCAACTTGCGCGCACAGCCGGCCCCGATCAGTTGGTCGTAGATCAGGTCGGGCGTCATGCGCACCAGCGTCAGGTCTTTCTTGCCCTGACGGATGATTTCATGACCTGCCGCTGTAGGGATCAGGTGGGTAAAGCCTTCGAGCGCGACGGTATCGCCGTCATTGACGAACTGCTTTACCGCATCAGCCAGCGAAAGGATTTCAGCCATGGGGTTGGGCTCCCGGTGTAGGTCGAAAAAGGCGCTGGAGGCAGCGCCGAAGTGCTTGAAGAGTAAGCCGGGGTCAGGGGTCAAACAATCCGATAATCGACTAACTGTTCGATAATCGAACAGATTGTTGCCTGGCTAACAGTCGTCCAAACACCTCTGCTTTCCATGCGAACAGCGTCCCTGTGGGAGCGGGCTTGCTCGCGAAGGCGGTGTGTCAGTCAACACACTTTTGTCCTGAGCCACCGCCTTCGCGAGCAAGCCCGCTCCCACATTTTTCAACCGTGCCTGCATTAAGTCTCAGGTGGCGTCGGCGTGGCTGACGAATCCCTTGATCAGCACCGCAGTGGTGGCCAATGCAGCCGGAATCACCAGTGCCGTCAGCACTTGCTCGAAGTTCCAACCCAGCCCCAACAGCGTGGCTCCCATCCACGCACCGAGGATCGCGCCAAAACGGCCAATCCCCAGCATCCAGGACACCCCGGTCGCCCGGCCCTGGGTCGGGTAAAACCGCGCCGCCAACGAAGGCATGGCCGATTGCGCACCGTTGACGCACATCCCGGCGATCAACACCAGGGTGGCCAGGAGGGTGATATTGCCCAGGCTCTGGCCCACGGCGTAGGCAAAGACCCCAGCCAGCAGGTAGAAAGTGCCGATGACCTTGTGCGGATTGAACCGGTCCATGGCCCAGCCCACGCCCACGGCGCTGAGTACTCCACCAAACTGGAACAACGCGCCGATAAAAGCCGCCTGCTCCATGCTGGCGCCGCTGTCACGCATCAGGGTCGGCAACCAACTGGTCAGCAGGTACACAATCACCAGACCCATGAAGTAGGTGAGCCACAGCAACAGGGTGCCGGCGCTGTAGGTGCCAGAGAAGATCACCGCGAACACATTGCGCGCCTTGACGGTTTTCTGTTCCGGGACGCTGAAGCTGGAAGCCTGGGCGACGGTGGCCGGGTCGATGGGTGACAAGGCCTTGCGCACCTTGTCTGTGCCGCGATTGCGCACCACCAGGTAGCGTGCCGACTCCGGCAGCCATAGCACCAGTACGCCCACCAGGATCAAGGGCAGGATGCCGCCGATCAGCAGCAGGCTGTGCCAGCCGAACATCGGGATCAGCTTGGCCGAGATAAATCCGCCACCGGCCATGCCCAGGTTGAAGCCGCAGAACATGCTGGTCACCAGCAACGACTTGTGGCGCTCCGGGGTGTATTCGGACAGCAACGTCGTGGCGTTCGGCATGCCAGCGCCCAGGCCCAGGCCGGTCAGGAAGCGCAATACCAGCAACTGATCAACGTTGCTGCTATAGGCCGAGGCCAGGCTGAACGCACCGAACACCAGCACGGCGCCGACCAACACCACCTTGCGTCCGAAACGGTCGGCCAACGGGCCTGAACCCAGGGCGCCAAACACCATGCCGATCAACGCGGCACTCATTACCGGGCCGAGGCTGGCACGGTCGATCCCCCAATCCTGGGACAGTGCCGGCGCAATAAAGCCCATGGCCGCAGTATCCAGGCCGTCGAGAAAGACAATCAGGAAGCACAGGATCACCACCCGCCATTGATAGCGGGACAGCGGTTGCGCATTGATAAAGGACTGCACGTCCAGACATGTACCAACAGAAGGCGAAGGCTGATTCATTATTTTTACTTCCACACCGATGGCGGGCGGACGACGGCGAGTCGTCATTATTATTGGGGCGAAACCGAAACCGCGGCGGTAGAGGCTGTCGCGGTCAATCACGCTGCCGCGACATTAATGAGCCAGGGGAAACACCGTCAATTCGTCAAACCGGGATCTGTGCGGTCACCGAACAGCTTAAGCAAACAACTGGGCACTCAGCTCCTGGCTGGCGCAGAGCATGCTCGGCAGGAAACGTTGTTCCAGCTCACTGCGGCTGACCCGCCCGGCATGGGTGCTGACATTCAGCGCAGCCAATACCTGGCCGGACGCGTCATACACCGGCACGGCGATGGAACGCAGACCCTGCTCCAGTTCCTGGTCGACAATGCACCAGCCCTGTTGCCGCACTTGTTGCAGGCATTCAAGCAAGGCTTGCGGCGTGGTCAGGGTGCGGCTGGTCTTGGTTTGCAGGTCGGCATGATCCAGGTAGTCCTGCAGCGACGCGTCATCCAGGGCCGCCAGGAGGATTCGGCCCATGGAGGTGCAATAAGCTGGCAGCCGGCCACCGACCGAAAGATCCACCGAAATCAGGCGTTGGGTGGTGGCGGATCGGGCGATATAGAGGATGTCGTCGCCCTCCAGGGTCGCCATGTTGCAGGCTTCATGAAGCTGCTCACTCATGCGGTCCAGGTAAGGCTGGGCAGAAACCGCCAGGGGCGTGGACGACAGATAGGCATGGCCCAGGGTCAGGACCTTGGGCAGCAGGGAGTACGTGCGCCCGTCGGTGGTGGCGTAGCCGAGTTTGATCAAGGTATGCAGGCAACGCCTGACGGCAGCGCGGGGGATTTCCGTGCGATGGCTGATCTGGGCGATGGTCAGGTGCCGCTTGCGCTCCTGGAACGCCTGCACCACGGCCAGCCCACGGGCCAGGGAGGTCATGAAATCCGGGTCGCCGGTAAACGCCTGGATGCGCTTGGCCGGTGACGCAACGATCGGCGGCGCCACTGAGGCAAAGGAGTTGCGCAATTGATCGTTCATTTCAGGTCCTTTCTCTTATTTTCAAGCGCCATTACAAGCCGGCAGGCAACGGATGTACAAGGCAAGGGCGCCAACATTGGGCGATTATCGGACGGTCATTCGATAATCGCAATTTGCGCCGCTGGGCGCTGCCAGGTCCCCGCACTGAATTTGTTGCGCTCACTTAACTGACGTCGTCCGGCCTGGCAATGTTGACTTAATTAACGACCGTGCAACTGTCACACACAGAGTATTAGGCAAGTACGGCGTCAAGTTCCCGACATGAGGTGAATAGCAATACAGCTACGCCAAGTTGACGTTTTTTAACTTGTTGACGATAGTCTTATGCAAATGCGCCGCTATAATGCACCCTGTGACAAGGTCGAGTTAGCCTCAAGGGCATGCCTGCCCCCACCAAGCCTCAGCTTTTCCTTGTCCTGGCCTGGGTTGCAGATACCGGGTATTCAGTTCCACAGCCTGCCCATATTTGTGATGTAAAAAGAAAACTGTTGCTACGACAGCTGTTCTTCCCCGGTGCCGTGGCCGCGTGCAATAACTGAAGTGGTTGATCGTGTAATACGCCCATCACTTGCGTCATCGCGCATCACCGGAATCAAACTCAACTCAATTAGGTAACAAAGTGACGAAAGACGAACTGCGCGCGGAACTTGAGCGCCAGGAACAACGTTACAAGGATGTTTACGGCGGGGAAGTCACCACCTACGCCGCCCAACCTGAGCCGGAGCGCAAACCATGGCGCAAACGAGCCAGTCTGCTCGACCAGGCGTTTGCCCAGGAAATCCAAAAGATCGAAAAGGACCTCAAGGCCGAAGAGCCATAAGCCTCTCGGATTGAGCCTTCCTGGCAAGTCATTGCCCTGCCAGCACCCCCTGGCAGGGGCGCACGGGGTTTGCCCAGCAATCGTCAGTTTCGCCGCTCTGACGAAATTTCATACACCTGTTTCAGACCCTTCATCTTAATTGTCGCACCCTGCCACGGCCCCTCTATTCTTTATAAATCAATGAGTTGCCAAACCACCGAAATATCTGGTAGTCGCACCCCTCCTCCAAATTAATTCGTTGAAGAATGTTACCGGCGAGCAGCTAGTGCATAGATTACTGAGGTTTTCTGGCATAATCGCGCCCCCTTACGACCGGGTCATAAAACCTTCATGATCGATTTATTCAGCGGACTGGATGCTTGGGTTCTTGTGAGCCTGTTGCTCGCCCTCGCCTTTGTCCTCGCCTTCGAGTTCATCAATGGCTTTCATGACACCGCTAACGCGGTGGCCACAGTCATCTATACCAAAGCGATGCCGCCGCACCTGGCCGTATTCTTTTCCGGGGTGTTCAACTTCCTCGGCGTGTTGCTCGGCGGGGTGGGCGTTGCCTACGCCATCGTGCACCTGCTGCCGGTGGAGTTGCTGATCAATGTAAACACCGGCCATGGTCTGGCCATGGTGTTTTCATTATTAGCAGCGGCCATCACCTGGAATCTCGGCACCTGGTATTTCGGGATCCCGGCATCCAGCTCCCACACCCTGATCGGTTCGATCCTCGGTGTCGGCCTGGCCAATGCCTTGATCAACGATATTCCGCTGGCAGACGGGGTCAACTGGCAGAAGGCCATTGATATCGGCGCCTCGCTGGTGTTCTCGCCCATGGCCGGCTTCCTGGTCGCAGCCCTGGTGTTGATTGGCCTTAAATGGTGGCGTCCGCTGTCCAAGATGCACAAGACACCGGACCAGCGCCGCAAGCTCGACGACAAGAAACACCCGCCGTTCTGGAACCGCCTGGTACTGGTGATCTCCGCGATGGCCGTGAGTTTCGTGCATGGCTCCAACGACGGTCAGAAAGGTATTGGCCTGATCATGCTGGTGCTGATCGGTATCGTGCCCGCGCAGTTTGTACTCGATCTGGGCAGCACTACTTACCAGATCGAGCGAACCCGCGACGCCACCCTGCACCTCAACCAGTTCTACCAGCGCAACCACGAAACCCTCGGCGAATTCCTTGCCCTGGGCAAAAGTGTCAGAGACGACCTGCCAGGCAAGTTCCGTTGCAACCCGCAACAGACCGAGCCAACCATCAACGCCCTCCTCGGCACATTGAAGGGTGTCTCTGACTACCATTCCTTGACCTCCGACCAGCGCATTGAGGTCCGTCGCTACCTGTTGTGCCTGGACGACACCGCGAAGAAAGTCGGCAAGCTGCCAGGCCTTGATTCCCGCGAGAAGTCGGACCTGGAAAAACTGCGCAAAGACCTGACCGCCACCACCGAATACGCACCGTTCTGGGTAATCCTCGCCGTGGCCCTGGCCCTTGGCCTGGGCACCATGGTGGGCTGGAAGCGCGTGGTACTGACGATTGGCGAGAAGATCGGCAAGCAGGGCATGACCTATGCCCAGGGCATGTCGGCGCAAATCACCACCGCCACCATGATTGGCTTTGCCAATATCTTCGCCCTGCCGGTGTCCACCACCCACGTGCTGTCGTCGGGCGTGGCCGGGACCATGGTCGCGAACAAGAGCGGCCTGCAAGGCGGCACCGTGAAGACCATCCTGATGGCCTGGATCCTGACCCTGCCAGCCACAGTGAGCCTGTCGGCCGGCTTGTTCTGGCTGGCGTCCACGGCGTTGGGCAGTTAACCGACAACGCAATTAAAAAAGGCGTGACCTGCGAGGGTCACGCCTTTTTTTGTGCTTTTGTGGCTAGGGAGCTAAATATCGGGCAAAAAAAAGGGCGACCGAAGTCGCCCAAAATGCCTTGCGTGCTCATGTAACCCGGAAAAACCTATGGTTTTTTACGCTTGTTCGCGTCTTTCCAGATAAAAAATCCAAACCCTACAAAAAACAGCACCATGAGGCCGACAGTCAGCACCCCGGCAAAAACCACATTATCGAAAAACATGACCGGCCTCCTGCTCTTGCCCTGTTGCGATAGGGCTAAGTTAACCAAGAAGTCGGGGGCAGAAATTGACGGGGATCAATGTCGCCCGCAACGGGGCGTAAAGAAGGGAGATAACTGACCTGAATCAATAGATTCAGGGCATTTCAGCGCTTTTTCGGTTTGTTTTTCGACTTTTTCTTCGCCTTGCCCAGCGGCATGGCCTGCTCGAACGCCTGGCGCACGTCATTCAGGCGCTTGTCATTGAGATCGTGGACCCGTTTGGCGCGTTCGGCAGTCAGGTCGATCAGCTTGTCGTCACTCATGGCATGGCTTACGTGGTGGCTGGATTGACTCAATAATGCGTCCTGGCCCGCCCAGGGGTCAAACCTCGACGTCCACCCACAACCCCTGGCGGGGTGCATCCTCGATCAGCGGCGCGACCGGCACGGTGTTATCGGCATTCAGTTCGTCACCAGGAACGGCCAGGTGCTGCTCGGGATCTTCGTCGGCCTCGCGCCGGCGTTTTTGCTGTTCCTGCTGGCGTCGTTGTTCCTCGCGCAGCATCAGGGTCGATTGCTCGGCGTCGCGGTGCTTGAGGTCAATGGTGCTTTCATTGGAACTCGCCTGCGCAGGCACCACCGGCGGGATATCGGGTTTGGGGCGCACGGGGTCGAGTTGTGACGTAACCGGCACAACACTCAAGGGCAAGATCGGTGGCAGCATAATTATTGGTCTCCTGTCAGCAGGCTGTCGGCTGCTGTACCAGCAACTTGAGCCTGGGGCTGCCAACTTGTGACCCAGTCGTCAGTCGCCAGTGCCCTGCCACCCGTCGAATCGCCCTCTTTCACTCCGGCAAGCGGAGTAGTTTTTGTCAGAGTCCTTTGGCTGGGGGCCTTGTTCCGTTAGAATAGTCGGCTTTTTCACGGCGGGAGTCAGGCAGCATGGCGCAGCAGTATCAACCGGGGCAACGCTGGATTAGTGACAGCGAAGCAGAGCTGGGGTTAGGCACCGTTCTGGCACAGGACGGCCGCTTGTTGACCGTGCTCTATCCGGCCACTGGCGACACCCGCCAGTATGCGCTACGGAATGCGCCCCTCACTCGCGTGAGGTTCTCGCCGGGTGACACCATCACCCACTTCGAAGGCTGGAAGATGACCGTGCGCGAGGTCGACGATGTCGACGGCCTGCTGGTCTACCACGGCCTCAATGGGCAGAACGAGCAGGTCACCCTGCCGGAAACCCAACTGTCGAACTTCATCCAGTTCCGCCTCGCCAGCGACCGTCTGTTCGCCGGCCAGATCGACCCGCTGGCCTGGTTCTCCCTGCGCTACCACACCCTGGAACACACCAGCCGCCAGTTGCAGTCCTCGCTCTGGGGCCTGGGCGGCGTGCGTGCGCAGCCGATTGCGCACCAACTGCACATTGCCCGTGAAGTGGCTGACCGGATCGCGCCACGGGTGCTGCTGGCCGACGAAGTGGGCCTGGGCAAGACCATCGAAGCCGGCCTGGTGATCCATCGCCAACTGCTGTCCGGGCGCGCCAATCGCGTGCTGATCCTGGTCCCGGAAAACCTCCAGCACCAATGGCTGGTGGAAATGCGCCGGCGTTTCAACCTGCAGGTCGCGCTGTTCGACGAAGAACGTTTTATCGAAAGCGATGCCAGCAACCCGTTCGAAGACACCCAGCTCGCGCTGGTGGCCCTGGAATGGCTGGTGGACGACGAAAAAGCCCAGGACGCACTGTTTGCCGCCGGCTGGGACTTGATGGTGGTCGACGAAGCCCACCACCTGGTCTGGCACGAAGAAAAGGCCAGCGCTGAATACCAACTGGTCGAGCAACTGGCCGAGACCATTCCCGGCGTGCTGCTGCTGACCGCAACCCCGGAACAACTGGGCCAGGACAGCCACTTCGCCCGTCTGCGCCTGCTGGACCCGAACCGTTTCCATGACGTCAAAGCCTTCCGCGCCGAGAGCGAGAACTACCGCCCGGTCGCCGAAGCCGTCCAGGAACTGATGGACAAGGGTCGCCTCTCGCCGGCCGCGCACAAGACTATCCAGGGCTTCCTCGGCAACGAAGGCGAAGCACTGCTGGCTGCCGTCAACGATGGCGACACCGAAGCCAGTGCGCGCCTGGTGCGTGAGCTGCTGGACCGCCACGGCACCGGCCGCGTGCTGTTCCGTAACACCCGCGCCGCCGTACAAGGCTTCCCCGAACGCAAGTTGCACGCCTACCCGCTGCCGTGCCCGGACGAGTACCTGGAACTGCCGCTGGGCGAGCATGCCGAGCTGTACCCGGAAGTCAGCTTCCAGTCGCAACCGGATATAGAAGAAGAAAACCGCTGGTGGCGCTTCGACCCGCGCGTCGAGTGGCTGATCGACCAGCTGAAAATGCTCAAGCGCACCAAAGTCCTGGTGATCTGCGCCCACGCCGAAACCGCCATGGACCTGGAAGACGCCCTGCGCGTGCGTTCAGGCATCCCGGCCACGGTGTTCCACGAGGGCATGAACATCCTCGAACGGGACCGTGCCGCCGCCTACTTCGCGGATGAAGAGTTCGGCGCCCAGGTGCTGATCTGTTCGGAAATCGGCAGTGAAGGCCGCAACTTCCAGTTCGCCCACCATCTGGTGCTGTTCGACCTGCCATCGCACCCGGACTTGCTGGAGCAGCGCATCGGGCGTCTGGACCGGATCGGCCAGAAGCATGTGATCGAGCTGCACGTGCCGTACCTGGAAACCAGCCCGCAAGAGCGGCTGTTCCAGTGGTACCACGAAGCCTTGAATGCCTTCCTTAATACCTGCCCGACCGGCAACGCCTTGCAGCACCAGTTCGGCCCGCGCCTGCTGCCGCTGCTGGAAAATGCCGACGACGGCGAATGGCAAGCCCTGATCGACGAAGCCCGCACCGAGCGCGAGCGCCTCGAAGCCGAGCTGCACACCGGCCGCGACCGTTTGCTGGAGCTCAACTCCGGCGGCGCTGGCGAAGGTGATGCGCTGGTCGAGGACATCCTGGAGCAAGACGATCAGTTCACCCTGCCGATCTACATGGAAACCCTGTTCGACGCGTTCGGCATCGACAGCGAAGACCATTCGGAAAACGCGCTGATCCTCAAGCCCAGCGAAAAAATGCTCGACGCCAGCTTCCCCCTCGGCGACGACGAAGGCGTGACCATCACTTACGACCGCAACCAGGCGCTGTCTCGCGAAGACATGCAGTTCATTACCTGGGAGCACCCGATGGTCCAGGGCGGCATGGACCTGGTGCTATCCGGTTCCATGGGCAACACCGCAGTGGCGCTGATCAAGAACAAGGCGCTGAAGCCGGGCACTGTGTTGCTGGAACTGCTCTATGTCAGTGAAGTGGTGGCACCGCGTTCGCTGCAACTGGGTCGCTACCTGCCCCCGGCGGCTCTGCGCTGCCTGCTGGATGCCAATGGTAATGACTTGTCGGGCCGGGTGTCCTTCACCACCCTCAACGACCAGTTGGAAAGCGTGCCACGGGCCAGCGCCAACAAGTTCGTGCAGGCCCAGCGCGATCAGCTGACGCCACGGATCAACGCCGGCGAAGAGAAAATCGCCCCGCGCCACGCCGAACGTGTGGCCGAGGCGCAACGTCGCCTGGCGGCAGACACCGACGAAGAGCTGGCGCGCCTGACCGCCCTGCAAGCCGTCAACCCGACCGTACGCGACAGCGAACTGGTTGCCCTGCGCCAACAGCGCGAGCAAGGCCTGGCCATGCTCGACAAGGCGGCGCTGCGGTTGGAGGCGATTCGGGTGTTGGTCGCCGGTTGATCCGCGCCCTGCCCTGATGAACAAAAAGGCCCGCGCAATGCGGGCCTTTTTTATGGGTGTCCTGCCGGTTTACCCCCCAAATCAATATCGGATGACGGCCAGCGTGGTTTAACGGGGCGCCTCAGATCAAGATCACAAGCAAAGCGAGGCGGCCTTAGAGCCGACCTGATCGTCAAGGCGTACGCATATACCTGTGGGAGCTGGCTTGCCTGCGAAGGCGGTGTATCAGTCGATAAATGTATTGGCTGAGACACCGTTATCGCAGGCAAGCCAGCTCCCACAGGGGAATGCGGCTTCGCGCTCTTGCTTTGCTGTTGCTCTGCTTTTGATCTTGATCTCAGGCGCCCCGTTAAACCACGATGGCCGCAGGCAGGTATTGCGCAGTGGGCACCCCGGCATGGATGCCGGGGTAGCCGCGACACGGCCATGGATGGCCGATCGCGGCGGGCCCACGGAGCAATGCCTGGCTGCGGGCATGCCGAGCCTAGGCGAGGCACCGAGTGGTGGGGCAAAAGCGCTTTGGTTACTTTCGCGCTCTTCGAAAGTGACCCGCCGTAAGGGCGGAACCAATAGCCGCCGTTACCGCAGCAACGGATATGTACACAAACCCAATAAACACCAGATAAAAGAGTTATGTAGATACCTATGCTGCGCTGGCGTCACCTCGGTTTCAAGCAGTAGCCGCCGCCGGCACCTCAACCCTCCCCAATCCATCCTTCATCCGCTTGGCATCGCGCACAAAACACCGCGAAGCCTGGAACAGAAACAGCATGGTCAGGAACAACGCCACCGGAATCAGGTACATGGCATCATGCAGCCCCACCGCCTTGAACGCCTCGGTCATTTGCTCGGCACCCGCCGCGTACATTGCCGCATGGGCAAAGTGATCAGACAGCGCGCCCACCACCACCGGTCCCATGCCACCCCCCAGCAGATACAGGCCGGCGAAAAACAGCGCCATGGCCGTGGCCCGCAGGCGCGGCTCCACCACATCCTGGATCGCCGTGTACACGCAGGTGTAGAAGTTATAGGCAAACAACCAGCCCACACTGAACACCGCGACAAACACCCCGATCTCGATGCGCCCCGCATGCAGGGCCCAGGCAGTGCATACGGTGGAGATAATCAGACTGAAAGCGGCAAACAGTAAGCGGCCGTTGGCAATGCGCTGGTGAATCTTGTCCGCCACCAGGCCGCCCAAGGTCAGGCCGAACAGACCGGTCACGCCGACAATCACCCCGGTCGCCACGGCCGCTTCCTGCAGGGGCATGAGGAAGTAACGTTGCAGCATCGGCACCAGGAACGAGTTGCAGGCATAGGTCGCAAAGTTAAAGCACAGCCCCGCCAGCACCAGCCACAGAAAGGTCGGCACCGCGAGCACGCGACGGATCGGCCGGTCGACTTTCTCTTGGGAGACTTGCACGGTTTCGGCGGCGCCGCGCTTGGGCTCCTTGATGTAGAACATGAACACCGCAAGGATCAGCCCCGGGATGGCCGCAATAAAGAACGGCGCACGCCAGCTGTCGAACGCCTTGACCATCGCACCGATGGTGAAGAACGCCAGCAACAGGCCCAGGGGCAGGCCCAGCATGAAAATCCCCATGGCCCGGGCGCGGCGGTGAGCCGGGAACAGGTCGCCGATCAACGAGTTGGCGGCCGGCGCGTAACTGGCTTCACCAATGCCGATACCCATGCGCACCAGCAGAAAGGTCCAGAAGCTGCCAACCATGCCGTTGACCGCCGTCAGCGCGCTCCAACTCGCCAGGCCCCAGCCCATCAGCTTGCTGCGCGAGCCGGTATCGGCCAGGCGCCCCAGGGGCAAGCCGGCAATCGCATAGACGATGGTGAATGCAGTGCCGATGATGCCGAGCTGGAAGTCACTGAGGTGCCATTCCATGCGGATCGGCTCGATGATGATCGCCGGGATCGTGCGATCAAAGAAGTTGAACAGGTTGGCCAGGAACAGCAGGAACAGAATGCGCCAGGCATTCGCCGCTTGGGTCGAGTTCTGCATGGGTCCGTCTCTTTTATTGTTATAGAGGCTCGATGCCGACGCATCCTGCCCGGAACCTGCAATCTAGTCAGGCGCGGCGCGGTTGTCTGTAATGATTCGTAAAGCTGATAGGGCGTAATTTCATCCAGGACAGCCAGATTTTCCCGCTAAAAAAATAAGCACGCGCCCCCCTTCCCAAGCGCCTTGGCAGGCATAGAATAGCGAGCCTTCCGCAGCTCCCCCTTACCTCTTATTGATGACGTGCCATGTCCGATGCCAGTCCGTGTCTGAATTGCGGTGCCTGCTGTTCACACTTTCGCGTGTCTTTCTTTTGGGGCGAATGCGCCTCATCAGGCGGCACCGTGCCCGATGAACTGGTGGTACAGATCAACCCCAGCCGGGTGGCGATGATCGGCACCGACCAGAAACCGGCACGCTGTTGCAGCCTGGAGGGCGAAGTGGGCAGCGGCACCCGTTGTTCGATCTACGAGCAGCGTTCCAGCGTGTGCCGGGAATTCGAGGCCTCGTGGAGCCAGGGTGAAGTGAACGTCGATTGCGACGCCGCCCGCGCCGCATTCGGCCTGGCGCCGCTGGAGCAACCGCCTTACGAGTTCGAGCTGCCCATCAGTGCTTAGCACCATTGGCTATGGCGAGCATGCCAAAATCAAAGCAATCAAAATGCCATTACAGCTTGCGCTTCCGCTGAGCCTTCTATACTCGATTCCATAGGTCATCGCCACGCGCAGTGACACGAGATGACTCTGCAACGGGACGTGCTATGGAATGGCTGGGTCTGCATTTTTTTACCCCGCTTCCCGAGAGCGGGTATTTATTACTTAATTGCACCCATAACCCCTTCCTGGTGCTACTGGCGTACCTGGTTGCCTGCGCCGCGAGTTTTGGCACCCTGGACATGGCCGAGCGTGTCGGCCACGTTGATAACCTGACGGCAAAACGCCATTGGCGCTGGATCGGCGCCGGTTGCCTGGCCGGCGGGATCTGGTCGACGCACTTCATCAGCATGCTGGCGCTCCAGGCGCCCATCACTATCCATTACGAATGGTTCCTGACGCTGGCTTCATTGGCGATCGCGTTGATCGCTTCGTTGTTCGCCCTGCAAACCCTCAGTCATGCCCGAATGCGTTTTCATCAGTACCTGACGGCGGCCACCTGCATGGGCCTGGGCATCGCCCTGATGCACTACGTGGGCATGGCCGCCATGCGCTCCGAGGCCCAGGTGTATTTTTCCAGCGGGCTGTTCGGGTTGTCGGTGGCCATTGCCATTGGCGCCAGCCTGGCCGCCTTGCTGTTGTCCCGCTACCTGCGCAATGGCAGTGGAATGTTCCACCAACTGCTCAAGTACGCTGCCAGCCTGGTGCTCGGCGCCGGCATTATCAGCATGCACTTCACCGGTATGGCAGCCATGCAATTGCTGCTGCCCACCGGGGCCGTGCCGGCATTGCCCATCGACAACAACCCGACGCAACTGGGCCTGTCGGTGGCCGTCATCACGTTGTTGGTCATCGGCAGCAGCATCAGCGCGGCCCTCGCCGACAAGAAACTGCAGCACAAGGAACGCGACCTGCGTCGGGTCAATGCCCTGCTGACCGAACTGGACCAGGCGCGCGCATCCCTGCAGCAAGTGGCCCACTACGACGCCCTGACCAGCCTGCTCAATCGCCGGGGCTTCAACCAGATCTTCGCCGAAAACCTCGCGCAGAAAGCCCAGGCCGAGGGCATGCTGGCGGTGATCTTCCTCGACATCGACCACTTCAAGCGGATCAACGACAGCCTCGGCCATGATGCCGGCGATGAGCTGCTGACAGTCCTGGCCGGCCATATCAAGAGTTCGATACGCAGTCACAATGATGTAGTGGCGCGCTTTGGCGGCGATGAATTCTGCATCCTGATCAACATCCATCATCGCGACGAAGCGCGGCACATGGCCCAGCGCATCATGCAGAAAATGAAAGAGCCCATCGAGCTGGCTGGCCGGCGCATGGTGATGACCACCAGCATCGGTATCAGCGTGTTTCCCGAGGACGGGACCACCTGCGAGGAACTGCTGAAAACCGCCGACCTGGCGCTGTATCAATCCAAGGATGGCGGGCGCAACAGCTTGAACTTCTTCAGCTCCAACCTGAAAACCCGAGCCTTTCTCGAACTGCAGTTGGAAGAGGAATTGCGCAGTGCATTGCGCAACCAAAAGGAACTGGTCCTGCACTACCAACCGATTCTGGACCTGCACAAAGGCAAGGTCACCCGCCTCGAAGCCCTGGTGCGTTGGCAACACCCGCAACATGGGCTACTGGCGCCCGAACGGTTTATCGGCATCGCCGAAAACAACGGCCTGATCGCCGAGCTGGACAACTGGGTGCTGCGCCAGGCCTGTGCCGACCTGGGTTGGCTGACGGACCAGGGGCACCCGGAGCTGGTCATGGCCGTGAATTGTTCGGCCCTGAACCTGGCCCGTGACGAACTGGCAGATGAAATCGAATACGCCTTGCGCAGCAGTGGCATCGCCGCCAGCCGCCTGGAGCTGGAGGTGACCGAAAATGCCTTGATGGGCAACATCAGCAGCACCCTGATCCTGCTGCGGCAAATTCGCGCGCTGGGTGTGGCGCTGTCCATCGACGACTTCGGCACTGGCTACTCCTCCCTCTCCTACCTCAAACGCCTGCCCCTTAACACGCTGAAGATCGACCGCTCCTTTATCCAGGACATTCCCAAGTCCACCACCGATATGGAGATTGTCCAGGCGATCATCGGCATGGCCCACACCCTGCACCTGCAAGTCATTACCGAAGGCGTGGAAACCCAGCAGCAACTGGAGCTGTTGATCAAACATGGCTGCGATTACGTGCAGGGTTACCTGCTCAGTGCAGCGGTGCCGGCCAGTGAAATCAGTGCCGTGATCAAGGCACTTGACCAACGCAACCCGCCGGGCCTGGCGGGCAGCAAGGACACGACCAGCGCCAAGGGTTCATCGACGGGTTCTTCGGTAGTCCGCCCTATTCGCTGAAACGCCAGCATCAGGGCAAATCGCCAGTATTTGATTAAAGAACGCCGACGAACGGCCGATTCATGAGAGTCCAACGTAGCTTTTCCCTAGAAAACCTAGGGTTAAACCCTATCGGGTAAAGTCGCGAACTCTCACTCGGTGATGGCTCTTTGATGTTTTCCGGCCATCCGTCCAGGCACATGGCGCACAATGACTTCTAAAAATAATCCTGTTACCGCGGTATCCGACGTGTTGCTGACAGCGCCTGCGGAAAAACCCTCAGGTTCAAAGTCATTGACCAGTCAACGTGCGCTGGGCACCCAGCAATACCTGTACTTCACCGAAACCAACACCGACCGCATCCTCGACAACCTCGATGGCCTGCGCGACATGGTGTTCCCGCGCCCGCCGCACCTTGACGGTGACAGCGAGCTGCACAGTGAGCAGGAGTTTCCCTCGGTCTGCCTGATCGGCCTGGGGCGCTGTGGTTCCAACATCGCCCTGGATGTGGCGGAACTGGTGTACAACGCCCGCAAGTTTTATCTGAACGAGTTCAGCACCGAAGACAAATCCTACGTTGAAAAGGGCTACAGCCCAGCCCAGTGGATCCGTAACAACTTGCGCCTGGGCGCCAGCAAGGCCAGCAAGCCGGTGTTTCTGGTCGAGCCGCTGGTGATGCTCGGCGACCTGGACAAAGACATCGCCGGACGCATCCGTTTCTCGCGCAAGGGCGAGAAAAGCGGCTTTTTGCGCGACTACAGCAAAATGAAAATCATGGACCTGTCGGAAGTGCATGCCGGTGGCGCCGGTAACGCACCGATCCTCGGCCAGTACCTGGCCAAGATCATCCTCAACAAAGACACCCAGCGTTTTTCCAGCCCTGACTGGAAGATGATCCATTCGTACCTGATCGACTCCTGCGGGATCAAGGCCAACCAGTCGCGCCTGTACTTCTCGATCTTCAGCGCCGGCGGCGGCACCGGCTCGGGCATGGCCTCGGAGTTTGGCCTGGCCCAGCAACACTCGTACATGAACAAGACCTTCGACACCAAACCTGCCGACGAGCATGACAGCAAGAGCGGCCATGCCTTTGTGTTCGAGCCGATTTTCACCAGCGGGATCTGCGTGCTGCCGAACATCTCCGATCACCGCAGCGAAATGTCCGAGGCGCTGCATATCAACGCCGGTCGGCTGCTGTGCAAGTACCTGTCGGAGGAATGGGATTTCTCGTACAACTTCGACAATGAAGACAGCAGCGAGGCCAGTGTCAAAGGCCGTATCCGCCCGTGGAACGCGATGATGCTGATCTCCAACGACATCATGCGTTACGCCGAAGAAAGCGACGACGGCAACATCCAGAACATTGACGTCAATGCCATGGAAAAACACGCCAACCAATACATCTCACAGCAGATCTTCAACATCCTGACGGCTCAGGCGGTGACGACCGACTATGACCAGAACTATTTCCGCCGCGCCGGCATCGACATCGGTGAAACCATTCGCCTGGACGCCAACGACCTGTTCATGAGCCTGGCCGGGCCGGTGGCAATTGCCTACGCCGAGTCGGTAGTCCCGGAAACCCCGGCGCCGAGCAACGACAAGTTCAAGGTGTTTGAAAAAGAGCCGCAGCGCCTGAACATCGACGATTTGTTCTTCCGCTCCATCGACCTGCCCCACTTCAATAAAGTCACCCAGGCCATCGAAGGCATCAGCCTGTTGCCGATCGAATCCAAGCGCTACAAGGCATCCCTGGAGCAGTACAAGAACTCCGGCTATGACGCAGCGGCCCTGCATGACCTGCACTTCTTCAAGAACTGCTCGTCGGTGGTGTCCATCGTCTCCCTGCCCAAGGACTACAAACTGTCCTATATGGACCTGAACCGGCTCAAGACCCACCTCAACAGCCTGTTCCCCAACACCACCCTCAAGCGCTACGCCCTGGTGATCGGTGCTTCGGCCAACCTGTCGTTGACCACCCTGATCGCCAAGAGCCCCTGCCTGTCGGATGACTTCCTGACGTTGATCGTGGCCTTTATCAAGCGCTGCTTTGCACGCAACCCGTACCGTTTCGACGAGACCCTGGACAACTCGATCCTGGACTTCATCATCCATGAAGACTTCGACGAGGACCGTATCGACGAGTTACTCAACGAATTCGAGAACCCGGCGAAGATCCTCGATACCAACTGGTACGCGATCAAGCCGATGTATGAGAAGAAGTACCGCGAGCTGATCAACGACAAAGAGAAGTTTGTCTCGATCAACGACATTCGCCTGTCGCGCGATTGCGTGAAGAAGGCGATCAAGTACCTGCGTGAGATTTATCGTCACCGGATTGGCAAGACCAAGGTGATCTCGCTGAACAACCATACGGGCAAGACCGCCTAGACCGAGGCGCGCCCATCGCGAGCAAGCCCGCTCCCCCAGTTGACCGAGTTCCACTCTTGGAATGCGGCTGGATGTGGGAGCTGGCTTGGCTGCGATAGCGGTCTAACCGGCAACAAATATCCCTAACCTTGCCACACCAAGAAACAATTCCCCAGGCCATCCGCGCCCCGCAAAACTGTTCCCCTGACGTTTACGTCACCCTCGCCTGTGACCTTTCTTCACGGCCAGTTGCCATCATGGGCAAAGCGGTTACTCCGCTACACACTTTTAATGGCGCGCAACTCGCACTATTTTGGTGCGCGCGTTTAGTTCGATGCCCTTTCCTGGATCAGAATCCACGGTGAAACCACCACAGCCCACAAGCTCGGATCACGCTCCACCAGGTCCAATGCCCGCGTCGCAGACACTTCGCCAAGGCTCCCGGAGGCCAGCCAGGCGGCCACTTTGTCACGGTTGTCCTCGGCCATTCCCTCGGCCGCTTCGATCAAATCCAGGCCAGCGTCGACCCACAATAGGGCACCCTTGGCAAAGAACGGTTCGAGCTCCTTCCAGGAAATTTCCGCGGTTTCGCCGAGCAGCTTGGCATAGAGGGTGCTAGGTTCTTGCGTCATGGGAACTCACCTGAGGAAAAAATCGGCGCAATCATACCGTCGAGGCTTCCCCAGAAAAACCCAGTTGCAATTGAGGCACCGATTGAAAGTGTCAGGAACGCCAAGGATTGCCCGAGACTCTGGCAAGCACCCGCCGCTATTCTGTCTTTTTCTTTCATTTAAGCGACATACCCGGCGTTTGCCCCCAGCAGCCAGCTTTTCAAGCGATCAACCGGCGCTCTACACTGTACCGGTACAGTTGCCAGGCCGCTGCCGGGGGATATCCGAGATATCTGATCCGGTTCTGTAGCCCACAAGGCCGCTAGAACTATAAAAAATACAACAGTAAGAGTGGAGCACTATGAATAAGGCTACTAAGCAGATTTCCAAACTGTTTGCCGCTATGGTCCTGGCTGGGGTTGCCGGCCATTCGTTCGCAGCTGACACCATCAAGATCGGTATTGCCGGCCCTAAAACCGGCCCTGTGACCCAATACGGCGATATGCAGTTCATGGGCGCCAAGCAAGCCATCAAGGACATCAACGCCAAGGGCGGTGTCGATGGCAAAATGCTTGAGGCCAAGGAATACGACGACGCTTGCGACCCTAAACAAGCCGTTGCCGTCGCCAACAAAGTGGTCAACGACGGCGTCAAGTTCGTGGTCGGCCACCTCTGCTCCAGCTCCACTCAACCTGCAACCGACATCTACGAAGACGAAGGCGTGATCATGATCACTCCGGCGGCTACCAGCCCGGAAATCACCTCCCGTGGCTACAAGCTGATCTTCCGTACCATCGGCCTGGACAGCGCCCAGGGCCCAGCGGCCGGCAACTACATCGCCGACCACGTCAAGCCGAAGGTCGTTGCAGTCCTGCACGACAAGCAACAATACGGTGAAGGCATCGCCACCGCCGTTAAGCAGACCCTCGAGAGCAAAGGCACCAAGGTTGCTGTGTTCGAAGGCCTGAACGCCGGTGACAAGGACTTCTCCTCGATTATCCAGAAGCTCAAGCAAGCCAACGTCGACTTCGTCTACTACGGCGGCTACCACCCAGAACTGGGTCTGATCCTGCGCCAATCCCAGGAAAAAGGCCTGAAAGCCAAGTTCATGGGCCCGGAAGGCGTGGGCAACGACTCCATCTCGCAAATCGCCCAGAAAGCCTCCGAAGGCCTGCTGGTCACCCTGCCGAAATCCTTCGACGCCGACCCTGCGAACAAGGCCATCGTCGACGCACTCAAGGCTGACGGCAAAGACCCAAGCGGTCCGTTCGTGTTCCCAGCCTACTCGGCGGTTGAAATCATCGCGGGCGGCATCGCAGCTGCCAAAAGCGAAGACACCACCAAAGTGGCCGAGGCCATCCACGCGGGTACCTTCAAGACCCCGACCGGCGACCTGAGCTTCGATAAGAACGGCGACCTGAAAGACTTCAAGTTCGTGGTCTACGAATGGCACTTCGGTCAACCAAAAACCGAAGTTTCCCCTCAGTAAGCCAGGCGTTACTGGACAACAAGCCCACTGTGCAAGCAGTGGGTTTTGTTTTACGAGGTTTATGGGCCACGCACCCGCGATCCGGGCGCTGGTTCACCTGAAAATCTTAAAACCGTCACCAGCGGTTCGCTGGCAAATGCTTTGTGCAAATGTGCTCACAGAACACAGCACCGAGCAGGAAGATGACTCCACCAGTGAAATGCGTATCGGGTTTTTAGGAGCGCTGTAATGCCTGAGATCTATCATTTTTTCCAACAGCTGGTTAATGGCCTGACCATTGGCAGCACCTATGCCTTGATAGCCATTGGCTACACAATGGTTTACGGCATCATTGGAATGATCAACTTCGCCCACGGCGAGGTGTACATGATTGGCTCCTACGTGGCGTTCATTGCCATTGCCGGGCTGGCCATGATGGGTATCCACTCCCTGCCGCTGTTAATGACTGCCGCGTTCCTTGCGTCAATCGTCGTAACCAGTGCCTACGGCTACAGTATCGAACGTGTTGCATACCGCCCCTTGCGTGGCAGCAACCGCCTGATCCCGTTGATTTCCGCCATCGGCATGTCGATTTTCCTGCAGAACACCGTATTGCTGTCCCAGGACTCCAAGGACAAGTCCATTCCCAACCTGATCCCGGGGAGCTTTTCCTTCGGTCCAGGTGGTGCAGAAGAAGTGCTGATTTCCTACATGCAGGTCCTGGTCTTCGTCGTCACCCTGGTGGCCATGCTGGGCCTGACCCTGTTCATCTCCCGCTCCCGTCTGGGGCGCGCCTGCCGGGCCTGCGCCGAAGACATCAAGATGGCCAACCTGCTGGGTATCAACACCAACAACATCATTGCCCTGACCTTCGTCATCGGCGCCGCACTGGCCGCCGTCGCTGCCGTGTTGCTGAGCATGCAGTATGGCGTGATCAACCCCAACGCCGGCTTCCTGGTGGGGCTCAAAGCCTTCACTGCGGCGGTCCTCGGCGGCATCGGCAGTATTCCGGGCGCGATGCTCGGCGGGCTGGTGCTGGGTGTGGCCGAAGCCTTTGGTGCCGATATCTTCGGCGACCAGTACAAGGACGTGGTGGCATTCGGTCTATTGGTTCTGGTGCTGTTATTCCGGCCGACCGGCATCCTGGGCCGTCCGGAGGTTGAGAAAGTATGAGCAGATATCTTAAATCGGCGTTTTTCAGCGCCTTGCTGGTATGGGCCGTGGCCTTTCCGGTACTCGGGCTCAAGCTGAGCATTGTCGGGATCAACCTTGAAGTACACGGCACCGGGCCAGTCACCCTGACCATCATTGCCCTGTGCTCGGTGCTGATGTTCCTGCGGGTGCTGTTCACTCAGCAGGTCGGTGCGCTGCTCAAGTCCAAACGTGGCCCGCTGGTCTCGCCCAAGGTCAGCCAGTTCCTGACCCTGCCGCGCACCCAGCGCTACATCATCATCGGCCTGATCGTGGCCGCGTTGATCTGGCCATTCTTCGGCTCCCGTGGTGCGGTGGATATCGCCACCCTGATCCTGATCTACGTGCTGCTGGGCCTGGGCCTGAACATCGTGGTGGGCCTCGCCGGCCTGCTCGACCTGGGTTATGTGGGCTTCTACGCCGTGGGTGCCTACACCTACGCGCTGCTCTCGCACTACCTGGGCTGGAGCTTCTGGATCTGCCTGCCACTGGCCGGCATGGCGGCGGCCACCTTCGGCTTCCTGCTGGGCTTCCCGGTGTTGCGCCTGCGCGGTGACTACCTGGCCATCGTGACCCTGGGCTTTGGTGAGATCATCCGCCTGTTCCTGCGTAACCTCACCGATATCACCGGCGGTCCCAACGGCATCAGCAGCATTCCCAAGCCAACGTTCTTCGGCTTGTCGTTTGATCGCTCCGCTGCCGAAGGCATGCAGACCTTCCACGAGTACTTCGGGATTGCCTACAACCCCGTGAGCAAGGTGGTGTTCCTGTACCTGGTCGCCCTGTTGCTGGCCCTGGCCGCGCTGTTCGTGATCAACCGCCTGCTGCGCATGCCGATCGGGCGTGCCTGGGAAGCGCTGCGTGAAGACGAAATCGCCTGCCGCGCGCTGGGCCTGAACCCGACCATCATCAAGCTCTCGGCCTTCACCCTGGGTGCCGCGTTCGCCGGTTTTGCCGGTAGCTTCTTTGCCGCTCGCCAAGGTCTGGTGACACCGGAATCGTTCACCTTCATCGAGTCGGCAATCATCCTCGCCATCGTGGTGTTGGGTGGCATGGGCTCGCAGTTGGGCGTGATCCTTGCGGCCATCGTGATGATCCTGCTGCCGGAACTGATGCGTGAATTCAGTGAGTACCGCATGTTGATGTTCGGCGCCATGATGGTGCTGATGATGATCTGGCGCCCTCAAGGCCTGCTGCCCATGCAACGTCCACATATGGAGCTGCGCAAATGAGCCGCGAGATCCTGAAAGTCGAAAACCTGAGCATGCGCTTCGGCGGCTTGCTGGCGGTCAATGGCGTCGCCCTGACCGTCAAAGAGAAACAAGTGGTCGCGTTGATCGGCCCCAACGGCGCCGGCAAGACCACGGTGTTCAACTGCCTGACCGGTTTCTACAAACCGGCCGGTGGCAGCATCCTGCTGGACGGCCAGCCGATCCAGGGCCTGGCCGGTCACGAGATCGCCCGCAAGGGCGTGGTGCGGACCTTCCAGAACGTGCGGTTGTTCAAGGACATGACCGCCGTGGAAAATCTGCTGATCGCCCAACACCGGCACCTGAACACCAATTTCTTCGCGGGCCTGTTCAAGACCCCGGCGTTCCGCAAGAGCGAGCGCGAGGCCATGGAGTACGCCGCGTACTGGCTGGACAAGGTCAACCTGACCGAGTTTGCCAACCGCCCGGCCGGCACCCTGGCCTACGGTCAGCAACGGCGCCTGGAAATCGCCCGCTGCATGATGACCCGCCCGCGGATCCTGATGCTCGACGAACCGGCTGCCGGCCTCAACCCCAAGGAAACCGAAGACCTCAAGGCGTTGATCGGTGTGCTGCGTGAAGAAAACAACGCCACCGTGCTGCTGATCGAACACGACATGAAACTGGTCATGAGCATTTCCGACCATATCGTCGTGATCAACCAGGGCACGCCATTGGCCAACGGGACGCCGGAGCAGATCCGCGACAACCCGGAAGTGATCAAAGCCTATTTGGGGGAAGCGTAAATGCTGCAATTCGAAAACGTTTCCACTTTCTACGGCAAGATCCAGGCCCTGCACGAGGTCAACGTGGAAGTGCGCCAGGGCGAGATCGTCACCCTGATCGGTGCCAACGGTGCCGGCAAATCCACCTTGCTGATGACCTTGTGCGGCTCGCCCCAGGCGCACAGCGGCAGCATCCGCTATATGGGTGAGGAACTGGTGGGCCAGCACTCTGCGGCGATCATGCGCAAGAGCATTGCCGTGGTCCCGGAAGGCCGTCGGGTGTTTGCCCGCCTGACCGTGGAAGAGAACCTGGCCATGGGCGGGTTCTTTACCGACAAGGGCGACTACCAGGAGCAGATGGACAAGGTGCTGCACCTGTTCCCTCGGCTCAAGGAGCGCTTCAGCCAGCGCGGCGGCACCATGTCCGGTGGCGAACAGCAAATGCTTGCCATCGGCCGTGCGCTGATGAGCAAGCCCAAGCTGCTGCTGTTGGATGAGCCGTCCCTGGGCCTGGCCCCGATCATCATCCAGCAGATCTTCGACATCATCGAGCAACTGCGCAAGGACGGTGTGACGGTGTTCCTGGTGGAACAGAACGCCAACCAGGCACTGAAAATTGCCGACCGCGCCTATGTGTTGGAAAACGGCCGGGTAGTGATGCAGGGCAGCGGCGAACAACTGCTGACCGACCCGAAAGTGCGCGAGGCTTACCTCGGCGGCTAGGGTCTGAATGTGGGAGCGGGCTTGCCCGCGAAGGCGGTGTGTCGGTGCCGGATGGTTTGGCTGACACACCTCTATCGCGAGCAAACCCGCTCCCACATTTGCTTTGTGTGAACCGTAGAATTTGCATTGTTTTAACTTTTCTTCGAACCACCTGTAACGATCCCCTCCCCCCTTTCTCTAGTGGGGTATGCAAGCACAAACGCTTGCTTACCCACCTCACTGCTGGAGAAACACCATGACCACCCGTTCGCTGTCCGCCGCCACCCTCGTCCTCGCCCTGGGGTCGGCCTTGAGCCTGAGCACCCTGACCACTGTCGCCCATGCCGACGACGCGAAGATGGAAAAATGCTTCGGCGTCGCCCTCAAAGGCAAGAATGACTGCGCCGCAGGCCCCGGCACTACCTGTGCGGGCACCTCGAAAACCGACTACCAGGCCAACGCCTGGAACCTGGTCCCTGAAGGCACCTGCGTGAAGATGGAAAGCCAAACCTCGCCGACAGGTTTTGGCCAACTGGAAGCCTTCAAGGCCAAGTCCTGAATCACCCCTGCCTGAGTACTGACGATGACGCTTTCATCCCTGCCTGATGTCGCCCAGGCTCAGGCACCCGGCCTTGCGTGCCGGGCCGGGCTGGGGCTCAAGAGCGAACACTGGCATACAGTGCTCGCCACCCTGCCCGATATTGGTTTTTTTGAAGTCCACGCCGAAAACTACATGGTGGCCGGCGGGCCTTTTCATCACTACCTGGGCTTGATCCGCGAGCAGTATCCGCTGTCGCTGCATGGCGTCGGCCTGTCCATCGGCGGCGAAGGCCCGCTGAGCCAGGCCCACCTGGCGCGCCTGGCGGTACTGATCGAGCGCTATCAACCCCAATCCTTTTCCGAACACCTGGCCTGGTCCAGCCACGGCCCGGTGTTTCTCAACGATCTGCTGCCCCTGGCCTATGACGACGCAACTCTCATGCGAGTGTGCGAACACGTGGACCAGGTACAAACCACCCTCAAGCGGCCTATGTTGCTGGAGAATCCGTCGACCTACCTGCAGTTCCAACGCTCCACCCTGGATGAAACCGACTTTATCCGCGAGGTCATCCGGCGCACCGACTGCGGCTTGTTGCTGGACGTAAACAATGTGTATGTGTCCTGCATCAATCATCAGCAGGATCCGTTGGCCTACCTCGATGCGTTGCCTTTGCACGCGGTGGGCGAGATTCATCTGGCAGGCTTTGCCGAAGACAGCGACAGCCTTGGTGATCGCCTGCTGATTGATGATCACGGCGCGCCCATCGACAACGCCGTCTGGCAGTTGTATCAGCAGGCCTTGCAACGTACCGGGCCGGTTGCGACGCTGATCGAGCGCGACAACGATGTACCGGCCTTCAGCGTATTGCACGCCGAAGCCCGGCAAGCCGAGCGCTACTTGCTGGCTGCGGCGGTGCGCCCATGAATGTGCTCGAACAGTTTGCAAAGGCCCTGTTGGCGCCGGGCCAGCCATGCCCGGAGGGTTTGTTCAGCCACAACGGCGCCGATCCCGCCAGCCGTTTTGCGGTGTATCGCAACAACGTCCACAATTCGTTAATCAGCGCCCTGGCCGACAGTTACCCAGTAACCCGGCAACTGGTGGGCGATGGGTTTTTCCGCGCCATGGCCGGGTTGTATGTCCAGGCCTATCCACCCACCAGCCCGCTGCTCAACGAGTACGGCAGCGACCTCGCCGCCTTTATCCAGGGCTTCGCCCCCGCCGCCAGCGTGCCTTACCTGGCGGACGTCGCGCGACTGGAGCACTTGCGGATCAACGCCTATCACGCCGCCGACACACCCGTCGCCGAGCCCCAGGCCGTCATCGACCAACTGCAACAGTTGCCCAGCCTGGGCAACGTACGCCTGCACCTGCACCCCAGCGTCAGCACCCTGCAGTCGAACTATGCCGTGGTGGCGTTATGGGCCGCGCATCAAACCACCGACACCGTCGCCAGCCTCAACCCCTGGCAGGAGCAAAGCGCGTTGATCCTGCGCAACGGCCTGGAAGTCGAGGTATTCGGCATCGACAGCGGCTGCGTGACGTTTATCAACAGCCTGGCCAACGATTGGCCCCTGGAAATGGCGGTGGCGTACGCCCTCGACGCAGCGAGCGAATTTGACCTGCACCACTGCCTGGGACTGCTGATCAACCACCGCGCCATCACCCATATCAAGGTACAACCATGAACACTGCCGCTACGCGCCTGATTGCACGCGCCACCCAAACCTTCGGGAACATCCCCTACAGCCTGATCGCCCTTATTGCACGCTTTTCCATGGCGGCGGTGTTCTGGAAGTCCGGCCAGACCAAGGTCCAGGGCTTTGCCGTCGACCTGATAGACGGCACCTTCGAACTGGGTGTGCCGCAGTTGGCCAACTCCACCGTGCCGTTGTTTAAAAGTGAATACCACGTACCGTTTGTGCCCGCAGAAGTGGCGGCGTACCTGGCTACGTTCGCCGAGCATTTTTTCCCGGTCCTGATTCTGCTGGGGCTGGCCACGCGCTTTTCGGCCCTGGCCTTGTTGGGTATGACCCTGGTGATCCAGTTGTTTGTCTACCCCGACGCCTACCCGACCCACGGCACCTGGATCGCCTTGCTGCTGCTGTTGATGGCCAAGGGGCCAGGACGGGTGTCCATAGATCACTGGATTGCCCGGCGCTGGCGCTAAAGCCGGTCCAGTGCCTCGCCATTGCGTTTGAACCAGCCCACCAGGTAATCGGCCAGTACTTGGGTACGGCGTGGCAACCCGCCCTGATAGGGGTGGACCAGGTACATCGGCTGGCTACGAGTCTGATAATCACGCAGGAGCCAACGCAGCCGGCCGTCAGCCAATTCCATCTGCAACAGATAGGAGGGCAGCCGTGCGATGCCGGCACCCACCAACGCAGCCTTTTTCAGCAGGTTGTAGTGGTTGGAGGCAAACGTGCCATCCACCCGGACCCGCAGCAATTCGTGTTGCTGGTGATACAGCCACTCTTCGCGACCACTGTAGTGGCTGTTGAGCAAGCAACGGTGGCCGACCAGCTCCGCCGGTGTCAGCGGTTCCCCGTGTTGCTCCAGATAGGCCGGGCTGGCGCAGGTCATTTCATGCCAGGCCAACAGCGGCCTGGCGACCAGCCTTTCATCGTTGGCCACCGCCGAGCGTACTGCCAGATCAAAACCGTCCCGCGCCAGGTCACGATAATTGTTGTTCAGATCCAGCTCGATCTGTACTTGCGGGTACTGCCGGGAAAACTCCAGCAACAGACCATCGAAGAAGGTTTCACCCAGGGAAACCGGAACGGTCATACGCACCGGCCCTGCCACATCGTCCTTGAGCCGCGCCAATGCCTGACGCGCGCGGTCGACCTGGATTACCAATGCCTGGGCCTGGGGTAACAGCGCCGCGCCGGCGGCAGTGAGGCTTAAACGGCGGGTGGTGCGATGCAGCAACACCACCGAAAACTGCGCCTCCAACTGGCTGATGCGCTTGGACAACTGGCCCTTGCTGCACCCCAGTTGCTGGGCGGCCAGGGTAAAACTGCCGGCTTCGATCAACACCGCAAACGCCGCCAGATCATCCATCTCGCTCATGGATTGTTTCCATTTGAAAACCAAAGGTTGCCTATTAGTGCGCTTATCCGCAGAAAAAACCACTCTAGACTCAAGGCTCACCTGAACCTCTAGAGGAACGACACATGAAAATCCTGTTGATTGGCGCCAGCGGCACGGTGGGCTCAGCGGTCAAGGCCGAACTGTCCCAGCGCCATGAAGTGATCAGCATTGGTCGCACGAGCGGCGACTTTCACGTCGATATCAGCGACAGCGCTTCGATCCGCCGACTGTTTGCACAAACCGGCAAGTTCGACGCCCTGGTGTGCGCCGCCGGCAGCGTCAACTTTGTGCCCCTGGGCGAAATGGACGCCAGCCACTTCGACCTCGGCCTGCAAGACAAACTGATGGGCCAGGTCAACCTGCTGCTGATCGGCCGCGAATTTGCCAACGACGGTGCGTCCTTCACCTTCACCAGCGGCATCCTCAACCGCGACCCGATCCGCACCGGCACCTCGGCGGCGCTGGTCAATGGCGCCATTGATGCTTTCGTCAAAGCGGCGGCAATTGAACTGCCACGGGGCCTGCGGATCAACTCGGTCAGCCCCAACGTACTGCTGGAGGCCATGGGTAGCTATGCGCCTTATTTCCGGGGCTTCAAGCCGGTGCCTGCGGCAGATGTAGCTTTGGCCTACGCCAAGAGTGTGGAAGGCTTACAGACCGGGCAGACTTACATCGTCGGCTGATCACTTGATCAGCGACGGCATCATCTCCAACAACTGATCGCGGGGGATGGAGAACCTCAGGCTCGGACCGTCGAGCACACCCTGGACCGTCGCCGTATTGAGCTGCCGGCCATTGAGGTACAGGGCCATCTGTTTATGCATGGCCGCCTGGGACAGCGCCTTCGTGCGCTCCTGGGCCTGCGGTGTCAGCGTCACATCAACCTCGATAAACTCGGGGTGGAGGGCTTGGGCTTTTTTCAGGGTCAAGGTGATATCGGTGAAGTCGGTCTGTGAGGTATAGAACAGCTTGGCCGGCACCTCGGCCCAGGCCAGGGGTGCCACGCAGGCCAGGGCGAAAAGGGCCCATCGAATGTTCATATGAATGCGCCTTTCGAAAAACTTAAACTTGGCATAAGGCTTCCGTAACATCCACGGGAAAAGGCTTAATTTCAGGCTCCGTTAAAATGCTGCAACCTATTCGCCCATCACCGACTTGTGATGCAGCGCCAGCCTGCGTAACGTGGCGGCACTTGTCAGGAGACCCGATAATGCGTGCCGCCCGTATCCTTGCTCTGTTTGCCCTACTGCCCCTGTTCACCGCCTGCCAGGTGTTTGAGCGCGACCCGGCCAAGCCGTCCACGGCGGGCCTGACCCGCATGCAGGGCGAGTTGACCGCCATCGGCGATAAACTGCTGTTCCAGCCCTGCCATGACCAGCGCAACTACGTGGTCAACGATACCGGCGGCACCAGCATCCTCCAGGAAGCGGCGTCCCTGGCCGGCCAGCAAGGGGCCTTGTTTGCCGACTTGCGCGGCAAGTTCTCCGGGGTCGCCAGCGGCACCCAGGGCCAGGTGGAGCTGCAGCAGTTGTACCGCGTCGAACGCTCGACCTCGGCCTGTGACGACCCGGACTTCAAGCGCATGATCCTGCGCGCCAACGGCCACAAACCCGCGTGGGCGCTGAATGTCACCAACAAGGGCATGGTCCTGCAGCGCGAGGGCCAGCCACCGCTGCCGGTACCTTATGTGGAAGAGCAACTGGGCGATGGCCGTTTCAACCTTACCACCGAAGCCAACGGCCAGAAGATCGAACTGTGGGTCGCGCCCCAGCGCTGCATCGACAGCGTCAGCGGCAGCCTGCAGCACATGAGCGCCGAACTTCGGATCAACGGCCAGGTACAGCGTGGCTGCGCGGCGTTTGGCGGCTCGCGAGACGACTGATTCGGCCCTGCGCTGTTTTAGCATGACGGGAAACCGCCGTTGGAGCTTATAATCGCCGGTTTGCAAAACCGCCGGCCCTACCAAACGCCGCATACCGGATCCTGTCATGCTACGAATCACCGAACTCAAGCTGCCCATCGACCATCCCGAAGAAGACCTGCGGCCTGCGATTGTGCAGCGCTTGGGCATCGCCAGTGATGATCTGCTCGATTTCACCCTGTTCAAACGCAGCTACGATGCGCGCAAGAAATCATCGGAGCTGTGCTTCATCTACACCGTCGACCTTGAGGTCAAGGGCGAAGCCGCCCTGCTGCTCAAGTTCGCGGACGACCGCAATATCAACGCCGCACCGGATGTCAGCTACAAGGTAGTCGGCCAGGCGCCGGCCGACCTGAGCGAGCGACCGATTGTGGTCGGTTTCGGTCCTTGCGGGATTTTTGCCGGGCTGTTGCTGGCGCAGATGGGTTTCAAGCCGATCATCCTCGAGCGTGGCCGCGAAGTGCGCCAGCGCACCAAGGACACCTGGGGCCTGTGGCGCAAAAGCGTACTCAACCCCGAGTCCAACGTGCAGTTCGGCGAGGGCGGCGCCGGGACCTTTTCCGACGGCAAGCTCTACAGTCAGATCAAGGATCCGAAGTTCCACGGGCGCAAGGTGCTGCACGAGTTCGTCAAGGCCGGCGCGCCAGACGAAATCCTTTACGTCAGCAAACCGCATATCGGCACCTTCCGCCTGACCGGCGTGGTAGAAAACATGCGCCAGCAGATCATCGCCCTGGGCGGTGAGGTGCGTTTCGAACAGCGGGTCACCGACGTGCTGATCGAGGACGGCCAGTTAAATGGCGTGGTCGTCGATGGTGGCGAGCAGATCCTCTCCAGGCACGTGATCCTCGCCCTCGGCCACAGTGCCCGCGACACCTTCCGCATGCTCCACGGCCGTGGCGTATACATGGAAGCCAAGCCGTTTTCGGTGGGTTTCCGTATCGAACACCCGCAGTCGCTGATCGACGCCGCGCGCCTGGGCAAGTATGCCGGGCACCCAAAACTGGGCGCGGCCGACTACAAGCTGGTGCACCACGCCAAGAACGGCCGTTCGGTGTACAGCTTCTGCATGTGCCCGGGCGGTACGGTGGTGGCGGCCACTTCCGAGCCAAATCGGGTCGTGACCAACGGCATGAGCCAGTACTCGCGTAACGAGCGCAATGCCAACTCCGGGATCGTGGTCGGTATCACCCCGGAAGTGGACTATCCGGGCGGCCCGCTGGCCGGGATCGAGTTACAGGAGCGCCTGGAATCCCATGCGTTCATCCTCGGCGGCAGCAACTACGAAGCACCGGCGCAACTGGTGGGTGATTTCATCGCTGGCAAGCCGTCCACCGCTATTGGTAGCGTGGAACCTTCCTACAAGCCAGGCGTTGCCCTCGGCGACTTGGCCCTGGCCTTGCCAGACTTCGCCATCGAGGCCATCCGCGAAGCGTTGCCGGCCTTTGAGAAGCAGATCAAGGGCTACTCGCTGCATGACGCAGTCCTGACCGGGATCGAAACCCGCACTTCGTCGCCACTGCGGATCACCCGCGACGCGTCGATGCAGAGCTTGAATGTGAAAGGTCTGTTCCCGGCGGGTGAAGGCGCAGGTTATGCCGGCGGGATCCTGTCGGCAGGCGTTGATGGGATTCGGATTGCCGAAGCCGTGGCGCGCAACATCCTCGGAATCGAAGCCTGAGTAAACGCGCTCCATTGTGGGAGCGGGCAAGCCCGCCTCCCACAGTGATCGTCATGCGCCAGGCAGTTTAGATATTGGCGCGCAATACGCTGTCCGGCAACGGCTCGCCACGCTCGACACTGGCGGCAACCGCGTCGATCAACTCTTCCAGCGCATACCCCTGCCCAACCAGCCACGCATCGTCATAGTAGGTCGTGGCATAACGCTCGCCACCGTCACACAGAATCGCCACGATAGACCCCGACTCCCCCGCCGCCTGCATCTGCTGCGCAGCAATCAACGCGCCGATCAGGTTGGTGCCGCTGGATCCCCCGACCCGCCGTCCCAAGCGCTGCGCCAGGTAATGCATGGCGGCCAGCGACAAGGCATCCGGCACCTTGACCATTGCATCAATCACCTTGGGCAGGAACGACGCTTCCACCCGTGGCCGACCAATGCCTTCGATCCGTGAGCCGCAGTCCAGGCGCAAGCTGGCATCACCGCTCTGGTAATAATCGAAGAACACTGAACGCTCGGCGTCGGCACACAACACTCGGGTGCAATGCTGGCGGTAACGCACGTAGCGCCCCAGAGTCGCCGTGGTACCGCCGGTACCCGGGCTGGAAATCAGCCAGCTCGGCTCTGGATGCCGCTCGAAGCGCAACTGCTGGAAGATCGACTCGGCAATATTGTTGTTCGCCCGCCAGTCGGTAGCCCGTTCGGCATAGGTGAACTGATCCATGAAGTGCCCACCGCTTTCCTGCGCCAGGCGCTCGGATTCGGCGTAGATCTGCGTGGGGTCCTGCACCAGGTGGCTCTTGCCGCCATAGAAGGCGATCTGGGCAATTTTTTCCTGGGACGTGGTGGCCGGCATCACCGCAATAAACGGCAGGCCCAGCAAGCGCGCGAAGTACGCTTCGGAAATCGCGGTGGAGCCACTGGAAGCCTCGATCACCGGCGCGCCGGGCTTGAGCCAGCCGTTGCACAGCGCATACAGGAACAAGGAGCGGGCCAAGCGGTGCTTAAGGCTACCGGTGGGGTGGCTGGACTCATCCTTGAAATACAATTCGATCCCCGGCAAGCCCGGCAATGCCAGTGGGATCAGGTGGGTGTCGGCGCTGCGCTGGAAGTCCGCTTCAATAATACGAATGGCCTCTCGGGCCCACTGACGGTGGTCGCTCATGCTCAAGTTCCATTAAATTTTCAGGCTTGATCTTAGGGTGTTTCCTACACTGCACACAGATACAGTCATGACTTAATTCGATACAGAATTGCTAGGCTTTGAGCCAATCCCTAGCACCGCACTTTTATATAACAAAAAAGAATATAACTTTTGTTTTAACAACTAACAGTACGGGTTAGGGTACGCCCCTATTGAACCTTGATTGGAGAGCGTCCCTTGCCTCTGCGTAGCACGTTTACCCGTTTCTTCCAGCTCGAAGCGGCCAGCGGTCTGTTACTGATCGCTGCAGCCGCCTTGGCCCTGATCATCAACAACTCGCCGCTGTCGTCGTTCTACAGCAGCTTTCTTGAAGTGCCCGTCGCCGTACAGATCGGCGCCCTGCAAATCGCCAAGCCATCGCTACTGTGGATCAACGACGGCCTGATGGCCCTGTTCTTCCTGCTGATCGGCCTGGAGGTCAAGCGCGAGCTGCTCGATGGCCATTTGTCCAAGCCTTCCCAGGTTGTGCTGCCAGGGGCTGCGGCCATCGGCGGCATGGTGGTGCCGGCGCTGATCTACTGGGCCTTGAACAAGGATAACCCGGCGGCACTCGGCGGCTGGGCCATCCCGATGGCCACCGATATCGCCTTTGCCCTGGGCGTGCTGGCACTGCTGGGCAAGCGTGTACCGGTGTCGCTGAAGCTGTTCCTGATGACCCTGGCGATCATTGATGACCTGGGCGCCATCATCGTCATTGCGATTTTCTACTCCGGCGAACTGTCCAGCGCGTCGCTGGCGGGCGCCGGCGCCTGCCTTGTCGCGTTGATCGCCATGAACCGCCTGGGCGTGGTCAAGCTCGGGCCGTACCTGATCATCGGCTTGATCCTGTGGGTCTGCGTGCTCAAGAGCGGTGTTCACGCCACCCTGGCCGGCGTCACCCTGGCGTTCTGCATTCCGCTGCGCACCAAGAACGCCGAGCCCTCGCCCCTGCTCGGCCTGGAACACGCCCTGCACCCGTGGGTGGCATACGGCATCCTGCCGCTGTTCGCCTTTGCCAACGCTGGCGTGTCGCTGGCCGGGGTCAATCTGGAAAGCTTCACCCACCACGTGCCGATGGGTATCGCGGCAGGTTTGCTGGTGGGCAAGACGGTCGGTGTGTTTGGCCTGACCTGGCTCGCCGTGAAAACCGGGCTGGCCGCCCTACCGACCGGCGCCAATTGGGGCCAGGTCATGGGTGTCGCCATCCTGTGTGGCATCGGCTTCACCATGAGCCTGTTTGTCGGCTCACTGGCGTTCTTGCCGGGCAGTAGCGAATACGCCGGGATGGACCGGATGGGCATTCTCACCGGCTCGATCCTCGCGGCATTGATTGGTTATGCCGTGACGGCGATGGCCAGTCGTAAGCAGGTGACAGTCAACGCTTAACACGTCATGTGGGGGCAGGCCTGTCTTGCCCCCATGCGCTGTTTCAGCCTCTTCCCCCCTCGCTTACAGCACCTTCCTACCTTCTTTCTCCTGCGCCTCCCCTAACGTCGCACCCCCGTCTGCAAGAACGGATGTCACGGCCAGGTGGGCAGGATGGCCAACAACAAGGACAGCCCCCTGCTGTCGGGGGCGTGTTCGCCAAATCCTCTCTACGAAAATCCAAAAGAACAAAGAAGATTCGCACCATGAGATATCTGATTGCAGCCTTCGATAAGGTTACTGACCTCCAGGCGTTTGTAGTCGAGCAACATGGCTGGGAGGTCTACAACCTGCCCCCGCTCAACTAACGGCTATAGAAACCTTGGCCGGCAGAGCAATAGATGACTCTGCTCATCACTTCCAACTTACCTGCAACGTTTAACGCGCCCGGTCGAAATCAAAAATCACATTAAGAAAATCCTTAGCCGAACCGAAAAAAACCCCGACCAGTCACCCGGTCGGGGTTTTTCTTTTACTGTATGACGCTTAGCGGGTAACGCGGCTGGTCCCATCTACAGTCATGATGCGCACCCGGTCGCCGATGCGGAAGATTTCGTTTTCCTGCACCGCCTGGACGTAGGCGCGCATGCTGCCGTCGTCTTCGCGCACGGTGATTTCCACGCCCTGGGTACGGGTCAGGCCTTCTTCGGTGGCCGAGCCCAGCAGGCCGCCCGCCACGGCGCCGATAACGGCAGTCACGATGCTGCCGCGACCGCCACCGATGGCGCTACCGCCAACACCGCCGATGACCGCGCCTGCTGCGCCGCCGATTGGGGTCTTGGTGCCTTCGATCTTGACCGGACGCAGGGATTCGATGGTACCCATGCGCACGCTTTGCACACGACGGGCTTCGTCACGGGAGTACGAGTCGCCGGTCAGACTGGAGGCGCAGCCACCCAGCAGCAACGACATGGTGGTAAAGCAGGCAACCAGCAGAACAGACTTACGCATAGCATCAACTCCAAAGGACATATCTTTATTAGACTCCGCTGCTTGACGCCTGTCACGGCACGGCCCGGAGAAAATTGCTTTCATTCAGCCCCAGTACAGACAGGCTGTACCGCAAAAACCGACAAACGGTAGCACCTACACCCAGACAAGGAATTTCATGGACTACTTCATCATTGTAGCTACCACCGCCGCCGGCCTGTACTTCCACTGGTGGCTCTACCGGCGGATCAAGCGCTGGGTAGATCGCGACCTGGCGCTGTCCCTGGCTGGAGACGATCAGCGCAAGCGCAACTTTATGCTGCAACAGTTGGACCGCGCCAAGGCAGAGAAGGTCAAGCGTAAGGATTTACCACAATGGCTGCAGGACGCAGCACGGCAATACACACCACAAGCCCCGGAGTAGAGACTTCGGCAGGAACACCTGACTCCAGGCCACAGCGCCCATATGGATTACAGGTGTTTAAAGGCGCACTCAGGGCGCCAGGCGCTCGCGGGTCCAGTCGGTACCCTGCAAGCGATAGTTCAAGCGGTCATGCAAGCGGCTCGCCCGGCCCTGCCAGAACTCGATGCGTTCCGGCAGCAGGCGGTAACCCCCCCAGTGCTCCGGGCACGCCGGCTGGGTATCGCTGAAGCGCTGTTCGGTCAGCGTGAGCAAGTCCTGCAATTGCTGGCGATCACGGATCACCTGGCTTTGCGGGGAAGCCCAGGCACCGATGCGGCTGCCCAGGGGGCGCACCTGATAGTAGGCATCCGATTCCTCAGGCGTGACCTTGACCACCCGCCCCTCGATGCGCACCTGGCGCTCCAGGGTCGGCCAGAAGAAGGTCATGGCAGCAAACGGGCGGGCTGCCATTTGCTGACCCTTGGCGCTCTGGTAGTTGGTAAAGAAGGTAAAACCCTGGGCATCCAGGCCCTTGAGCAGCAGCACTCGGCAGTGAGGCCGGCCCTCCTGGTCCACGGTCGCCAGGGTCATCGCGTTGGCCTCCACCGGCGCTTGCTCGGTCTTGACCGCATCGCTGAACCACTGGTGGAACAAGGCAAACGGCTCGTCCGGGGCCTGGGCCTCGCTCAAACCGTCCCGCGTGTAGTCACGGCGCATATCCGCCAATGCCTGGTTCATGGGGCTTTATCCTTCTCGCTCAACTGCTCAGTTTTTCGCCTGGTCGTTTGCCGCTACTTTTTTCGCAGGTGCCGCTGCCTTGGCGGCCACCGGCTTTTTGGCTGCCGGCTTGGCGGCGGCTTTTTTCGCGGCTGGCTTGGCGGCGGCCTTCTTGGCTGGGGTTTTCTTCGCGGCCACGGCTTTCTTGGCCACCGGCGCAGGAGCAACGACGTCCTGTACCGCTACCAGTTCAGGCTTCGGCGGGTTTGGCGAGTTGTACTTGCTCAGCAGTGCCAGCATGGTGGTGCGCTGGGTGAACATGATTTCCATGCGACGGTTCAGGGCGCGGCCCTGGGTGCTGTCGTTGGCGGCGCGGGGCATCAGGTCGCCCATGCCACGCAACATCAGGCGGTCCTGCTTCAGGCCGCTGAGGCTGAAGATCGAAGCAATGGACTGGGCACGCTCCTTGGTCAGGGCCTGGTTCTGCACGGTGTCGATGTGGCCCAGGACCAGCACGGCAGTCTTCGGATCCTTTTCAACGGCCTTGGCGACACGGGTAAACGGACCCAGGGTCACCGGCAACAACATCGCCGGGCGCTTCGGGTTGTACGAACCATCGACCGGGGCAATCACCACCAGTACGTTGTCGCGACGTTCCAGTTGCAGGTTGCTGTCCTTGATCGCGGCGCGCAGGCGTGGCTCGTAGTCATCCAACCAGGCCTGGGTGATTTTCGGGTCTGGCATCGGGATGTTGGTCACATCGACTTTGTTCAGGGGTTTTGGCTTGCTTTCAAACGGCCACCACCATTTGGTGTCGCTTTCAGCCTTGGCCACTACCGGCGCCGCAGCGGGAGCAGGTGTTGCCGCCTTCAGATCGGCCTTGAGGTCAGCCTTGGCGTCAGCCGCCTTGGCATCGGCCTTGGCGGTAACGTCCTTGGCCGCCGCCTTGTCGGACCCGAATGACCACCAATGCTCGCCAGACGCATCATTTTGTGGGTTTTGTGCACAGCCAGTAATAGTGAGGCAAAGCGCCAGAGCCAAGGACTTGTTCGATAACATGAGATATCCACAAAATGAGAAAACACAGGGGTCTGAATGACCCGTTAAACGGACGCTTCACGAAGTTTAAAGTAACAATACTTTTCCAGCGTCTTTTGTAGGTGCCTTTTTAACAAAAAAACGCCAGACAGCAAGCTATTTACAGACAACCGGCCAATATTCTTACCAACTTTTGTGCGCGCGGGTCCATAAGTACATACGGCCCCAGTGTATTGGTCACAAAACCAAATGCTACATCATGTTCCGGATCGGCAAAGCCCACGGAACCACCGGCCCCAGGATGCCCAAATGCACGTGGGCCAAGGCCGAACGTTGCGTTGGGCACGTCTGGCTGGTCCAACATGCAACCCAGGCCAAAGCGGGTTTGCGTCAATAAGGTTTTATCCGGCCCAACACTGTGCTCGCGGGTCAGTTGTTCAAGCATATCGGCTTCCAACAAACTTCCGTCCAACAAACCACTATAAAACCCGGCCAAACTGCGCGCATTGCCATGACCATTTGCCGCGGGCTGCTGCATGCGGCGCCATTCAGGCTTGTTAGTGCTGGTTAGTATAGAAGGCGGATTGGTAAACGCCCGGGTAGTCATTGCTTCGGGCTCACGCAGGGTGACCTGTAACAACCGTTGGGCTGCCGCATCCCCCATATTGCCTTTGCTCCGGGCAATGTGGGCGACACGATAAAATTCCTCGTCCGCCAACCCGACATGGAAGTCCAGGCCCAGTGGCCGGGCAACCCGCGCCACAATCGACTCCCCCGGCCCACGCCCATCGGCGCGGCGCAGCAGTTCACCGACCAGCCAGCCATAAGTGATGGCCGCGTAGCCATGGCCTTCGCCGGGTGTCCACCAGGGGGTTTCGGCGGCCAGGGCGGTAGTCATCAAGGGCCAGTCGTACAGGGCCTCGGCAGGCAATATGTCACGCAACGCGGGCAGCCCGGCCTTATGGCAAAGCAGTTGGCGCAGGGTGATGTTGTGTTTACCTGCCGCAGCGAACTCCGGCCAGTAGTTGGCAACCGGGGCGTCCAACTGCAATTTGCCCTCGGCTACCAGTTGCAGCGCGGTGACGGCGGTGAAGGTCTTGGTGCAGGAGAACAGGTTGGCGATGGTGTCGCTGTGCCAGGCCTCGGCACCGTCCTTGTCGGCAGTGCCGGCCCACAGATCGAGGACGGTTTGCCCGCCAATCTGTACACACAGCGCCGCACCACGCTCCTGAGGGTCGTCAAACAGCGCGGCGAAGGCTTCGCGCACTGCTTCGAATTGAAGCTCGTAATGACCCTGAATCTGCACCTGCATCCCCCTCGGAAAAGTCCTGCGTTAAATGGCGTTCATTGTTCCAGCCATTACTGGCTTTGGGAACCCGTGGCAGCCTGGGCGACCTTGGCTTTTTCAGCTTTGCGGCCCAATTGCTGGATCGCCGCCAGGTTGCTTTTACGCACACTGTCGACAAAACCCTGGAAGGGCACATCGGTGATCCCCACCAGGCCGAAATGGCCATTTTCACCGTCCAGCAATCGCCCGGTCACCGGCTGGTCGAGGTACTGGAACCAGTGCACGCCAACAATCGACGGCTCGGCCATGGCCTGCTTGAGGAACGTCGCGTAGGCCGGGCCACGCGCCTCCTCCCTGGCCAAGGGCGTCAGGCCACCCCAGAACGGGCCACGGTCGGTCGAGCCGAAGTTGAACTCGCTGATCAGGACCGGCTTGTCCAGCCCGCGCAGGGCGGCGAAGTCATAACCGTCCTGGGGCTTGAGGGTGTACATATTGAAGCTCAGTACATCACAGTACTGGGCGCAGGACGCCACGGCTTCCGGGGTGCTGACCGCATAGCGCCCACCCAGCAGCAACTGGTTGGGCGCATGCCATTTCAGCGCATCGGAGATGGTCTTGAAGTAGGCATCAGCGAAGGTCTTCTGGAAGTACTGGAAATCAGCTTCGATTTCCGGGTGCTCGGGGTTGGGAACGGGCGGCTCGAAGCCTGGATCTTCCATCAACTCCCAGCCCGCCAATTGAATACCCCAGGCTTTGGACAGGCCATCTTCGTTACGGTATTTATCGCGCAGCTGCTTGAGGAACGCACGCTTGGCCGGCACATCGGTGGTCATGCGCAGGGTGCCGTAGGCCAGGGCATAGCGGGATTTCGCATCGTTGCCAGGACCGGCCCACGCCAGTTCGTTATCGGCAAAGAAGCCGATCAACCAGGGGTCGTCGCGATGGTCACGGGTGGCAATCGCGACCGCCCGCTCGGTGGCCATGGCAAAGCGCGGGTCGAAGGGATCGGGCATGCCGCCCCACCAGTCGATACCGGTGCTGATACTGGTGTAGTCGCCAATGATCGACAGCGGCAAGGTGTAAGGCACGCGATCCGCGCCAACCAGTTGCGGGGCGCTCCAGTTGCCGACGGTGTTGAAACCCCAGGCCTGCAGGCGGTCCAGGGTGTGGCTAACCCAGCGCGCCTGGTCAAACCCCTGGGCTGTGCAGGGCTGGGCCTGGGCTGCCGGGTCGCACGCCTGGCCATAGGTGCGTTGCAGGTTGGCGCCGTAGAAGTCATACCAGCGCCCCACATTGAAGCCACGCCCTACATCCGCGCCATTGCCGCCACGGTTGTCGCCACTGCCGTAATACTTGTCGAAGGGCTCACCCGCCTTGGGCAACGCGCCAAACATCCATTCGCGGCCGGCGACATAGGTCTGGCTGTTGTCCGGGGTCACCGTGTTGACGCCCAGGGAGTAGAACGGATGCCCCAGGGGTGTCACCAGGTACCAGCGCCCATCACGCTTTTCGGTACGGAAGAAGCCGCTGGCGTCAAAGGCCGGGCCCTTGGTCCAGCCGCCAAACTTGTCCAGGCCCGCCTTGTCACGCTCCGCAAGCCAGCCCTTGAGCTGTTGCTGCTCCTTGGCGGCCGCGGCTTTCAACTGCTCGTCGCTGCTGACCTTTTCCGGCCAGCGCGCGCGGTTGGACTGCCCGTAGGCATCCACCAACTCACTGTAGGCAGCCTTGAGCACCGGCTCGCTGTCCTGCACGCCAAAGCGCTCCAGCAGGATACTTTGCGGCGCAGCCGGCTGGATCATCGACAGCGTGACCGAGGCCACCTGGCTGCGGTCGAGCTCGCCAGCGCTGCCGGCCAGCATCACGCGCTGACCGTCCACGGTGATCGGCATCGGCGGCCCGGCTTTCATACCCTGGCTCAAGGGCGAATTGGCTTGCAGTGGCACCAGCAGCGTTTGCGCAGGTCCCGCCGGCAAATCAATCCGGCTGACCAGGGTCTTGCCGTCGCTGCTCTGCACCTTGACGTACAAGGTCAGCGCCCAGTCCATCGCACTCTGGATACGCAGGCTCATGGCACTCGATTGCGACCAGTCCCACACGCCACTCTGCGGGCTGAGCACCAGGCTCGGTTCCGCCGCCGGGTTGAAGGTGATGCGGCGCAACACCTCGCCTTCCGGGGTCTGCTCGGCGTTGTATTGCGGCAGGCTGGCGTCCTGGGTCGCCACCTTGACCACATCGGCCGGCCGGACAAAGTTGAACAGCGTCTGTTGCCCGGCCGGCGCGGCCAGCAATGGCGCAGCGAACAACAAGGCAAAAAGAGCAGGCAGCGTGCGGATCATACGAACAAGGTTCTCCCAATTGGCCGGTGAATGGCCTGATGACATACATGAGATAGACCACGAAGTGGGCGAATTCGCCCACTGCGGCTTAAGAAATTTCGCGCCGGAAAGGCGGCAAGGCATTCAGAATCGCCTTGCCATAGCGCTGGGTTACCAGACGGCGGTCGAGCAAGGTGATGGTGCCCCGGTCTTCTTCGGTACGCAGCAAGCGACCACAGGCCTGGACCAGCTTCAACGAGGCATCCGGAACCGAGATCTCCATGAACGGATTACCGCCCCGGGCTTCGATCCACTCGGCCAGCGCAGCCTCGACCGGATCATCCGGCACCGAGAACGGGATCTTGGCGATCACCACGTGCTCGCAGTAGGCACCGGGCAGGTCGACACCTTCGGCAAAGCTCGCCAGGCCGAACAGCACGCTGGAGTCCCCGCCATCAACCCGCGCCTTGTGCTTGTTCAGGGTTTCCTGTTTCGACAGGTTGCCCTGGATAAACACCTGTTTGCGCCAGTCGCGGTCGAGGCCGTCGAACACGTCCTGCATCTGTTTACGCGACGAGAACAGCACCAGGGTGCCCTTGGAGCCTTCCACCAGCGACGGCAGGTCACGAATGATTGCCGCGGTGTGGGCCGGCGCATCCCGTGGGTCGGCCTTGAGGTCCGGCACCCGCAGCACGCCAGCGTCAGCGTGATGGAACGGGCTGGGGACCACGGCAGTGACGGCTTTTTTCGGCAGGCCGGCGCGCATGCGGAAGCGGTCGAAGGTGCCCAGGGCCGTCAGGGTGGCCGAGGTCACCAGGGCGCCGTAGGCCACATTCCACAGGTTGCGCCGGAGCATTTCTGCGGCAAGGATCGGGCTGGCGTTGACCTCGATATCGAACAGCGCACCGCTCTCCGACAGCGTCAGCCAGCGGGCCATGGGAGGATTGTCTTCCGGGTCTTCAACGGTGAAGGCCGTCCACAACTCCCAGTTGCCCTGGGCACGGGACAACAGGCTGCCAAACAACGGATACCACTCTTCGGCCTGGTTGCTGGCGATGCCGATATTGACCTCGCCGTCCATGCCTTCCTTGAGCAGGTCGGTGAGGCGGGTGAACAGGTCGGTCAGGCGTGAGAAGCCCTTCTTCAACTCCACGCCCATCTCGCGCATATGCTCGGGGATCAGCCCGCCGACAAAGCGATGGCGTGGCCGCTCGCGACCTTCAACGTCTTCGCCGGGCTTGAAGTCCGCCACCTGTTCGCAGGCGCTGAACATGAACTGTTGCTGGGTCTTGATCTCCCGCGCCAACTCCGGCACCTGTTCGATCAACTTGCCCAGGTCGCCCGGCAGCGGATGCTGGGCCAGCAGCTTGGTGAGGTTCTTGGCGGTGGTTTCCAGCCAGTCAGCGGTGGAACGCAGGCGTGTGTAGTGGGCAAAGTGGCCGATGGCCTTGTCGGGCAGGTGATGGCCTTCGTCGAACACGTAGAGGGTGTCGCGCGGGTCGGGCAGCACGGCGCCGCCGCCCAGGGCCAGGTCAGCCAGGACCATGTCGTGGTTGGTGACAATCACGTCGACCTTGCCCATGCCTTCGCGGGCCTTGTAGAAGGCGCACTGGCCGAAGTTGGGGCAGTGCCGGTTGGTGCACTGGCTATGATCGGTAGTCAGGCGCGCCCAGTCGGCATCTTCAAGGGCGTTGGGCCAGCTGTCGCGGTCGCCGTCCCACTTATTGCCGGCCAGCTTCTCGATCATGCTGGTAAACAGCTTCTGGCTGGCCTCATCGACTTCGATCTTGAAGCCTTCTTCTTCGAACAGCGAGGCCGTGGCGGTTTGCGCGTGGCCTTCCTGCAACAGCACATCCAGCTTGGACAGGCACATATAGCGGCCACGGCCCTTGGCCAGGGCGAAGGTGAAGCTCAGGCCGCTGTTGCGCATCAGGTCCGGCAGGTCTTTGTAGACGATCTGCTCTTGCAGGGCCACGGTGGCGGTGGCAATCACCAGGCGCTTGCCGGCGGCCTTGGCAGTGGGAATCGCCGCCAGGCTGTAGGCCACAGTCTTGCCGGTACCGGTGCCGGCCTCGACGGCCACGACCGCAGGGTCGCCACTGCGCCGGCCTTCGTCGTCGGTGTCGATATCCCCGAGGACCTTGGCCACTTCGGCGATCATCAGGCGCTGGCCGTAGCGCGGTTTCAAGCTCTTGGCTTCGAGAAAACGCGAGTAGGCGCCCTGGATCGTGGTTTTGAGTTCAGTGCTGATCATGGATAGTCGGGCGCAAAAAACGCTGGATAAATTTTCAGTGGTTCGGATCGGCCGCTATCATACCCCGCTAATTAATCCCGCGCAGAACGGAGTACCTCAATGACCGTGTTTAGCCTTGCCTACACCCTGCATGTATTGGCCGCCCTGGTATGGGTCGGCGGTATGTTTTTCGCCTGGATGATCCTGCGCCCGGCTGCAATGGCGGCGCTCGACGGCCCTCCACGGCTGAAATTGTGGATGAATGTGTTTCAGCGTTTTTTCGTGTGGGTCTGGGTCGCGGTGCTGATCTTGCCGATCAGTGGCGTCGGCCTGTTGCAACTGCGCTTCAACGGGTTTGAAACCGCGCCGCGTTATGTGCAAGTGATGATGGGCTTGTATGTGGTAATGACCGCGCTGTTTATCCGCATCCAGGCGTTGCAACTGCCTGAACTGCGCACGGCTGTGGCGGCCGAGGACTGGGCGACGGGCGCGCAGGTGCTGGGAAGAATCCGAAAGCTGGTAGGGATCAATCTGATTGTCGGGTTGGTGGTGGTGGGCGTGGCTTCGGCTCGGCCGATGTTCTGAGGTTGTTCCTCAGTGCCTCATCGCGGGCAAGCCCGCTCCCACACTTTGATTTGTGAATACCCAAAAATGTGGGAGCGGGCTTGCCCGCGATGGGCCAGTGCCGATAGCTCAAAGCCGCTGGATGGTCACCGTACCGGCAGGCCCCGCCTGCCCCGCCTGGCCTTCCAGACCCGGCCGGCCTTTCTCGCCGCCGTCGGCGCGGTACACCAGGCAGCCCTTGGACGCCCCGCCCTTGCCCGGCTTGCCGGCCACACCCGGTAAACCACCCGCACCACCCTCGACCCAGACCTTGATCTGCTCACTCGGATAATCCCGCGGCAACTCGATGCGCACCGCCGCCCCCGCAGCCCCCGGCAGCCCGTCGCCGCCGTTGTCACCATTGGCGCCACGTCCGGCCGAACCCCAGGTGCAACCAGGGTCTTCGCCATTGGCACCATCCAGGCCGCTGTAACCCTGGGCACCGGTGCCACCACGGGCATCGACGGACAGCTCTTCTGCAATCAACCCATTGATCCGCAGGGTCAGGTCACGCCCCGGCCGGGCCGGTTTTTCATGGGTGCCGGGCGCGCCACGGGAGGTGATTTGGCTGCCATGCTCCAACTGCGCGTGCCGCACCTGCAACTGCAGGGCCGAGGCGCTGGGCACGATGGCAATCCGCGCTTCGCGGCCCAGGTGCAATTCGTCGACAGTAACCTGGGTGATATTGGCCGGAATCAACAAGGTGCCATAGTCCGCCACTTCCAGGCGCTCCAACTGCAGCACGCTGGTGCTGTTGGGCAAGCGCATCAGCGAGTGGGTCTCGACACTGACGCTTTCGGCTAGGGCAATGGGGCTGACCAGCAGGGCCAGGAGAAAAACCTTACGCATGATTGGCATCCTTGTTGTCTTGGTTAGCCGTAGGCGCAGGCAGGCTCTTTATATGGAACATCCCCAGCAACAGGATCAGCAGGCGGTCACGCCAGGGGTGAGCACGATGTTTGACGCTGGCGTTGAATAACACCAACTCCAGAAGATGGACCAGCAACAACAGGCTGCCGACCAGGTTGACCAACAGATGAAATGGATTAGTCAGCGGTTTGAACAGGTTGACCAGCACAACCGTCCAGAACAGCATCGCCAGCAACTTCCCCAATCCTAGCAACAGCTTCATGCCCTACGCCCCCTTGCACATTATTCTTTGGGCGCACAGTAACGAGTTCTACAGGCGATTTGCCAGTGAAGGATTAAAAAACTTGAGAAGGCTGCGACTTGGCGGCCAGATCGCCGAGATTCGTCGGATACAGCTGTAAGAAATGCCCCTGGCACCACCCAGGGGCATATCAGAAATGTCTTAGCGGTTGATTTGAATTTCCACGCGACGGTTCTGGGCGCGGCCGTCGGCGGTTTTGTTGTCGGCCACCGGATGGCTCTCACCGGCCCCCGTCACCGACACAAAGTTACTGCGGGGCACGCCGGAGCTGACCAGGTACTCGGTCACCGAACGGGCGCGTTTTTCCGAAAGTTTCTGGTTGTAGGCATCTTTACCGACGCTGTCGGTGTGCCCGCTGACCCGCAACTGCGCACTCGGCGCTTCCTGTTTCAGGCGTGTGGCAACCGTGTCGAGCTTGGTTTTGTCGGCGGCCGTCAGCCGGGCCGAATCGAACTCGAAGTGCACATCACGAATCACGATGGTCTCTTCCTGGACCACGACCACTTCCTCGACGACGACCGCCTCAGGTACCGGCGGGCAGCCGTTGGCATCCACCTGCACGCCCTTCGGGGTGCCCGGGCACTTGTCGCGACTGTCCGGGACGCCATCCGCGTCTTCGTCACCGTCGCCATGCACCCAGCAATAGGCGCCGGCCATGCCGCCAATCAACAATGCGCCACCGCCAGCCCATGAAGAGCTTTCGGTAGCGCCCAGCGCGGCCCCGGTTACGCCGCCGAGGGCGGCACAGGTGGGCCAGTCGGTTTTTTGCAAGCCTGCGCAACCTGTCAATACTCCGGTTAGCAGAACCAAGGGTAGAGCTGTCCGCATGATGCTCATTTGATTTCTCCTGAGGGGATCGGCCGCAAGCCGATGGGTGGAGTAAAGACCGCTCTTTTCATCTGCGCCAGCCGGCCACACCCCCGTATTCATTGGACGAGGCCGCTTTTTCCGGTCGACAGGCGAGCGCCCGCTCTAGGCCCGCACGCTCAAGCAGGCTAGTCTTGAAGGTTCTGATGTGAGGATCTTCGATGACCGCCGGCAATTCTTCCCGTACTCCGCAGCAAGCACTCGCTGCCCTGCTTGATCGCCAAGCCCCCAAACGCCTGCTGGTGTTGGGCGCCGGCCACTTCCCGGCGCTGGAGGCATTCCAGCAGGCGCACCCTGACACCGTGGTCTGCGTCGCCGGGCCTGGACCATTGCCACCTGAGGTGGCCGCCCAGCGATTTGACCTGGCCCTGGTGGTCGATTGCCTGGAGCACCTGTCAAAACGTGCAGGTCTGGAGCTGCTGGGCGGCGTGCGCAACCTCAATGCCAGCCGCATCGCCGTTCTCGCCGACCTTGCCGCCTGCGGCTGGAAGGACACCGACTTTTTCTCCCTGGCCCTGCAGACCAATGAGCAGTTTTGCCGCGACAATCAGGTACTGACGCTGTTTACCTACGATCTGCTTGAATACAAACAAGTGCCGGACTGGCTGAATGCCCGGTTCTGGGCCAACCCGGAAAATTTCGGAAAGTATTGGTGGTAACCATGAGTACATCCATTTGCCCTTGCGGCAGCGGCAACCTGCTGGATGCCTGTTGCGGCCACTACCACACTGGCCACCCCGCGCCGTGCGCCACCGCGTTGATGCGCTCACGCTACAGCGCCTATGTGCTGGGGCTGGTGGATTATCTGGTGGCCACTACGCTACCGGCACAACAGAACGGCCTCGACCGTGATGCCATAGGGGCCTGGAGCGCGCAAAGCACCTGGCTCGGCCTGGAAGTGGAAAGCTCCGAGGTGTTTGGTGGGCAGCCGGAACATGCCTTTGTCACTTTTACCGCACGCTGGCATGACAGCACCGGCGAACACAGCCACCGCGAACAGTCGTCTTTCGTACAGAACGATGGGCGTTGGTACTTTATTGATCCTACGGTGGAGGTGAAGGCCGGGCGTAATGATGCCTGCCTGTGCGGCAGTGGGCAGAAGTTCAAGAAGTGCTGTTCCAGTTACCTGTAAAAACCAAGGACACCGCGCTAAACCACACAACCCTCGTCATCGTTGACGACCATCGCCGGCAAGCCGGCTCCTACAAGGGATTGCGTTATGGTCAGCCGATTACGAACCTACAGCTGTTTAATGGTATTGACCGTTGGCCTCTCGGGCTGTGCGTCCTGGTTCGCCGATGACACGCCGCCGCCACAGATCCATCTGGTCAAGGTCGAGTTGGTGCGGGCCAAGCTGCTGGAGCAGAAATTCAAGCTGCACTTTCGCGTGGATAACCGTGACGACTCGGACCTCACCGTGCGCGGCCTGATCTATAAGATCAGCCTGGCTGACGTGGAGCTGACCGAGGGCGAATCCAACGAGTGGCTGACCATACCGCCCCATGGCCGGGGATTTTTCAAGGTCACGGTGCGCACCAACCTGTGGCCACAGGTGCGGGAGATCGCCGACCTGCTGAAAAATCCGCACCGCCCCATCCCCTATCGCCTGGAAGGTGAGCTGAAAACCGGATTATTCATCGGTAACGACGTGCACGTGATGCGCAATGGCGAGATAATCCCCGGCGATTTTATTCCGGAGCGACACCAATGACTCAGCAACCCCATGTCCATGGTCCTGACTGCAACCACGATCACGATCACCACGATCACGACCATGGTCATGTCCACGGCCCGAACTGCGGCCATGCCCACCAGGAACCGGTGCGCAACGCCCTGAAGGACGTTGGCCGCAACGATCCATGCCCATGCGGCAGCGAGAAGAAGTTCAAGAAGTGCCACGGCGCCTGATACGCGTCCCGCAGGAGCCGGCAAGCCGGCTCCTACAGTTCTATCGTTAGACGCAAATATTTCATTGAATTTTCGGTAGCTGAGCACTACCTATACCTACAGGCACATCAGCGGGCGTTCTGCCCGTTCAAGCATCACCAATCCTGGAGAGCTTCATGATCGACCTGTATTACTGGACCACCCCCAACGGTCACAAGATTTCGTTGTTCCTGGAAGAAGCCGGCCTGCCCTACGAGGTGCACCCGATCAACATTGGCCAGGGCGACCAGTTCAAGCCAGACTTCCTGAAGATCGCTCCCAACAACCGCATTCCTGCCATTGTCGACCAGCACCCGAGCGACGGTGGCGCGCCGATTTCGCTGTTCGAATCCGGAGCCATCCTGCTGTACCTCGCGGAAAAAACCGGTCAGTTCCTGCCCAAGGACCTGCGCGGTCGCCAGGAAGTGCTGCAATGGTTGTTCTGGCAAATGGGTGGCCTGGGTCCGATGGCCGGGCAGAATCACCATTTCAGCCAGTTCGCCCCGGAAAAAATCCCCTACGCGATCAAACGCTACGTCGATGAAACCGCGCGCCTCTATGGCGTGCTCGACCGGCGCCTGGCGGACCGCAGCTTCGTTGCCGGCGAGACCTACAGCATTGCCGATATGGCGATCTACCCGTGGATCGTGTCCCACAAATGGCAGAGCCAGCGCCTGGAAGACTTCCCCCACCTGCATCGCTGGTTCAACCTGATCAAAGAACGCCCGGCGACAGTGCGGGCCTATGACCTGGTGCAGAAGGTCAACCCGCCGAAACCCTGATACACGCTCCCCCTGTGGGAGCTGTCGAGCCCCGGCGAGGCTGCGATGCAGGCGCTGGGGCTGCCAGATACAGCGCGATGTTCCTATCGCAGCCTGGCTAAAGCTCGACAGCTCGCACATCTGCTCAATCAAATCCTGAAAATTAGCATCGCCTCCCGCTTGCGTCGGTTCGCCGCGCTCACTAACGTAGCGCCTTTACTGACGCTACCCCCCGCAGGAGCTTTGCCATGGCCTCGCCAGCCCTCTCACGTTTTCTTCCCCGGTTCGGCGTTGCCGCGGCAGTGGCCAGTGCCTTGGGCCTGGCCGGTTGCCAGTCACTGAACAGCCAGGACACCCTGCCCCCCGTTTCCGGCGTGCAGCCGCTCAAGGGCCTGGCGCAGAATGTTTCCGTACAGCGTAACAGCCAGGGCATGCCGCTGATTGAAAGCAGTACCTTCCACGACGCGCTGTTCACCCTCGGTTATGTGCACGCCAGCGACCGGATCAACCAGATGGTTACCCTGCGCCTGTTGGCTCAGGGCCGACTGGCGGAGATGTCCGGTCCGGACGTGCTGGATGTCGACCGCTTCATGCGCGCCGTCAACCTGAAGAAAAGCGCCAGCGAGCTGTACAACGCCTCGTCGCCGCGCCTCAAGCGCTTCTTTGAAGTGTATGCCCGCGGCGTCAACGCCTACCTGTTCCGCTACCGCGACAAACTGCCGACGGACCTGGCCCAGACTGGCTACAAGCCCGAGTACTGGAAGCCAGAGGACTCGGCGCTGTTGTTTTGCCTGCTGAATTTCAGTGAGTCGGCCAACCTGCAGGAAGAGTTGTCCGCCCTGGTACTGGCGCAAAAAGTCGGCGCCGACAAACTCGCCTGGCTGACCCCAAGCTACCCGGACGAACCGCTGCCTGTGGCGGAGTCCGACAAGCTCAAGGGCGTCAATCTCGGGCAGATTCCCGGCCTTGCCACGCTCAACAGCATCAACGAACACCTGGGCAGCCTTAACACCCTTGGGGTTTCCACCTCCAGCAACTGGGCCATCGCCCCGCAACGCAGCCGCAGTGGTCGCAGCCTGTTGGCCAACGACCTGTCTACGCCTATGCAGGCGCCGTCCCTGTGGAATTTCGTACAAATCCGCGCGCCGAAATACCAGGCGGTCGGGGTGTCGATTGCCGGGATTCCTACCTTGCTGTCCGGTTTCAACGGCAAGGTGGCCTGGAGCATGAGCCAGGTGTCCGGCGATACCCAGGACCTGTTCCTGGAGAAGGTCAAACGCCAGGGCAGCGCGCTGTACTACGAGCACAACGGCAAATGGCTGCCGACAATCGTGCGTAACGAAACCTTCTTCGCCAAGGGCCAGCGGCCGATTCGCGAGGCGGTGTACGAAACCCGCCACGGACCGTTGCTCAACAGCGCCCAGTCGCTGACCAGCGGTTACGGCCTGGCCCTGCAAACCGCCAGTTTCAAGGACGACAAGAGCCTGGATGCGTTTTTCGACCTGTCCCGGGCGCAGAATGTGGAAAAAGCCTCGGACGCCAGCCGCGAGATTCGGGCCATCGCCCTGAACATGGTATTTGCCGACGCCAGCAATATCGGCTGGCAGGTCACCGGGCGTTTCCCCAACCGCCGCGAAGGTGAAGGCCTGCTGCCCTCGCCGGGCTGGGACGGGCGCTTTGACTGGGATGGCTACGCCGATGCGATGCTGCACCCCTATGATCAGGACCCGCCACAGGGCTGGGTCGGCACGGCCAACCAGCGCACGGTGCCCCACGGCTACGGCATGCAACTGTCCAACTCCTGGGCCGCGCCGGAGCGCAGCGAACGCCTGGCGCAACTGGCCGGCAACGGCAAGCACGACAGCCGCAGCGTGATCGCCATGCAGTACGACCAGACCACGCTGTTCGCCGCCAAACTCAAAAGCATGTTCCAGGCGCCGGGCATGGCCCAGCCACTGAAGCAGGCGATTGATGCCCTGCCTGCCGCAGAGCGGGCCAAGGCCCAGCAGGCCCTGGGCCGCCTGATGGCGTTCGACGGGCGGCTGGCAGCCACCTCGGCCGACGCCGCGATCTACCAACTGTTCCTGCAGGAAAGCGCCAGGCAGATTTTCCTCGACGAGCTGGGCCCGGAATCCAGCGCCACCTGGAAAGCCTTTGTCAGCAACGCCAACCTGTCCTACGCGGCCCAGGCCGACCATCTGCTGGGGCGTGAAGACAGCCCGTTCTGGGACGACCTCCGCACCCCAGGCAAAGAAGACAAGCCGGCGATTCTCGCCCGCAGCCTGGCTGCTGCAATCACCGCCGGCGACAGCCAGTTGGGCGCAGATCACAAGGCCTGGCAATGGGGCAAACTGCACAGCTACACCTGGAAAAACACCGGCGGGCAGACGATTCGCGGCCCATTGGCAGCCGGCGGCGATCACAGTACGTTGAACGCAGCGCCCTACAGTTGGGGGCAGGATTTCGCCACCAGCCAAGTCCAGGCCCTGCGCATGATTGTCGATTTCGGCCAGGTGGAACCAATGATGGGTCAAGGCGGGATCGGCCAATCCGGCAACCCTGCCAGCCCGAACTATGCCAATGGCATTGATCCGTGGCTCAAGGCGCAATACCTGAGCTTCCCGATGCAGCCACAGAACTTTGAAAAGGTGTATGGCAAGACTCGTCTGACCCTGGTTCCGGGAAAGTAAACCCACGTAGGCGACCCGCCCGCACTGCAATGGTGCTGAAGATTTCTAGCGCCCGATATCGGGCGCTTCCTACGTTACCCTTCGTGTAATCCCGCCAATTAAAAAGACTATTCAGAACTATGGTGCAGAAATTGCTACTTGCGATTCGTCTGACACCGTTCAGTAACAGTCCTAATCGCGCCATAAGCGCTTATCTTGGTTCCCAGGGATTACCTAATGAAAAAAGCATTGCTGACCCTTTCTGCACTCGCACTGTGCATGGCCGCCGGTACCGCCTTGGCCAAGGAATACAAAGAATTGCGTTTTGGTGTGGACCCTTCCTACGCGCCCTTTGAATCCAAGGCCGCCGACGGCAGCCTGGTGGGCTTCGATATCGACCTGGGCAATGCCATTTGTGCGGAGCTGAAGGTCACGTGCAAGTGGGTGGAAAGTGACTTTGACGGCATGATCCCGGGCCTGAAAGCCAAGAAGTTCGACGGTGTGATTTCGTCCATGACCGTGACCCCGGCCCGCGAGAAGGTCATCGACTTCTCCAGCGAGCTGTTTTCCGGGCCGACCTCCTATGTATTCAAGAAAGGCTCGGGCCTGAGCGAAGACATGGCCTCTCTCAAGGGCAAGACCGTCGGCTATGAACAAGGCACCATCCAGGAAGCCTACGCCAAGGCTGTGCTGGACAAGGCCGGAGTGAAAACCCAGGCCTACCAGAACCAGGATCAGGTCTATGCCGACCTGACCTCGGGCCGCCTGGATGCGTCGATCCAGGACATGCTGCAGGCCGAACTGGGCTTTCTGAAATCGCCACAAGGGGCGGACTATGAAGTCAGCAAGCCCGTAGACAGCGAAATGCTGCCCTCCAAAACGGCTGTCGGCATCGCAAAAGGTAACAAAGAGCTGAAAGCCCTCCTGGATAAAGGTATCAAAGCGTTACACGATGATGGCACCTACGCCACCATCCAGAAAAAACACTTCGGCGATCTGAACCTGTACAGCGGCAAATAACGCTGCGGCGCCCGCCGCTCCAAGGGGTGGGCGCACTACCGATTGCCAAAGGCGTACCCCATGTTTGAAGACCTGTTGCAGACCCTCGGGCTTGGCGCGTTCAGCTTGAAAGGGTTTGGCCCGCTGTTGCTGCAAGGCACCTGGATGACCATCAAGCTGTCGGTGCTGTCCCTGGCCGTCAGCGTGCTGCTGGGACTGATCGGCGCCAGCGCCAAGTTGTCGAGCCTGGCGCTGCTGCGCATTCCCGCGCAGCTGTACACCACCTTGATTCGCGGCGTGCCGGACCTGGTGCTGATGCTGTTGATTTTCTACAGCCTGCAAACCTGGCTGACCAGCTTCACCGACTACATGGAATGGGAATACATCGAGATCAACCCGTTCGGCGCCGGGGTGATTACCCTGGGCTTTATCTACGGTGCGTATTTCACCGAGACTTTTCGCGGCGCGATCCTCGCCGTGCCCCGCGGCCAGCTCGAGGCCGCCACGGCCTATGGCCTCAAGCGCGGGCAGCGCTTTCGCTACGTGACCTTCCCGCAAATGATGCGCTTCGCTTTGCCGGGCATTGGCAATAACTGGATGGTGATGCTCAAGGCCACGGCGCTGGTGTCGATCATCGGCCTGGCCGACGTGGTCAAGGCTGCCCAGGATGCTGGCAAAAGTACCTACCAACTGTTCTTTTTCCTGGTGGTGGCGGCCTTGATCTACCTGGCCATTACCAGCGCATCAAACTTCGTCCTGCGCAGGCTGGAAGCCCGTTACGCCGCCGGCTCACGGGAGGCAGTGCGATGATCGAACTGTTGCAGGAGTACTGGCGGCCTTTCCTCTACAGCGATGGCAACCATATGAGCGGCCTGGCCATGACGATGTGGCTGCTCACGGCCTCTATCTGCATGGGTTTCGTGGTGTCGATCCCGTTGTCCATTGCCCGCGTCTCGCCCAAGCGCTGGGTCCGTTGGCCGGTGCAGTTCTACACCTACCTGTTTCGCGGCACACCGCTCTATATCCAGCTGCTGATCTGCTACACCGGTATCTACAGCCTCGCTGCGGTTCGCGCACAACCATTGCTGGATGCGTTTTTTCGCGACGCGATGAACTGCACCCTTCTGGCCTTTGCCCTCAACACCTGCGCCTACACCACGGAAATCTTCGCCGGAGCCATCCGCAGCATGGCCCATGGTGAGGTCGAAGCGGCGAAAGCCTATGGCCTGAGCGGCTGGAAACTCTACGCCTACGTGATCATGCCGTCGGCCCTGCGCCGTTCATTGCCGTACTACAGTAATGAAGTGATCCTGATGCTGCACTCGACGACGGTAGCCTTTACCGCGACGATCCCGGACATCCTCAAAGTCGCCCGGGACGCCAACTCGGCCACCTTCCTGACTTTCCAATCGTTTGGTATCGCTGCGCTGATCTACCTGACCGTGACCTTTGCCCTGGTCGGTCTGTTTCGTCTGGCGGAGCGGCGCTGGCTGGCCTTTCTCGGGCCGAGCCATTAAGGAGCCCCTATGCGGCAACAGATTCATCCCCTCCTCGCCCCCGTGCCAGGCACGGCACGGCAGATTCACAGTTTTCACTTCGGGCCAGAGCAGGCCGAAGGCAAAATCTACATCCAATCCTCGCTGCACGCCGACGAACTGCCCGGCATGCTGGTGGCCTGGCACTTGAAGGTACGCCTGGCGGAACTGGCTGCAGCCGGCCGCCTGCGCAGCGAAATCGTGCTGGTGCCGGTGGCCAATCCAGTAGGCCTGGAGCAAGTGCTGATGGACATTCCCCTGGGCCGCTACGAGCTGGAGAGCGGGCAGAATTTCAATCGCCTGTTTGTCGACCTCAGTGACGAGGTCGGCAATCAGGTCGAGGGCCGGCTGGGGGATGATCCAAGGCGCAACGTCGCGCTGATCCGCGACAGCCTGCGCCAGGCCCTCGACCGTCATGTACCGGCCACGCAGCTGCAATCCCAGCGCCTGGTGCTGCAACGCCTGGCCTGTGATGCCGATATGGTGCTGGACCTACATTGCGACTTCGAAGCCGTCGCCCACCTTTACACCACCCCCGAGGCCTGGCCGCAGGTCGAGCCGCTGGCCCGTTACATCGGCGCCGAAGCCTGCCTGCTGGCCACCGATTCCGGGGGGCAATCCTTCGATGAGTGTTTCACCCTGCTCTGGTGGCAATTGCAGCAACGTTTTGGCGAGCGCTTCGAGATTCCCCAGGGCAGTTTTTCCGTGACCCTGGAGTTGCGCGGCCAGGGCGATGTCAATCACGGCCTGGCCAGTCTCGATTGCCAGGCGATCATCGACTATCTGATCCAATTTGGCGCCATCAGCGGCGAACCTGCACCGCTGCCCGACTTGCCCTACCCCGCCACGCCGCTGGCTGCCGTCGAACCGGTGGCAACCCCGCTAGGTGGCTTGCTTGTGTTCCACGCGCTGCCAGGGGAATACCTGGAGGCCGGGCAGTTGGTCGCCGAGGTCATTGACCCCATTCACGACCGCGTCACCCCCGTTCACTGCCGCCATGCCGGCCTGATGTATGCCCGCTCGCTAAGGCGCATGGCCACGGCCGGCATGGTGATTGCCCATGTCGCCGGCCTTACGCCCTATCGCAGCGGCTATTTACTATCGCCTTGAGGATGCACGCCCCATGTACAAACTGACCGTTGAAGGCCTGCATAAAAGCTATGGCGACCATGAAGTGCTCAAAGGTGTTTCGCTAAAGGCCAAAAGCGGTGATGTGATCAGCCTGATCGGCGCCAGCGGCTCGGGGAAAAGTACCTTCCTGCGTTGCATCAACTTTCTTGAACAACCCAATGACGGCGCCATTAGCCTGGATGGCCAGCCGATCCGTATGGTCAGCGACCGCCACGGCATGCGCGTGGCCGACGAAGCCGAGCTACAGCGCCTGCGCACCCGCCTGGCGATGGTGTTCCAGCACTTCAACCTGTGGAGCCATATGAGCGTGCTGGAAAACATCAGCATGGCCCCGCGCCGGGTCCTGGGCTGCAGCAAAAAGGACGCCGAGGACCGTGCCCGGCGTTATCTGGACAAGGTAGGGCTGCCGGCACGGGTGGCCGAGCAGTATCCGGCGTTCCTCTCGGGGGGCCAGCAACAGCGAGTGGCGATCGCACGCGCCCTGGCGATGGAGCCGGAGGTGATGCTGTTCGACGAGCCGACATCGGCCCTCGACCCGGAACTGGTGGGCGAAGTGCTGAAGGTGATCCAGGGCCTGGCTGAAGAGGGGCGGACCATGATCATGGTGACCCACGAGATGAGTTTTGCGCGCAAGGTTTCCAGCCAGGTGCTGTTTTTGCACCACGGGCTGGTGGAGGAGGAAGGCACGCCGGAAGACGTGCTGGGCAACCCGAAAAGCGAGCGTTTGCGGCAGTTTCTAAGTGGCAATCTGAAGTAAGAGGCCAAGGCAAGAGGCCTTACTGTGGCGAGCGGGCTTGCCCGCGTCGGGCTGCGTAGCAGCCCCTATAACGTTGCCGCCTGTCTTCAGATACACCGCGGCGCCAGGTTTCAGGGCTGCTGCGCAGCCCAACGCGGGCAAGCCCGCTCGCCACCACAAAAGCTACCAGCGGTTTGTGGAGGCCTGTCAGGCCACTGGCGCGGGTGGTGGCTCATCCGGCAGGGTCGGCACACCAGGCTCGGTGGGTTGTTCCGGGGTATCGGGGTCAGGCTGGCCAGGGATACCGCCGGCGGCGGGGTCGGCCATCAGGGACCAGGCCAGAACACCAATTTGGTTGGGTTCAAGCCGGGCAAGTTCGGCGCTGATTCGCGGGTCGATCTTCATAGGGTACTCCTCAAGCGTGGCTCGGCGCGCTGTGCACGCGCCGAGGCAGTACTCCCAATAGAGTGCCTGCCCGCTGACAAATTCCCTTGCTCTGTAAGACGTTTCGATCAGGTGCGTGGCAGGGTGACGCCGCGCTGGCCCTGGTACTTGCCGCCACGGTCTTTATAGGACACTTCGCACTCTTCGTCGGATTCGAAGAACAGCATCTGTGCGACGCCTTCATTGGCGTAGATCTTGGCCGGCAAGGTGGTGGTGTTGGAGAACTCCAGGGTCACGTGGCCTTCCCATTCCGGCTCAAGCGGAGTCACGTTGACGATAATGCCGCAGCGCGCGTAGGTGCTCTTGCCCAGGCAGATGGTCAGCACATTGCGCGGAATACGGAAGAACTCGACAGTGCGCGCCAGGGCAAAGGAGTTTGGCGGGATGATGCACACGTCGCTCTTCACATCGACGAAACTCTTTTCATCGAAATTTTTCGGATCGACGGTGGCCGAGTTGATGTTGGTGAACACCTTGAACTCATCGGCGCAACGCACATCGTAGCCGTAGCTGGAAACCCCGAACGAAATCAGGCGCTCGGTGCCCTCTCCGCGCATCTGGCGCTCGACGAAGGGTTCGATCATGCCGTGCTCTTGCGCCATGCGGCGAATCCACTTGTCCGATTTGATGCTCATGGCGGGTGTCCTGAATAGCGAGGTGGAAAATTCTGTTGGGCATCTTACCGGGGCTGGCCTCGCGGTTCAAAGGACGCGGGGGTTTTTCTTGATTAAGTTGCGCCCGATCACTGTCAGCCGTATGGGGCGGGCCCTGCCCCTGAATTAAAGGGCCGCAGGCCTGTAAAAGGCACCGCCAGTCACGAAAATAGAGAAACCTTCGGAAATACCATTGGCACGTTCCGGAAAAAGGGTTAAGGTGGCGCCACTGTGCTGCTTGTGTCACTGAGAATCTCTACACGATATGTTGAATTTCGATCCAACCATCTCCAAGAATTTTTCCTGCTCTTTGCACTCAGTCTCGGCCAGGGCTTTTCCTGAGTCGCAGTTAACTTTGTCCAAGGAGATACACCATGTCTAATCGCCAAACTGGTACCGTTAAGTGGTTCAACGATGAAAAAGGCTTCGGCTTCATCACTCCACAATCCGGTGACGACCTGTTCGTTCACTTCAAAGCTATCCAATCCGACGGCTTCAAAAGCCTGAAAGAAGGCCAACAGGTTTCTTTCATCGCTACCCGCGGTCAGAAAGGCATGCAAGCTGAAGAAGTTCAAGTTATCTAACTTGTACTGACTTAGTCGAAAGAACCCCGCCCTTAAAAGCGGGGTTTTTTTATGCCTGGGATTTGATGCTGCCCTTGCGGCGAGGGTCGCCATCGTCGGCAAGCCGGGCTCCCACAACGCAAAACGCCCGGTGCACTCCCATGCACCGGGCGTTCTCATAGCTACCTTACAAGCCGTTACTGAAACAACGACTCACTCGACAAGCCATTCTTCTCCAGGATCTCCCGCAAGCGCTTGAGACCCTCAACCTGGATCTGCCGCACCCGCTCGCGGGTCAAGCCGATCTCCAGGCCAACATCCTCCAGGGTACTGCTCTCATGGCCACGCAGACCGAAGCGGCGAATCACCACCTCGCGCTGCTTGTCCGTCAGTTCTGAAAGCCATTGGTCGATGCTCTGCGACAAGTCATCGTCCTGCAACAGCTCACACGGATCCGTTGGTCGGTCATCCGTCAGGGTGTCCAGCAGGGTTTTATCCGAATCCGGACCCAGCGAGACATCGACCGAAGACACACGCTCATTAAGACCCAGCATGCGCTTGACCTCTCCCACCGGTTTTTCCAGCAGGTTGGCGATCTCTTCAGGCGATGGTTCATGATCCAGCTTTTGAGTGAGCTCACGTGCTGCCCGCAGGTACACGTTAAGCTCCTTGACGACATGAATCGGCAACCGGATGGTCCGGGTCTGATTCATGATTGCCCGTTCGATGGTCTGGCGAATCCACCACGTAGCGTAGGTCGAGAAGCGAAAACCCCGTTCGGGGTCAAACTTCTCCACTGCCCGGATCAGGCCGAGGTTGCCCTCTTCGATCAAGTCCAACAGGGACAGCCCACGATTGACATAGCGTCGGGCGATTTTCACCACCAGTCGCAGGTTACTTTCAATCATGCGCTTGCGCCCAGCAGGATCGCCCTTTTGCGACAGTCGCGCAAAATGGACTTCTTCTTCTGGAGTGAGCAAGGGGGAAAAGCCGATTTCATTGAGATACAACTGGGTCGCATCGAGCGCCCGGGTGTAATCAATGTACTTATGCTGTTTTAACGCTGTGGAGTTTTTGGACTTGGTACGAACTGAAGGTACAGCGGGTCCCTCATTCGACATCGAATCCGTACCGATGCCGGTCTCCATAAGGAGAACCTCATCGTCGATGTCAAACTCCGGCGCTTCTTTACTGAGAGCCATTGTTATAGTCCTTTGGTGAGTTCGACCTCAAGCTCAAGCGACGCCTTTATCCTTGGCAACGCTGGAGCCTGTTCCTTCTACGTGAGGGAACAGGCTGACAACACATCAACGCCGGGGTAGGAATTGCAGTGGATCTACAGGCTTACCTTGGCGGCGAATCTCAAAGTGCAGTTTCACCCGGTCTGTACCAGTCGACCCCATTTCGGCAATTGTCTGTCCGACTTTGACCTGCTGCCCCTCCCGAACCAACAACCTGCGGTTATGACCGTAGGCACTGACGTAGGTATCGCTGTGTTTGATGATGACCAATTCGCCGTAACCCCGTAGACCACTCCCGGCGTATACAACAGTCCCATCAGACGCAGCTAAAACAGGCTGTCCCAAATCCCCGGCGATATCAATGCCTTTATTCAAACTACCGTTTGAAGAGAATTTTCCAATAAGAATGCCATTTGAGGGCCATCCCCAACCCTTCGGCGCAGGCCCCGCAGGTGGCAACGGCGCGGCTGCCGGCTTGCTCGCAGCCGCCGGCGCAGCGGTGCCTGCAGGCCGGGTGAAGACCGTCGTCTTGCTGGAAGAAGAAGCCGAGGAACCGGATTTTGTCACAACTGCCGTGGGTGCCGAACCCGTGCGCCCATCGAAGCGTATCGTTTGCCCCGGATGAATCGTATAGGGCACTGGGATGTTGTTCCGCGCGGCCAGCGCCTTGTAATCCCAACCATAACGGAAGGCGATCGAGAACATGGTATCGCCCTTGCGCACCACGTACTGCCCGGTGGTCACCGTAGGCCGCTGCGGTGCCGCGCTATTGCGGTCGACGACCCGCGCCCCGCCGCCTGTGTTGGAACAGGCAGCCAACAAGGAACTCAAGACAAGGCCAATCACCAGTCGCTGAAAGCTCGTTTTACTCATACGCTGCGCAATGACTGTGAGACTCACCCGCCGCTCCCTTTGTGGTGGCTGAAACATGAACGCCTGTATCAGGCTTGAAATATGTCGCAAGTATAACTGGCTGCCGGACGTTAACCGGCAACAAGGTAGAAACGAAAAATTCATCTCGTTGAGTAACTACCCAACTTGATGTTGACTCAATGAACCCCGCTGTAAGACACATACCCGGCAATAGAATTCAGTACGCCGTCATAAATGATCAGGCCAGCGGCCCATTAAGTAACGGCACAAAACGCACTGCCCCCAGGACATGCCGCGAAAAACCCTCTTCTTCGCGCACAATCAACATCAGTTGCTGTACTTCGCCCGAGCCGACCGGAATCACCAGGCGCCCGCCCGGGGCCAGTTGGTCGAGAAGCGCCTGAGGCACATCCGTGGCCACGGCCGTCACGATGATGCCGTTATAGGGCGCCAATGCCGGCCAGCCCTCCCAGCCGTCCCCCCAGCGAAACACCACATTGCGCAGGTTCAACTCCACCAGGCGCTCCTTGGCCCGGTCCTGCAGGACCTTGATCCGCTCGACGGAAAACACCCGCTCCACCAGCTGCGAGAGCACGGCGGTCTGGTAGCCGGAGCCGGTGCCGATTTCCAGCACTTTGTCCAGCGGGCCCGCCGCCAGCAGCAGCTCGCTCATGCGCGCCACCATGTAGGGCTGGGAGATGGTCTGGTTATGGCCAATGGGCAGCGCGGTGTCTTCATAGGCGCGATGGGCCAGGGCCTCATCGACAAACAGATGACGCGGGGTACGACGGATGACTTCCAACACCTGGGCGTTGGACAGCCCCTCTTCGTAGAGCCGCTGGATCAATCGCTCACGGGTGCGCTGGGAGGTCATGCCGATGCCACGGCGCAACAGGTCGTCCTGTTCACGAGCCATCAGCGCAGCCCCTCCAGCCAGGGATCGAGACCACCGAAGGCATCATTGAAGGTGCGATCAAGTTGTAACGGGGTAATCGAAACATAACCTTGCATCACCGCATGAAAGTCCGTGCCCGGCCCGCCATCCTCGGCGTCGCCCGCTGCAGCAATCCAGTAGCCTTCCCTGCCACGGGGATCGACCACTTTCAGCGGTGCCGCGGCGCGGGCACGATGGCCCAGGCGGGTCAACTGGATACCGCGAATATGGTCCAGGGGCAGATTGGGGATATTGACGTTGAGCACTGTACGTGGCGGCAGCACCAGAGTGTCGTGGGCCTCCACCAGTTTGCGCGCGAAGTACGCGGCGGTCGCCAGGTTATCCACCTGCCGCGACGCCAACGAAAAGGCAAATGCCGTGCGCCCCAGGAAACGCCCTTCAAGGGCCGCCGCCACGGTGCCGGAGTACAACACGTCATCGCCCAGGTTGGCGCCCAGGTTGATCCCGGAAACCACTAAATCCGGCTCATCGGCCAGCAAACTGTTGATCGCCAGGTGCACGCAATCGGTCGGCGTGCCATTTACGCTGATAAAGCCGTTGGCCAACGTTTGCGGGTGCAAAGGACGGTCGAGCGTCAGCGAACTGCTGGCGCCGCTTTTGTCCTGGTCCGGGGCAACCACCACGCATTCGGCGTAATCGGCCAGCGCAGCATGAAGCGCGGCAAGGCCGGGTGCGGTGACCCCGTCGTCGTTAGATATCAGAATACGCATGGGCTGTCCGTCTGCCCCACCGGCACCAGATCAACAAGCTCGCGCACCAAAACAGTGGCGAAGCATCCGGCCGGCAGGACGAATTCCAATTGCAGAATGTCAGTCTCGGGATAATGCCACGTCAACCCGCCAATGGGCAGTCGCAGAATGCGTCGCTCCTGACTCATGCCGGCTTTGGCCAGCCAATCGCACAGGTCTGCTTCGCTCGCTGCGACGGTTTGCTCCAGCGCATGGGTGGCGCCGCCGGCGGGCGATTCGCCTTCACCCCACTGCGGGCCGGTGGGATGCAGGTCGAGGATGGCCAGGCGCGGATCGCTGCACTCCGCCTCCCAGGCCGGGAAAAAGCTGCGGCTGTCGGTGAACGCCAGCAAGTCACCGACCTGGGCGCGCTGCCATGAACCATCGGCAACCCGCGCCGCCAGCACTTTATTGAACACAAAGCTGCGCGCGGTCGACAGCAGGCGCGAACGCACATTGCGCTGCTCCGGCAGGGCCTTGCGGGCCGCCCAGTCGCGGGCATCGACGACGTTGCCGCCGTTATGGCCAAACCGCTGGGCGCCGAAATAGTTGGGGATACCGTGTTGGGCGATCAGTTGCAGGCGCGCATCGATCGCGGCGTGGTCACCGACCAGCTGGGTCAGGCGCAGGGTAAAACCGTTGGCCGCATGGGCGCCACGCTGCAACTTGCGCTTGTGGCGGGCGGTCTTGAGGATCTTCAGGGTGTCGTTTTCCGCCGCGCTCAGATCTGGATCGGCCTTGCCGGGCAGTTGCACGCTGAACCACTGGCGGGTCAGCGCCTGGCGATCCTTGAGGCCGGCATAGCTGACCGTGCGCAAGGGCACGCCGGCAGCCTTGGCAATGCGCCGCGCGGCCTCTTCGGTGTTCAGGCCACGCTTTTCCACCCACAGCCACAGGTGCTCGCCTTCGCCGGTCAGCGGGATATCCAGCACCTCGTCCACCTGGAAGTCCTCAGCCGTCGCCTTGAGTACCGCGCTGCCCAGTGCTTCACCATAGGCCCGTGGCCCCAACAGTTGCAGGTCGTTCATGCGCGCAGCAACAAGGCGACGGAGTGCACGGCGATGCCCTCTTCTCGACCGGTAAACCCGAGTTTTTCGGTGGTGGTGGCTTTCACGTTGACTTGATCCAGTTCTATTTGCAGATCGGCGGCAATCACTGCGCGCATCGACTCGATATGCGGGGCCATTTTGGGCGCCTGGGCGACGATGGTGTTATCGACATTACCGACCTTCCAGCCCTTGGCATGGATCAGGCCGACCACATGCCGCAGCAGCACGCGACTGTCCGCGCCCTTGAAGGTGGGATCGGTGTCCGGAAAGTGTTTACCGATATCCCCCAACGCCGCCGCGCCGAGCAAGGCATCGCTCAAGGCATGCAGCACAACGTCGCCGTCGGAATGAGCCAGCAACCCATGGTGGTGCGCAATGCGCACGCCGCCCAGGGTGATGAAGTCGCCTTCGGCGAAACGGTGCACATCATAGCCGTGGCCAATACGCATAAAAAAACGCCCCGAGTTAATTCAGGGCGTGATTCTACCTACTTTTGCCGGACATTAACCGAGCAAAGCACGTCCATGATGACGCAAGTGGTCCTCGATGAAGCTGGCGATAAAGAAGTAGCTGTGGTCATAACCCGGCTGCAGGCGCAGCTCCAGCGGATGGCCGGCGGCCTTGGCGGCTTGTTGCAAGGCCTCGGGCTTGAGCTGGGCGGCGAGGAAGTCGTCGCGATCGCCCTGGTCCACCAGCAACGGCAGTTTTTCCGAGGCTTCGCTGATCAGCACGCAGGCATCCCATTCGCGCCACTTCGAACGCTCTTCCCCCAGGTAGCGGGAAAAAGCCTTCTGCCCCCAAGGGCAATCCATCGGATTGTTGATCGGCGAGAACGCCGACACCGACTGGTAGCGCCCAGGATTGCGCAAGGCACACACCAGCGCACCGTGGCCGCCCATGGAGTGCCCGCTGATGCCACGCTTGTCGGAAGCCGGGAAATGCGCTTCAACCAACGCCGGCAATTCGTGCACTACATAGTCATGCATCCGATAGTGCTTGCTCCACGGCTCTTGCGTGGCATTCAAGTAAAACCCGGCACCCAGGCCAAAGTCCCAGGCATTGTCAGGGTCGCCCGGTACACCCGGCCCACGGGGGCTGGTGTCCGGCGCGACGATGATCATTCCCAGTTCGGCCGCCATACGTTGCGCGCCGGCCTTTTGCATGAAGTTCTCATCGGTGCAGGTCAGCCCCGACAGCCAGTACAGCACCGGCAACTTGCCGCCCAGCTCCGCCTGGGGTGGCAGGTAGACGGCGAAGGTCATGTCGCAGTCCAGCACATCGGAATGATGTTTGTAACGCTTATGCCAGCCGCCGAAGCTCTTCTGGCATGACAGGTTTTGCAGACTCATGGCCGACCTCAGAAATGGATGACGGTACGAATGCTTTTGCCTTCATGCATCAGGTCGAACGCCTTATTGATATCTTCCAGGCCCATGGTGTGGGTGATGAAGGTATCCAACGGGATTTCGCCGCTCTGGGCCATTTCCACGTAGCTTGGCAACTCGCTGCGGCCACGCACGCCACCGAAGGCCGAACCGCGCCAGACGCGACCGGTCACCAGCTGGAAGGGACGGGTAGAAATTTCCTGGCCGGCCCCGGCGACACCGATGATCACCGACTCGCCCCAACCTTTGTGGCAGCACTCCAGGGCCGCGCGCATCAGTTGGACATTGCCAATGCACTCGAAGGAAAAGTCCACGCCGCCGTCGGTCAAATCGACGATAACGTCCTGGATCGGCCGGTCGTAGTCTTTCGGGTTGATGCAGTCGGTGGCGCCCAGTTGCTTGGCGATTTCAAACTTGGCCGGGTTGATGTCGATGGCGATGATACGGCCGGCCTTGGCCTTCACTGCACCGATCACAGCCGACAAGCCAATCCCGCCGAGGCCGAAGATGGCCACGGTATCGCCCGGCTTGACCTTGGCGGTGTTGATCACCGCACCGATACCGGTGGTGACGCCGCAGCCCAGCAGGCAGACTTTTTCCAGCGGAGCTTCTTTAGGAATCTTGGCCACGGAGATTTCCGGCAACACGGTGTATTCGGAAAAGGTCGAAGTACCCATGTAGTGGAAAATCGGCTGGCCCTTGTAGGAGAAGCGCGTAGTGCCGTCCGGCATCAGGCCTTTGCCCTGGGTTGCGCGGATGGCCTGGCACAGGTTGGTCTTGCCCGACAGGCAGAACTTGCACTTGCCGCATTCCGGGGTGTACAGCGGGATCACGTGGTCACCCACGGCTACCGAGGTCACACCCTCGCCAATCGCTTCGACTACCGCACCGCCTTCATGGCCGAGGATCGACGGGAAAATACCCTCCGGATCGGCGCCCGACAGGGTGTAGGCATCGGTATGACAAACCCCGGAGGCAACCACGCGCAGCAGGACTTCACCGGCCTTGGGCATGGCGACATCCACTTCCACAATCTCCAGTGGTTTCTTGGCTTCAAAGGCGACAGCAGCGCGTGACTTGATCATCCGGGTTTCTCCTGGGGCTTAAAAAGTAAGACGGACAGTGTAAAACATGGCTCATTGATTAATAATCCAGGCAAAAGCAAAACATTATTGCTGTACTGGGATAATCACCATGCTTGAAAACCGCTGGGAAGGCATTGATGAGTTCGTCGCAGTGGCCGAGTGCAGCCAATTTACCGCTGCCGCCGAACGCCTGGGCGTGTCCTCGTCCCATATCAGCCGCCAGGTGGCACGCCTGGAAGAACGCCTGCAAACCCGTCTGCTCTATCGCAGCACCCGACGCGTCACGCTGACCGAGGCCGGGCAGACCTTTCTGCAACATTGCCAACGCCTGCAAGACGGACGCGAAGAAGCCTTGCGCGCGGTGGGCGACCTGACCAGTGAACCCAAGGGTATGTTGCGCATGACCTGCGCCGTGGCTTATGGCGAACGTTTTATCGTGCCGTTGGTAACACGCTTCATGGGGCTTTATCCGCAATTGCGGGTGGATATTGAACTGAGCAACCGCCCCCTCGACCTGGTGCATGAAGGCCTGGACCTGGCGATTCGCCTGGGCCGCCTGCAGGATTCACGAATGGTCGCCAGCCGCCTGGCGCCGAGACGCATGTATCTCTGTGCGTCGCCGTCCTACCTGGAGCGGTACGGGCGCCCCCATAGCTTGTCGGAACTGAGCCGGCATAACTGCCTGATCGGCAGTTCGGATATTTGGCAGCTGGCGCAGGATGGACGCGAATTTTCCCAGCGCGTGCAGGGAAACTGGCGCTGCAACAGTGGGCAAGCGGTGCTGGATGCGGCGTTGCAAGGGGTGGGGTTGTGCCAGTTGCCGGACTATTACGTGCTGGAGCACTTGCACAGCGGCGCGCTGGTTTCACTGCTTGAAGCCCATCAACCGCCGAATACGGCGGTGTGGGCGCTGTATCCGCAACAGCGGCATTTATCGCCAAAGGTGCGCAAGTTGGTGGAGTTCTTGAAGGAGGGGCTGGCTGGGCGGCCGGAGTATGGCGGGTGATCTGGGGTGCCTGGCCTGGCCTCATCGCAGGCAAGCCAGCTCCCACACCTGACCGCGTATCTCTGTTGGAATGCGGTCAGGTGTGGGAGCTGGCTTGCCTGCGATGAAGTCACCTCGTTCCAGCAGCCTACCGGCGATTAGCCCACCGCAACCTAAGCCACTCCAGATCCTCCGGCCGCGTCACCTTGATATTGTCCGCACGCCCTTCCACCAGGCGTGGCGCCTGGCCAGACCACTCCATGGCCGAGGCTTCATCGGTGATGAGCGCATCAGCCACCAGGCTATCGGCCAACGCGCGGTGCAAGGCGCCGAGGCGGAACATTTGCGGGGTGTAGGCTTGCCAGATCAGGCTACGGTCAATGGTTTCCACCACCCGCCCCCGCTTGTCGACACGCTTGAGGGTGTCGCGGGCCGGTACGGCGAGCAAGCCACCCACCGGGTCGTCCGCCAACTGCGCCAATAACGTGTCGAGGTCTTCGCGGCTCAGGTTCGGCCGCGCAGCATCGTGCACCAGCACCCAGTCGTCATCGCTGGCGCCCAGGGCATTGAGTTGCAGCAGTGCATTGAGCACCGAGCCTGAGCGCTCTGCCCCGCCGTCCGCACGTTGGATACGCGGGTCGGCAGCACACGCCAGGTTGGGCCAGTAAGGATCATCGACCGCCAGACTGACCACCAGCCCCTTGAGGCTCGGATGGTCGAGAAAACAGCCAAGGCTGTGTTCGAGAATAGTGCGCCCGCCCAACTGCAGATACTGCTTGGGACGGTCCGCGGCCATACGGGCACCGACGCCCGCGGCAGGAATCACGGCCCAGAAGGCCGGCAAACAGGCGCTCATTGGGCCAACTGGTAGAGGGTTTCGCCCTCCTTGACCATGCCCAATTCATGACGAGCCCGCTCTTCAACGGTCTCCATGCCTTTTTTCAACTCAAGCACTTCGGCATCGAGCACACGGTTGCGCTCCAGCAACACCTCGTTCTCGGCGTGCTGCGCGGCAATTTGCTGGGTCAGGTCGGTCACCTGCGCCAGACTGCCATTGCCCACCCAAAGGCGGTACTGCAGGCCAGCCAGCAGCAAGAGCAGGACGAGGAACAACCAATTGGGACTGCGCATCGAATATCGGGTATCCAGTGAAAAAAGACAGCCATGCAAAACTTTTGAAGCAACTGATAGCACGAAGCCTGGAAGACCCAGGCTTGTGCTTGATAGGCATCAGATTAGTGCGCAAATTCACTCTACAGCGAGTTTTCCGACACAATCCTTTGTCTTTTTACCATCAACTACTCAGCCGCGAAACTCGCCACGACCGTTGTATTTGGCTTTTCCGCCCAGTTGCTCTTCGATACGCAGCAATTGGTTGTACTTGGAAACGCGGTCGGAACGGCACAGGGAACCGGTTTTGATCTGGCCCGCCGAGGTGCCCACAGCCAGGTCGGCAATGGTCGAATCTTCGGTTTCGCCGGAGCGGTGGGAGATCACGGCGGTGTAGCCCGCAGCCTTGGCCATCTGGATGGCTTCCAGGGTTTCGGTCAGGGTGCCGATCTGGTTGAACTTGATCAGGATCGAGTTGGCGATCTTCTTGTCGATGCCTTCTTTCAGGATCTTGGTGTTGGTCACGAACAGGTCGTCACCGACCAGTTGGATCTTCTCGCCGATCTTGTCGGTAAGAATTTTCCAACCGTCCCAGTCAGACTCGTCCAGGCCGTCTTCGATCGAGATGATCGGGTAGCGCTGGGTCAGGCCCTTCAGGTATTCCGCGAAACCTTCGGAGTTGAACACCTGGCCTTCGCCGGACAGGTTGTACTTGCCATCTTCGTAGAACTCGCTGGCCGCGCAGTCCAGGGCCAGGGTCACGTCGGTGCCCAGCTTGTAGCCAGCGTTGGCCACGGCTTCGGAGATCACTTTCAGTGCATCTTCGTTGGACGCCAGGTTCGGTGCAAAACCACCTTCGTCACCCACTGCAGTACTCAGGCCACGGGCCTTCAGTACCGCTTTGAGGTGATGGAAAATCTCGGTACCCATGCGCAGGCCTTCGGAGAAGGTCTTGGCGCCCACTGGCTGCACCATGAATTCCTGGATATCGACGTTGTTGTCTGCGTGCTCGCCACCGTTGATGATGTTCATCATTGGGACTGGCATCGAGTACACGCCCGGAGTGCCGTTCAGATTGGCAATGTGCGCGTACAGCGGCAGGTCCTGGTCCTGGGCGGCAGCCTTGGCAGCTGCCAGGGATACAGCGAGGATCGCATTGGCGCCGAGGCTGCCTTTGTTTTCAGTGCCGTCGAGCTTGATCATCGCGTGATCGAGGGCTTTCTGGTCCAGCGGGTCCTTGCCCAGCAACAGGTCACGGATCGGACCGTTGATGTTGGCTACTGCCTTGAGGACACCCTTGCCCAGGTAACGGCTCTTGTCGCCATCACGCAGTTCCAGCGCTTCGCGCGAACCGGTGGAAGCACCGGACGGCGCGCAGGCGCTGCCGATGATGCCGTTATCGAGAAGCACGTCGGCTTCGACGGTGGGGTTGCCACGGGAGTCGAGAACTTCACGACCTTTGATGTCGACGATTTTTGCCATTGTTGTAAACACTCCAAAGTTGACGAAAACGACGCAGCTGAAGGAAATCTTTTGACCGACCGCAAGGGTGGAACAACGGGGCAGGCTTGCAGACGACAAGACTCAGGCCCGGGGGCCTGAGCATAAAGCGCGGAAAGTTTACCGGAGAAACGCGGGTTACGCGGTCTCTACCGTCGGAAAACTCTTGACCAGTTCATCCAATTGCTTGAGTTGGGCCAGGAATGGCTCCAGCTTGTCCAGGCGCAGAGCGCAAGGACCGTCGCACTTGGCGTTGTCCGGATCCGGGTGGGCTTCCAGGAACAGGCCTGCCAGGGACTGGCTGATACCGGCCTTGGCCAGATCCAGTACCTGGGCACGTCGGCCACCGGCGGAATCGGCTCGACCACCAGGCATTTGCAGCGCATGGGTCACGTCGAAGAACACCGGGTATTCGAACTGTTTCATGATGCCGAAACCAAGCATGTCCACCACGAGGTTGTTGTAGCCGAAGCTCGAACCACGCTCGCAGAGGATCAACTGGTCATTACCCGCTTCCACGCACTTGTTCAGGATGTGTTTCATCTCCTGGGGCGCGAGGAACTGGGCTTTCTTGATATTGATCACAGCGCCGGTCTTGGCCATCGCGACGACCAGATCGGTCTGGCGCGACAGGAAGGCCGGCAACTGGATGATGTCGCATACCTCGGCGACCACACCAGCCTGTTCAGGCTCGTGGACGTCGGTGATGATCGGCACGCCGAAGGCTTGCTTGATGTCCTGGAAGATCCGCATGCCTTCTTCAAGGCCCGGGCCGCGATAGGAGGTCACGGACGAACGGTTAGCCTTGTCGAAGCTGGCCTTGAATACATAAGGGATACCCAATTTCTCGGTAACCTTTACGTACTCTTCACAGACCTGCATCGCCATGTCGCGGCTTTCCAGCACGTTCATGCCGCCAAACAGCACCATGGGCTTGTCGTTGGCAATTTCGATGTCGCCTACGCGAATGATCTTCTGGGCCATCAGGTTTACGCCTTCTTCTGATGTTGCGTCAGTGCTGCTTTAACGAAACCGCTGAACAACGGGTGACCGTCGCGCGGCGTCGAAGTGAACTCAGGGTGGAACTGGCAAGCGACGAACCATGGATGATCCGGGGCTTCGACCACTTCAACCAGCTTGCCATCACCGGAGCGACCGGAGATTTTCAGGCCAGCCGCTTTGATCTGCGGCAGCAGGTTGTTGTTCACTTCGTAACGGTGACGGTGACGCTCGACGATCACGTCCTTGCCGTAGCAGTCGTGCACCAGCGAGCCGGACTCCAGCAGGCAATCCTGTGCGCCAAGGCGCATGGTGCCGCCCAGGTCGGAGCTTTCGGTACGGGTTTCGACAGCGCCGGTGGCATCTTCCCACTCGGTGATCAGGCCCACGACCGGGTGGCCGCTGGTGTGATCGAACTCGGTGGAGTTGGCGTCTTTCCAGCCCAGTACGTTACGAGCGAACTCGATAACGGCCACTTGCATGCCCAGGCAGATACCCAGGTAAGGCACCTTGTTCTCACGAGCGTACTGCACGGCAGTGATCTTGCCTTCCACGCCACGCAGGCCGAAACCGCCTGGCACGAGGATCGCATCCACACCTTCGAGCAGCGCGGTGCCCTGGTTTTCGATGTCTTCAGAGTCGATGTAGCGCAGGTTGACCTTGGTACGGTTGCTGATGCCCGCGTGGCTCATCGCTTCGATCAGCGACTTGTACGCGTCCAGCAGCTCCATGTACTTGCCAACCATGGCGATGGTGACTTCGTGCTCAGGGTTGAGCTTGGCGTCAACCACCGCTTCCCACTCGGACAGGTCCGCGCCATTGCACTGCAGGCCGAAACGCTCGACCACAAAATCATCCAGGCCCTGGGAATGCAGGATGCCTGGGATCTTGTAGATGGTATCGGCGTCTTCCAGGGCAATCACCGCACGTTCTTCAACGTTGGTGAACTGGGCGATCTTGCGACGCGAGGAAATGTCGATCGGGTGATCGGAGCGGCATACCAGCACGTCCGGCTGCAGGCCGATGGAACGCAGTTCCTTGACCGAGTGCTGGGTAGGCTTGGTTTTGGTTTCGCCAGCGGTGGCGATGTACGGCACCAGGGTCAGGTGCATCAGCATCGCGCGCTTGGCGCCGACTTCGAAACGCAACTGGCGGATGGCTTCGAGGAACGGTTGGGATTCGATGTCACCCACGGTGCCACCGATCTCGACCATCGCCACGTCGGCATCGCCTGCACCCTTGATGATGCGGCGCTTGATTTCGTCGGTGATGTGCGGGATCACCTGGATGGTTGCACCCAGGTAGTCACCACGGCGCTCCTTGCGCAGCACGTGCTCGTAGACACGGCCGGTGGTGAAGTTGTTGTTCTGGGTCATGGTCGTGCGGATGAACCGCTCGTAGTGGCCCAGGTCCAGGTCGGTCTCGGCGCCGTCGTGGGTGACGAACACTTCACCGTGCTGGAACGGGCTCATGGTGCCCGGGTCGACGTTGATGTACGGGTCCAGCTTGAGCATGGTGACCTTAAGTCCCCGCGCCTCCAGGATGGCCGCCAACGAAGCGGAGGCAATGCCTTTCCCCAATGAAGAAACAACACCGCCCGTGACGAATATGTAGCGCGTCATGAAAAACCCTAGAAGTCTGCGTTAAAGCGGTCGGAGCCGCCGGGGAAAGCGAAGGAAGGCCGAAGCCCCCGATCACCTGCATTAATCACAGTGCACCTTTCAAAAAAACCGCCGCGTTGTGACAGACCAGCAATGGAACACCGGTACGTTGATCGCTACACATTTTTTGGAATCGCCCAGCAAAGACTGCTTGGTAATCGGCAACAACTGTGTTTCAGGAGAATCCACAGAAGTTGTATCAAGAAGGGAGCGTAGTCTACCGGAAAGGCGCTATCAGCTCAAACCTTGATCGCAGGTTGGTGGCGCCCAATGTAATTGCCAGTCATCCCCCTGCCCTGTCGAGGCCCCTGCCAGGTTGGCCACGGCCACCAGACGGCTACCCTGGTACAGCAGCGGCAATCTGCCACGGATAAAGCCCGGTACAGCCGTTTCGTTGAGCAGACGCTTGAGGTCGCGCCGGCCACGGCCGGGCACGTCCATGACTTCACCGCCCTGGCGGTAGCGGATGCTCAAAGGGCCTTCAGGGGCATGCCCGCTGAAATACAACTGCCCGTTGCCAGGTAACTGTAGTGGGTTTTGCGGGTGCGACCAGCTCAAAGGACTGCCGGAAAACTCTGACCAATTGGTAGGTATCCACCAGATACGATCGTTGCAACGCAGTAATTGGCCGTCAGCCAAACGCCACACCGGCTGTGCGTCCTCCTTGGCATCGCGCAAGGCGCTCCAGCCAACCCAATGTTCGCTGTCGGGCATCGCCGTCAACGGCGCCAGCCAATAGCGCAGGACGTTGCGCTGCCGGGCGTCGGAAAGATCGCGCAGTGGCGCAAGTGCCAACGATGGCAGCGCCAGCCAGGGAAACGCCGACGGCAGTTGAGCGGCCTGCATATCCAGTTGCGCCAACTCATCGAGCAGCTCCTGGGCCTGCGCCAGATGCCCGGCAGTACGGGCCAGGCTATTCACGGCCTGGGGCCAGCGCGCCGTAAGTACGGGAAACACATGATGGCGCAGGTAATTCCGGGAAAAGCGTGGGTCGCCGTTGGAGGGATCTTCGATCCAGCTCAACTGCTGCTCGCGGGCGTAAGTTTCCAGTTCGGCTCGCGACACCTCCAGCAGCGGCCGCATCAGGTGCCCCCCACCCAAAGGTCGCTGGGCGGGCATGCCGGTGAGGCCCCGCACTCCCGCGCCCCGCAGCAGGCGAAACAGCAAGGTCTCGGCCTGATCGTCACGGTGCTGGCCAGTGAGTAGCAACTCACCTGGGCCGATTGCCTCGGCGAACGCCTGGTAGCGCGCGTCACGGGCCGCACGCTCCAGGCTTGCACCCGATGGCACCTGCACACGCATGACCCGCAGCGGCACACCGGCGGCATCACAGACCGCCTGGCAATGGGCTGGCCACGCGTCGGCCGCAGCCTGGAGGCCGTGGTGAACATGGATAGCCTGCAGTGGCGGCAAGGGTTGGGTTTTTGCCAGGTCGGCAAGGAGGTGCAGCAGAACCGTGGAGTCGAGTCCGCCGGAGTAGGCGATCTGCCAGGCCGGGGCGTCGCGCCAGGGGGCCAGGGTTTGCAGGAGTTTGGCGGTTAGAGTTGATTTCATCGCACGTTACCGCCGCAAAACTGGAATACGTTAGCCAAGCAAACACAACGCCAATGTGGGAGCGGGCTTGCCCGCGACAGCGGTGTACCAGTCAACCCATCTGGCACTGACACATTGCTATCGCGGGCAAGCCCGCTCCCACAGGGGTAATGCAGTGGCTTAGAGACCGTAGCTCATCAGGCGCTCGTAACGACGGGCCAGTAGCGCCTCGTTGTCGAATTTCTTGAGCATGTCCAACTGCGCGCAGAGTTCGGCGCGGATGGTGGCCGATGCGGCCGCCGGATCGCGGTGAGCGCCGCCCAGGGGTTCGGCAATCACTTTGTCGACGATACCCAGGCCTTTCAGGCGATCAGCGGTGATCCCCATGGCTTCGGCAGCATCCGGGGCCTTTTCTGCGGTTTTCCACAGGATCGAGGCGCAGCCTTCCGGCGAAATCACCGCATAGGTGGAATACTGCAGCATGTTCAGTTGGTCGCAGACGCCAATGGCCAGCGCACCACCGGAACCGCCTTCACCGATCACAGTCGCGATGATCGGGGTTTTCAGACGCGCCATCACCCGCAGGTTCCAGGCAATCGCTTCGCTCTGGTTGCGCTCTTCAGCATCGATGCCTGGGTAGGCGCCAGGGGTGTCGATAAAAGTCAGGATCGGCATTTTGAAACGTTCAGCCATTTCCATCAGGCGGCAGGCCTTGCGATAGCCTTCCGGACGCGGCATGCCGAAGTTGCGACGCACTTTCTCGCGCACTTCACGGCCTTTCTGGTGACCGATCACCATCACCGGCTGGTCATCCAGGCGGGCAATGCCGCCGACAATCGCCGCATCATCGGAGAAGTGGCGGTCGCCATGCAGCTCGTCGAATTCGGTGAAGATGTGGTCGATGTAGTCCAGGGTGTACGGACGGCGCGGGTGGCGGGCCAGGCGCGCGATCTGCCAGCTGGTCAGCTTGCCGAAGATGTCTTCGGTGAGCGTCTTGCTCTTGTCTTGCAGGCGGGAGATTTCATCGCCGATATTCAGCGAATTGTCATTGCCGACCAGGCGCAGCTCTTCGATCTTGGCTTGCAGGTCAGCGATCGGCTGTTCGAAATCAAGAAAATTCGGGTTCATAAGCGTCCGTCTTGGGTCGACGGCCAGGGAGTGCCTGGCCAGCCGGTTGTCTATTCGCGCCCTACCTTAAGGGAGAGGCGCGTCAAGGTCGAGATTAAATGTCGAGTCGAGGTCAGGGGTACAAGGGCAGCCCTGACCGTCAACGGTATTGGAGGAAGACGTTGTCACGCCCGAACTGGTCACGCAATGCTTGAATCAAGCCATCAGCCGGGTCAATTCGCCACGTCTCGCCAAACTGCAACATCGCCTTGGCATCGCTGCCGGTGTACTCCATGGTCACCGGGCACGCACCACGGTGACGTTTGAGCAGATCCCCCAGCCAGCGTAGCTGATCGCCCTTGAGCGCTTCGGTTTTCACCTTCAGGCGTAGGCTTTCGGCCAGGTTGGTGCGGGCATCTTCCATGCTCATTACGCGTTTGATCCGCAGGCGCAGGCCGCCGGAGAAGTCATCGTTGCTGACCTCGCCCTCCACCACCACCATCGCGTCGGTCTGCAACAGCGACTGCGCAGAATGGAACGCATCGGCAAACAGCGACGCTTCGATACGCCCGGAGCGGTCGTCGAGGGTGATGAAACCCATCTTGTCGCCCTTTTTGTTCTTCATCACCCGCAGGGCAATGATCATCCCGGCGACGGTCTGGGTATCACGCGCCGGTTTCAGGTCGATGATGCGCTGGCGGGCAAAACGCCGGATTTCGCCTTCATATTCGTCAATCGGGTGGCCGGTGAGGTACAGGCCCAGAGTGTCTTTTTCACCCTTGAGGCGTTCCTTGAGGGTCAGCTCCTTGGCCTTGCGGTGGTTAGCGTACACATCGGCATCTTCTTCGACGAACAACCCGCCAAACAGGTCGGCATGCCCACTGTCATGGGTGCGGGCGGTTTGTTCGGCGGCCTTGATCGCCTCTTCCATGGCGGTCAGCAGTACCGCACGGTTACGGTCGATATTGGCCTGGTAGGCCTTCGGCTCGTCATGGAAGTACGGACCAAGACGGTCAAGTGCGCCGCTGCGGATCAGGCCATCGAGGGTACGTTTGTTGATGCGCTTGAGGTCGACCCGGGCGCAGAAGTCGAACAGGTCCTTGAACGGACCGTCCTGGCGCGCCTCGGTAATCGCCTCAACCGGGCCTTCGCCCACGCCCTTGATCGCGCCCAGGCCATAGATGATGCGACCTTCGTCGTTCACCGTGAACTTGAACTCCGAGGCGTTCACGTCCGGCGCGTCGAGGCGCAGCTTCATGGTCCGCACTTCTTCGATCAAGGTCACGACCTTGTCGGTGTTGTGCATATCCGCCGACAGCACCGCCGCCATGAACGGCGCCGGGTAGTGGGCCTTCAGCCAGGCAGTCTGGTACGACACCAGGCCGTAGGCGGCGGAGTGGGATTTGTTAAAGCCATAACCGGCGAATTTTTCCACCAGGTCAAAGATGTTACCGGCCAGGTCAGCGTCGATATTGTTGGTGGCGCAACCCTCAATGAAGCCGCCGCGCTGCTTGGCCATTTCCTCGGGTTTTTTCTTACCCATGGCCCGGCGCAGCATGTCCGCACCGCCAAGGGTGTAGCCGGCCATGACCTGGGCGATCTGCATCACCTGTTCCTGATACAGGATGATGCCATAGGTCGGTGCCAGTACCGGCTTGAGGCCTTCGTACTGGTAGTCGGAGTGCGGGTAAGCCAGTTCGGCGCGCCCGTGCTTCCGGTTGATAAAGTCGTCCACCATGCCCGATTGCAGCGGGCCCGGACGGAACAGGGCCACCAGTGCGATCAAGTCTTCCAGGCAGTCGGGCTTGAGCTTTTTGATCAGCTCTTTCATGCCGCGGGATTCAAGCTGGAACACCGCAGTGGTTTCGGCTTTTTGCAGCAGCGCGTAGGTAGGTTTGTCGTCCAGTGGGATAAAAGCGATATCCAGCGGCGCTTCATCAACCTTGGCGCGTTCACGGTTGATGGTCTTGAGCGCCCAGTCGATGATCGTCAAGGTACGCAGGCCGAGGAAGTCGAACTTCACCAGGCCGGCCGCCTCCACGTCATCCTTGTCGAACTGGGTTACCAGGCCATCGCCTTCTTCGTCGCAATAGATCGGCGAAAAGTCTGTCAGCTTGGTCGGCGCGATTACCACGCCACCGGCGTGCTTACCAACGTTACGCACCACGCCTTCGAGCTTGCGCGCCATGTCCCAGATTTCGGCGGCTTCTTCATCGACCTTGATGAAGTCGCGCAGGATTTCTTCCTGCTCGTAGGCCTTTTCCAGGGTCATGCCGACTTCAAAGGGGATCATCTTCGACAGACGATCCGCCAGGCCGTAGGACTTGCCCTGCACCCGCGCCACGTCACGAATTACCGCCTTGGCCGCCATGGAACCAAAGGTGATGATCTGGCTTACAGCGTTACGGCCATATTTCTCGGCCACATATTCGATGACACGGTCGCGACCATCCATGCAGAAGTCGACGTCGAAGTCGGGCATCGATACCCGTTCCGGGTTCAGGAACCGTTCGAACAGCAGGTCATATTCCAGCGGGTCGAGGTCGGTGATCTTCTGCACATAAGCCACCAGCGAGCCGGCACCCGACCCCCGGCCAGGGCCCACCGGCACGCCGTTGCTTTTGGCCCACTGGATAAAGTCCATTACGATCAGGAAGTAACCCGGGAACCCCATCTGGATAATGATATCCAGCTCGAAGTTCAGCCGGTCGACATACACCTGGCGCTTGGCCTCGTAGTCTTCGGTGGTGTCCTTAGGCAGCAGGACGGAAAGACGCTCTTCCAGGCCATCGAACGACACCTTGCGGAAATACTCGTCGATGGTCATGCCATCGGGAATCGGGAAGTTGGGCAAAAAGTGTTTGCCCAGCTTCACTTCGATATTGCAGCGCTTGGCAATTTCAACGGAGTTTTCCAGGGCCTCGGGCAAGTCGCTGAACAGCTCAGCCATTTCCTCGGCGCTTTTGAGGTACTGCTCTTCGCTGTAGTTCTTCGAGCGACGCGGATCGTCCAGCGCCCGGCCTTCGCCGATACACACGCGGGTTTCGTGGGCCTCGAAGTCTTCCTTCTTGATAAAACGCACATCGTTGGTGGCGACCAGCGGCGCACCCAGCTTTTCGGCCAGGGCCACGGCAGCGTGCAGGTGCTCTTCGTCGTTGGGGCGATTGGTGCGCTGAACTTCCAGGTAGAAGCGGTCAGGGAACACCGCCATCCACTCCCGGGCGAGCACTTCTGCCTCCTGGGGATTGCCGCCCAGCAAGGCGAGGCCGACCTCCCCTTCCTTGGCAGCCGACAGCATGATCAGCCCTTCGCTGGCCTCGGCCACCCATTCGCGCTCGATGATGATCGAGCCGTTGCGCTGGCCGTCGATAAAACCGCGGGAAATCAGTTCAGTCAGGTTGCGATAACCCACGCCGTTCATCGCCAACAGGCTGATGCGACTCAAGGCGTTATCGGGGTCTTTGTTGGACAGCCACAAGTCGGCGCCGCAGATCGGCTTGATGCCGGCGCCCATGGCGCTCTTGTAGAACTTGACCAGGGAGCACATGTTGTTCTGGTCGGTCACCGCCACGGCCGGCATATTCATGCCCACCAGGGTTTTGACCAGCGGTTTGATCCGTACCAGGCCGTCGACCAGGGAGTATTCAGTGTGCAGGCGCAGGTGAACGAATGAAGCCGGCATAGTGATCCTGTCTAGATACGTGTGAAAACAACAAGGCCCGGATTGTACCGGGCCTTGAGTAAAACATCAGCCTGCGCCTAAAGCTCGACCAGGCTTTCGCGCACCTCATAAGCCTGGCGTACCGGGGCAAACGAGCGGCGGTGGATCGGCGTCGGGCCCAATCGAGCCAGGGCTTCCAGATGAACGGGCGTCGGGTAGCCTTTATGGCCGCCTATGCCGTAGCCCGGATAGATCAATTCGAACGCCGCCATCTCACGGTCACGACTGACCTTGGCCAGGATGGAGGCGGCGGCAATTGCCGGCACCTTACTATCACCCTTGACCACCGCCTCGGCCGGCATAGCCAGCTTCGGGCAGCGATTGCCGTCGATCATCGCCAGCTTGGGGGTGATGTGCAGGCCCTCGACGGCGCGCTGCATGGCCAGCATCGTGGCATGCAGGATGTTCAGTTCGTCGATTTCTTCGACTTCGGCCCGGGCGATATGCCAGCTGAGGGCTTTTTCGCAAATTTCATCAAAAAGCTTTTCACGACGGGCTTCGGTGAGCTTCTTCGAGTCGTTGAGACCGAGGATCGGACGATTCGGATCAAGAATCACCGCCGCCGTGACCACCGCGCCGCACAACGGGCCGCGCCCTACTTCATCGACACCGGCGACCAGTTCGTGGGTTTGGGCGACCAGGCTGAAATCCAGGCCCATTTGCGTCTTCATAGGGTTTCCTGCTGGCGGCCGATCAAGGTCAACACGGCGTCTGCGGCCTGGTTCGACGCGTCACGGCGCAAGGTACGGTGAATTTCGTCAAAGCCACGGGTCTGCTCTTCGCCACCGTCGATCAACGGCAGAATGGTCTGGGCCAAGGCCTCGGGGGTAGCAGCGTCCTGCAGCAACTCCGGCACCAACAACCGCTGGGCCAGCAGGTTGGGCAAGGAGATGTACGGGCTTTTGACCATGCGCTTGAGAATCCAGTAGGTCAGCGGCGCCAGGCGATAGGCCACAACCATCGGCCGCTTGTAGAGCAAAGCCTCCAGCGTGGCGGTACCGGAGGCGATCAACACCGCATCACAGGCCGCCAGGGCCAGGTGCGAACCACCGTCGAGCAGGGTCAACGGCAGGTCACGTCCTACCAGCAAAGCCTCGATCTGTGCACGCCGTTGCGGGCTCGCGCACGGCAGTACAAACCGCACCCCGGGTTTCAAGGCCAGCAGACGCTCGGCCGCATCGAAAAACAGTGCGCCCAGGCGCCCGACTTCACCGCCACGGCTACCGGGCATCAACGCCACCAGCGGCCCGTCGGGCAGGCCCAACTCGGCGCGGGCGGCGGCGCGATCAGCCTGCAGCGGGATGGTATCGGCAAGGGTGTGGCCGACAAACCTGACCGGCACGCCCTTCTCTTCGTAGAACCGCGCCTCGAAAGGCAGCAGGGTCAGCATCAGGTCGCAGCCTTCGCGGATCTTCAGCACACGCTTTTGCCGCCACGCCCATACGGACGGGCTGACGTAATGCACGGTCTTGATCCCGGCCTGACGCAGTTTGAGTTCGATATTGAGGGTGAAGTCCGGTGCGTCGATACCGATAAAGACGTCCGGTTTTTCTGCAATCAGGGTCTGGATCAGCAGTTTGCGCCGAGCCAGCAGCTCGCGCAGGCGCCCCAGCACTTCCACCAGCCCCATGACCGACAAACGCTCCATGGGAAAGTAGGAAGTCAGGCCTTCGGCCTGCATCAGCGGGCCGCCGACCCCAATGAATTCAACGGCTGGATGCTGCGCCTTGATGGCGCGCATCAGGCCAGCGCCGAGGATATCGCCGGAAGCTTCTCCGGCAACCAATGCAATACGCAGCGTGGCCATGATCAGCGGGTGATGCCGCGAGTCGATGCCTGGATCGAATCGCGGAAGATGGCAACTTCTGGAAACAGCGCCGCCGGCTCGGCCAGCTCGGCCAGCGCCTGGTCAACCGTCAGCCCCTGGCGATACACCACTTTGTAAGCGCGGCGCAGGGCGTGGATGGCATCTTCGCTGAAACCACGTCGGCGCATGCCTTCGAAGTTCATGCTGCGGGCTTCGGCAGGGTTGCCAAAAACCGTGACGAACGCCGGTACATCCTTGCCAATAGCGGTACCCATGCCGGAAAAGCTATGGGCACCAATATGACAGTACTGATGCACCAGGGTGAAACCGGAAAGAATCGCCCAATCGTCAACGTGAACATGGCCGGCCAGCGCAGTGTTATTGACGAGGATGCAGTGGTTGCCGATCACACTGTCGTGACCGATATGGGCGTAGGCCATCACCAGATTGTGATCACCCAGGGTCGTTTCCGCCCGATCCTGCACTGTGCCACGATGAATGGTCACGCCTTCACGAATGATGTTGTGATCACCGATTACCAGGCGGGTTTCCTCACCCTTGTACTTCATGTCCGGCGTATCTTCGCCTACCGAGGAGAACTGGTAGATGCGGTTGTGTTTGCCAATGCGGGTCGGACCCTTGAGGATCACGTGCGGCCCGATGACAGTCCCCTCGCCGATTTCCACACCTGCGCCGATGATCGACCAGGGGCCGACCTCAACGTCGGCGGCCAGCACGGCCGTCGGATCGATGATTGCGCGAGGGTCAATCAAACTCATAGTTTGCGTTCCGCACAGATGATTTCGGCGGAACACACAGGCTTGCCGTCAACGGAGGCCTGGCATTCGAATTTCCAGATCTGGCGCTTGCAGCTCACGAACTTGGCTTCCAGGATCAACTGGTCACCTGGGGTGACCGGGTTGCGGAAGCGCAGCTTGTCGGAGCCCACGAAATAGTAAAGCGTGCCATCGGCAGGCTTGAGGTCGAGCATTTTAAAACCGAGGATACCAGCGGCCTGGGCCATTGCCTCAATGATCAGCACGCCCGGCATGATCGGATGCGCGGGAAAGTGACCGTTGAAGAATGGTTCGTTGATGCTGACATTCTTGTAGGCACGAATGCGCTTTTCCTCAACATTCAGTTCCACTACACGGTCCACCAGCAGGAACGGGTAACGGTGAGGCAGGTATTCGCGAATCTCGTTGATGTCCATCATTTCGGGGGGAAGCCTGTAATAAAGATTGGGAGCGCGCGGACTAAGGCACGCCCCTCTAGCAAATCAAGAAGGCAGTCTAGCTGCTGTGCACACTTGATATGGAAATGGTATCAGCCATCTGATGAAACATTACTGCCAGGGGTCACGTCCCCAACACGCTTTTCCAGATGTTTCAGGCGCCGCGCCATGTCGTCGAGCTGCCTTAAACGGGCCGCGCTCTTGCGCCACTCGGCCGCGGGTTGCATCGCTGTACCGGAAGAGTAGGCCCCTGGCTCGGTAATCGAGTGGGTCACCATGGTCATGCCAGTAATGAATACGTTGTCGCAGATTTCAATATGGCCCACCAAGCCGACACCGCCGGCCAGCATGCAATGCTTGCCGATCTTGGTGCTGCCAGAGATACCGACACACGCGGCCATGGCCGTGTGATCGCCAATCTGTACGTTGTGGGCGATCTGGATCTGGTTGTCCAGCTTCACACCATTGCCAATCACGGTATCGGCCAGGGCCCCGCGATCGACGGCAGTGTTGACGCCAATCTCCACATCATCACCGATCAGCACACCGCCGACCTGGGCGATCTTCTGCCAGATGCCCTTCTCGTTGGCGAAGCCAAAGCCTTCGCCGCCGATCACGGCACCCGACTGAATCACCACTCGCTGCCCGATACGCACATCGTGGTACAGGGTCACGCGCGGCGCGAGCCAGCCACCTGCACCGATTTCACTGCGGGCACCGATAAAGCAATGGGCGCCTACGGTCACACCGGCGCCAATGCGCGCACCACTCTCGATCACCACAAAAGCACCGATGCTCGCCGCAGGATCTACCTGAGCATCATCGGCGATGACAGCAGAAGGATGGATACCAGGAGCCGCTTTGGGTTTCGGATCGAACAGGTGCGACACCCGCGCGTAAGCCGCGTAAGGGTCAGCCACCACCAGCGCATCCCCGGCAAACGTCTCGGCGTCAGCGGCCTTCAGCAATACGGCTGCAGCCTGGCTGTCGCCCAGGTATTTACGGTATTGGGGATTTGCGAGGAAGCTCAACTGAGCTGGGCCAGCCTCCTGCAAGGTGGCTAGCCCAGTGATTTCCTTCTCCGGGGAGCCACGCAAGGTAGCCCCCAGGAACTCGGCCAATTGACCGAGTTTGATAGTCGCGGTCATGGCTTACTTCAGCTGGTTCATGCGCTCGATCACCTGGCGGGTGATGTCGTATTGAGGCTTGACGTCAATCACGGCGCCACGCTCGAAGACCAGGTCAAAGGCACCTTTCTTGATGACTTCTTCCACGGCGCTGTCGAGTTTTGGCTTCAGTTGCTTGAGCATTTCACGGTCAGCAACAGCCTTGGCTTCGTTCAGCTCCTTGGACTGGAACTGATAGTCACGGGCCTTTTGCTTGAACTCAAGCTCCAGACGCTCGCGCTCGCCTTGCTGCATTTTATCGCCACCGGCGACCAGACGATCCTGGATGCCCTTGGCGCTGCTTTCCAGGGTCTTGAGCTTGGTCAGTTGCGGACCAAATTTCTTCTCGGCATCCACGGCGTACTTCTTGGCCGCATCGGATTCCAGCAGAGCCATCTGATAGTTCAGGACGGCGATTTTCATTTCGGCAAACGCCGGGGTCGCTACCAGCACAGTTGCCAGAAGAACCAATTGAGTCAACTTACGCACGATGCACTCCTACAGAATCCGTTGTCGTTATCTTGGGTCGGACGCTTAGAACGTCTGGCCGAGGGAAAATTGGAAAATCTGGGTTTCAGCGTTATCCGGTTTCTTGACTGGCATCGCCAAGGCGAAGCTCAGCGGACCCAGGGCAGTAATCCAGGTCACACCCACACCCACGGAACTGGCCAGATTGCTCAAGCTGACGTCGTTGCACTGGGTGTTGGACTTCAAGCCGCTTGGGTTACGGATCTGCTCGCACTTGGAGTCGAATACGTTACCCACATCCCAAAAGACCGAGGTCCGCAGGGAACGCTGGTCCTTGACGAACGGCAGCGGGAACAGAATTTCAGCACCACCTTGAATCAGCACGTTACCACCGAATGGCAGCGGATCATTGTCCGAGTCACGCACGGTGCCGACGTTACCGGTTTCGGCAACACCACGGCTTGGCGTACCACGCGGACCCAGGGTGCTGTCCTTGAAGCCACGTACCGAGTTGAAACCACCGGCGTAGTAGTTCTCGTAGAACGGCAGGCCATCGGTCGAACCGTAGCCATCACCATAGCCCAATTCCGTGTGCAGGCGCATGGTGTAGTTATCGCTCAACGGCGTGAACAACTGGCCACGGTAGTCGAGTTTGAAGAACGACAGGTCGCTACCTGGGGTGGTGGCTTCCAGGGTCAGGCTCTGGGAATGACCACGGGTCGCCAGCACGCCTTTGTTCAGGGTGGACTCGGACCAACCGGCCGAGGCCTTGAAGTTGAGGAACTTGTCACCTTCACGACGGGTGAAGTCGAAGATCTCGTCCACGGTGTAGACACCGGTCTTGATCTCATCCTGCTGCGCGGTCAGGCCGAAGGTCAGACGCGAAGTCTCACTGATCGGGTAGCCCACGTTGACACCGGCACCCAGGCTGTCGATCGCATAGCTTGCAACGTCGACGTCGAGGTCTTTGTAGTCGGTGGTGCGGTAGAAAGCGTTGTAGCCCAGGCTCACACCATCAGCAGTCCAGTAGGGGTCCACATAACCGAAGTTGTAGCGGCTCTGGTATTCACTGCGGGTCAGGCCGATGGAAACCTTGTTACCAGTACCCAGGAAGTTGTTCTGGGTGATCGAGCCACCAAGGATCAGGCCTGCACTCTGTGCAAAACCGACACTGGCGGTGATCGAGCCGGAGGCTTGTTCTTCCACGGCGTAGTTCACGTCGACCTGGTCATCCACACCCGGTACGGCCGGGGTTTCGACGTTGACTTCCTTGAAGAAGCCCAGGCGCTCAAGACGGGTCTTGGACTGGTCAATCAGGTAGGTCGAAGCCCAGCCACCTTCCATCTGACGCATTTCACGACGCAGCACTTCGTCCTCGGACTTGGTGTTGCCACGGAAGTTGATGCGGTTGACGTAGGCACGCTTGCCTGGATCGACGACAAAGGTGATGTCCACAGTGTGGTCATCATCGTGTGGGGTCGGCACGCCGTTGACGTTGGCGAAGGTATAGCCTTCGTTACCCAGGCGACGGGTGATCAGCTCGGAAGTCGTGGTCATCAGCTTGCGCGAGAACACCTGGTCCTTCTGGACCAGCAGCAGGGACTTGACCTGGTCTTCAGGCACTTTCAGGTCGCCGCTGAGCTTCACGTCACGAACGCGGTACTTCTCGCCTTCGTTGACGTTGACGGTGATGTACACGTGTTTCTTGTCCGGGGTAATGGACACCTGGGTCGAAGCGATATCCATGTTGATATAGCCACGGTCCAGGTAGTAGGAACGCAGGCGCTCCAGGTCACCGGAGAGTTTTTCACGGGCGTACTTGTCGTCGTTCTTGAAGAACGACAGCCAGTTGGTGGTCTTGAGTTCGAACAGGTCGATCAGGTCGTCGTCGGCGAACTTGGTGTTACCCACCACGTTGATGTGCTGGATCGCCGCCACAGTGCCTTCGTTGATGTTGACCTTCAGGCCGACACGGTTGCGCGGCTGCGGCACCACTTCGGTTTCCACGGAAGCGGAGTAACGGCCCTGGGCAACGTATTGACGTTGCAGCTCGTTACGCACGCCTTCGAGGGTGGCACGCTGGAAGATCTCGCCTTCGGCCAGGCCGGACTGTTTGAGACCCTTCATCAAGTCTTCAGTGGAGATCGCCTTGTTACCTTCGATCTCGATACTGGCGACAGAAGGCCGCTCGACGACAGTGATGACCAGGACGTTGCCTTCACGACCCAGTTGGATATCTTGAAAGAAGCCGGTTTTGAACAGCGCACGAGTGGATTCCACCAGGCGACGGTCGTCAGCCTGTTCCCCAACGTTCAACGGCAAGGCGCCAAAGACGCTACCCGCGGAAACCCGCTGGAGGCCGTTGACGCGAATATCGGAGATGGTGAAGGACTCGGCGTGAACTTCGGCGATCATCAATACGGTGAGAACCGCAGTTAGCAGCAGACGTTTCATGAAGTCCTTTCTTATTCCAACTGGCAATAAACAAACTGCCGCAAAATGCGGCAGATTCGCAATTCAGCGAAGCGTTACAGACGTCCCAGATCGTTGACCAAGGCTAACAACATCACCCCGACCACCAAACTGATACCGATCTGTATCCCCCAACCCTGCACCCGATCCGACAAGGGGCGACCACGCACCCACTCGACGAGATAAAACAACAGATGCCCCCCATCCAATACTGGAATGGGCAACAAATTCAGAACTCCTAGGCTAATACTCAGATAAGCCAGGAAATTCAGGAAATCAGCAACGCCCGACTGGGCAGAAGCGCCCGCCACTTTAGCAATGGTTATCGGTCCACTCAAGTTTTTTACCGAGAGCTCGCCGAACAACATTTTCTTCAGCGAATCGAGGGTCAGCACACTCATGGTCCAAGTGCGTCTTGCACCTTCGCCAATTGCAGCCAACGGCCCGAAGCTGACCTCCCGCACCATCGATGGCGGCCATTCGACACCTTTGACCCCGGCACCCAGGTATCCGCCGGCTGCCTTGGCCTCTCCACGCACCGCGAGGGTAACAGGGACGTCGATTTGAGCACCGTCGCGCTCAACTTTCAGCACAATTTTCGTATCAGGACGTACACGAACCAGATCGACCACTTGCTGCCAGTCACCTAGCACCTGACCATCCAGGGCCAGCAAACGATCACCGGTCTTCAGGCCGGCGGCCTGGGCCGGCCCCTTCGGATCGAGCTCAGCCAACACCGGCGGCAGTGCCGGGCGCCATGGACGAATGCCGAGGGACTTGATCGGATCAGGCTCATCAGCGCCCTTGAGCCACTTGTCCAGGACCAGCTCGCGCGGTGTCTCGGCCGTGGAGCCCTGCTCGCGCACCACCAGTTGTACGGTGCCGCTCTCACCCAGGCGGCGAACCAACTGCAGATTGACCGCCCCCCAGCCTGTAGTAGGCTCGCCATCAATAGCAACAATTTCCTGCCCGGCGCTCAAACCGGCCTTGGCGGCGATGCTGCCCGCCTCCACCGCACCGATGACCGGCCGCACTTGCTGGCTGCCCAGCATTGCCAGGACCCAGAAGAACACCATGGCCAGCAGGAAGTTGGCGATCGGGCCGGCAGCCACGATAGCGATCCGCTGACGAACGGTCTTGCGATTGAAAGATTGATCCAACTGATCAGCCGGCACTTCGCCTTCGCGCTCGTCGAGCATCTTGACGTAGCCACCCAGGGGAATAGCGGCAATCACGAATTCGGTGCCCTTGCGGTCGTGCCAGCGCAGCAGCGGCATGCCAAAACCCACGGAAAAACGCAGGACTTTGACGCCACAACGGCGCGCCACCCAGAAATGACCGAATTCGTGGAAAGTGACCAGCACACCCAGAGCAACCAGGGTGCCGATAATCATGTAGAGCGCACTCATCTAATCTCTCCGCATTCCAATCCAGCGCCTGCCGACTAACCTGCGTGGCGTTTCAACCATTGCTCGGCCAAGACCCGGGCCTTGGCATCCGCCTCGAACACGGCGCCCAAATCATTCACGGCAACCACCGGCTCAAGGCTCAAAATTTCCTCGATGATACTCGCGATCTGTGGAAAGCGGATGCGCCGATCAAGAAACGCAGCAACCGCGACCTCATTCGCCGCATTGAGCATCGCCGGAGCGCTGTTGCCCGCCTCTGCCGCCTCACGTGCCAGGCGCAGGCAAGGGAAGCGCTGATCATCCGGTGCTTCGAAATCCAGGCGGGCAATAGCAAACAGGTCCAGAGGCGCCACACCCGAGTCAATCCGCTCTGGCCATGCCAGGGCATTGGCAATCGGCGTGCGCATGTCCGGGTTGCCCAACTGGGCCAGCACCGAGCCATCCACGTAGTCGACCAGGGAATGAATCACGCTTTGCGGATGAATCACCACTTCGACCTGATCGGCGCGAGCATCAAACAACCAGCAGGCTTCGATCAGTTCCAGGCCCTTGTTCATCATGCTGGCCGAATCCACCGAGATCTTGCGCCCCATCGACCAATTGGGATGAGCGCAAGCCTGATCGGGAGAGACGTGCTCCAGCTCGGCCAGCGGCGTCTGACGGAACGGGCCGCCAGAGGCTGTCAGCAGGATACGCCGTACGCCGACCTGGCTCAGGCCGCGGGCAAAATCGCCCGGCATGCACTGAAAAATCGCGTTGTGTTCGCTGTCCAGCGGTAACAGTACCGCTGCGCTCTTGCGCACGGCCTGCATAAACAGCGCGCCGGACATGACCAGCGCTTCTTTATTGGCCAACAGGATCTTTTTGCCAGCATCCACCGCTGCGAGGGTTGGACGCAAACCCGCGGCGCCGACAATAGCAGCGACCACGGTATCCACTTCAGAGGCAGCGGATACCTGGCACAAGCCCTCCTCACCGACCAACACCTGGGTCGACAGACCCGCAGCCCGCAGATCGTCCTGCAAACCACGGGCAGCGGTCCCATCCGGCACCACTGCGAACTGCGGCCGGTGCCGCACGCACAGCGCCAACAGCTCGCTCAAGCGACTGAAGCCGGTCAGGGCAAATACCTGGTAGCGCTCAGGGTGACGGGCAATCACATCCAGCGTGCTCAATCCGACCGAGCCGGTTGCCCCCAGCACGGTTACCTGCTGCAGGCGGCTCACGAAGCGGCCATCCACAACAATACGGCAAACACCGGGATCGCCGCCGTCAGGCTGTCGATGCGGTCCAGCACACCGCCATGGCCCGGCAGCAGGTTACTGCTGTCCTTGATGCCAGCCTGGCGCTTGAACATGCTTTCGGTGAGGTCGCCGACCACCGAGATCAGTACGACCACCGCCGCGCCCATCAGGGCCAGGAGGATTTGTTTGCCCCCCCAATCACGCATAACGCCAACAACCAGGGTAATCAACAACGTCAAGGCCAGCCCGCCGTATACCCCTTCCCAGCTCTTGCCGGGACTGACCGCAGGGGCCAGCTTGCGCTTGCCAAAGGCACGGCCGGAGAAGTACGCACCGATATCCGCGCCCCAGACCAGGACCATCACCGCCATGATCAACCAGTTGCCCAGGGCCATATGCTTGATATAGACCAGGCCCTGCCAGGCCGGCAGCAGGATCAGCAGGCCGATCACCAGCTTGCAGGCGACGCTGGACCACTTGCTGCTGGTCCGCGGGTAGGTCAATACGAGGAATGTCGCCAACGCCCACCACAGCACCGCCGCCCCGAGCACCCAGGGTGCGACATCCGGCAGGATGTACATCAGGAACAGCAACAACGCGACAACGGCGGCGTACACCACCCGCGGCAGTTGTTCGGCAAACCCTGCCAGGCGCGCCCATTCCCAGGCGCCCAGGGTCACGACCAGACCAATGAACAGCGCAAAGCCTGCGCCTTCGAGCAGGAAAAACCCGCACAGGGCGATCGGCAGCAGGATCAGTGCTGTGATGATTCGTTGTTTAAGCATTAAACCCGGGCTCCAGCTTCGATCTGCTCGCTCGTTTTACCGAAGCGACGCTGACGGGAAGCGAAATCGGCCAGCGCATTACGCATGGCATCGTGTTTGAAGTCCGGCCAGAACAGGTCGGAGAAGTACAGCTCGGTATAGGCCAACTGCCACAACAGGAAGTTGCTGATGCGGTGCTCGCCACCGGTACGGATGCACAGGTCCGGCAACGGCAAGTCGCCGGTCACCAGACAGGTTTGCAACAACTCGGGCGTGATGTCTTCCGGCCGCAGATGACCGGACTGCACTTCACGCGCCAGGCGCTGGGCGGCCTGAGCAATGTCCCACTGCCCGCCATAGTTGGCGGCGATTTGCAGGACGAAGCGGTTGCTGCCAGCAGTGATAGCCTCGGCCTCACGCATGGCCGTCTGCAGTTCCGGATGGAACCGCGAGCGATCGCCGATGATACGCAGGCTGATGTTGTTGTCGTTCAGACGCTTGGCCTCACGACGCAAGGCCTTGAAGAACAGGTCCATCAAGGCGCTGACCTCTTCGGCCGGGCGCTGCCAGTTTTCACTGGAGAAGGCAAACAAGGTCAGCACCTCGACCTTGGCCTCGGCACACACCTCGATCACGGCCCGTACCGCATCGACACCCGCTTTATGCCCGGCGACACCCGGCATAAAGCGTTTTTTCGCCCAGCGATTATTCCCATCCATGATGATCGCGACATGGCGCGGCACCACAGAGGGCACAGTCTGCTTGGTCTTTTCCATGAAGGCGTCCTGACCCCTTATACGGCCATCAGGTCCTTTTCTTTCTCTTCCGTGGCCTTGGTGATCAGGGCCTCGGATTCCTTGGTCAACTTATCGATATCGGCGATTGCACGACGCTCTTCGTCTTCGCTGATTTCTTTGTCCTTGACCAGCTTCTTCAGGTCACCCAAGGCATCGCGACGGATGTTGCGCACGGCAACACGAGCATCTTCAGCTGCGCTGCGCGCCTGCTTGGTGAAGCCCTTGCGGGTTTCTTCGGTCAGGGCCGGCATGGAGATCAGCAGCAACTCACCCAGGTTGGTCGGGTTGAGGTTCAGGCCAGCGCTCTGGATAGCCTTGTCGACGGCAGCGAGCATGTTGCGCTCGAAGGCCACGACCTGCAGGGTGCGCGAGTCTTTTACGGTCACGTTGGCCACGCCGCTCAGCGGGGTGTCGGAGCCGTAGTAAGGCACCATCACGCTGCCCAGGATGCTTGGGTGGGCCTTGCCGGTACGAATCTGGCCAAACGCGTGGTTCAGAGACTCCAGGGATTTTTGCATACGCGCTTGGGCGTCTTTCTTGATTTCATTGATCATTGTTGGCCTTCCTCGATCAGAGTCCCTTCTGCGCCGCCGTGTACGATATTCAGCAGGGCGCCGGGCTTGTTCATGTTAAATACGCGCAGCGGCATCTTATGGTCGCGGCACAGGCAGATTGCCGTCAGGTCCATCACACCCAGCTTGCGATCCAGCACTTCATCATAAGTCAGATGATCGAACTTCTCGGCATGCGGGTCTTTGAATGGATCGGCAGTGTAGACACCATCGACCTTGGTGGCCTTGAGCACTACGTCGGCATCAATTTCGATGGCACGCAGGCAGGCAGCCGAGTCGGTGGTGAAGAACGGGTTGCCGGTACCGGCGGCAAAAATCACCACCTCTTTGGCATTCAGGTGGCGCATGGCTTTGCGGCGATCATAATGATCGGTCACACCCACCATGGAAATGGCCGACATCACGATGGCCGAGATGTTGGCACGCTCCAGGGCGTCGCGCATGGCCAGGGCGTTCATCACAGTGGCCAGCATGCCCATGTGGTCGCCAGTGACCCGATCCATGCCAGCAGCACTGAGCGCGGCGCCACGGAACAGGTTGCCACCACCGATCACCAGGCCGACCTGGACGCCGATACCGACCAGTTGGCCGACTTCCAACGCCATGCGGTCAAGCACCTTGGGATCGATCCCGAACTCTTCCGAGCCCATCAGGGCCTCGCCGCTAAGCTTGAGTAGAATGCGTTTATAGCGAGCCTGATAACCACTGCCCTGCTGAGCCATTGCGAATCTCTCCTGCGGCGTATTTTTAAAAAATTCTTGGCGAGCCGTTTACGGCTTGCGTTCACTCTAGCTGGACGCTGTCACAGCGCCATCGGAACACGGCTTTGTAAGCCAGTTCCAAAGGGAAGCCAAATAAAATTGAGCATCCCATTTGAAAAGAGGCTGCGCGCGTGAGCGGGCAGCCTCTCTTGGGCGACAGTTGAAAACTGTCTTATTGCTTAGCGGCAGCCAGCTGGGCAGCAACTTCTTCAGCGAAGTTGTCGACCGGCTTCTCGATGCCGTCGCCTACTTTGAAGTAGGTGAAGGAAACGATTTCAGCACCGGCTTTCTTGGCCAGCTCGCCAACCTTGATTTCAGGGTTCTTGACGAACGCCTGCTCAACCAGGCTTGCTTCGGCCAGGAACTTGCTGATACGGCCTTTGACCATGTTCTCAACAATGTTTTCTGGCTTGCCTTTGATTTTTTCTTCGTTCAGCTGCAGGAACACAGCTTTTTCGCGCTCGATCGCTTCGGCAGAAACTTCCGAAGGCAGCAGGAACTCAGGGTTGCTGGCCGCTACGTGCATAGCGATGTCTTTGGCCAGTTCAACGTTGCCGCCCTTGAGGACAACTGCAACACCGATCTTGTTGCCGTGCAGGTAACCACCGACAACATCACCTTCAACGCGCACCAGACGACGGATGTTGACGTTTTCGCCAACCTTGCCGACCAGTACCAGACGATCAGCTTCTTGAGCGGCGATCAGCGGAGCGGCGTCAGTCAGTTTGTCGGCGAACGCTTTTTCAACGCTAGCAGCAACAAATGCCTTGAAGTCGTCCTGCAGAGCCAGGAAGTCGGTCTGCGAGTTCACTTCCAGCAGAACGGCAGATTTACCGTCTTCCTTCAGAGCGATAGCGCCTTCAGCAGCGACGTTGCCTGCTTTCTTGGCAGCCTTGATCGCGCCCGAAGCACGCATGTCATCAATGGCTTTTTCGATGTCGCCGTCAGCCTTTTCCAGGGCTTTCTTGCAATCCATCATGCCTTCGCCAGTACGCTCACGCAGTTCTTTAACCAACGCTGCAGTAATTGCTGCCATTTTCAAATTCCTCTTGGATAGGTTTTCAACCATTCCACCCGACTTGTACGGGCGTTCAATTCTTCCCGAACCACCCTTGTTAACCGCTGCACGTTACAGATGCTGTAGCTGTGCCGCTCACAAATGGTTTTCGAGGTGGCAAAAAGGGGGCCAAGCCCCCTTTTTGCTTACTGAGTCAACGCCAGGGCGTCAATTACTCAGCTGCAGCGACCGGTGCTTCTTCAGCAGCGAACTCTACGGTGCCGCCGCCAACATTGTTGCGGCCACGGATTACAGCGTCAGCCATCGAACCCATGTACAGCTGGATAGCGCGGATTGCGTCATCGTTGCCTGGGATGATGTAGTCAACGCCTTCCGGGCTGCTGTTGGTATCGACTACGCCGATAACCGGGATACCCAGCTTGTTGGCTTCGGTGATCGCGATGCGCTCGTGATCAACGTCGATAACGAACAGTGCGTCAGGCAGACCGCCCATGTCCTTGATACCACCCAGGGAACGATCGAGCTTTTCCAGGTCACGGGAGCGCATCAGCGCTTCTTTCTTGGTCAGCTTGGCGAAAGTACCGTCTTCGGCTTGCACTTCAAGGTCACGCAGACGCTTGATGGAAGCACGGATGGTTTTGAAGTTGGTCAGCATGCCGCCCAACCAGCGGTGATCGACGTACGGCGAACCGCAACGTGCTGCTTCTTCAGCAACGATCTTGCCAGCGGAACGCTTGGTGCCGACGAACAGAATCTTGTTTTTGCCCTGGGCCAGGCGCTCTACGAAAGTCAGAGCTTCGTTGAACATTGGCAGGGTTTTTTCAAGGTTGATAATGTGGATCTTGTTACGCGCGCCGAAAATGTATTTACCCATTTTCGGGTTCCAGTAACGGGTCTGGTGACCGAAGTGCACACCGGCCTTCAGCATATCGCGCATGTTGACTTGGGACATGATAGTTCCTTAATAAGTCGGGTTTGGCCTCCACGTATCCCAATGACCAACCAGCGGCTTCAAGGCCTCCGGCACCCAGGTCATCGTGTCGACACGTGTGTGGATTTAAGCTTTGCGGGGTATCCCCGGAAAGCGGCGCATTTTATACCACAGCATCGGCAAAAACGAAACCCGCAATCGCACTTGCTTGCCGCCAGCGCCACCCAAGCCATTGAATCGGGTGAAAATACCCACACCTTATAGAGAGAAGCGATAGCCAGACACTCATGGTTTACACCTTGCGTCTGTTAGAATCGCGTTTTTTGGGCTTGTGCGAACGCTGCACCTTTTTGTCGCACGCCCGTAAACCGTATTGATTTCAGCGCGTCGCGCTAGAGAGAGCCTGTATGACCGTTACCCTGAAAACCGCCGAAGACATCGCTGGTATGCGCGTTGCCGGCAAACTGGCGGCCGACGTACTGGAAATGATTGCCGAACACGTCAAGCCCGGCGTCACCACCGAAGCCCTGGACCGCATCTGCCATGACTATATTGTCGACGTGCAGAAAGCCATCCCCGCGCCGCTGAACTACAAAGGCTTCCCCAAGTCGATCTGCACCTCGATCAACCACGTGGTCTGCCACGGCATCCCTGGCGACAAGCCGCTCAAGGACGGTGACACGCTGAACATCGACGTCACCGTGATCAAGGACGGCTATCACGGCGACACCAGCCGTATGTTCCATGTCGGCAACGTGCCGGTGTGGGCTGAGCGTCTGTCCCAGGTCACCCAGGAATGCATGTACAAGGCCATTGAGCTGGTCAAGCCGGGCTGCCGCCTGGGCGACATCGGTGAAGTGATCCAGAAGCACGCGGAAAAGAACGGCTTCTCGGTAGTCCGTGAATTCTGCGGCCACGGCATCGGCAAAGTGTTCCACGAAGAGCCACAGATCCTGCACTACGGCCGTGCCGGCACCGGCATGGAGCTCAAGGCAGGCATGACGTTTACCATCGAACCGATGATCAACCAGGGCAAGGCCGACACCAAGGTGCTGGGCGACGGCTGGACGGCCATCACCAAGGACCGCAAGCTCTCGGCGCAGTGGGAACACACCCTGCTGGTCACCGAGACGGGCTATGAGATCTTCACCCTGCGCGCCGACGACACGATTCCCCGCGTTTCGGCCTGATGCTTGCAGCGGGCTTTCCAGATAGCAATGTTGTGACCTACACCTAGATAGAAAGGAAAGCCGATCAATGCCCCAGGTGGATCCCGAACTCTTCGACCGTGGCCAGTTCCAGGCGGAACTGGCGCTGAAGGCCAGCCCCATAGCAGCCTTCAAGAAGGCCATCCGCCAGGCCCGCGAGGTGCTCGACGAGCGCTTTCGCAGCGGCCGGGAGATTCGCCGGCTGATCGAGGATCGCGCCTGGTTCGTCGATAACATCCTGCAAAAGGCCTGGGAGCAGTTTGATTGGAGCGAGGACGCCGACATCGCCCTGGTGGCAGTCGGCGGCTACGGCCGTGGCGAACTGCACCCCTACTCCGATATCGACCTGCTGATCCTGCTGGACAGCGCCGACCATGAGATCTTTCGTGACTCCATCGAGCGTTTTCTGACGCTGTTGTGGGATATCGGCCTGGAGGTCGGCCAAAGCGTGCGTTCGGTGGCTGAATGCGCCGAAGAGGCCCGCGCCGACCTGACCGTGGTCACCAACCTGATGGAAAGCCGCACCATCTGCGGCCCCGAGCGTCTGCGCCAGCGCATGCTGGAAGTCACCAGCACCGCGCATATGTGGCCGAGCAAGGAGTTCTTCCTGGCCAAGCGCGCCGAGCAGAAAGCCCGGCATCACAAGTACAACGACACCGAATACAACCTGGAACCCAACGTCAAGGGCTCGCCCGGCGGGCTGCGGGATATCCAGACCATTTTGTGGGTCGCCCGTCGCCAGTACGGCACCCTGAACCTGCGGGCCCTGGCCGGCGAAGGTTTTTTGGTGGAGAGCGAAAACGCCCTTCTGGCCTCGTCCCAGGAGTTCTTGTGGAAGGTGCGCTACGCCCTGCACATGCTGGCCGGACGCTCCGAAGACCGCCTGCTGTTCGACCATCAGCGCTCCATCGCCACCCTGCTGGGCTTCGAGGGCGAAGACGCGAAGACCAGCATCGAAAGCTTCATGCAGCAGTACTACCGGGTGGTCATGAGCATCGCCCAGCTCAGCGACCTGATCATCCAGCACTTCGAAGAAGTAATCCTGGCCCCCGAAGACGAAGCGCCGCCGCAACCGATCAACGCCCGCTTCCAACTGCACGATGGCTATATCGAGGCACGTAACGACAACGTGTTCAAACGCACGCCGTTTGCCATGCTGGAAATCTTCGTGCTGATGGCCCAGCAACCGGAAATCAAGGGCGTGCGCGCCGATACCATCCGCTTGCTGCGGGAAAACCGTCACCTGATCGACGACGAATTCCGCCACGACATCCGCAACACCAGCCTGTTTATCGAGCTGTTCAAGTGCAAGGTCGGCATTCACCGCAACCTGCGGCGCATGAACCGCTACGGCATCCTCGGGCGCTATCTGCCGGAGTTCGGCTTTATTGTCGGGCAGATGCAACACGACCTGTTCCATATCTATACGGTCGACGCCCACACCCTGAACCTGATCAAACACCTGCGTAAGCTGCAATACACCCAGGTGTCAGAGAAATTCCCGCTGGCCAGTAAGCTAATGGCCAAGCTGCCCAAGCCTGAACTGATCTACCTGGCCGGCCTGTATCACGATATCGGCAAGGGCCGGCATGGTGACCACTCGGAAATCGGCGCAGTGGATGCCGAAGCCTTCTGCCAGCGCCACCAGTTGCCGCAGTGGGACAGCCGCCTGATCGTCTGGCTGGTGCAGAACCACCTGGTGATGTCCACCACCGCCCAGCGCAAGGACTTGTCCGACCCGCAGGTGATCCATGACTTTGCGCAGATCGTCGGCGACGAAACCCGTCTCGACTACCTGTACGTGCTGACCGTCTCCGACATCAACGCCACCAACCCGACCTTGTGGAACTCGTGGCGCGCCAGTCTGTTGCGCCAGCTCTACACCGAGACCAAGCGCGCCTTGCGCCGCGGCCTGGAGAACCCGGTGGACCGCGAAGAGCAGATCCGCCGCACCCAGAACGCAGCCCTGGATATCCTGGTGCGCGGCGGCAACGACCCGGACGATGTCGAGCAACTCTGGTCGCAGTTGGGGGATGATTACTTCCTGCGCCACACCGCAGGCGACGTGGCCTGGCATACCGACGCGATCCTGCAGCAGCCGGCCGACGGCGGCCCATTGGTGCTGATCAAGGAAACCACCCAGCGCGAATTCGAAGGCGGCACGCAGATCTTTATCTATGCGCCGGACCAGCATGACTTCTTCGCCGTGACCGTGGCCGCAATGGACCAGTTGAACCTGAACATCCATGACGCGCGGGTCATTACCTCCAGCAGCCAGTTCACCCTCGACACCTATATCGTGCTCGACACCGAAGGCGAGTCCATCGGCGACAACCCCGAACGCGTGAAGAAGATCCGCGAGGGCCTGACCGAGGCCCTGCGCAACCCGGACGACTACCCGACCATCATCCAGCGCCGGGTACCGCGCCAGCTCAAGCACTTTGCCTTTGCGCCTGAGGTGACGATCCACAACGATGCCCAGCGCCCGGTGACGGTACTCGAGCTCAGCGCCCCCGATCGCCCTGGCCTGCTGGCGCGGATCGGCGGGATTTTCCTGGAGTTTGACCTGTCGTTGCAGAACGCCAAGATTGCCACCCTGGGCGAGCGGGTCGAAGACGTGTTTTTTATTACCGATGCCGACAACCAGCCACTGTCCGACCCTGAACTGTGCCGCCGCTTGCAGGACGCCATCGTCGCGCAATTGAGCGTGAATCAGGAGCCTGGCGCGGAGCTGTCCAGAATAACCATTTGAGTTGAATTTAATTTCCCTGTGGACGCGGACCTTGTAGGGGCTGGCTTGCCTGCGATGCGGGCGGCGCGGTGTATCTGGTACACCGAGGCGATGCCATCGCAGGCAAGCCAGCTCCCACAGGGCCGCGCTCAACGATAGAGGCCCCGATGAACAACGCCCTGAACCAACTGCAACCCTACCCGTTCGAGAAATTGCGTGCCCTGCTGGGCAGCGTCACACCAAACCCGGACAAGCGCCCGATTGCCCTGTCCATTGGTGAACCCAAGCACAAGTCCCCGGATTTTGTTGCCCAGGCCCTGGCCAACAATCTGGATCAGATGGCGGTATACCCCACTACCCTGGGGATCCCCGCGTTGCGCGAGGCCATTGCCACCTGGTGCGAACGGCGTTTCGACGTGCCCAAGGGCTGGCTGGACCCGGCGCGCAATATCCTGCCGGTCAATGGCACCCGCGAAGCCCTGTTCGCCTTCACCCAGACCGTGGTCAACCGGGGTGACGATGCCCTGGTGGTCAGCCCAAACCCGTTCTACCAGATCTACGAAGGCGCAGCGTTCCTCGCCGGGGCCAAGCCGCACTACCTGCCGTGCCTGGATGAAAACGGCTTCAACCCGGATTTCGACGCGGTCTCAGCCGATATCTGGAAACGTTGCCAGATCCTGTTCCTGTGCTCCCCCGGCAACCCGACCGGCGCACTGATCCCGGTCGACACCCTGAAAAAACTGATTGCCCTGGCCGACCAGTACGACTTCGTGATCGCCGCCGACGAGTGCTACAGCGAGCTGTACTTCGACGAGCAAACTCCGCCGCCAGGCCTGCTCAGCGCCTGCGTCGAGCTGGGCCGCCAGGACTTCAAGCGCTGCGTGGTGTTCCATAGCCTGTCCAAGCGCTCCAACCTGCCGGGCCTGCGCTCGGGGTTTGTGGCCGGAGATGCGGAAATCCTCAAGGCCTTCCTGCTGTACCGCACCTACCACGGCTGCGCGATGCCGGTGCAAACCCAGCTGGCAAGCATCGCCGCATGGCAGGACGAGGCTCATGTACAGGCCAATCGTGACCTGTATCGGGAAAAATTCGACGCCGTACTGGCGATTCTCAAGCCGGTACTCGACGTGCAAAACCCCGATGGGGGCTTCTACCTATGGCCGAACGTCGAGGGCGACGATGCCGCGTTCTGCCGCGATTTGTTCGCGGAAGAACATGTGACCGTGGTGCCGGGCTCGTACCTGTCGCGGGAAGTGGATGGCTTCAATCCAGGGGCCGGACGGGTGCGCCTGGCATTGGTTGCGCCATTGACCGAATGCGTTGAAGCCGCCGAACGGATGCGCAACTTTATCCAGCGTCGTCGTTGATGACAGGGGCCGCTCCCGCCCGGGAGCGGCCTGCGCGTTGAGATCGCGCAAGGGCAACAGGGGTAAGTCAGCCCACTCGGCTATTTCTGGGTCCCCAGGTTGGCCTCACTCATATCCAGGTCAGCCAGCACTTCGCGCAGCACGTCATCGCCAATCTGGTGGTGACGGCTCAGGCTATACAGCTCCAATCGCTGCGCGCGCAGGGCCTTGAGCCGTAACTTGCGCTCCAGATGATCCATCTGCAGCGCCAGCGCCTGGGCTTCGGCCGAGTCATTGAACACCTCCAGTTGATGGCGATATTCCGACATGATCCGTGCCTTGAGCTCTGCCGCGAGTGCAGCCTGGGCCGCATCCAGGGGCGCCGCGTCGGCGGCCTCCTCTGCTTCGAGGGCATGAATCGCGGCTTCGGCGGTTTTCTTCCAGGCATCACGCACCTCGCCGCGCCGCTTGTCATCCGGGCTCTTCTCGATCCCCCGCAACAACAAGGGCAAGGCGATACAGGCGGCGACCAATGACAACAGGATTACCCCGGCGGCAATGAAGATCAGCAGGTCGCGCTCGGGAAACGCCTGGCCAGGCGCCATCAGCAACGGTACTGACATCACACCGGCCAGGGTCACCGCCCCGCGCACCCCGCCAACCGTCAACAGCCAGCAGGACCGCGCGGTGGGCACCAGTGTCAGCTCACTTTTACCGCGCAGGCGACGCAGCAGACCGGACAGACGCCAAATGCTCTGTACCCAGATAAACCGCAACACCAACAACACCAGGAAGATCGCGATCACGTCCAGGCAGCGATAGAACAAGGTCGGCCACAGCGTGGTTTCGTGACTGGTCACCGCCTTGATGATGTCCGGCAACTGCAGGCCCAGCAGCAGGAAGATCAAACCGTTGAAGGCAAACTCCAGCAACGACCAGACACTGCGATTGAGCAAGCGTGTACTGGTTTGGCGTGGCAGCAGGTCCAGCCAGCTCTGCATCATGCCCGCCGCCACGGCCGAGAGAATCCCCGAGGCGCCCAGGCGTTCAGCCAACACATACGCCGCAAACGGCAGCAGCAACATAAACACCACATGGGTCGCCGGATCATCCCAGCCCCGGGCAATCATCCAGGCCCGCAGGCGCCCCACCAGCCAGCTCAAGGCTACGCCAATGGCCAGGCCACCGACCGCCACCAGCACAAATGTCAGGCTGGCATCGGCCAGGGAAAATACCCCGGTCAACGCGGCCACCAGGGCGAACTTGAAGGTCACCAGGCCCGACGCATCATTCATCAAGGCCTCGCCCTGAAGCATGTGCATCAAAGGCGTGGGCAAGCGGTTCTGGGAAATCGCCGACACCGCCACCGCATCCGTCGGCGACAACACTGCCGCCAGGGCGAAAGCCACCGGCAAGGGAATGCTCGGCAACAACCAGTGGATAAAGTACCCGGCGCCCACCACGGTAAACAGCACCAGCCCCACGGCCAACGTCAGGATCGGCCCACGCAGGCGCCACAGCTCACGCTTGGGCATGCGCCAGCCATCGGAGAACAGCAACGGCGGCAGGAACAGAAACAGAAACAATTCAGGGTCCAACGCCACATGCAGCCCCAGGGTCGGCCACGCCAGCAAGGCACCAGCGCCAATCTGCACCAACGGCAACGGCAAAGGGATCACACGCCCGACCAGACGCGAAACGCTGACCAGCATCAGCAGGATAAGAACGGTGTAGGCGGTTTGCATAAAGCGGGGTTCCTGGACAATCGACTTGCAATGACACACTTGAGGCAACAACGCGCCTTTGAAGTGCCATATTAGCTGCCTATGCTGTTGCCGGGCTTTTGCACATAAGTCGCACCTCGTACCGTAAGGAGTGACGAGCGGCACCCAAACTGTTTTGTCGTGGCATAATCCGTGATCGTTTGTTTTCAACAGCCCAAAGGGGGCAGTTCCTTGACCGATTCAAGCAAAACATTGCACCTTTTTGGCATCAAAGCCTGCGACACCATGAAAAAGGCCCGTACCTGGCTCGATGAAAATGCCATCAGCTATGAGTTTCATGACTACAAGACGGCCGGTATCGACCGCGAACACTTGACCCAATGGTGCAATGAGCACGGTTGGCAGGTGGTTTTAAACCGTGCAGGCACGACCTTTCGCAAACTCGAAGACGAACGCAAAGCCGATCTCGACCAGGCGAAAGCCGTTGAACTGATGCTCGCACAACCCTCGATGATCAAGCGCCCAGTGCTCGATCTCGGTGACAGAACCCTGATTGGCTTCAAGCCAGATAGTTATTCGGCGGCCCTCAAGTAGGCCAGCCACTTCATTTTTGTAGAGGTAACAGCATGTCCAATTCCCTGTTCAGCCTGGGCTTCGGCGTCGGCACCCAGAACCGCCAAGGTGCTTGGCTGGAAGTGTTTTACGCGCAGCCATTGCTCAACCCTTCGGCCGAAATCGTCGCTGCCATCGCGCCGATCCTTGGCTACACCGAAGGCAACCAGGCGATCACCTTCACCATTGCCCAAGCCTCGCAACTGGCTGATGCACTGAAAAATGTAGATGCCACCCAGGCCGCCCTGCTGACCCGCCTGGCCGAAAGCCACAAGCCGCTGGTCGCCACGTTGTTGGCCGAAGATGCCGCACTGACCTCCACCCCTGAGGCCTACCTCAAGCTGCATCTGCTCTCCCACCGCCTGGTCAAGCCCCATGGCCTGAGCCTGGCGGGTGTGTTCCCGCAACTGCCGAACGTAGCCTGGACCAGCCAGGGTGCGATCGACATCGGCGAACTGGCCGAGCGCCAACTGGAAGCGCGCCTGCGTGGCGAGCTGCTGGAAGTGTTCTCGGTGGACAAGTTCCCGAAAATGACCGACTACGTGGTCCCGGCCGGCGTGCGTATCGCCGATGCCGCACGTCTGCGCCTGGGTGCCTATGTGGGCGAAGGCACCACCGTGATGCACGAAGGCTTCATCAACTTCAATGCGGGCACCGAAGGCCCGGGCATGATTGAAGGCCGTGTATCGGCTGGCGTCTTCGTCGGCAAAGGTTCGGACCTGGGCGGCGGTTGCTCCACCATGGGCACCCTGTCGGGCGGCGGCAACATCGTGATCAAGGTGGGCGAAGGCTGCCTGATCGGCGCCAACGCCGGTATCGGTATCCCATTGGGCGACCGCAACACCGTGGAATCGGGCCTGTACGTGACTGCCGGCACTAAAGTGGCGCTGCTCGATGAGCAGAACCAACTGGTCAAGGTGGTCAAGGCCCGTGAACTGGCTGGCCAGCCGGACCTGCTGTTCCGCCGTAACTCCGAGACCGGTGCCGTGGAGTGCAAAACCCACAAGTCGGCCATCGAACTGAACGCAGCGCTGCACGCTCACAACTAAGCAGCGACTCGATGCCACCGGAACCGGCCGTGCCTTGCAGCACGGCCGGTTCATATGAGTCTTGAACCCATGCTTGTGCCCTCGCCCTGGCGCGCCGATTTCCCGGCCATCGCCACCTTGCAACGGCAAGACCAGACCTATCTGGACAACGCCGCTACTACGCAAAAACCTCAAGCCCTGCTGGACGCCCTTGGCCATTACTACGCCAATGGCGCGGCCAATGTGCACCGTGCCCAGCATTTGCCAGGCGCCCATGCGACCCAGGCGTTCGAGGACAGTCGCAGCAAAGTGGCGCAATGGCTCAACGTCGGTGACAGCGGGCAGATTATCTTTACCCACGGCGCGACGTCTGCGCTGAACCTCCTGGCCTATGGCCTGGAGCACCTTTTCAACCCGGGCGATGAGCTTGTCATCAGCGCCCTGGAACATCACGCCAACCTGCTGCCCTGGCAGCAACTGGCCAAACGCCGCGAGCTCACGCTGGTGGTGCTGCCCCTCGACGATGAGGGTTTGATCGACCTGCAAGCCGCCGCCACGATGATCGGCCCACGCACCCGCCTGCTGGCGGTGAGCCAGTTGTCCAACGTGCTGGGCGTCTGGCAGCCGTTGCCGCAGTTGCTGGCACTGGCCAAGGCCCACGACGCCTTGACCGTGGTGGATGGCGCCCAGGGCATCGTCCACGGCCGCCATGACGTGCAGGCCCTGGGCTGCGACTTCTACGTATTTTCCAGCCACAAACTTTATGGTCCGGACGGCGTCGGCGTGCTTTACGGCCGCACCGAAGCCCTGCATCGGCTGCGCCACTGGCAGTTTGGCGGCGAGATGGTGCAGCAGGCGGACTACCACAGCGCCAGCTTCCGTCCGGCGCCCCTGGGCTTCGAGGCGGGTACACCACCGATTGCCGGGGTGATTGGCCTGGGGGCGACCCTGGATTACCTCAACTCCCTGGATCAACAGGCGGTGATCGCCCACGAAGCGGCACTGCACGACTACCTCTTGCGCGGTCTACAGGCACGCAAGGGCGTCCATCTGCTGGGCTCGCCGCAAGTCGCCCTGGCCAGCTTTGTGGTAGAGGGCGTGCACAACGCCGACCTCGCCCACCTGCTGACCGAGCAGGGCATCGCGGTACGCGCCGGTCATCACTGTGCGATGCCTTTGCTCAAGAGCCTGCATCTGTCAGGGGCGATCCGGGTTTCCCTGGCGTTGTACAACGACTCCGATGACCTGGAGCGTTTCTTTGAAGCGCTGGATCAGGCCCTGGACATGCTGCGATGAGCCTGCCCGCAGATGCACGTGTCGCGTTGCAGGCCTTTCAGGCCGTCGGCAGCTGGGAGCAACGCGCGCGCTTGCTGATGCAATGGGGCGAGCGGCTGCCGGCGTTGGCGGCTGAGGACAAGGTCGACGCCAACCTGGTGCAGGGCTGTGAAAGCCTGGTGTGGCTGGTGGGATGCTTGCGCGATGGCCATTGGCAGTTTGCCGCCAGCAGTGATGCACGCTTGATTCGCGGGTTGGTGGCGTTGCTGCTGGCGCGGGTCAATGGGCTGTCGGCGGAGGATTTACAGGCGGTCGACCTGCCCGACTGGTTCAACCAGTTGGGGCTTTCCCGCCAGTTGTCGCCATCGCGCAGTAATGGCCTGAATGCGGTCCTGCAGCGCATGCGCCAATTGAGCCAAGCACAAAACTGAATGTGGGAGCTGGCTTGCCTGCTCCCACACTTTGATGGATGTCCAGCCGTGAGATTCAGGCGGGCTTGACCCGCTCGGACGGCCTGCGCACCCCAGCCACAATCTTGTCCACCGCCTTGGTCGCCGCGACCATGCCAAAAGTCGCCGTCACCATCATCACCGCGCCAAACCCGCCGGCGCAGTCCAGCTTGACGCCATCACCGACAAAACTCTTTTGCAAACAGATGCTGCCATCGGGTTTGGGATAGCGCAGTTGTTCGGTGGAGAACACGCAAGGCACGCTGTAGTGCCGAGTCACGGTGCGCGAGAACCCGTAGTCGCGGCGCAGGGTGGAGCGCACTTTCGAGGCCAGCGGGTCGTTGAAGGTGCGGTTCAGGTCGCACACCTGGATCAGCGTCGGGTCAATTTGCCCGCCGGCGCCGCCGGTGGTGATGATCTGGATTTTGCGCCGCTTGCACCAGGCAATCAGCGCCGCCTTGGCGTTGACCGCGTCGATGCAGTCAATCACACAGTCGATGGTCGGCGTGATGTACTCGGCCATGGTGTCGCGGGTTACGAAGTCCGCCACCGCGTGTACCGTGCAAGCGGGGTTGATCGCACGCAGGCGTTCGGCCATCACTTCGACCTTGGGCTTGCCCACCGTGCTGTCCAGGGCGTGCAACTGACGGTTGCTGTTGCTGACGCACACGTCGTCCAGGTCAAACAGCGAAATCTCGCCCACCCCGCATCGGGCCATAGCTTCAGCGGCCCACGAGCCGACACCGCCCACGCCGACGATGGCCACATGGGCCGCTTTCAAGCGTTCCAGGCCTTCTATGCCATACAAGCGGGCGACGCCGGCAAACCGTGGATCTTCTGTACTCATGACCATTACCCCAAAAACCGGCGCGCATTATAGGGCTACGCAGCGATAAGTTCTAAGCTACAAGCTATAAGTAAAGAACTTACCGACGCTTTCGCTGCCCAATGCCCGGTTTTTCCTGGCTTGCTGTACGCAGAGTGCAGGGCCGATGGTAGGATGCGCGCCGTTCGGCGTACACCAACACGTCTATTCGTTCCACACCCTTTGGAACCCGAAACAGCTATGTCATCGCGTAAATTTGGACTCAACCTGGTGGTGGTGCTGGCAATTGCCGCGCTGTTCACCGGTTTCTGGGCGCTGATCAACCGCCCGGTCACTACCCCCAACTGGCCTCAGCAGATTTCCGGGTTTTCTTACTCGCCGTTCCAGCAGGGCCAGTACCCGCAAAAAGACCAGTACCCGACCGACGAACAAATGCGTCAGGACCTTGCGATCATGAGCAAGCTGACGGACAACATTCGGACCTATTCGGTCGACGGCCCTCTGGGGAATATCCCCAAGCTAGCGGAAGAGTTCGGCCTGCGTGTGACCCTGGGGATCTGGATCAGCCCGGACCTTGAGCGCAACGAGCGCGAAATCCAGCGGGCCATCGAGATCGCCAACAGCTCGCGCAGCGTGGTACGTGTGGTGGTCGGCAACGAGGCCATCTTCCGCAAGGAGATCACCCCCGAAGAGCTGATTGTCCTGCTGGACCGGGTGCGCGCCGCCGTCAAAGTGCCAGTGACTACCTCCGAGCAGTGGCATATCTGGGAACACAACCCGCAACTGGGCAAGCATGTCGACCTGATCGCCGCGCACGTTCTGCCGTACTGGGAACATGTGCCGATGGCCCAGGCCGGGCAATTCGTCCTCGACCGGGCCAAGGATCTGAAAAAGACCTTCCCGAAAAAGCCATTGCTGCTGTCGGAAGTCGGCTGGCCGAGCAATGGCCGCATGCGCGGTGGCGCGGACGCCTCCCCGGCTGACCAGGCCATTTACCTGCGCACTCTGGTCAACAAGCTGAACCGCCAGGGCTACAACTACTTCGTGATCGAAGCCTTCGACCAACCCTGGAAAGCCAGTGACGAAGGCTCGGTGGGCGCCTATTGGGGCGTGTTCAACGCCGCGCGCCAGCAGAAATTCAACTTTGAAGGGCCGGTCGTGGCGATTCCGCAATGGCGGGTGCTGGCCATCGGCTCGGTGGTGTTGGCACTGCTGTCGCTGACCTTGCTGATGATCGACGGCTCGTCCCTGCGCCAGCGTGGCCGCACCTTCCTGACCTTTATCGCGTTCCTGTGCGGCTCGGTGCTGGTCTGGATCGGCTACGACTACAGCCAGCAATACAGCACCTGGTTCAGCCTGACCGTGGGCTTCTTGCTCGCGCTGGGTGCCATGGGCGTGTTTATCGTGTTGCTGACCGAGGCCCATGAACTGGCGGAAGCGGTCTGGACGCACAAGCGCCGGCGTGAATTCCTGCCGGTTGAAGGGGATTCGGACTACCGCCCGAAAGTCTCCATCCATGTGCCGTGCTACAACGAGCCGCCGGAAATGGTCAAACAGACCCTCGACGCTCTGGCCGCCCTCGATTACCCGGACTACGAAGTCCTGATCATCGACAACAACACCAAGGACCCGGCGGTGTGGGAACCGGTACGCGACTACTGCCTGACCCTGGGCCCGCGCTTCAAGTTCTTCCACGTCGCGCCCCTGGCTGGCTTCAAGGGTGGCGCGCTGAACTACCTGATCCCGCACACCGCCAAGGATGCCGAAGTGATCGCGGTGATCGACTCGGACTACTGTGTGTCGCCCAACTGGCTCAAGCACATGGTGCCGCACTTCGCCGACCCGAAAATCGCCGTGGTGCAGTCGCCCCAGGATTACCGCGACCAGAACGAAAGCACCTTCAAGAAGCTCTGCTACGCCGAATATAAAGGCTTCTTCCATATCGGCATGGTCACCCGCAACGACCGCGACGCGATCATCCAGCACGGCACCATGACCATGACCCGCCGCTCGGTGCTCGAAGAACTGGGCTGGGCCGACTGGTGCATCTGTGAAGACGCCGAACTGGGCCTACGGGTATTCGAGAAAGGTCTGTCGGCTGCGTACTACCACACCAGCTACGGCAAGGGCCTGATGCCCGATACCTTTATCGACTTCAAGAAACAGCGGTTCCGCTGGGCCTATGGCGCGATCCAGATCATCAAGCGCCACACCGCCAGCCTGCTGCGCGGCAAGGACACTGAGCTGACCCGTGGCCAGCGCTACCACTTCCTCGCGGGCTGGTTGCCGTGGGTAGCGGACGGAATGAACATCTTCTTCACCGTCGGTGCCCTGTTGTGGTCGGCGGCGATGATCATTGTGCCGACCCGGGTCGACCCGCCGTTGCTGATCTTCGCAATCCCGCCGTTGGCGCTGTTTGTGTTCAAGGTCGGCAAGATCATCTTCCTCTACCGCCGCGCCGTTGGTGTGAACCTCAAGGATGCGTTCTGCGCAGCCCTGGCCGGGTTGGCGTTGTCCCACACCATCGCCAAGGCAGTGCTGTATGGCTTCTTCACCACCAGTATTCCGTTCTTTCGTACACCGAAAAACGCGGATAACCACGGCTTCTGGGTAGCGATTTCCGAAGCCCGCGAAGAGATGTTCATTATGTTGCTGCTGTGGGGCGCGGCGCTGGGGATCTACCTGGTGCAGGGCCTGCCAAGCAATGACATGCGCTTCTGGGTGGTGATGCTGCTGGTGCAATCACTGCCGTATGTGGCGGCGTTGATCATGGCGTTCCTGTCGTCACTGCCGAAACCGGCAGCGGTGGCGGAGCCCGCGACGGCCGCGTAAAAACTTGCGCAATGCACTAAACGGCGGCGTCTGGTCGCCGTTTTGCTATAAGATAACGGCCCTTTATGGATTCAGGCAGCCACTGCCCCCCCCTTGTGGGAGCGGGCTTGCCCGCGATGGCATCGCTGCGGTGCAACTGCTACACCGCGGCGCCTGCATCGCGGGCAAGCCCGCTCCCACATTGGATATATTTCACTCTCGTCTTGCGCCCTGACACACCTTCGGAGTTTTCCCATGACGGCCCACGCCGACCTTTCGCCGACCCTCCAACTCGCTATCGACTTGATCCGCCGCCCGTCGGTGACACCGATCGACGCCGATTGCCAGAAGCTGATGATGCAGCGCCTGGGCGACGCCGGCTTTGCGCTTGAGCCGATGCGCATCGAAGATGTGGACAACTTCTGGGCCACCCACGGCAAGCATGAAGGCCCGGTGCTGTGCTTCGCCGGCCACACCGACGTGGTCCCGACCGGCCCGGTGCAGGCCTGGCAGAATGACCCGTTCGACGCACTGATCGACGAACACGGCATGTTGTGCGGGCGTGGCGCGGCCGACATGAAGGGCAGCCTGGCCGCGATGCTGGTGGCCTCCGAGCGCTTTGTGAAGGACTATCCGGACCACAAGGGTTCGGTGGCGTTTCTGATCACCAGCGACGAAGAAGGCCCGGCGCACCACGGCACCAAGGCAGTGATCGAGCGCCTGGCAGCACGCAAGGAGCGCCTGGACTGGTGCATCGTCGGTGAACCGTCGAGCACCACCCTGGTGGGCGATGTGGTCAAGAACGGCCGTCGCGGCTCCCTCGGTGCGACCCTGACCGTGCGCGGTGTGCAAGGCCACGTGGCTTACCCGCACCTGGCAAAGAACCCGATCCACCTGGCCGCCCCGGCCCTGGCCGAACTGGCCGCCGAGCATTGGGACAACGGCAATACCTTCTTCCCGCCGACCAGCTTCCAGATTTCCAACCTCAATTCCGGCACCGGCGCCACCAACGTGATCCCGGGTGAGCTGACGGCGGTGTTCAACTTCCGTTTCTCCACCGAGTCCACCGTCGAAGGCCTGCAACAGCGGGTCGCGGCTATTCTCGACAAGCATGGCCTGGACTGGCATGTGGAGTGGGCGCTGTCGGGCCTGCCGTTCCTGACCGAGCCGGGCGCGCTGCTCGATGCGGTGTCCGCCAGCATCAAGGCCATTACCGGCCGCGAGACCCAGGCGTCCACCAGCGGCGGCACCTCCGACGGGCGCTTTATCGCGACCCTCGGCACCCAAGTGGTGGAACTGGGCCCGGTCAACGCGACGATCCATCAGGTCAACGAGCGCATTCTGGCCAGCGACCTCGATGTGCTGACCGAAATCTACTACCAGACCCTGATCAAGTTGCTCGCCTGATGCTTGCTTGCCCCATTTGCAGTGCGCCCCTCAATGAGGTGGATAGTGGCGTGGTATGCCCGGCCGGGCACCGGTTCGACCGGGCCCGCCAGGGTTACCTGAACCTGTTGCCGGTGCAGCACAAGAACAGCCGTGACCCAGGCGATAACCTGGCCATGGTGCAAGCGCGCCGCGACTTCCTCAATGCCGGGCACTACGCGCCTGTGGCCAGGCGCCTGGCCGCCCTGGCAGCCGAACGCAAACCCCAGCGCTGGCTGGATATCGGTTGCGGCGAAGGCTACTACACCGCGCAAATCGCCGATGCCCTGCTACGCGCCGATGGTTATGCCCTGGATATTTCCAAGGAAGCAGTCAAGCGCGCGTGCAAACGCAACCCGACGCTGACTTGGCTGATCGCCAGCATGGCCCGTGTGCCGCTGGCCGACGGCAGTTGCCAGTTCCTCGCCAGCGTGTTCAGCCCCCTGGACTGGCAGGAAGCCAAGCGCCTGCTCAGCCCCGGCGGCGGCCTGATGAAGGTCGGGCCGACCAGCGGCCACCTGATGGAACTGCGCGAACGCCTGTACGACGAAGTGCGCGAGTACACCGACGACAAGCACCTGGCCCTGGTGCCAGACGGCATGAGCCTGCAACACAGCGAAGTGCTGGAGTTCAAGCTCAGCCTGGCCGCCCCCGAGGACCGCGCCAATCTGCTGGCGATGACCCCCCATGGCTGGCGTGCCAGCGCCGAGCGCCGCGCCCAGGTGATCGAGCAGGCTGAACCGCTGCTGGTCACCGTGTCGATGCGCTACGACTATTTCGTGCTTCAATAACCGACTATTCCGGGCCTTTGCGCCCACCCTGAATCCGCGAATGGATTTTCGAATCCCGCAACGAGGAACATCCATGCGCCAACCCGATATCGAGATTTACCTCAAGGACGCCGACGTCGACTACAAGGCTATCGCCGCCTGGCTCGGCGCTGCCCTGGGGCCGTGCACCGACTGGGTACAGAAGGGCCAGACCTACAAGTGCAAGGCCGGCAATGTGCCAGTGACCTGGCTGCCCAAGGCCGTGGGCAAATGGAACAGCCTGTACCTGGAAAGCGACCAGACCCCGTGGGAAGACGACATCGCCTGCGCCCGTGCGGCCTTTGCCGCGCTGAACGTTGAAGTGCGCTGCGCGCCGGGGACGTGGGTCGAGGAAGAAGGTGAAGAAAGCGCCGACACCTGGATTCGGATCAGCACCGACGGTGAAGAGCAGATCACCTGGAAAACCACCTGATTCTGAACTGTGAACCCAATCAGATGTGGGAGCGGGCTTGCTCGCGAAAGCAGTCAATCAGTCAACCTCTACAGTGACTGATTCAGCGCTTTCGCGAGCAAACCCGCTCCCACATGGGTTCAGCGGCGTTGCAGAAATCTGCTTTAAAGACCGACTACATCCTCAGCCTGCAAGCCCTTGTCGCCGGTCACCACGGCGTATTCCACCTGCTGGCCCTCGGCCAGGGAGCGGTGGCCTTCACCGCGGATAGCGCGGTAGTGCACAAACACATCCTTGCCATCCTCCCGCTGGATAAAACCATAGCCCTTGGCGTCGTTGAACCACTTCACATTGCCGGTTTCGCGCGTTGTCATCTGTTTGCTCCCACTGGTTTTTATTGTTGAGTCAGTCGCATTGAACTGCCGAGTATAAGACAGGCTCAAAAACGATCAACTCAACTTTACATCGCTGCTTTTTTGCCGATTTTCGGCGAATACGGCACACTACCCGCCCGAGCGCCTGCTCGGTTTTTTCCACTCAAAGCAGCACGCCTATGACCCGCTCCCCGTTCCGCCGTCTGGTATTTGGCACCTTGCGCCGACTGTTGTACCTCTGGGTTCGCTCGGAGACGATCAACCAGTCGTCCCTCACCCTTAACCTGGACCGCAGCCGGCCGGTGTTCTACGTCCTGCAATCGCCCTCCCTGACCGAACTGGCCGTGGTGGATGCCGAGTGCACCAAGGCCGGCTTGCCGCGCCCAGTGCTGCCGGTGTCCGTTGGCCCGTTGATGGAACCGGCGGCGTTCTTCTACCTGACCCCGGACCCGGACTGGCTCGGCCGCCAGGACAAGCGCGGCGCGCCGCCGACCCTGACCCGCCTGGTCAACACCCTGACCGAGCATGCCGAAGAAAACGCCCAGATCATTCCGGTCAGCGTGTTCTGGGGCCAGTCGCCCGCCAGCGAGTCGAGCCCCTGGAAACTGCTGTTCGCCGACAGTTGGGCAGTCACCGGGCGCCTGCGCCGGCTGTTGAGCATCCTGATCCTGGGGCGCAAGACCCGAGTACAATTCTCTGCGCCAATCAACCTGCGTGAATTGATCGAGCACAATAAAGGTCACGAACGCACCGTACGAATGGCCCAACGCATCCTGCGGGTACACTTTCGCAACCTGAAGACTGCGGTGATCGGCCCCGACCTGTCCCACCGGCGCAACCTGGTCAAAGGCCTGGTGAACATGCCGCTGGTGCGCCAGGCGATCCTCGACGAGGCCGAGCGGGAAAAGATCACCCCGGAAAAAGCCAAGGCCCAGGCCCTGCGCTATGGCAACGAAATTGCCTCGGACTACACCTACACCGCCATCCGCTTCCTCGAAGTGGTGCTGAGCTGGTTCTGGAACAAGATCTACGACGGCATCAAGGTCAACAATATCGAAGGTGTGCAAAAGGTCGCCCAGGGCTACGAAGTGATCTACGTGCCCTGCCACCGCAGCCATATCGACTACCTGCTGCTGTCTTACCTCCTATTCAAGAACGGCCTGACCCCGCCGCACATTGCTGCCGGGATCAATCTCAATATGCCGGTGATCGGCAGCCTGTTGCGCCGCGGCGGGGCGTTTTTCATGCGCCGTACCTTCAAAGGCAACCCGCTGTACACCTCGGTGTTCAACGAATACCTGCATACCCTGTTCACCAAGGGCTTCCCGGTGGAGTACTTCGTCGAAGGCGGCCGCTCGCGCACCGGGCGCATGCTGCAACCCAAGACCGGGATGCTGGCGATCACCCTGCGCAGCTTCCTGCGCTCCTCGCGCATGCCCATCGTGTTTGTGCCGGTGTATATCGGCTATGAACGGGTGCTGGAAGGCCGCACCTACCTGGGCGAACTGCGCGGGGCGACGAAAAAGAAAGAGTCGATCTTCGATATCTTCAAGGTCATTGGCGCGCTGAAGCAGCGCTTTGGCCAGGTGGCGGTCAACTTCGGCGAGCCGATCAAGCTGGCGGAATTCCTTGACCAGGAGCAACCGGACTGGCGCGCCCAGGATCTGGCACCGAACTACAAGCCGGCCTGGTTGAATGAGACCACCAACCGCCTCGGCGAGCGCGTCGCCCAGCACCTCAACGAGGCCGCCGCGATCAACCCGGTGAACCTGGTGGCGTTGGCGCTACTGTCCACCAGCCGCCTGGCCCTGGACGACCAGGCCATGGCCCGGGTGCTGGACCTGTACCTGGCGCTGCTGCGCCGGGTGCCGTACTCGCCCCACACCACGCTGCCCGAAGGTGACGGCCAGGCCTTGATCAAGCACGTCAAGGACATGAACCTGCTGTCGGAACAGAGTGATGCCCTGGGCAAGATCCTCTATCTGGACGAGCAAAACGCCGTCCTGATGACCTATTACCGCAACAACGTGCTGCATATCTTCGCCCTGCCGGCGCTGTTGGCCAGCTTCTTCCAGAGCAGCTCGCGCATGAGCCGCGAACAGATCCTGCGCTACACCCGTGCGCTCTATCCGTACCTGCAATCGGAGTTGTTCATCCGCTGGACCCTGGACGAACTTGACGCAGTGGTCGACCAGTGGCTCGAAGCCTTGGTAGAACAAGGTCTGCTGCGCTTTGAAAACAACATCTACCTGCGCCCGGCGCCCAGCTCGCGCAACTTTGTGCTGCTGACCCTGCTGTCCAAGAGCATTGCCCAGACCCTGCAACGCTTCTACATGGCCATTTCCCTGCTGCTCAACAGTGGCCAGAACAGCATCAGCGCCGAAGAGCTGGAAGACTTGTGCACGGTCATGGCCCAGCGCCTGTCGATCCTGCATGGCCTGAATGCCCCGGAGTTCTTCGATAAGAGCCTTTTCCGACATTTTATTCAGACGTTGCTCGAGCAAGATGTGCTGCGTCGCGATGAAGCCGGCAAGTTGAGTTACCACGACCTGCTCGGCGAATTGGCCGAAGGCGCAGCCAAACGGGTGTTGCCGGCGGAGATTCGCCTGTCGATCCGCCAGGTCGCGTTGCACCGCAATGAAGAAGCGCCCGCACCGGACGCCGAGGCGGACGAAACCCGCTAGATTTACCAGGGCGCCAGGGTGTTTCTGGCGCCGTTGACAAGGAGCTGTACCATGAAAAAAATCATCCTCTTGGGCCTGACCGCCCTGCTGGGAGCCTGTCACTCGATGAATCCTGCGCCCAAAGCCAGCCTTGATGGCGAAGTGTTCTACCTGCAACGCATCGCCCTGCCGCCTGCCGCGACCTTGAGCGTCAGCCTGCAGGATGTGTCCCTGGCCGATGCGCCCGCCGTCACCCTGGCCGAGCAGAAAGGCCCGATCAACGGCCAGGTGCCGCTACCCTTCCACCTGAGCTACGACCCGGCCCAGGTCAAGCCTGGCCACAGCTATTCGGTCAGCGCTCGCATCGAGCTGGATGGCAAGCTAATGTTTATCACCACCGAGCGCCATTCGGTGCAGTTGAACGGCCAGGATTCCCAGCCGCTGCGCCTGCGCGTTGACGCCGTTGCCCACTGATCCAGTCGATTAAAAGGAAGCGCCCATGCTCCGTAACTCTCTTCGCCTCACCACCTTGTGTGCCGGCCTGCTGCTCGGTGCCAACGCCATGGCCCTGTCCCTCGGTGACCTGTCCCAGGGCGACGCTACCGGCGGCCTCAAGGACGCCCTGACCCAAGGCGCACAGATTGCCGTCAAGCAACTGGGGGCTCCCGGTGGCTTCAGCAACAACCCCGAGGTCAAGATCGGTTTGCCGGGCAAGCTGGAGAAAGCTGCCGGCGCCCTGAAAATGCTCGGCATGGGCGATCAGATCACCCAGCTTGAAGCCAGCATGAACAAGGCCGCCGAATCCGCCGTGACCCAGGCCCAGCCGATTCTGGTGAATGCCGTGAAAAACATGAGCGTGAACGACGCCAAGGGCATCCTCAGCGGTGGCCAGGATTCGGCGACCCAGTATCTGGACAAAAGCAGCCGTGAGCAGATCCGCGCCAAGTTCCTGCCGATCGTCAAGCAATCCACGGACAAGGTCGGTGTAGCCCAGCAGTACAACGCACTCGCCAAAAAGGCGCCCCTGGGTTTACTGGGTGGCAAGAGCGACAGCGTCGAAAACTACGTGACTGAGCAAGCGCTGGACGGTCTGTTCAAGATGATTGCCCAACAGGAAGAAAGCATTCGCCAGAACCCGGCAGCCGCCGCGACCAGCCTGGCGAAGAAAGTGTTCGGTGCCCTCTAGGTATACCGTCGGTAACAAACAACAACGCCCCGAATAATTGGGGCGTTGGTGTTATTGCCCAGCGGACATGCACCTTACTACCATCAGCTGTAGCTGATTTTTCCCTCGTACTTGATGGTACTGGAGAACTGCGGCGGTTGAGCGTGGTGGTGGTGGCAGGGCGGAGGCTTGCATTTGGATTTACCGCGCTTGCCCATTTTGAAGGCCATCATCGGCATCATGCCCAGACCTATACCTATACCACCCATTGCAAATAAACCCATAGGTAATTCCTCGCAGGTTGATAAAGCCTTGTTCTGTAACAACCCCGTTGCCAGAAGAAGGTACCTGTAACTCAGGTACCCCTAAGTGGCAAACACGCAGGAAAAGGTTCCTAAACCGCGTAGCCGATTCACGCAGGCTTATGCCGAGCGCGGCTTGACCCGGAACCACGCCGCATACAACGCCGGCAAAAACAGCAGCGTCAACGCCGTCGCCACAATCAACCCACCCATGATCGCCACCGCCATCGGCCCGAAAAACACACTGCGCGACAGCGGGATCATCGCCAACACCGCCGCCAGGGCCGTCAGCACAATCGGCCGGAAGCGCCGCACGGTGGCTTCGATAATCGCCTGCCAAGGCTCCAGGCCCGCCTTGATGTCCTGCTCGATCTGGTCCACCAGGATCACCGAGTTACGCATGATCATCCCCGACAACGCGATGGTCCCCAACATGGCCACGAAGCCAAACGGCTGGCGGAACACCAGCAGGAACAGCGTCACCCCGATCAGCCCCAGCGGCGCGGTCAGGAACACCATGGCCGTGCGCGAGAAGCTGCGCAGTTGCAGCATCAGCAAGGTCAGCACCACCACGATAAACAGCGGCACCCCGGCCTTCACCGAGTTCTGCCCTCGGGCGGAGTCTTCCACGGTGCCGCCCACGTCCAACAGGTAACCGTCCGGCAATTCGGCACGCACATCTGCCAGGGTCGGCAGGATCTGCTGGACCAGGGTCGCCGGTTGCTCCTTGCCGTAGATATCAGCACGTACAGTCACCGTTGGCAGGCGGTTGCGGTGCCAGATAATGCCTTCCTCGAAGCCATATTCCAGGGTGGCGATCTGCGACAGCGCCACGCTGGTGCCGTTGTCGGTCGGCACCGCCAGGCTCGGCAGCAGCGACAATTCGGTGCGCTCATGCACGGTGCCGCGCAGGAGGATTTCGATCAACTCGTTGTCTTCCCGGTATTGGCTGACGCTGGAGCCGGTCAGGGAGCTCTGGAGGAATTTCGACAGGTTGACGGTGCTCACGCCCAAGGCGCGGGCGCGGTCCTGGTCGACATTGAGGTAGACGATCTTGCTCGGCTCTTCCCAGTCCAGATGCACGTTGACCACGTGGCTGTTCTCACGCACTTTGGCCGCGACCTTGCGCGCCAGGGCACGTACTTCTTCGATGTGCTCGCCGGTCACGCGGAACTGCACCGGGTAACCAACCGGCGGGCCGTTCTCCAGGCGGGTGACCCGCGAACGCAGGTCGGGGAATTGCTCGTTGAGGGTTTCGATCAACCAGGTGCGCAGGGTTTCGCGCTCCTCGATGGTCTTGGCCAACACCACAAACTGGGCAAAGCTGGCCGCCGGCAGTTGCTGGTCCAGGGGCAGGTAGAAGCGCGGTGAGCCGGTGCCGACATAGGCCACGTAGTTTTCGATCCCCTCATGCGCCTTGAGCAAGCCTTCGAGACGCTTGACCTGCTCGGCGGTGCTGCTCAGGGAGGCGCCTTCCGCCAGTTTCAGGTCGACCATCAGTTCCAGGCGTCCGGACGCCGGGAAGAATTGTTGCGGGACAAAACGGAACAGCGCCACCGAGCCGATAAACAGCAGCACCGTCAGCACAATCACGGTTTTGCGGCGACGCACGCACCACTCCACCCAGCGGCGTACGCGCTGGTAGAACGGCGTACCGTACGGATCCGGCCCATCAGTACCGTGCTTGGCCGCATGAATTTTCGCCAGATCCGGCAGGAGCTTTTCCCCCAGATACGGCACAAACACCACAGCGGCGACCCACGAGGCCAGCAGCGCGATGGTCACCACCTGAAAGATCGAGCGGGTGTATTCGCCGGTACTCGATTGCGCGGTGGCAATCGGCAGGAAGCCGGCTGCGGTGATCAGCGTACCGGTGAGCATCGGAAACGCCGTACTGGTCCAGGCGAAACTGGCTGCCTTGAGACGGTCGTAGCCCTGCTCCATTTTGATCGCCATCATTTCCACGGCGATGATCGCGTCGTCCACCAACAGGCCCAGGGCCAGGACCAGCGCCCCCAGGGAAATCTTGTGCAGGCCGATGCCCAGGTAATACATGCAGGCAAACGTCATCGCCAGCACCAGCGGAATCGCCAGTGCCACCACCATGCCGGTGCGCACACCGAGGGAGAAGAAACTCACCAGCAATACAATCGCCAAGGCCTCGGCCAAGACCTGGACGAATTCGCCCACGCTGGTCTTCACCGCAGCCGGCTGGTCCGATACCTTGCGCAGTTCCATGCCTGCCGGAAGGTTCTTCTGCAGGCGTGCGAACTCGCCCTCCAGGGCCTTGCCCAGTACCAGGATATCGCCACCATCGCGCATGGCCACGGCCAGGCCGATTGCGTCGTCACCCATATAGCGCATACGTGGCGCCGGTGGGTCGTTGAAGCCCCGGTGAATCTCGGCCACATCGCCGATGCGGAAGGTGCGGTCGCCGACGCGGATCGGGAAATTGCGGATCTCTTCGACCGTCTTGAAGTTACCCGACACCCGCAGTTGCACGCGCTCGCTCGGGGTCTCAAAGAACCCGGCGGTGGACACCGCGTTCTGCTCCTGCAACGCCTGCTGCACCGCCGCCAGGGGCAGGCCGAGGGTGGCGAGCTTGAGGTTGGACAGCTCGATCCATATCTTCTCGTCCTGCAACCCCAGCAGATCGACCTTGCCCACATCCGGCACCCGTTGCAGCTGGATCTGGATGCGGTCGGCGTAGTCCTTGAGCACCGCGTAGTCAAAACCCTCGCCGGTCAGGGCGTAGATATTGCCAAAGGTGGTGCCGAATTCATCGTTGAAGAACGGGCCCTGGATGTCCGGTGGCAGGGTCTGGCGGATATCGCTGATCTTCTTGCGCACCTGGTACCACAGGTCGGGAATCTGCGCCGAGTGCATCGAGTCCCGCGCAATAAACGTGACCTGGGATTCGCCCGGGCGGGAGAACGAGACAATGCGCTCGTACTCGCCGGTTTCCATTAGCTTCTTTTCAATGCGCTCGGTGACCTGGCGCGAGACTTCCTGGGCCGTGGCCCCTGGCCAGTTGGTCTTGATGACCATGGCTTTGAAGGTGAACGGCGGGTCTTCACTTTGCCCCAGCTTGGTGTAGGACAACGTACCGACGACGGCCAGCAGCAGCATCAGGAACAGGACGATCTGGCGATTGCGCAACGCCCATTCGGAAAGATTGAAACCCATCGGGGACTACTCCTTGTTGGCCGCCAGATTCACCACCCGGTTGGAGCGATCCACCGGGCGTACTTGCTGGCCCTCATGGAGCACATGGACACCGGCGGCAATCACCCAGTCGGAGGGGCTCAGGCCTTCAAGCACCGGTACGCTTTTTTCGCCGAACGCGCCGATGCGCACCGCCGTGCGCTTGAGGGTGTTATCCGGCTTGACCAACCAGACGTAGGACGCGCCGTTCTCTGCGCTGAGGGCAGACAGCGGCACCGACAACGGAATCACGCCGTCGGCCTGGATAAAGACCCGCGCGCTCTGCCCCAGCTCCGCCGGGACTTTACCGGCGTTGAAGGCGACACGGGCGGCGAAGGTACGCGACTTGGGATCGGCCGCCGGCGACAGCTCGCGAATGCGCCCCTCGAAGCGTTGGTCGGGCTGGCTCCACAGCTCCACGGAGACCGGCTGGCCGACCTTGAAGCGACCGAAGCTCTGCTCCGGGAAGCTGATCAACACTTCACGCTCGCCATCGGTGGCCAGGGTGAACACGGTCTGCCCGGCCGACACTACTTGCCCGACTTCCACTGCACGCTTGGCGACCACGCCATCCTGGGGTGCGCGCAGCACGGCATAGCCGGCCTGGTTGTTGGCCACGTCGAATTCAGCCTTGATCTGCTGCAGGCGTGCGACACCAGAACGGTAGAGGTTTTCGGAATTGTCGTACTGGGAACGGCTGACCATCTGACGGTCCATCAGGGTCTTGTAGCGATCACGCTCGGCCCGCACCAGGCTCAGGTTGGCCTCGGCTGCCGTGACCTGGGCACGGGTGGCCTGCAGTTGCAGGCGTACATCCTGGGGATCGAGTTCTGCCAGCGGCTGGTTGGCCTTGACGCGCTCGCCCTCCTCCACCAGCCGGCGACTGACTTTGCCACCAATGCGAAAGGCCAGGTCCGGCTCATAACGGGCGCGAACCTCGCCTGGATAACTGTCCATTGCCAGCGCCGAGGGCTGTGGCTGCACCACCATGGCCGGGCGGACGGTGGTTTGGGCCGCTTCTTCATGGCCGCAGGCAGCCAATAAAAGAGCAAGGCTGGCAGGCAACGCGAGGTGCAGGAAAATGCTGCGCATGCTGAAGGACCTTTCGCAAATGGTGCTTGGAGTAATTATACTGGCCAGTATGTTATTAATACCAAACTCACCAGTCCAGTATTAAAGTGAAAATGTCCGACAATCCTGTAAACACCAATAGCCCCGGGCGTCCCAAGGACATGGCAAAACGCCAGGCAATCCTCGACGCGGCGAAAATCCTGTTTTTGAGCAACGGTTACGCGAGTACCAGCATGGATGCCGTGGCCGTTGAGGCTGGCGTGTCGAAACTGACGGTCTACAGCCACTTCACCGACAAGGAAACGCTGTTCACCGCCGCCGTCGAAGCCAAGTGCGAAGCACAACTGCCGGTGATGTATTTCGAGTTGCCCGACGACGTGCCAGTGGAGAAGGTGCTGCTGAACATCGCCCGAGGCTTTCACCTGCTGATCAACAGCGAGGAATCGGTGAACCTGCATCGCCTGATGATGACCTCAGGCAATCAGGATCCGAAGCTGTCGCAGATCTTCTTCGAAGCCGGCCCCATGCGGATGTTGCAGGGCATGGAGCGCCTGCTGGGCAAGATCAATCAAAGTGGCGCATTGCGCATCGACAAGCCGTTTACCGCAGCCGAGCACTTCTTTTGCCTGCTCAAGGGCACGGCAAACTTCTGCTTGCTGTATGGCTGCGGCGAACGCTTGAGCGAAGCGGCCGCCGAGGAGCATGTGCAGGAAGTGGTGGGATTGTTTATGCGGGCGTACCGGCCTTGAGCGCTTTCTTGGGATAAATATCGTACCGGCTGGATTTGCCATCCAGCGCATGGCTCGGCTTGGGCCCCTCAATGCACGGCGCCTTGCGTGGGCGCTTCACCACCACCCGGTGGCTGGCCAGGGCCAAGGCCGCCGCGAGCAATGCCGGGGCATCCGGATCGTCACCCACCAGCGGGCGGAACAGGCGCATTTCCTTCTTCACCAGGGCGGTTTTCTCCCGATGGGGAAACATTGGGTCGAGGTAGATCACCTGCGGCGGCTCACCTTCCCAATTACGCATCACCTCGATGGAATTGCCCTTGAGCAGGGTCATCCGCGCAACAATCGGCGCCACTTCAAAATCCTCCGCCCCACGCGCCAGACCATCTTCGAGCAAGGCACCGATCAACGGCTGACGTTCGATCAGGCTCATCTCGCAGCCCAGGCTGGCCAGCACGAAGGCATCCTTACCCAGGCCGGCCGTGGCATCCAGCACTCGCGGGCGCACGCCTTGGGACACCCCCACCGCCTTGGCAATCATCTGCCCGCTGCCACCCCCATAGAGCCGCCGATGGGCCGCACCGCCCTCGACAAAATCCACCCGCACCGGGCCAGGCGCATCCGGGCCCAGCTGTTGCAACTGCAGGCCATGCTCACCCACTTGCAGGGCAAAATCGGCGTCCGCCAGTTGCACAGGCAAACCGAGCTGCTCGGCCCAGTGCTGGGCACGGGCCTGAAAACCGTCGGCCAAGGCCTCGACCCGAATGCGGCTGGCCGCGGGTTGTTCGCTCATCGTTTACTACGCTCAAAAATATTAAGGATCGGCAAACAGCGGCCGATAAAAAAGGATCAGGCATTTTGCCAGACCCTGAGCGTCGACCGAGAGAAATGTCAGACATTCATTCCCTATTCACCGGTGTCCTGCCGACCCACAACCACTTCGGCCTGCGCAATACCCAAGCGCTGGCCGGCGTCAGTCATGTGTGGCAGGACTTCTTCGCCCGGGCGTTGGCCGAGCAGCTTGGCCAGGAGCCAGGTGCGCAGCTGGCCGCCGATCCGGTGCCGGTGGATGCCTCGGTCGAACCCAGCGCCGGCAGCGACCTGCTGACGCAAATCGTCACCCAGCGTCATTGCGATGTCCAAGACACCGAGATCGCCCCGCCTGAGCCACTGTTCCTGCCGATTGCCGAGTTCGAACTGGACCTGCTGCCACCGGCGGCCGTGCCGTTCCCGGAGGATGAAATCGTTGCCCAGCAACGCCAGCAGAACTTCGAGAGTGGCTGGGTACGGCCGATCGTCCTGACCGCCGGCCAGCCATTGCCCGAGCCAGGCCCGGCGCCGCAACCCAAGCCGCTGTTCCTGCCGATTGCCGAATTCGAACTGGACCTGCTGCCACCGGCGGCCGAGCCATACCCCGACGAGGAACTGGTGCAACAGCAAAAGGCCCTGGACTTCGATTGCGGCTGGGCCCGCCCATTGATCCTCAACAACCTGCGCCTGGCGGCCTGACCCTTAGCGGCACACCCACCAACGCCCCATATCCAAATGGAAATGGTTGCGATGGGCGGCGTTGTAATCCGGGCTCAAGACCACGTTGAAATCATTGCACGCACTGTCGCGCACCTGCCGCAAAAAACGCGCGCTGGCCCCCTCTCCTGGCCAATCCTTCAACACATTGATGCTGCGTCCATCCGCCAGGCGAAACCCGGCAATGTCCAGGGCATTGGCCGAGGCATGCTGGCTGAGTCGCCCTTCAGCCCGCCCATACATATTGCGGCAGGCAAAACTGCCGAGGTGATCGACCCGCGTCACCGCCTGGCCAAACACCGCCTGGGCAGCCGGCTGCAAGCTGTGGCGCTCGAACAGGGCAAACGCCACCGCCAAGGGGCAACTGGCGAGAAAACTGCTGCTCAACCCCACCTCCGCGCCCTGAACCCGCAACGTGTTGCGCAATGGGCAAGCCGCATCCGCCGGGCTGTCCGCTTGATGGCTGACCCGCAACCCGGAGGTTTTCAGCACCTGGTCGCACAGGGCGGGATCGTCCTGCAAGCGCCCCAGTTTGAAGCGGGTCAGCAGGTTAGGCGCAGCTTGCACATCCAAGGGCGCCCAGGGGTTCCACTCGGCGGGCAGCGGCACCCAGCCGCGCCAGATGCCTACGAGTAGGCCGCCGGCGAGGAGCAGCAACACACCCAACACTTTGAAAAAAGCCACGTCTCAACCCTTGCACAACTGATTTGCCTGGCTGAACGGCATCGAGCGCTCGGTAAAGGTGAAGGTTCCCAGCTCCTGAACCTCCCGCGCGGCCCTGAAGAACTCCCCATAGGCCGCCAGGGCCATGGCCGAGCCGACGCTGATGCGCTTGACGCCCATCTCGCTCAGTTGCGCCACCGAGAGCTTGAGGCCACCTGACATCAACACATTCACCGGTTTTGGCGCCACCGCCCGCACCACCGCCAATACTTCCTCAGCACTGCGCAGGCCCGGGGCATACAACACGTCGGCACCCGCTTCGGCGTAGGCCTGCAAACGGCGAATAGTGTCGGGAAAATCCAGGCGACCATGTAGGAGGTTTTCCGCACGGGCCGTCAGCATGAAGGGAAATGGCAAACTGCGTGCCGCAGCGACGGCAGCCTCGATGCGTTCAACAGACAGATCAAAGGGGTAGATCGGGTCGACCGCAATCCCGGTAGCGTCTTCGATAGAACCGCCGACGATGCCAGTAGCGGCTGCCCGCAACAGGCTTTGGGCACAACCTTGAGGCGTATCGCTGAAGCCGTTTTCCAGGTCCGCCGCCACCGGCAGCGCGGTGGCCTGAACGATCATCCCGGCGTTGCCCAGAGTATCCTCCAGCGACAGCGCGCCTTCAGCATCCGGGCGCCCCAGACTGAAGGCAAAACCCGCGCTGGTAGTGGCCAGGGCTTCAAAACCGAGGCTGGCGAGCATCTTGGCGGAACCGGCGTCCCACGGGTTGGGCATCACGAATGCACGATCACGCTCGTGCAGGGCTCGAAAGGATTCGGCGCGAAGGGTTTGGGCATCCATGACTGACTCCAGGCACAAAAAAACCCTAGAGTAACCCCAGTTGCTCCACCGCGGGTTCCCGATGCAACTGCGCCAGCGCCGGCAACCCCGGTAACCGCTCCATCAATTGCTGATGAAAGCGTATGGCCAGTTGGGCCGCCAGGCGGTTATCCGAAGTGTGCAGGAACACGTAAGGCGTGCGCCCCTCCTCAATCCAGCCAGCGACTTTCTCAAGCCACGGCACGAGGAACGGGTCGTTGGCTTCCAGGTCCGGGTGGCCGATAAAGCGTACCTGGGGAAACTGGGTCAACGCCGCTGGCCGGGGAGGTACCTTGGGCTTTTTAGATTGGGCGTGGAGCACCGCTGCCGAAGTCGACGTGCAACTGAACAAAGCTCGTGGATCCAGGCAGATACGCTCGACCCCGCGATCACGCAGCAGGCGGTTGAGGCTGCGCTCGGCGTCACCCTTGGCGAAGAACTCACGATGCCGCACCTCCACCGCCAACGGGCGCTCCAGGCCGTCGATAAACCCTGCCAGCTCCCCCAGCCGCTGCGGGGTGAAGCTGGCCGGCAGTTGCAGCCACAACGGCGACACCCGCTCGCCCAGCGGGCTCATCAACCCAAGAAAGCTTTCGGCGGCGGGCAACTGTTCGCGCAGGTCGGCACTGTGGCTGATATCACCGGGAAATTTGGCGGTAAACCGAAAGTGCGCGGGCATGATCTCGGCCCAGCGCTGCACGGTGGCCACCGAGGGCCGCGCGTAGAAGGTGGTGTTGCCTTCGCAGGCATTGAACACTTGGCAATACAGCCCGAGAAAATCCGTGGCGCGGGCGTCTTGCGGATACAGGTACTCGCGCCAGGCGTTTTCACTCCAGGACGGGCAACCGAGGAAATAAGGCAACAGCATCAGATGTGGATATCGAGACCCAGCACTTCCATATCCCATTCGACAAAGCCGGCAGTGGTCAGGTAGCTGGCCAGGGCCGTAGCGACGTTTTTGCTCATGGAGCGCGGGAAGATCATGTCTTGCTGGCGGGCCGGAACGCCGCCGATACGCGAACCGCTGGCACCTTGGGCACGGGCGGAAACTGCCGCGCCCTGGGAGGTTTCGGGCTGGACTTCAATAAAGTCGGGGGATTCTTCGACGGACTCGTCTACCGTCACGTTCGCCTTGCGTGGCTTGCGCTTGAGGGGGTAGGACTGGGTAGAAAAGCCGTCTATACGCATACATGCAGATCCGCTATCAATGATGGCAATTTAGCGGCACTTTCCTTGGCACGCAAATGCTCTGGTGATAACTAGAACACATAAACGGGCAAAGGTTTAAACCCAGGGACAAATTCTGACGATTGGCGCGAATTGCCTGCGATCAACGGTGGGACGCGACAGCTCCCACATTAGAGGCCGACCGCAATAAGCCTAGAGCCCGCGCTCGGCCTTGGTCTGCGCCACTTTATCGCGCAGGTACACCGGAGCGGCCTGATCAGCCGGGATCGCCTCGCCGCGCTCCCAGGCAAAACGCGCCAGGCTCAGCAGGTCTTCGGCATGGGGCAACATCCCGGCATCCTGGCCGGCCGTGGCCACGGCGATACGTTCGCCATAACCCCACCCCGTACCAGCGCCAAACCAGTCGCCACTGGCATCGGCCGGCAACGCGGCGGCCTCGGGCGGCTGCACGGCCTCGACGCCGACCAGGCGCATCTCACCAGCGGTTTCGCGGTAGCAGCCCCAATAGACCTCATCCATCCGCGCATCAATGGCGGCCGCGACCTGGCGTGCGCCATGTTCACGCAACGCGCGCTGGGCCAACACGGCCAGGTTGGACACCGGCAGTACCGGCCGCTCCAGGGCAAACGCCAGGCCCTGCACCACACCGATGGCGATGCGCACGCCGGTGAATGCACCCGGGCCGCGGCCAAAGGCGATGGCGTCTACCGCCGACAGGGTGGTGCCGGCATCGAGCAATAGCTGCTTGATCATCGGCAGCAGCTTTTGCGCGTGCAGGCGCGGGATCACCTCATAGTGGCTCGTGACCTTGCCGTTATGCAGCAGGGCAACGGAGCAAGCTTCAGTCGCGGTGTCCAGGGCCAGCAGGGTGCTCATCGGTATGGGTGTCCAAATCGAAAAAAAGTGCGCCAGTATAAACAACAACGGCCCGCAAGCGGGCCGTTGAACGTCAAGCCAATCGTCAGATCAGTTCAGCGCTTCCAGCACCTTGGCGGTGATGGCTTCCACCGAGCCAACGCCCGGGATGTGGCTGTATTTCGGCTTGCCCTGGGCAGCCGACAGCTTCTGGTAGAACTCTACCAGCGGCTTGGTCTGGGAGTGGTAGACCGACAGGCGATGACGCACGGTTTCTTCGGTGTCGTCTTTGCGCTGCACCAGGTCATCACCGGTTACATCATCCTTGCCAGCCACTTTTGGCGGGTTGTAGACAATGTGGTAGACGCGACCCGAGGCTTCGTGAACGCGGCGACCGGCGATACGCTGGACGATCTCTTCATCTTCAACGGCGATTTCAACCACAGCGTCCAGCTCGACGCCGGCTTTCACCAGGGCTTCGGCCTGGGGAATGGTGCGTGGGAAACCGTCGAACAGGAAACCGTTCTTGCAGTCGTCCTGGCTGATGCGTTCCTTGACCAGGTTGATGATCAGGTCGTCGGAGACCAGGCCACCGCTGTCCATCACGCTCTTGGCGATCAGGCCCAGCTCGGTGCCGGCCTTGACGGCAGCGCGCAGCATGTCGCCAGTGGAGATTTGTGGAATGCCGAACTTTTCAGTGATGAACTTTGCCTGAGTACCTTTACCGGCCCCGGGAGCTCCCAGCAGAATGACGCGCATCGATGTGCTCCTCAATTTTTTATAGAGATGACGCTCGGATTCGCCGCGTGGGGCCAATCTCGTAGAATATGCTCGTAAAAATACGAATCCAGGCCGCCCAACCGGCCAAAGGCTGATCAAGATACACAGCGAGCCCTAACCACACAAGCCGCCAAAAGTCGGAAGAACCCGCACCACACAAGCCTTTTGGTCGCGGTATCCCTTGGTGCAACCCGGACACAAAACCGCCGGCACAGCCCTTTCGGGTCAGCCGGCGGTTTTGTGTGCAAGCCCTTGAGAACACGCCAGAAATGTCAGCCGGTGTTACGCAGCCCGGCGGCAATACCGGCCACGGACACCAGCAGCGCCTGTTCCAGAGGGCTGTCCTGTGTCGCTTCCTGCTGGCGGGAGCGGGCCAGCAGTTCGGCCTGCAACAGGTGCAACGGGTCGAGGTAGGTGTTGCGCAGGCGGATGAACTCCAGGGTGTCGGGGCTATGGGCCAGCAGCTGCGACTGGCCGGTCAGGCCAAGCACCACGGCACAGGCCTGCGACAATAGGTCGCGTAAATGCGCACCCAATGGCAACAGGTCGGCTTGCACCAGACGCTGGTCATAGAGCCGGGCGATATCGGCGTCAGCCTTGGCCAGGACCATTTCCAGCATGTCGATACGGGTGCGGAAGAACGGCCATTGTTCGCGCATCTGCCCCAGCAATTCACCTTCGCCGCGCTCCAGGGCCTTGCTCAATGCCGCTTCCCAGCCGAGCCAGGCCGGCAGCATCAGGCGGGTCTGGGTCCAGCCGAAGATCCACGGGATTGCGCGCAGGCTCTCGATGCCGCCGGCACGGCGCTTGGCCGGGCGACTGCCCAGGGGCAAGCGGCCCAGTTCCTGCTCGGGGGTGGACTGGCGGAAGTACTCGACGAACTGCGGATTTTCCCGCACCACCGCGCGATAGGCGCTGACACCATCAGCCGCCAATTCATCCATCAAATGGCGCCAGGCCGGCTCCGGTGGTGGCGGTGGCAACAAGGTCGCCTCCAGCACTGCGGCCAGGTACAGATTGAGGTTCTGCTCAGCGATATCCGGCAAGCCGAACTTGAAACGAATCATCTCGCCCTGCTCGGTGGTGCGGAAACGCCCGGCTACCGAGCCCGGTGGCTGCGACAGAATCGCCGCATGGGCCGGGCCGCCGCCACGGCCCACGGTGCCGCCGCGACCATGGAACAACAACAGTTCCACCTGCTGCTCGCGACAGATATCCACCAGGCGTTCCTGCGCCCGGTATTGGGCCCAGGCCGCAGCCGTGGTGCCGGCGTCCTTGGCCGAGTCCGAATAGCCGATCATCACTTCCTGCGGGCCTTGCAAGCGCGCGCGATAACCGGGCAGCAGCAACAGGCGCTCGATTACCGGGCCGGCGTTGTCCAGGTCGGCCAGGGTCTCGAACAACGGCACCACACGCATCGGCCGCTGCACCCCGGACTCCTTGAGCAGCAACTGCACTGCCAGCACATCGGATGCCGCGCCCGCCATGGAGATGACGTAGGAACCGAGGGAAGCCGCCGGCGCAGCGGCGATTTCCTTACAGGTATTGAGCACTTCGGCGGTATCGGCCGAAGGCTTGAAATACCCCGGCAACAACGGGCGACGATTGGCCAACTCCTTCATCAGGAAGGTGATGCGCGCGTCTTCGTCCCAGTCCTCATAGCGACCCAGACCCAGGTAATCGGTGATTTCGGTCATCGCCGCCGAATGCCGGCTGGAATCCTGGCGTACATCCAGGCGTACCAGGAACAGGCCGAATGTCACTGCACGGCGCAGGCAATCGAGGAGCGGGCCGTCGGCAATCACGCCCATGCCGCAGGCGTGCAGGGACTGGTAGCACAGCTCCAGCGGCTCCAGCAGGTCACGATTGTTTTGCAGCACATCGGCCGGCGCCGGGAGGCTGCCGGTCAACGCCGCGTGCGCCCAATTGCGGGTGGCGCGCAGGCGTTCGCGCAGTTGTTTGAGCAAGGCCCGATAAGGTTCGACGCTATCGCCGACCTTGGCCTGCAACTCAGGGCTGGCCTGCTGCATGGACAGTTCCGAGGCCAGGTGGTCGATATCCCGTAAATACAGATCTGCCGCCATCCAGCGCGCCAGCAGCAGCACTTCACGGGTCACCGGCGCTGTCACATTGGGGTTGCCGTCACGGTCGCCGCCCATCCACGAGGCGAAGCGGATCGGCGCCGCCTCCAGGGGCAGGCGCAGGCCGGTGGCAGCGTGCAAGGCTTGATCGGCCTTGCGCAGGTAGTTGGGGATCGCGTGCCACAGCGAATGCTCGATCACCGCAAAGCCCCACTTGGCCTCGTCCACCGGGGTGGGCCGGGTACGGCGGATTTCTTCGGTGTGCCAGGCTTCGGCGATCAGCCGTTGCAGGCGTTGGCGAATCTGCTCGCGCTCGGCGCTGGTCAGGTCACGGTGATCCTGCAAGGCCAGTTGTGCGGCGATGGCGTCGTATTTCTGGATCAGGGTGCGGCGCGCGACTTCGGTCGGGTGGGCAGTGAGTACCAGCTCGATCTCCAGCCGCGCCAACTGCCGGGCCAGGGATTCGCTGCTGTGGCCCTCACTCTGCAGCCGCGCCAGCAACTCGGGCAGCACCCGCGATTCGAACGGGGCCGGCTGGGACTCATCGCGCCGATGAATCAGTTGGTACTGCTCGGCGATATTGGCCAGGTTGAGGAACTGGTTGAACGCCCGTGCTACCGGCAGCAGCTCGTCTTCCTGCAACTGGTTGAGGCTGGCGCTGAGTTCTTCACCGGCCGCTGCATCCGTGGTCCCGCCCCGGCGATCGGCCTTGGCGCCCTTGCGAATCTGCTCGATCTTGGCGAGGAACTCATCACCGTACTGTTCTCGAATCGTGTTGCCCAGCAATTCACCCAACAGGTGAACATCTTCACGCAAACGTGCATCGATATCGCTCATCAGCCAATCTCCAGCCAGGAATCCGTGATGCTTTGATCTTTAAGAGTGCCGATCAAGCCTTGGTCTGACAAGGAACTTTAAACCTTGGCGGTTGCAGCTAGTCTCAAGGGTACGTCGTCGCGTTATCCACGCTACGACTGGTCACTCATCACCGCCCGCTACCCCGGGCATCACTGAGGTTGCCATGAAAATCCGAGAATTGGCCCAGCAATGGGAAGAAACCGCCAAGGGTCGCCTGACCAAGACCGAATATGCCATCCACCTGGATGTCGAGGCCGCTGCCCGGCTGGCGGCCATCCGCGAGATGTACCCCAAGCGCAGCACCGAGGAATTGCTCGGCGAGCTGATCGGCGCCGCCCTGGAAGAGCTGGAAGCCAGCTTTCCGTATATCCGGGGCCAGCATGTGGTTGCCACCGATGAAGAGGGTGACCCGTTGTATGAAGACGTCGGCCCCACGCCGCGTTTCCTGTCGCTGTCACGGCGCTACCTGCACGATATGTCAGCCACGCCTGACGATCAGAAACACTGATCCACATTCGCTGATAAAAACCATCCCCCTGCGTACCGGGCCTTTCATAGGCCCGGCATACCGCTGCAGCTGGCAAAAGTTCCGATTTTTTATCGCTGACCCCTCAGTCAGATTTGTTCAGATTTTTTTTCGGGCAAATCGCCATCTTTGGCTGAACTATTCAAAAAAGCCTCGGGTCACAGCCAGTAAGCCATCACTTGGAACAGGCGTTTGAAAAGGCACACTGAGCTTCACCGCCAAACGCAGACGCTGAACACCGTAGATGGATTTGATGTTTTTCAGGAGTTATCTAATGGAGTTGAAGACGATGAAGACCAGCACTGCCAAATCCTCGTTTAACCACCTGCGCGGGCTCAAATTGGCCGCGTTGGCAATCGGCACCAGCTTCGTCCTCGCGGGCTGCGCCGGCAACCCGCCGACCGAACAGTACGCAGTGACCCAATCGGCCGTGAACAGCGCTGTAAGCGCTGGCGGTACCGAATACGCTGCCGTGGAAATGAAAGCTGCACAGGACAAGCTCAAGCAAGCCGAGCTGGCCATGCATGACAAGAAATACGACGAAGCCCGTCGTCTGGCCGAGCAGGCTGAGTGGGACGCTCGCGTGGCAGAGCGCAAGGCCCAGGCTGCCAAGGCCGATCTGGCGCTGAAGGATTCTCAGAAGGCTATTGAGGAGCTGCGTAACGAAGGCATGCGCCCTGCTGTGATCCAGCAGAAGTAAGCACCGCCATTGTTTGCATCGCACCCGAAATCGAATTGAAAGGACGAAACCACTATGCGTAAACAATTGATGATCCCTGCCCTGCTGGCGATGAGCGTTGCACTGGCGGCTTGCTCCACCCCGCCTAACGCGAACCTGGAAAACGCACGGACCAACTTCTCGGCCCTGCAAGCCAACCCGCAAGCGACCAAAATCGCCGCCCTGGAAACCAAGGACGCCAGCGAATGGCTGGACAAGGCTGACAAGGCGTACCGCGACAAGGAAGACGAGAAGAAGGTCGACCAACTGGCCTACCTGACCAACCAGCGCGTTGAAGTGGCCAAGGACACCATCGCCCTGCGCGAGTCCGAAGCCAAGCTGAAAAACGCTGGCGACCAACGTGCCCGCGCCCTGCTCGAAGCCCGTGACGCGCAGATCAAGCAACTGCAAAACAGCTTGAACGCCAAGCAGACTGAACGCGGGACCCTGGTGACCTTTGGTGATGTGCTGTTCGCTACCAGCAAGGCTGATCTGAAATCCAGCGGCCTGGTGAACATCAACAAACTGGCGCAATTCCTCCAGGAAAACCCGGATCGTAAAGTCATTATCGAAGGCTACACCGACAGCACCGGCAGCGATGCCTACAACCAGACCTTGTCCGAGCGCCGCGCTACTTCGGTGCAGGTTGCACTGATCAAGATGGGCGTTAACCCAAGCCGCATCGTGACTGCTGGCTACGGCAAGGCATACCCGGTTGCCGATAACGCCAGCGTTTCGGGCCGTGCCATGAACCGCCGCGTTGAAGTGACCATCTCTAACGACAACCAGCCGGTCAAGCCACGTTCTTCGGTTCAATAACCGACTGACAGCTACTGGTCTGAAAGCCCTGCCTGTGTTCCAGGCAGGGCTTTTTTGCATAAGAACTGCGGGCAGACTCTGCGGATCAGCCGAAATTGATTTGGCTGTTGTTCTCTTGAGGCATCTGCATGCCTTGCTGCTGATCGCCACTCATCTGCTTGCGCAGCGGGTCCTCTTCCTCGTTACCACCGCCACTGCCGCCACTGCCCTGGGAGCCGCCTGCACCTCCCGCACCGCCCAACAGTTGCGCCAGGAGTTTCTTCAGCGCTTCAGGGTCCATACCGCCCTGCTGCTGACCGCCTTCGACGCCCTTGCCAACCATATTGCCGGAATCCCCCATGCCGGCGCTGCCGAAGTTGCCGAACCCGCTGCCACCACCGCCTACTCCATTAATACTCATAGTGATACTCCACGTAATTAAGGGTTACTCGTCAGCGCTGCTGACGACCCAATCAGTGGTGTCATACGGAATATGGTTCCAAAAACTACCGGTAGGCTCACTCCTGCAGTTGAGGGGTTTCCTGGCCCATGCAACGCACCGCCTGCTTCTTGCTGTTCACCAGCACGCCCGTCAGCCCCTTTTGCTCGGTATCGAACAGCACCAGCACACCGTCGACGCATTGCGCCACTTGGGGAGCCGGGGTCAGGGAAACTTTGTAGTCCTCGCCGGGCACGGTCTTGAGCATGGTGTAGTCGCTGAGCAGCAACGCATCCTCAGGCTTGGCGAAGTGCAGGTAGCCGTAGTACCACAGGCAGCCAACGGTACCGATGATGGTGCCGATGCCGGTGAGGATCAGGGGGATCATGTTGCGTTCTTCGCTCATTGCGGGCTCTCTGATGATTCGGTTTTAGGATTGGCAGCCGCCGGATAATTGGGAATTTCCCCCAGGCGGCGCAAACCGTTGAAATGCTGCGGATCGTCAAGATAGCGCAGCATTACGGTTTGCCAGGTCTTGTCGGCAAAGGTCTGCACATGCCCGCCCCGGGTCAGTTGCAACACCCTTGGCGGCGGCGCAGCTTGATACAGACGGATGCCGTTGGAAAGCGGCACGATCGGATCATCCAGGCTATGGAACAGCAGTTTCGGCACGCCAGTCAGCTGTGGCATGCCATGGATCGCACTGTCGGCGTCTGGCACCAGCCACGACAACGGCACCTGGAACGGCCATGTTAGCCAGGAAGTGCTCAGGGCGAATTGCCCTACATCACGATAACTGGCAGGCACGCCATCGAGCACCAGCGCCTTGAGCCGGGGCTGTCGCTCGGGGTGCGCGGCCAGGTAATGCACGGCCAACGCCCCGCCCAGGCTCTGGCCGAGGACCACCAGCGGCTGCCCTTGGGTTTCAGGGGCCTGGTCGAGCCACTGGAAGGCGGCATCCAGATCCTTGTAAATGGCCGGCAACGAAGGTTTGCCTTCTGACACGCCATAGCCGCGATAGTCCAGCATCAGCACTTGATAGCCCTGGGCCGGCAACCACCAACTGCCGCCCAGGTGCCCGGAGAGGTTGCCCCCATTACCGTGCAGGTGCAGCACCGTGCCCTTGAGCGGCACGCCCGCCTTGGCTGGCAGCCACCAGGCCCGCAACTTCAGGCCATCGGCGGTGGTCAGGGTGACGTCACGGTATTCCAGGCGCGCCTGCTGTGGACTGAACGGCAGGCCGGGCTCGGGGTAGAACAGCAGCGAGCTGCAGCCATTGAGGGTGAGGAGCAGGCATAGAATGCCGAGGAGTCTCATCCGTTGAAACCTCGCAAATGGGTGGGGACACAACCCTGATAATCAATGAAGACTAACTGTGGGAGCTGGCTGTCAGTTACTCCACCGGTGGCTGACAGACCGCGATCGCAGGCAAGCCTGCTCCCACAGTTGATGGGGTTTGGTCAGAGGATATTGGAGTAATCCGCCTCGATCCGGTCCAGGCTCAGGTGGTTGAGGAAGTTGGAGAAGCACATCCATGCCGACAGCGCGTTCATGTCCCGGAACTGATCCGGCAGGTATTTGGGCGGCACCACCAGGCCTTCGTCCACCAACTGGCGCAAAGTACGCATGTCTTCCAGGGTGGTCTTGCCGCAGAACAACAGCGGCACCTGCTCCAGCTTGCCCTTGCGCACGGCCAGCTGGATATAGTTGTAGACCATGATAAAGCCCTTGAGGTACGACAGATCCTTGGTAAACGGCAGCCCCGTCGGCGTCGAGCCGCGGAACACCCGGCTGGCATTGCCGTAGCTCTCGGCCATTTCAAAGCCTTGCTCGCGGAAGAACTCGAACACCTGCAGGAAATCGGCGCCCTCTTCCACCATATGGATCGCGCGGGTGCGGTTGGTCAGCTTGCGCAGGCGGCTGGGGTAAGAGGCAAAGGTGATGATCTCCATCAAGATTGCCAGGCCTTCCTGGGTCACGGTCGACGACGGTGGGCCCTTGGACAGGAAGGTGCAGATCGGCTGGTTCTGGCCATTGAGGGTGGTGCCCACATGGACCAGCCCTTCGTGCACTTCCAGGGCCCGCACATCCCGCTCGTTGAACATCGCATCGGCGCGGATCTTGATGTAGTCGGCGCCCGCCGCCGCGTCGGCAACGATGCCGTCGGATTCAAACACGCGAATGGTTTCTTCGGCTTCGCCAAACACTTTGTTCAGGCGGCTTTGCAGCAGGCCCACAGCGTCCTTGGCGGTCAGGGTCTTGGCTTCGTCCTTGAGGTCGCCACGACCGTCGATGTTATTCAGGTAGTCGGAAAGCATCAGGCCCAGGTCGGCCAGGGTCGGGTCGCCGGCATGGAATGCATCGGAGGCGGCGCCGTAAAGCTCTTGGGAAATCAGGCCGAAATCCTCGGTGCCACGGGCTTCGAGCATGCGCACCACCATGCGGTACTCCTTGCACATGCGCCGCATGATCTGCCCGACCGGGTTGAACTGGCCCAGTTGGCGGGTGATATCGCGCTCGATGTTCTGGAACTCCAGCTTCACCTTGCTGGAATCGAACGACAGTGGCCGGCTCAGGTAATAGTCGCGGTCCACGGCCGGCATGTGCTTGCCCTTGCCCTGGAGGAAACCCTTGCGAATGTTGTCGTCCCACTTCACGGCGTCGAGGACGCGAATCGGTGTCTGCGCCAGCACAATGCGATCGGACAAGGTGCGTATCGTCTGCTGGTAATCGTCCACCCGGTGCTCCCTCTTTAAACGTTATTTGCCCACACGCTTATAGCGTACGGCTTCGACAAACACATCGGCGTTGGCCGGATCATCCAGGTAAGCCAGGATCTGGCTCATGGGGCTGTCGATCAATATGCCGTCACCTTCGACAGTTTCCACTTGGCTGCCAATCAGGATTTTCTGCGCGATGGCCTGGTTGATTGCCTCGGGGTCGAGGTTGTAGACCACCAGTTCGCGAGCCTCATTCAATTCAAAGCCGGCGAGGATAAAATGCCCACCCAGCTTGTCCGGCAGCGGCGCCGACAGGTACCAGCGGTTGCCGTGGCGGGACACGCTGAACAAATATTCGTCGCGCTTGACCGGTTTGGTTTGCGAAGTGCTCACCGCCTTGTAGCGATGCTGTCCAGCGCGACTGATCTGCAGGTCGAGCGGTTCGCCCCAGGCGTTCCTGCTGGCCCACTTGCCCAGCAGCGCGTCAGGTGCGGCCTCGCTGGCCGGCAGGGGCTCCTTGAAGGTCACCAGGCAGCCGCTCAGGAGCAGCATCACCATTGCGGTCACAACCACACGCCAGGTTTTCATCCATCACTCCACAGCTGTTTTGGGTGGCCCGGCTCCTACACGACTAGACCGAGGCCAGTACCAGGTGCATGTAACGCTTGAGAATCTCGAGCATTTCTTCGCCAGTCAGGGCCTCGGGCTCGAACAGCAGGCCCTGATATTCCATCCGACTGATAATCGCCGTCAACACTTTGGCATCTTGCTGGGGTTCGCGGGAGCCCAATACCTGGAAAAACTGGCAAGTGCCCTGCAACAGAATCTGCTGATGGGAGCGCACCAGGTCGGCCAGGCGCGGGTTCAACAAGGCCTCCTGGCGAAACGCCTGCTCGGCCATCAGGTACTCGCGACGGTTAAGCAGTTGGCGCAGGACGTAATCGGCGGTCAGCCGCGCAATATCATCGGCCAGTTGCGAGCGCGACTCGGCGCTGCCATCACCATAAGCCACCATCTCGCGCAGCAAGCCCTCATTGCGCACCCACAACTTGCCCATGAACGCCGCACTGCGCTCCACGTACTGGGCAAAGGTGTCGGTGAGCAGGTCGTCGATATCCTTGAAGTAGTAGGTGGTCGCCGACAACGGCACACCCGCCTCCGCCGCCACCGCCCGATGGCGCACGGCGCGCACGCCGTCGCGCACGACAATGCGCATCGCCGCATCGAGGATGTCTTGCCGACGCTGCTCGCTGCCCTGGCGACTGGCCTTGCGCCCTTGGTACTGAACACTTTCAGCCACGGCGGCAGCAATGCCAGCGGCGCCTTCTTGAGCCATTACGCGCTTCACGAAAGATCGTCCTCTCCTATCAACAGAAGCCTGGCGCCGTTTGCTTGACGTTAGTTCAGGCCCCACAAAAAAGCCGCCTTATAAAAGGCGGCTTGATGATTTGCTGCGGTTACGCTTGCGGCCGCATATGCGGGAACAAGATGACATCGCGGATCGACGGTGAGTTGGTGAGCAACATCACCAGACGGTCGATACCGATACCCTCACCGGCCGTTGGCGGCATGCCGTACTCCAGCGCGCGCACGAAGTCGGCGTCGTAGTGCATGGCTTCGTCGTCACCGGCGTCCTTGTCGGCCACCTGGGCCATGAAACGCTCGGCCTGGTCTTCCGCGTCGTTAAGCTCGGAGTAGGCGTTGGCGATTTCGCGACCACCGATAAACAGCTCGAAACGGTCGGTGACGTTCGGGTTGTCGTCGTTGCGACGGGCCAGCGGCGACACTTCGAACGGGTACTGAGTGATGAAGTGCGGCTGCTCCAGCTTGTGCTCCACCAGCTCTTCGAAAATCATCACCTGCAGCTTGCCCAGGCCTTCGAAGCCCAGGACCTTGGCCCCGGCTTTCTTGGCGATGGCGCGAGCCTTGTCGATGTCGTTCAGGTCGTCAGCGGTCAGCTCAGGGTTGTACTTGAGGATCGAGTCGAACACCGACAGACGCACGAACGGCTCGCCGAAATGGAACACCTTGTCGCCGTAAGGCACGTCGGTGCTGCCCAGGACCAGTTGCGCCAGCTCGCGGAACAGTTCTTCGGTCAGGTCCATGTTGTCTTCGTAGTCGGCGTAGGCCTGGTAGAACTCCAACATGGTGAATTCCGGGTTGTGACGGGTCGAGACACCTTCGTTACGGAAGTTGCGGTTGATCTCGAACACCTTCTCAAAACCACCCACCACCAGGCGCTTGAGGTACAGCTCCGGCGCGATACGCAGGAACATTTCCAGGTCCAGGGCATTGTGGTGGGTTTCGAACGGCTTGGCTGCGGCGCCGCCCGGGATGGTCTGCAGCATCGGCGTCTCGACTTCGAGGAAGTCACGCGCCATCAGGAAGCTGCGGATGTGCGCGATTACTTGCGAACGCACGCGGAAGGTCTGGCGCACTTCTTCGTTGACGATCAGGTCAACATAGCGCTGGCGATAGCGCTGCTCGGTGTCGGTCAGGCCGTGGTGCTTGTCCGGCAGCGGGCGCAGCGACTTGGTCAGCAGGCGCACGTTGGTCATTTCGACGTACAGGTCGCCCTTGCCGGAACGGGCCAGGGTGCCTTCGGCGGCAATGATGTCGCCCATGTCCCAGGTTTTCACCGAGGCCAGGGTTTCTTCCGGGAGGGTCTTGCGGTTGACGTAGACCTGGATGCGCCCGGTCATGTCCTGGATCACCATGAACGAGCCACGGTTGAGCATGATGCGACCTGCCACCTTGACCGGGATCGCCGCTTCAGCCAGCTCTTCCTTGGTCTTGTCCGCGTACTGCTTCTGCAAGGCATCGCAGTAGTTTTCGCGGCGGAAGTCGTTGGGGAAGGCATTGCCCTTGGCGCGCTCGGCAGCAAGCTTTTCCTTGCGCAGGGCGATCAGGGAGTTTTCTTCCTGTTGCAGGGCCTGGTCGAGTTGTTGGTCGCTCATGTCTTTAAATTTTCCATCACAGGTTCGTTGCCCCCAGGCCTTCGGCCTGGGGATCGCGGGCAAGCCCGCTCCCACAGAGGGTGTTACAGGCCGGACTTCAGGCTCGCTTCCAGGTATTCGTCGATATCGCCGTCGAGTACCTTGTCGCAGTCGCTGCGTTCGATGTTAGTGCGCAGATCCTTGATCCGCGAAGCATCAAGCACATACGAACGGATCTGGTGACCCCAGCCGATATCCGACTTGGTGTCTTCCAGCGCCTGGGAAGCGGCGTTGCGCTTCTGCATTTCCTGCTCGTACAACTTGGCCCGCAGCATTTTCATGGCGGTGTCCTTGTTGGCGTGCTGGGAACGTTCGTTCTGGCAGCTGACCACGGTATTGGTCGGTACGTGGGTGATACGTACGGCCGAGTCAGTGGTGTTTACGTGCTGACCGCCGGCACCGGAGGAACGGTAGGTGTCGATCCGCAGGTCGGCCGGGTTGATCTCGATTTCCACCTTGTCGTCGATCTCTGGGGAGACGAAAACGGCGGAGAACGAAGTGTGGCGACGGTTGCCGGAGTCGAACGGGCTCTTGCGCACCAGGCGGTGTACGCCGATCTCGGTCCGCAGCCAGCCAAAGGCGTATTCACCCTTGATATGCACGGTCGCGCCCTTGATACCGGCGACTTCACCGGCGGACAGCTCCATGATGGTCGCTTCGAAACCGCGTTTGTCGGCCCAGCGCAGGTACATGCGCAGCAGGATGTTGGCCCAGTCCTGGGCTTCGGTGCCACCGGAACCGGCCTGGATATCCAGGTAGGCGTTGTTCGGGTCCATTTCGTGGCTGAACATGCGGCGGAATTCAAGCTTGGCGAGGTTTTCCTCGAGACGGGCCAGCTCGGCGACGACATCGCCCACTGCGCCTTCGTCGTTTTCTTCGACGGCCATGTCCAGCAGGTCGCGGCAATCGCCCAGACCGGTGTTCAACTCGTCGAGGGTGTCGACGATCTGCGCCAGCGCAGCGCGCTCGCGGCCCAGTTCCTGGGCGTATTCAGGTTTGTTCCAGACAGCCGGATCTTCAAGCTCGCGATTGACTTCGGTCAGACGCTCATGCTTTTGATCGTAGTCAAAGATACCCCCGAATAGTTTCGGAGCGCTCGGACAGGTCCTTGATGGTGTTCAGGATCGGGTTGATTTCCATGGCGGGCAGCACTCGTTGGCGAACTTTTGAAAGCCGGCGAGTATAACGGCAAAAGGCTGGAAACGGCAGTCCGCTTGGCCGAAAAGGCCGGGTTTGTGTGATATCTACAGGACGATAACGATCAAAGGTGGGAGCGGGCTCCCACATTGGGTTGGCGGTGTCCTGCAGGCTATTCGATCCCCACCTGGTTGCGCCCATTATGCTTGGCCAGATACAACCCCTTGTCCGCCGCCGAGATCAATTGCCGGCAATCAGTCCCCAGCAACGGCGTCATGGTCGCCAGGCCAATGCTGATGGTCAGGCTCGCCCCTTCAGAGGGTGCGATATGCGGGATTTTCAACGCGGCAACAGCCTGGCGCAGTTTCTCCGCCACCAACCGCGCACCGCCCGGCGAGGTGTTCGGCAACACCAGGGCAAACTCCTCGCCCCCGTAGCGCGCCGGCAGGTCCGAAGGACGGCTGCTGGCGTCACGGATGCTCGCCGCCACCTTACGCAGCGCCTCGTCTCCTTCCAGGTGGCCAAAGCTGTCGTTGTAGGTCTTGAAGAAGTCCACGTCGATCATCAACAACGACAACTGGGTCTGGTCCCGCATGGCGCGCCGCCATTCCAGCTCCAGGTATTCGTCGAAATGCCGGCGGTTGGACAGTCCGGTCAAACCGTCGGAGTTCATCAACCGCTGCAGCACCAGGTTGGTGTCCAGCAGTTGTTGCTGGCTGACCCGCAATGCACGGTAGGCCGCATCCCGCTGCAACAGGGTCATGTAGGAGCGCGAGTGGTAGCGGATACGCGCCACCAGTTCGATGTTGTCCGGCAGTTTCACCAGGTAATCATTGGCCCCGGCGGCAAACGCGGCGCTCTTGATCAGCGGGTCTTCCTTGGTCGAGAGCACGATGATCGGGATGTTCTGCGTCGCCGGGTGGTTGCGGTATTCGCGCACCAGGGTCAGGCCGTCCAGCCCGGGCATGACCAGGTCCTGGAGAATCACCGTCGGCTTGATGCGGATCGCCTGGGAGATGGCCTGGTGGGGGTCGGCACAGAAGTGGAAGTCGATATTCTCCTCATGGGCCAGACCGCGTCGCACGGCTTCGCCGATCATCGCCTGGTCGTCCACCAGCAACACCATGGCGGCGTTCTCGTCGGTCTTGAAGTCGTCGAGCTGTAAATCATTCATTTGCGGTCACCTGAATTACTACGTGCAGGCCAGGACAGCGAGTTATATCGGTCATTTTGCGAATACCTCCAGCAATCGTGGCGCAATTCTGTCCAACGGGCGAATCTCAACAGCGGCATCAATCGCCGCCGCCGCTTTGGGCATGCCGTAAACCGCACAGCTCTGCTGATCCTGAGCGATGGTCAGATAGCCTTGCTGACGCATCAATTTGAGTCCCTGGGCTCCGTCGCGTCCCATGCCGGTCAGTAATACGCCGACGGCATCGCCGTTCCAATGGCTGGCGACGCTCTCGAAAAACACGTCGATGGACGGCCGATAAATCTCGTTCACGGGTTCCGCCGTGTAGGCCAACGTGCCGTTTTTCAGCAGCCGGATATGATGATTGGTGCCGGCCAGCAATACCACGCCGCTTTGCGGTGGCTCACCTTCGCGTGCCAGGCGCACCGGCAGGCCCGAGGCGCTGCTCAGCCACTCGGCCATGCCGGCGGCGAATACCTGGTCCACATGCTGCACCAGCACAATGGCTGCCGCAAAGTCCCGAGGCAAGCCCTTGAGCAGGGTTTCCAGCGCCGCCGGGCCGCCCGCCGAAGAGCCGATCGCGACCAGGCTCTGGCGCTTGCCCGTCCCCCGCGGATGCACAGGTTCGGCCCGCACCCGGCTGCCGCGCTGGCCGATCAGCCAGCCAATATTAAGGATCTTGCGCAACAGGGGCGCGGCCGCCTCCTTGGCATCGCCAACCCCCAATGCCGGGGTGTCCACCACATCCAGGGCACCATGGCCCATGGCTTCAAACACGCGGCTGACATTCTGCTGGCGATCCACGGTAACGATAACGATAGCGCATGGCGTCTCGGCCATGATCTGCCGGGTGGCCTCGACGCCGTCCATCACCGGCATGATCAGGTCCATCAGGATCAGGTCCGGGGTCAGCTCGGCACAGCGCTGCACCGCTTCCAGGCCATTGGTGGCAACCCACACTACTTGATGGGCCGGTTCGAAGCTCAAGGCCCGGCGCAAGGCCTCGACCGCCAGGGGCATGTCATTGACGATGGCGATCTTCATGCCCGGGCGCCTCCAATCAGTTCCACCACCGCATCGAGCAGGGCGTCATCATGGAAACTGGCCTTGGCCAGGTAATAGTCGGCGCCGGCATCCAGGCCGCGCCGCCGGTCTTCTTCACGATCCTTGTAGGACACCACCATCACCGGCAGCGACTGCAGGCGAGTGTCACGGCGTAAAAGTGTGACCAATTCGATACCGTCCATGCGTGGCATATCAATGTCAGTAATCAGCAGGTCGAAGTCTTCGGAACGCAGAGCATTCCAGCCATCCATGCCATCAACGGCGACCGCCACCTCATATCCACGATTAAGTAATAGCTTGCGCTGCAGTTCACGCACGGTAAGCGAGTCATCCACCACCAGGATGCGCTTGCGCGTGGCCTCGACGGTTTGCTGCGCGCGGCGGGCAATGCGTTCCAGGCGGCCGGTGTTGAGCAGCTTGTCCACCGAGCGCAGCATGTCTTCGACATCGACGATCAACACCACCGAGCCGTCATCCAGCAGCGCACCGGCAGAAATGTCCTGCACCTTGCCCAGGCGATCGTCCAGCGGCAGCACCACCAGGGTGCGCTCGCCGATAAAACGCTCTACGGCAATCCCGTACACCGCATCGCGCTCGCGGATTACCACGACCTTGAGGGTATCCTGGCTGGTCTGCCCGGGCGGGCGCTGCAACAACTGGCTGGCCGCGACCAGGCCGACATGCCGGCCTTCGTGCCAGAAATGCTGGCGGCCTTCCAGTTGCACGATTTCGTCGGGTTCCAGGTCGCACATGCGCTCGATATGGGCCAGGGGGAAGGCGTAGGCTTCTTCGCCAACCTCCACCACCAGGCTACGCACCACCGACAAGGTCAGCGGCACTTCCAGATGGAAGCGGCTGCCCTGCCCTGCCGTCTGCTCCAGTACCACCGCACCGCGCAGTTGGCGGACCATGTGTTGCACCGCATCCAGGCCGACACCGCGCCCGGAGACTTCGGTCACCTTGTCGCGCAGGCTGAAGCCCGGCAGGAACAGGAAGGTCAGCAATTCCTCTTCGCTCAGGCGCAAGGCGGTTTCCAGTGGCGACAGATTGCGCTCGACAATACTGTCGCGCAGGCGCGCAAGGTCCACGCCGTTACCGTCATCACTCAATTCCAGTACCAACAGGCCAGCCTGGTGCGAGGCACGCAGGCGGATCAGGCCTTCGGCCGGCTTGCCCGCCAGCAGGCGCTGCTCGGGCATCTCAATGCCGTGATCGACGGCATTGCGCAACAAATGGGTCAGCGGCGCTTCGAGTTTTTCCAGGACATCACGGTCAACCTGAGTCTTCTCGCCTTCGATTTCCAGGCGCACCTGCTTGCCCAGGCTGCGGCCCAGGTCGCGCACCATGCGCGCCTGTCCCGCCAGCACATCGGCAAACGGGCGCATGCGGCACGCCAGCGCGGTGTCATACAACACCTGGGCGCGCTGCCCGGCCTGCCAGCCGAACTCATCCAGTTCGGCGGTCTTTTCCGCCAGCAGCAACTGCGCTTCGCTCAACAGGCGGCGGGCATCGGCCAGGGCTTCCTGGGCTTCGAGGTTCAGGTCGACGGTCTTGAGCTGGCCATCCAGGTTGTCCAGGGCCCGGGCGCTATTGCTTTGGATGCGCTTGAGGCGTTGCAGGCTGGACAGGTAAGGCTTGAGCCGCTGGGTTTCCACCAGGGATTTGCTGGACAGGTCCAACAGGCTGTTCAAGCGCTCGGCGGTGACCCGCAACACCCGCTCGCCGCCTTCGGTCATACGTTTGTTGTGGCGCGGCGCATCACTGCTGACCGGCGGCGCGGCCTCCGGCTCCGGGGGCAATAGCAGCGATTCTTCAAGGGACGGCAGCGGCTGCGCGAGCGGCGCAGCCACGGGCGGCGGTGCAACCACCTGGGCCATGGGTTGCGACGGGTCCAGCAAGCGTTCCATCAGCGCCACATACGCCTGGATATCGGCCGGGCCCACGGTGTTACCCGGTGTGGCGATGCGCATCAGCAGGTCGGTGCCCTGCAACAACGCGTCGATATGTTCGGGTTGCAGAAACAGCCGGCTTTCCTGGGCGCTGACCAGGCAGTCTTCCATCACGTGAGCCACGCTGACGCCAGCATCGACCCCGACAATCCGCGCCGCGCCTTTGAGCGAATGCGCCGCGCGCATGCACGCCTCAAGTTGGTCGGCCTGGGTCGGGTTGCGTTCCAGGGCCAGCAGGCCGGCACTCAGGACCTGGGTCTGGGCATCGGCTTCCAGGCTGAACAGTTCCAGCAGCGAGGCGTCGCGCATCTGGTCGGGGGTCATGACAGGCTCCGGGTCACGGCAGACAGCAGTTGCGTCTCGTCCAGCCAGCGCAGGCTCCGGCCCTTGAACGGCAACACACCCTGGGTGTAGCGCGCACTGGCCTGGGTGCCGGAGGCAGACGCGGCTTTCAGGGTGCGCTCATCAATGGCATGGATGCCATCCACTTCATCCACCGGCACCACTACCGGGCCATCCTGCGCGGCGATGATCAGCATGCGCGGCATGATCCGCCCGCCACTGGCGCCGCCGCCGCTGCTGTCGAGCCCGAGCAACTCCACCAGAGACAGGCAGGCCACCAGCGCACCGCGCACATTGGCGACCCCGAGCAAGGCCCGCGAGCGCTGGTGGGGCAAGGAATGGATCGGCTGCAGGGGCGCCACTTCCACCAGGCAGCGGGTGGCGATGCCCAGCCATTCCTCGCCCAGGCGGAACATCAGCAAGGACCGGGCGGCCACCTCGTCGTCCGCCTGTGTCGCAGCGCCAGGGTGACGGTCCTCTTGCTGCAATGCATAGCGATCCAGCAGGCGGGTGGCCGCTGCCGAATACACCGCACAATTGCGGCAGTGGATATGCTCGGCCAGCAACGGGCAGGATTTATCGCCGTGGATCCCGATGCGGTTCCAGCAATCGTCAATGGCCTGGGTATCGGCGACCGTCAGGTTCAGGCCGGTGTCCGGGGATGCGGAGCTACTCATCGTTTACGCTCACTGTCAGCGGCTCGCTCGCTACGGGCAGCACGGGCTTGCAAGCGCCGCGCCCCCGCCGTATCGCCCTGGGATTCCAGCAGTGCGGCCAGGTGCATCAAGGCCTGCGGATGCTGGGGTTCCAGGTACAAGGCTTTTCGATAATACCCCTGGGCTTCCAGGGCGCTACCCGCCACATCGCTGAGCAGGCCCAGCCAGTAAAACACCTGGGCCGCCGGCGGATGAGTTTGCAGGTACAGCTCACAGGCAGCACGGGCCTCAAGGCTCTTGCCTTCATTGGCCAGGGTTGCGATCTGCCCGAGCAGATCGGCAGCATCCGAATGCACCGGCGCAGGCTTGATCGGCGCCACCGGCGCTGCGAATGCACTGAATGCTCGCGGTTTACTCGCAATCGGCGCTGCGCTGCGTTGCGGCAGCGGCGCCGGCATGGGGGTAAAGACCGGCTCAGGCGGCGCGGCTTCGGCGTGGCGACTGAAGGCAAACGACTGCGGCACACCAATCGAGCGCATGCCCAGGCGTCCCAGCAGGCTGCCTTCGGCCGGGCCGATAAACAGCACGCCGTCGACATGGGTCAGGCCCTTGAGCACTTCAAAGACCTGCTTCTGGGTCGGCTGGTCGAAGTAGATCAGCAGGTTGCGGCAGAACACAAAGTCATAAGTCGGCTCATTGGCCAGCAACTGCGGGTCCAGCAGGTTGCCCACTTGCAGGCGCACTTGCTCACGCACCCGGTCGGCGACGCGATAGCCGTCGCTCTCGGCGCTGAAATGCCGCTCACGAAACTCGAGGTCCTGGCCACGGAAGGAGTTCTTGCCATACACCCCGCGCCGCGCCCGCTCCACCGACAATGGGCTGACGTCCATGCCTTGCACCTTGAACTGGTGGGGCGAAAGGCCCGCATCGAGCAGGGCCATGGCGATGGAATAGGGTTCCTCGCCGGTGGAACACGGCAAGCTGAGAATGCGCAGGGCGCGCATATGCTTGATTTCGCCCAGCCGTGTCACCGCCAGCCGCGCCAGGGTGGCAAAGGATTCGGGATAACGGAAAAACCAGGTTTCGGGAACGATGACCGCTTCGATCAGCGCCTGTTGTTCCTCGCTGCTGGTTTGCAGGCGTTGCCAGTACTGATCGGCACTCAGCCCCTGCAACGCCTGGCTGCGCTGGCGCACGGCGCGCTCGATGATGGCTTCGCCCACCGAGGCGACATCCAGGCCGATGCGCTCCTTGAGGAAGTCGAAGAAGCGTTGATCATTGCTCATCACGCCTCCCCAACGGTCAGGTCGGGGGCAAACAGCAAAGCGCAGACCTCGGGGGTCAGCAGGTCGGCGACGCCGATCCACTGCATCAGCCCCCGCTCGTCTTCGCGCACCGGCCCCAGGTAGGGCGCCTGGCGATTGTCCAGGCCGTAGGGCTGGAAGTCCGCCGGGTCGCAGCGCAGGGTGTCAGTGGCCTGCTCGAGGATCAGCCCCAGCCAGCGCGGCTCCAGCCAGGTTTCTGGCCGATAGTTGACCAATACCAGACGCGTACTGGTGCGGGCCTGGGCCGATGTACCAAAGGTCAGGGCGCTGAGGTCGATCACCGGCACCATGTTGCCGCGATGGGCAAAGATCCCGGCGACCCACACCGGCGCATGGGCGATCGGCTTGAGCGGCAGGCGCGGCAGCACCTCGGCCACTTCCGTGGCCTTGAGGGCGTAGCGCTCGCTGCCGATATGAAACACCAGGAACAAGGCTTTTTTGGCTGCCGTCACCGCGCCGCGTTTCGCCGCTGGATCGCTCATCAGACTTTAAAACGCGACACGCCGCTGCGCAGACCCACCGCAACCTGGCTCAGTTCATCAATGGCAAAACTGGCCTGGCGCAGGGACTCCACGGTCTGGCTGCTGGCATCGCCCAATTGCACCAAGGCATGGTTGATCTGCTCGGCCCCCGTGGCCTGGGCCTGCATGCCCTCGTTGACCATCAGCACCCGCGGCGCCAGGGCCTGGACCTGATGGATGATCTGCGACAGTTGCTCGCCGACCTGCTGCACCTCGAACATCCCGCGACGGACCTCTTCGGAGAACTTGTCCATGCCCATCACGCCGGCCGATACCGCCGATTGGATCTCGCGCACCATCTGCTCGATATCGTAGGTGGCCACGGCGGTCTGGTCGGCCAGGCGCCTTACTTCGGTGGCGACCACGGCAAAGCCGCGCCCGTACTCACCGGCCTTTTCGGCCTCGATGGCGGCGTTGAGGGACAGCAGGTTGGTCTGGTCGGCTACCTTGACGATGGTCACGACCACCTGGTTGATGTTGCCGGCCTTCTCGTTGAGGATCGCCAGCTTGGCGTTGACCAGATCGGCGGCACCCATCACCGAGTGCATGGTTTCTTCCATTCGGGCCAGGCCTTGCTGGCCGGAACCGGCGGCCACCGAGGCCTGGTCGGCGGCGGTAGACACTTCGGTCATGGTGCGCACCAGGTCCTTGGACGTGGCAGCAATTTCCCGCGAGGTGGCGCCGATTTCGGTGGTAGTAGCGGCCGTTTCGGTAGCCGTGGCCTGTTGCTGCTTGGAGGTGGCGGCAATCTCGGTCACCGAGGTGGTGACCTGCACCGACGAACGCTGGGCCTGGGATACCAGGGCGGTCAGCTCGGTCATCATGTCATTGAAGCCGGTTTCCACTGCACCGAACTCGTCCTTGCGGTCCAGGTTCAGGCGCTTGCTCAGATCGCCGGTGCGCATGGTTTCGAGGATATCGACGATGCGCTTCATCGGCGCCATGATCGCGCGCATCAGCAGCAGCCCGCACAGGCCGGCGGCGAGGATCGCCAGGAGCAGCGACACGCCCATACTGATTTTCGCGGCAGCCACAGCATCATCAATGGCCGCGGTGGCGTTGTCCGCGACTGTTTTGTTCTCGTTGATGATGTCATTGAGCTTCATGCGCCCTGCGGTCCAGGCCGGGGTCAATTGCTCGTCGAACATTTTGACCGCTTCGGCTTCCTTGTTGGCCGCATGCAGCTCCAGGACGTGGGCAAGTACTTGGTTGTACTTCAGGTGCAGGGCTTCAAAGGTGTCGAACTCGGTACGATCCTGGTCGATATTGATCGTCTTGGCGTAACTGGCCATATGCTGCTCCAGCCGCGCCTCGAACGCCTTGTAATCCTGCTTATCCGCGTCGGAAATGCCCAGGTGCTCGCGCAACCCGATCAACTCCTGGGTCTGCAGGTAGCTGTCGACCCAGGCGCTACGGATCATCGAGCTGAAAAACACCCCCGGTACGGCATCGTCGCGTACCACGTTTTCGCTCGCTTCGATCTTCAGCAACCGTGAATACGAGACCACAACCATCAGCAGCATGATGGCGATAATCACCGCAAAGCTCGCCAAGATGCGTTGGCGCAAGGTCCAGTTCTTCACAGTAATTCCTCGAAGGCCGATCAAATGCCGAGGAGTATAGCTGAGGCCGTGCCATCATTTATCAATGGGTTGTGGGCCAAGTCTCACGAAATATAAAAACACCCCGCAACCTGGACGGTGACGGGGTGGTTTTCTGTACGGGGCGGGTCAGAGCGTGGCTTGGCGTACCTGTTTTTCCAGTTCGATCTTGAGGCCCGGCTCCAGCTTCAGCTGGCGGGCCAATTCGTCGAGGTAGGACTTCTCCATGAAGTTCTCCTCGTCCACCAGCATGACGCTGGCGATGTACATTTCGGCGGCCATTTCCGGGGTGCTGGCAGCGCGGGCGACATCGGTGGGATCCAGGGGTTTGTTGAGTTCGGCATGCAGCCAGCGTTGCAGTTCCTGGTCGTTGTCCAGCTTGACGAATTCGCCTTCGATCAACGCACGCTCGCGCTCGTCCACATGGCCGTCGGCCTTGGCGGCGGCCACCAGGGCCTTGAGGATGGCCTGGCTATGCAGTTCGACCTGGGCCGGTGGCAGGCGGTCGAGGGTCTGCGGTTCGCCTTTGGGCGCGCCGGCCTGTTGTGCCTGCCAGTTGCCGTAGGCCTTGTAGGCAATCACGCCTAATGCGGCAAGACCACCATAGGTGAGGGCTTTACCGCCAAAGTTGCGGGCCTTTTTGTTGCCCAATAGCAGGCCCATGGCCCCGGCGGCCAATGCCCCGCCACCTGCGCCACCGAGCAGGCTGCCGAGCCCGCCACCGCCGAGCAGGCCGCCCAAGGCACCTTTGTCATCGCCTTTGCGTTGACCGCCAGTTTTGTTTTGCAGCATGTCCTGGCCGGACTTGAGCAACTGATCAAGCAATCCACGGGTATTCATTCATAGCCTCCAGAGACTTGGGTTCATAGGGTTGATAGGCCTTCAGCGTAAAACTAAGTGCCAATAATCCTGGATATAGAGTGCTTCCAGATGTAACTCAGTTTTTTTGGAGTGGGGGCGGTGGAGTACATATCCGTTGCTGCGGTCACGGCCACTTAGGGTTCCGCCCTTACGGCGGGTCACTTTTGGAAAAGAGCCCCAAAAGTAACCAAAAGGGCTCTTGCCCCACCACTCGGCACCTCGCCCAGGCTCGGTGTGCCCGTCATCCGACATTGATTTGGGGGGCCGCCGCGATGGGCCATCCATGGCCCAGCGCGGCTAACCCGGCGTCCTGCCGGGTTACCCCCCAAATCAATATCGGATGACGGCCAGCGTGGTTTAACGGGGCGCCTCAGATCAAAAGCAAAGCGAGGCGGCCTGACAGCCGACCTGATCGTCGA
>NZ_MSAJ01000005.1:0-172243 GCF_044510355.1 Pseudomonas sp. DD1 | reverse complement strand
CTTTTGGGGCTCTTTTCCAAAAGTGACCCGCTGTAAGAGCGGAACCAATAGCCGCCGTGACCGCAGCAACGGATATGTACCCAACCCCAACCCCAACCAATACCCAATACCCGACCAAAACCATCAGCATTTCTTGATCGCCATCAAGCAGCTTTTACCCCCTCACTTCCTATCATGGTCCCTGCCAAGCAATGAGGAAGCGACCATGTCAGAGACCTTCACCAAGGGCATGGCCAGGAATATCTACTTCGGAGGAAGCGTGTTCTTCTTCCTGATATTCCTGGCCCTGACCTACCACACCGAACAAACCTTTCCCTCTCGCAGTAATCAGGAGCTACTCACCGAATCCGTGGTCCGCGGCAAGGGCGTCTGGGAGCGCAACAACTGCGTCGGCTGCCACACCTTGCTGGGCGAGGGCGCGTACTTTGCGCCGGAACTGGGCAATGTGTTCAACCGCCGTGGCGGCGATGAAGCGTTCAAGCCATTCCTGCACGCCTGGATGAAGATGCAACCCTTGGGCGTTCCGGGCCGGCGCGCGATGCCGCAATTCAACCTCAGCGACCAGGAGGTGGACGATATGGCCGAGTTCCTCAAATGGAGCTCGAAGATCAACACCAATGGCTGGCCGCCAAACAAGGAGGGCTGAGGGATGCGTACCGTCAATCCATATCTGAAATTCCAATCCCAGGCCGTCGCCAAACCCTACTTTGTATTCGCGCTGATCCTGTTCCTGGGCCAGGTGCTGTTCGGTTTGATTATGGGCCTGCAATACGTGATCGGCGACTTCCTGTTCCCGCTGATCCCGTTCAACGTGGCCCGCATGGTCCACACCAACCTGTTGATTGTCTGGCTGCTGTTCGGGTTTATGGGCGCCGCCTACTACCTGGTGCCGGAAGAGGCCGACCGCGAGTTGCACAGTCCCAAGCTGGCGATCCTGTTGTTCTGGGTGTTTGCCGCCGCCGGTGTGTTGACCATCCTCGGTTACTTGCTGGTGCCCTATGCGGCCCTGGCCAAGTTGACCCATAACGAACTGCTGCCGACCATGGGCCGTGAGTTCCTGGAACAGCCGACCATCACCAAAATGGGCATCGTGGTTGTCTGCCTGGGTTTTCTCTACAACATCGGCATGACCCTGCTCAAGGGCCGCAAGACCACCGTGAGCATGGTGATGATGACCGGGCTGATCGGCCTGGCGGTGTTCTTCCTGTTCTCGTTCTACAACCCGGGCAACCTGGCGCGGGACAAGTTCTACTGGTGGTGGGTGGTGCATCTTTGGGTGGAAGGCGTGTGGGAGCTGATCATGGGCTCGATGCTCGCCTTTGTGCTGATCAAGGTCACCGGCGTCGACCGTGAGGTCGTGGAAAAATGGCTGTACGTGATCATCGCCATGGCCCTGATCACCGGGATCATTGGCACCGGTCACCACTTCTTCTGGATCGGCGCGCCTGAGGTGTGGTTGTGGGTCGGCTCGATCTTCTCGGCCCTGGAGCCCCTGCCTTTCCTGGCGATGGTGATGTTTGCCTTCACCATGGTCAAACAGCGTCGCCGCCAGCACCCGAACCGGGCAGCCACGTTGTGGGCCAAGGGCACCACGGTCACGGCGTTCTTCGGTGCCGGGGTCTGGGGGTTCCTGCACACCCTGGCACCGGTCAACTTCTACACCCACGGCACCCAACTGACCGCCGCCCACGGCCACCTGGCGTTCTTCGGTGCCTACGCGATGATCGTCATGACCCTGATCAGCTACGCCATGCCCCGCCTGCGCGGTATTGGTGAAGCACCGGATGCACGCTCGCAGACCCTGGAGATCTGGGGCTTCTGGATGATGGTCCTGTCGATGGTGATGATCACCCTGTTCCTCACCGCTGCCGGTGCCGTGCAGGTCTGGCTGCAACGCTGGCAAGTGGACGGTGTGGCGCTGCCGTTCATGGCCACCATGGACCACCTGACGGTGCTGTTCTGGGCACGCCTGGCCAGTGGCGTGGTGTTCCTGCTCGGCCTGCTCTGCTACCTGTGGAGCTTCCGGCAGCGGGGCAAGGGCTTGAACTCTGCCGCTCCCGTGACGGCTTAACCGGTAAACGTCAATCCCCAAGAGGGCGGCCCGGCAGGTTCTGCGGGCCGTTTTACGTCTGGAGCACTTCACATGGCCTTTACCCTTGAGTTGGAAGAGTGGGTCGGCAGTGCCTGGCACCGCTTTATCACCCGCCGCGCCAGCGCCGACTTCCCCGAGGCGCGGGTCGATCTGGTCGACCGCCAGCGCAACCTGGCCCTGTTGTTCCGCGCCCTGGGCGGCGCCCATGGGATAGCCGTGGAAGCCGCCAGCGAGCGCGATCTGCTGCTGCGGCGCAACCTGTTGATGCGCATCGCCGGCACCTGCCGGCAGGCGCCCCTGGCCTCGTGCGATGGTCATCGCCTGCGCCTGCCGGCAAGCCTGGCGGTGTTTCCCTCGGCCGCCCTGAACCTGGAACTGTACCGCTGGCTGGCGCTGCTGGCCGCGCACGCCGGGCCGATGACCCACTGGGCCCGGGACAACCAGCGCTGGACCTGGCTGCTGTTGCAGCGCTACCCGGCCATGCTCCCCAGTTATCAGCGCCTGGTGGACGCCCACCTGCAATTGCGCCCCGATCCCGCCACCCTCAACCCCGCCGAAGCTGCCGTAGAAAAAGCCTTGCGCAAGGCCCTGCGCGAACCCGGCAGCATCCGCCAGTTACCCCGCAGCGAGCGTGCCGCCTGGCCGTTGCCGCTGTGGCTGTATCCACCCTTGCACCTGCACAGCCCGCAGGCCGCAGATCAGGACGAAGAGGGCGACGACCTGGCAACCCGGCCTGGCGAACAGCAGGGCGCGCCTAAACAGGCCAACCGGGTCGACGACAACAGCCGCGACGGCGGCCTGTTGGTGGTGCGCCTGGAAAACCTGTTCAGTTGGACCGAGCATGTCGATCTGGACCGCTGGGCCGACGATTCCGAGGACGAAGATGCCGCGCGAGTCGCCGAAGACCTCGACCAGTTGAGCCTGTCGCGCCAGCGCGTGCGCAAGAGCGGCGGGCTCAAGTTGCACCTGGATCTGCCCCCGGCCGACGTCGACGATATCCCCCTGGGCGAAGGCATCAAGTTGCCCGAGTGGGACTACCGCCAACAGTGCCTGCAAGCGAATTTCGTCAACCTGCAACTGATGCAACCCCGGGACAGTGCGCCCCAGCCGTTGCCGGCGCGCCTGTTGCCCCAGGCCGCGCGCTTGCGCCGCCAGTTCCAGCAACTGCGCACCGACCGCCAATGGCTGCGCCAACAGCCCCAGGGCGCAGAACTGGACCTGCAGGCGTGGTTGGACTTCCATGTCGAACGCCAACACGGAGCGTGCGCCGAACGTGGCCTGTTCAAGGAGCAGCGCCGCACCCGGCGGGACCTGGCCTGTTTGCTGCTGGCCGATTTGTCGATGTCCACCGACGCCCATTTGAACGATACGCAGAAGGTCATCGACGTGATCCGCGACAGCCTGTTGCTGTTTGGCGAAAGCCTGGCGGGCCTGGGCGATGCGTTTGCCTTGTATGGCTTCTCGTCTTTGCGTCGCCAGCAGGTGCGCCTGCAGCAGCTCAAGTCATTCCAGCAACCCTACGACGACCATACCCGTGGCTGCATCCAGGGCCTGAAACCGGGTTACTACACGCGCATGGGCGCAGCCATCCGCCACGCCACCCAAACCCTGGGGGCCTGCAAGCAACGGCGCAAACTGCTGTTGATTGTGACCGATGGCAAGCCCAACGACCTGGACTTGTATGAGGGGCGCTATGGCGTGGAGGACACCCGCCAGGCCGTGATGGAGGCGCGGCGTCAGGGCCTGGTGCCGTTCTGCATCACCATCGACAAACAGGCCGGGGATTACCTGCCGTACATGTTCGGCGCCCACGGCTACACCCTGATCCGTCAGCCGGAGCAACTGCCGTTACGCTTGCCGCAGCTCTACCGGCAGTTGACCGAAGATCAGTAGAAGTCCCGGGGCAGCCAGAAAAACATCACGATGCAGAACACGGCCAGCCCCAGGCAGAACCATTGGAAGCGCTTGAGCCGCCGCGCCTCAAGGTGTGCGGTGGAGGCGGGCAGGGGCATGGCGCAGCGTTCGCAGGCCGTCTGCGTCGGCGGGTTGGCATGTTGGCAATACAGGCAGACCCGCACGGCGTTCATTCGAATTGCTCCAGGCGCAGGCGGTCAAGAATGGCGATCTGGCGACCGTCCTGGGTGATGATTTTTTCGTCGATCAAGCGGCGAATGATCCGCGAAAACGTCTCCGGTTGGATCGACAGGTGCCCGGCGATCAACTGCTTGGCCATGGGCAGTTCGAACGAACTGTCGACGCTGTGCAGGCGCACCAGTTGCGTCATCAGGTAACGCACCACCCGGTGGGTGGCGTTTTTCAGCGACAGGGTCTCGATCTCGTTGACCCGTTGGTGCAGGCGCACACACAACTTGCCCAGCAGGGCGAAGGTCAGGCGGCTGTTGCTGTGGAGCAGGCGCATATAGGTGGCGTTGGACAGGCGATACAACTGCGTGGGGCACACCGCTTCGGCGCAGGCCACGTAGTTGGGGGTGTCCATCAGCATCATCGCCTCGGCGAAGGTCTGTCGTTCGCCGATCACCTCAAAGACTTTTTCCTGGCCGTCCGGGGTCAGGCGGTAGACCTTCACCGCGCCGGCAATCACGAAGTAAAACGCATCGGCCGGTTCGCCCTGGCGGAACAACGGCTCGCCCTTGTCGACACTGAGCAGTTGACTGCTGGCCATCAACTCATCCATCTGCTCTTCGTTGAGCGGCTCGAACAGGTGATGGCTGCGCAGGATCTGATGATGCACGCGGTGCAAAACCCGGGGTGCATCCTTGGAACAGCTCAGGGACGGGATCATACAAGCCACAACGACAGGCCGCTGGCCGCCGCCATCATCGAACCGAGGATCACGAACCAGGCGAGGGGCTGGATGACTTTTTTCATGGTGACTCCGTGGGGGGCAGTAATAAGGGATAACCGGGTAGAGCAAGAGCTGGGCCAAGGCACGGGCGTTGTAAAACCTGGGCTGTAGCGCCTTGAGGGTCAAAATGACCTCGCCTTTAAGGGTTTTTTTAACCCTCTAATGGTTATTTAAACCCTCATATACAACGCCGCCCCCCTGTGGGAGCTGGCTTGCCTGCGATGGCATCGCTGCGGTGTAACCGCCAGACCGAGGTGTTTGCATCCCAGGCACGCCAGCTCCCACAGGGGTGGGGCGGCGCATCGGGGAATTCGGCCCGGCCCTTGCAACGCTTATCCTGCGACGGCCCCAAGGATAGTGCGCCGCCTCTGGACCCCGCTTGATCTGCGACAAGGGCCAGGGGCGGGCAATCCCGGATGATCGGGCCGGCAATGACTTGAGGAGTGGTGGTATGCAAGTGCTGGATCGACGCAAGGCTATGTCGATTACCCCGTTGTTTCGCCTGGCTTTCCGGCCATTTTTCCTCGGTGGCTGCCTGTTGGCGCTGCTGGCGATCCCCCTGTGGCTGCTGGCCCTGGCCGGCGATGCGGGCTGGCAGCCGGCGGGCGGTTGGCTGGCGTGGCATCGCCATGAGCTGCTGTTCGGTTTTGCCCTGGCAATCATCGGCGGGTTCCTGCTGACGGCGGTGCAGACCTGGACCGGCCGCCCCGGCATCAGCGGCATGCCCCTGGCGGTGCTGGCCGGGGTATGGCTGGCCGCACGCCTGGCCTGGCTGTTCAACCTGCCGTGGCCGCTGCTGGCGGTGCTGGAGCTGAGCTTTCCCCTGGCGGTCGCCGGGCTGATGGGCTGGACCCTGTGGAAAGTGCGGCAACAACGCAACTACCCGATTGTGCTGGTCCTGCTGTTGTTGGCCCTGGCCGATGGCCTGTCCCTGTATGGCCTGCTGCGCGCTGACGAAGGCTGGCAGCGCCAGGCGGTGTTGACCGGGTTGTGGCTGGTGGCGGCGATGATGGGCTTGATCGGCGGGCGGGTGATTCCGTTCTTCACCCAGCGAGGCCTGGGGCGCACTGAAGCAGTGAAGCCCTGGCCGTGGCTGGATTACCTGCTGTTGGCAGGCTCGGCGCTGGTGGCGCTGCTGTATGCCAGCGGCGTGGCGCTGATACCCAGCCTTTGGGTCGGCCTGTTGTTTGCCCTGCTGGGGCTCGGTCATCTGCTGCGCCTGGTGCGCTGGCACGACCCAGGCTTGTGGCGCGTGCCGCTGCTGTGGTCGCTGCACCTGGCCTATGCCTGGCTGGCCGTGGCCTGCCTGGGTATGGCGCTGTGGCACGTGGGCGTGCCACTGAGCCCGAGCCTGGCGGTGCATGCGCTGACGGTCGGGGCAATGGGCGGGTTGATCCTGGCGATGATCGCGCGGGTCAGCCTCGGTCATACCGGCCGGCCTCTGACGCCGCCCAAGGGCATGACCCTGGCTTTCGCGCTGTTGAACCTGGCCTGCCTGAGCCGGGTGCTGCTGGTGCTGATCTGGCCGTATGCCGCGCTGTGGCTGGCGGGCCTGTGCTGGACCCTGGGCCTGGGCCTGTATCTATGGCGCTATGCCCCAATGCTGTGGCGTGCGCGGGTTGACGGCCATCCGGGCTAGGAGAACGGTAATGCTCTATTCGTGGTTATTGATTGTGCATCTGTTGGCGGCCATCGCCTTTATCGGCACGCTGTTCTTCGAGGTTTTCATCTGGCACCGGGCCCGCGAAGAGTTGGCCTGGTCGGCGCAGCTCACCAGCGAGCAAGCCATTGCCCGGCGTTCGCGGCAGGTGCTGCATGGGGTGGTGGTGCTGTTGTATGGCGCGGGCGTCGGCCTGGCCTGGCATTACCGCGGCGTGCTGGGCGCGCCCTGGGCCAGTCATTTTTCGGCGATGTTGAGCCTGAAGATCGTATTGGCGCTGAGCATCATCGGGCATTACCTGTTGCTCGCGTACTGGCTGACGCAAAAGCGCCTGAGCCCATTGCGGGCGGTATGGATTCGCCGCAGCATCCTTGGGCATATGGTGCTGATCGTGATCCTGGCCAAGCTGATGCTGCGCTGAGTCCTGTAGGCGCGAGCAAGCTCGCTCCTACGGAGAGGGTTCAGGCTGTTAGCGCACGAACAAACAACACGTCATTTTCCAGATGAATATGCTCCAGCAAGTCTGCATGAAACGCTTCCAGCCCTTGATACAGGGTGCGCCAGGTATTGCACGCGTCAGCGGGCGGCTGGATGCGATGAGTCAGCGCCAGCAACTGCTCCAGGGCCTGGCCGTGTTGTTCATGCTCATAGCGCATGACCTGGATCGGCGGCGCGGCCTGGGGGCCGATGCCCATTTGCAGCATCGGGAACAGCACCTGTTCCTCCTTGAGCATATGGCCCTCCAGTTCCTGCTCGATATCCCGCAACAAGTCGGCCAGGCCATTGGGGCAGGCCAGGTGATGGCCGTGGACCTGCTCGACGCGGCTGGCCAGGCGGATCAGTTCCGGCAGTTGTTCGCGGTGGCGGGCGTGGTAACGCTGCAGCAAATGCTCGATCAATTGCGCCTGGGGCAGGCTGTCCGGGGCGATGGCGTTCATCGGGTTTCCTCATCAAGTGAACAGATAAGCCGGTGATTGCATGCCTTGTGCCACCGGCAAGTCATTGAAAGAACGCGATTAATTTTTTGTAGTGGTCAGGAACACCCTGATGCTGCACGGTAGAACCGACCATACAAGGGTAGTAATGACCATGTTGCGTGAAAGTCTGTCGGCCGATCTGATTGTCGAACTGCCCAATGCTGTGCGCCTGCAACGCCTGGTGCAGACCCTGCGCGAGTATTTCCATAGCGGCGCCGTGGGCCTGTTGCGCCTGGACGGCGACGACAGCCTGCGCCCGGTAGCCACGGTGGGGCTGGTGCATGAGGCCCTTGGCCGACGCTTTGTGATTGCCCAGCACCCGCGGCTGGCGGCGATCATGGCGTCCCGCGAACCGACCTGGTTCGAACCCGACAGCCGCCTGCCGGACCCGTATGACGGGTTACTCGATACCCAGGTCGGCGAACCGCTGCCGGTGCATGACTGCATGGGCGTGAGCCTGTTCGTCGAAGGCCGGCCCTGGGGCGCGATCACCCTGGACGCGCTGCATGCCGGGACCTTCGACGCCAATGCCCGCGAGCAACTCAAGCGCTGCACCTTGCAGATCGAGGCCGCGGTGCGGGTCACACGCCTGGAGCAGGAAAACCGCAGCCTGCGCCTGTCGCGCAATGAACCACTGGCGGGTTTGCCCAGCGTCGAAGATGGCGAAATCCTCGGCCAGAGCCCGGTGCTGCATCAACTGCTCAACGAGCTGGATGTGCTCGCCGATTCGGACCTACCGGTGCTGCTGCTCGGCGAAACCGGGGTGGGCAAGGAGTTGTTTGCGCGCCGTCTGCATCGCCTGTCGCGGCGCAGTAAAAAGCCGCTGATCCAGGTCAACTGCGCGGCGTTGCCGGAGTCGTTGGCCGAGAGCGAGTTGTTCGGGCATGTCAAAGGTGCGTTTTCCGGCGCCACCAGCGACCGTGCCGGGCGTTTTGATGCGGCCAACGGCGGCACGCTGTTCCTCGATGAAGTGGGCGAGCTGCCGTTGAGTGTGCAGGCCAAACTGCTGCGCACCTTGCAGAACGGCGAGATCCAGCGCCTGGGTGCCGACAAGCCGTTGCATGTGGATGTGCGGATTATCGCCGCGACCAACCGCCAACTGCCCGAGAGCATTCGCCAAGGATTGTTTCGCGCCGATCTGTACCACCGACTGTCGGTGTACCCGGTACCGATCCCGGCGCTGCGCGAGCGTGGCCACGATGTGCTGTTGCTGGCCGGGCATTTCCTGGAGCTCAACCGGGCGCGCCTGGGCCTGCGCGGTTTGCGTCTGTCTCCGGCGGCCGAGCAGACCCTGCTCGGTTATGCCTGGCCGGGCAATGTCCGCGAGCTGGAACACGTGATCAGCCGCGCCGCCCTGAAGCAGTTGAGCCGGGGTGGCAATCGCAACCAGATCATGACCCTGGAAGCCGAGCTGCTGGATCTCGACAGCACCACCTTGGCCCAGGCCCCTGTGCCTGAAGTGCCGGCGCCGGCGTTCCAGAGCTTGAGCGATGCGGTGGACGACTGCCAGCGCCAGAAGGTGCGCCAGGCGTTGAGCCTGTCCGGCGATAACTGGGCCAGCGCTGCGCGCATGCTTGGCCTGGACTCCAGCAACCTGCACAAACTGGCGCGGCGCCTGGGGCTCAAGTAACGGCCTGTGACGCCATGCCGCAGCGCGCAGTTGATCGCGATCAAGGTGCGCAGGGCGGCGGCTGATCAGACTGTGGCGAATTGACCGGAGGTTCGCCCCATGCCCCTTTCCCTGGCGCAGATGCGCCGCAACTACACCCTGTACGGTTTGCGGGATGACCTGGTACAGGACGATCCCCTCGTATTGTTCGGCCAGTGGCTGGAGCAGGCGCGCAAGACTGAAGTGGCGCCGGTGGAGGCCAACAGCATGGCCCTGGCCACCGTCGATGCCCAGGGCCGTGCCCATTGCCGGATCCTCTTGCTCAAGGGCTTCAGCGCTGAAGGCTTCACCTTTTTCGGCCACTACCAGAGCGCCAAGGGTCAGGAGCTGGCGAGCAATCCCAGCGCGGCCATGACCTTTTTCTGGCCGGGCCTGGAACGCCAGGTGCGCATCGAAGGCACAGTCGTGCGTTTGGCGCCGCAGCTGTCCGATGAGTACTTCAACTCACGGCCCCTGGCCAGCCAGGTCGGCGCCTGGGCGTCGCCGCAAAGCCAGCCCCTGGCCCATCGCGCCGAGCTGGAAGGCCGTCTGCGCGATGCCACCCAACGCTTTGCCGGGCAACCACCGCCGCGCCCGGCGGAGTGGGGCGGTTACTGCCTGCAACCCGAGCGTGTGGAGTTCTGGCAGGGCCGCGCCGATCGCCTGCACGACCGCCTCGATTACCGCCTGCACGACGGCACCTGGCAGCGCAGCCGCCTGGCCCCCTGAATTCGCCTAGAGGTACCTCCTCGGAGGAATAGGCCCGCCGGCCTTTGCGGTGCAGGCTGGCGCCATTGCTCATTTATTCCGGGATTTTCACCATGGCACATCTGACTCAACGCAATTTCGTCTCACTGAATATCGCCGTACTGACCATCAGCGATACGCGCAGTTTTGACAGCGACACCTCGGGGCAAACCCTGTGCGACCGTGTGCAAGCCGCCGGTCACGCGCTGATTGACCGGGCCTTGGTGGTGGACGATATCTACCAGATCCGCGCACAGATTTCGCAATGGATCGCCGACCCCCAGGTGCAAGTGATCCTCACCACCGGCGGCACCGGCTTTACCGCGCGGGACAACACCCCGCAAGCGGTATTGCCGCTGCTGGACAAGCATGTGGAAGGCTTTGGCGAACTGTTCCGCCAGGTGTCCCTGCAAGAGATCGGCATGTCGACCCTGCAATCGCGCGCCCTGGCCGGCATGAGCAATGGCGTGCTGGTGTGCTGCATGCCTGGTTCGCCCGGCGCCTGCCGCACCGGCTGGGACAAGATCCTCCTGGGGCAACTGGACAGCCGCACCGGGCCCTGTAACTTCGCCCCGCACCTCAAGCCCCAGGCCGCGCAAGTGCTGGAACCTTGTGAGGTGCGGCCATGACTATATCGGTGTGTGAAAGCGGCGAACTGATTCCGGTGGATGAGGCCATCGAACGCCTGTTGGCCCAGGCACCGCCACCGCCGTCCACGCAGCAGGTGAAAACCGCCCAGGCCCTGGGCCGGGTGTTGGCCGGCGACATCTTTTCCCCGGTAAACCTGCCGGCCTGGGACAACAGCGCCATGGACGGCTACGCCTTGCGCGCTGCCGACCTGCCGGCCGAGGGCGGTTACCTGCGCCTGGCCGGGCGGATTGCCGCTGGCGAGGAGGCCGCGACGGCGTTGGGCAGCGGGCAGACCATGCGCATTTTTACCGGCGCACCCTTGCCGGCCGGGGCCGACACCGTGGTGCCCCAGGAGCGTTGCCGGGTCTATGGCCAACGCATCTGGTGCCCGCCGATGCGCACGGGTGAGCATGTGCGCAAGCAAGGCGAAGAAGTGACCCAGGGCGCCTTGCTGCTGCCGGCCGGCAAGCGCCTGCGCGCCCAGGAACTGGGCCTGCTGGCGGCCGCCGGACTGGCCCAGGTCAAAGTCTATCGACCGTTGCGGGTGTGCCTGTTGAGCAGTGGTGATGAACTGCGCGAGCCGGGCGATCACCTGGCTCCAGGGCAGATCTACAACAGCAATCGCCACTGCCTGGCGGCCTTGCTGCAAGGCTGGGGCGTGGAGGTGCATGACTATGGGGTGATGGCCGACGAATTGGCCGTCAGCCGCGATGCATTGAGCCTGGCGTCCTCGGAATGCGACCTGCTGCTGACCTCCGGCGGAGTGTCGGTGGGCGAGGAGGATCACCTCAAGCAAGCCATCAAGGAACTGGGCCACGTTGATTTCTGGCGCCTGGCGATTCAGCCGGGCAAGCCCCTGGCGTTTGGCGATGTAGCCGGCAAACCGTGGATCGGTTTGCCCGGTAACCCTTCGGCCGCACTGATTACCGCGTTGGTGGTGGTGCGTCCGTTTCTGTTGCGCGCCCAGGGTGTGACCGAGGTCACGTCGGTGCCGCTGCTGGTGCCGGCCGATTTTATCTGGGCCCAGCGCAACCGCCGTCGCCAATACCTGCGCGCACGTCTGACTCCGGGTCTCGACGGCCAGGCGCGGGTCACGCTGCACCCCCGGCAAAGCTCGGCGATGCTCAGCGCCGCATGCTGGGCCGATGGCCTGGCGATTGTGGAGCGTGATCAGCTAGTGGAGAAGGGCGGGCTGGTGCGGTTCGTGTCTTTTGCCGAACTGATGCAGTAACCCCCTTTGATGGAAATCACTGTGGGGGCGGTGTTGGTGATGAATTTTCTGATGAGGATCAACCATGCAACTGGTCTGCCCGGCAGGCAATCTGCCTGCGCTTAAAGCCGCCGTGCGCCAAGGTGCCGATGCGGTGTACGTGGGGTTTCGCGATGACACCAACGCCCGGCATTTTGCCGGGCTGAATATGGACGACAAGCAGTTCGACGGTGCCGTCGCCCATATCCGCCAGCACCAGCGCAAGCTGTATGTGGCCGTCAATACCTACCCGCAGCCCAAAGGCTGGGAGCGCTGGCAACGGGCGGTGGACCGCGCTGCCGACCATGGCGTGGATGCCCTGATCGCAGGTGATCCGGGGGTGCTGCAGTACGCCAGCAGCCGCCATCCGCAAATGGCCTTGCACCTTTCCGTACAGGGCTCGGCTACCCATGCGGCGGCGTTGCAGTTCTACGCCGAGCGCTACGGTATCCGTCGTGCGGTTTTGCCCCGGGTGTTGTCCTTGGCCCAGGTCAAGCATGTGGCCGCCAGCAGCTCGGTGCCGATTGAGGTGTTTGGCTTTGGCAGCCTGTGCATCATGGCCGAGGGCCGTTGCCACCTGTCTTCGTACATCACTGGCGAATCGCCGAACCTGTGTGGCGTGTGTTCACCGGCCAAGGCGGTGCGCTGGAGTGAAGACGCCGACGGCCTGAGTGCGCGTCTGAGCGAAGTGCTGATCGACCGCTACACCCCTGACGAACCGGCAGGCTACCCGACCCTGTGCAAGGGCCGCTTCATGGTCGATGGCAAGCGCTTCCATGCCCTCGAAGAACCCACCAGCCTCGACACCCTGGACCTGATCCCCGAGTTGATCGCCATGGGCGTCGCAGCGGTAAAAATCGAAGGCCGCCAGCGCAGCCCGGCGTATGTCGAGCAAGTCACCGGGGTCTGGCGCGCCGCGCTGGACGCCCACCGCAGCGCGCCGGAACGCTTTGTGGTCAAGGACCAGTGGCGCAGTGTGCTGGCCGGTCTATCCGAAGGCAGCCAGACCACCCTGGGCGCCTACCATCGTTCGTGGCAATGAGGAGCCGTACATGAAACTCAGCCTGGGACCGGTGCTGTTTTACTGGGATAAGCAACAACTGGGGCAGTTCTACTCCGAGATGGCCAGCCTGGCGCTGGATGTGATCTACCTGGGGGAAACCGTGTGTTCCAAGCGCCGCGCGTTCAACCTCGATCAATGGTTGGGCCTGGGCCGCGAATTGCGCTCGGCGGGTAACGCGCAAATCGTGCTGTCGAGCCTGACTCTGATCGAGGCTGCGTCGGAGCTGTCGAGCCTGCGTCGCCTGTGTGACAACGGCGAGGTGTTGGTGGAAGCCAATGACATGGGCGCCGTGCAGCTGCTCGCCGAACGCAAGCTGCCCTTTGTCGGCGGCCCGGCGCTGAATCTGTATAACGGCCACGCTCTCGTGCAATTGCTGGATGCGGGGATGATGCGCTGGGTGCCGCCGGTAGAATGTTCGGCCGCACTGATTGGCGATGTGCTGGAGCAGGTGCGTGAACTGGGCCGGCCGTTGCCTGAAGTCGAAGTGTTCGCCTATGGGCATCTGCCCCTGGCCTATTCGGCGCGCTGCTTTACGGCGCGGGCGGAAAACCGGCCCAAGGATGACTGCCAGTTCTGCTGCCTCAACTACCCGGATGGCATGGCCTTGACCAGCCAGGAAGGGCAGGCGCTGTTTACGTTAAATGGCATCCAGACCATGTCGGCGGATGTCACCAACCTGTTGGCCGACTATCCGGGGCTGGTCAGTTGCGGCGCCGACCTGCTGCGCCTGAGCCCACGGGCCCAGGGCATGGTGGGCATCGTCGAAGCCTTTGACCGGGTCCGCCAGGGGGCCACGCCGCCGTTGTTTGTCGAAGGTTGCAATGGCTACTGGCACGGCCAGGCCGGGATGTTGCGGGTCGAGGAGGTGGGACTGTGCTGAGTCGCAAACAATGGCTGCTCAAGGGCGCCGACCGCTTACTGCCGCTGATGCGCAAGGTGCCCTTTGTGGTGCAGCGCCTGGCGTTGCAACAGGCGCTGAATCGCTGCCTGGCCGAACCTTTGCGCGATGGCGGTTTTGAACTGCTGCGTGGGCGCTGGATGTGCCTGCGCATTCCCGACCTGGGCTTGCGCTGGTATCTGACCCTGGGCCGGGACGGACTGCGCATTGCCGAAAAGGCCGAGGCGCAGGTGACCATCAGCGGCAACTGGCGCGAGTTCCTGTTATTGGCCAGCCGTCAGGAAGATCCGGACACCTTGTTCTTTCGTCGGCGGTTGGTGATCGAAGGGGATACGGAGTTGGGGCTGGGCCTGAAGAACCTGATCGACAGCCTCGACCCGGATGTGCTGCCGCCCTGGTTGTGGCGCAATCTGGAGCGGGCCGGTAAAGGCTTGGCGGCGTGAGATAGCGCTGGCGCAGATCCCCTGTGGGAGCGGGCTTGCTCGCGAAAGCGGTGGGTCAGTCAACATCAATGTTGGCTGGGCCGACGTCTTCGCGGGCAAGCCCGCTCCCACATTTGATTTTCACTGCTTTGAGCATTGCGTTCGCTTAACTGACCGGCTTTAGGGCAAGCCCACTCCCACATTGGGAACATGCCGGGTTCAAAAAAGCTGGGCTATTGCTCCATGGCCTGCAGGATCGCATGGGCCGCTTTCACCCGCTCGGCATTGGGGTAGTTCTTGTTCGCCAGGATCACTACGCCGATGCCTCTGCTCGGCACATAAGCAATATAGGCGCCAAAGCCGCCGGTCGAGCCGGTCTTGTTTACCAGGGTGTTGGCGCGCAGCGGCTGGGCGGGTTTCAGCCAGGTGACCGGGTGCGGCTCCATGGCCATGGGCGTCGAATTACCGGCGAGCAGTTCGTCAACACTCAGCGGGTAAGGGTACATCTCCCATCCCAGGCCCTGGGTGGTGTTGCCCACGGTGTAATAGCCGGTATGGGTGGCGGCGATGGCCTGTTGCAGCGGCTGTTCCAACGGCGTCGGGTCCATGTTCAGCGCCATGTAGCGGGCCAGGTCCGCCGGGCTGGTCTTCACCCCGTAGGCTTCGCTGTCCAGCGCCCCCGGGCTGACACGCAACGGCTTGCCGGCCTTGTCGTAGCCCTGGGCATACAGACCCATTTGCGCCTTGGGCACTGTGAGATAGGTGTGCTGGAGGCCGAGCTTGGGCAACAGGGTCTTTTCCATGGCCACATCGAACGGTTGCTGAAGGCTCTGCGCCGCCAGGTAGCCGAACAGGCCCAGGCTGGGGTTGGAGTACTGGCGGTGGGTGCCAGGGGGAAAAGTGGCTTTCCAGTGCTGGAAGTAGCCGATCATTTGCTGTGCATTGTCCGCCTCGCTGGGGAACTGCAACGGCAGCCCGCCAGCGGTGTAGGTGCCCAGGTTGAGCACGCTGATGTGATCGAACAGGCTGCCGCGCAAGGCTGGCAGGTAGTGGCTGGCCGGCTCCGCGAGCTGCAGCTTGCCAGTGGCCTGGGCATAGCCGGCCAGGGTAGCGGTGAAGGTCTTGCTCACCGAGCCGATCTCGAACAGGGTGTTCTCGCTGACGGGTTGCTGGTTGTCTTTGGTGGCAATACCGTAGTTAAAGTATCGGGCCTTGCCATCTTGCACGATGGCGACCGCCAGGCCGGGAATTGCCTGCTGCTGCATCAGCGGCTTGACGGTGGCGTCTACCACCTGACGCAGGTCGGCAGCGGCCATGCAGTTGCCGGCACCGAGCAATAGGCTGAGAATCGTGACGTTGCGCACATGTTGGTACATGATGTGGTCGCTTCCTTGAGGAGGGTCGGGTTAATCACTGCCTGCGCAGGCGCCGCCAAGATAGGCAGTTTGCCGGCCCCGGACAACCGATGATATCTCGCCCCAGTCATTAGAAAAATTTGGCCTTAGACCATGCTGCGTTCCCATTTACCCCTTAATGCATTGCGTGCTTTCGAAGCCTCCGCCCGGCATTTGAGCTTTACCCGGGCGGCCATCGAGCTGTGCGTGACCCAGGCGGCGGTCAGCCATCAGGTCAAGAGCCTGGAGGTACAACTCAACGTCATCCTGTTCAAGCGCCTGCCCCGTGGCCTGATGCTCACCCGCGAGGGCGAGACGCTGCTGCCGGTGCTGCGCGAGTCCTTTGACCGTATCGCCCAGACCCTCGGCCAGTTCCAGGCCGGGCATTACCGTGAGGTGCTCACGGTGGGGGCGGTGGGCACGTTTGCGGTGGGCTGGCTGCTACCGCGCCTGGCGGATTTCCAGGCGCGCTGCCCGTTTATCGATCTGCGGTTGTCGACCCATAACAACCGCGTGGACGTGGCGGCCGAGGGCCTGGATTACGCGATCCGCTTCGGCGCTGGCGCCTGGCATGGCACCCATGCCTGTGAGTTGCTGGAGGCGCCGCTGACGGTGTTGTGCGTGCCGGCGATTGCCCGCCAGTTGCAAGGCCCGGACGATGTGTTGAAGCACACATTGCTGCGCTCTTACCGGGCGGATGAATGGAACCTCTGGTTCCAGGCCGCAGGCTTGCCCGCCGACACCCTGGTGCCGCGCAGTATCGTGTTCGATTCGTCCCTGGCGATGATGGAAGCGGCGTTGCAGGGCAGTGGCGTGGCGCTGGCGCCGGCGATGATGTTCTCGCGGCAATTGGCCCAGGACGTGATCCGCCAGCCCTTCGATGTAGGCATCAGCACCGGCAGCTACTGGCTGACGCGCCTGCAGTCACGCGCCGAAACCCCGGCGATGCTGGCATTCAAGCAATGGCTGTTGGAGCAGGTGAAGGGCCTGTAGGCGCCTGGCTTGCTGGTGACGGTGGCTTCTCGGACGCCATCGCAGGCAAGCCAGCTCCCACATTTGAATTGCGATGCGACGCAAATTTATGCTCGGCAAAGATCCCCTGTGGGAGCTGGCTTGCCCGCGATGGCGTCCGAGAAGCCACCGCCGCAATTACACGAGGTATTTACGGAACCAGCCCAAGGTACGCTCCCAGGCCAGATTCGCCGCAGCATCGTCGTAGCGCGGGGTCGAGTCGTTGTGGAAGCCGTGGTTGGCACCTTTGTAGATATACGCTTCATAGGTCGTGCCAGCGGCCTTCAACGCCGCCTCATAGGCCGGCCAGCCTTCGTTGATCCGCGTATCCAACTCGCCGAAATGCAACATGATCGGTGCCTTGATCTTCGGTACATCCTTGGCCTCGGGTTGGCGTCCATAGAATGACACCGCCGCGCCCAGTTCCGGGTAGGCCACGGCCGCCGCATTGGTCACGCCTCCGCCATAGCAGAAGCCGGTGATGCCCACCTTGCCGGTGCTGGCGTCATGGTTCATCAGCCACTCAATGGCGGCAAAGAAGTCATTCATCAGCTTGGTCGGATCGACGGTCTGTTGCAGTGCCACGCCTTTTTCATCATTGCCGGGATAGCCGCCCACCGAGGTCAGGCCATCGGGTGCCAGGGCGATAAACCCGGCCTTGCCCAGGCGCCGCGCGACATCTTCGATATAGGGGTTGAGCCCACGGTTTTCGTGGACCACCACCACCGCCGGGAGCTTGCCGGTGGCCTTTGCCGGACGCACCAGGTAACCACGCACCTGGCCGTTGCCCTTGGGCGAAGGGTAGGTGACGTAGTCGGCAACGATGTCCGGGTCGGTGAACTTCACCTGTTCGGCCAGGGCGTAGTTGGGGCTCAGGGAGGCCAGCAGCGCCGAGGCGGTCAGGCCGCCAAAGGTGAACAGGGCCGCGCGGTCGAGAAACTCGCGACGGTTGATCTTGCCGTGGGCATAGCCGTCGTAGAGTTCCAGCAGTTCGGGGGCAAAGTCTTTGGCGGTCAGGCGCGTCATCGTCAGGTTCCTTTTTTCGGCACGTGGCGTTGAATGTAGACCATTCTCAGGCGGGCCGGCCATGGGCCGACGCCGCCAGTTGCCCGGTATCGACGCGCACGAAGATCGAGTCGCCAATCGCCGTCAGCAGATCGCCTGCGTACACCTCACAGATCACGCGGCTTTTGCGCCCGACCTCGCCCTCGACCCTGGCGCGCAGGGTCAGTGGCACGCCCATGGGGGTGGGCTTGATAAATTTGATGCCCAGGTTGCCGGTCACGCAGTCGATACGCGGCGCCTCCCCAGGTTCGCGCTGCTCGGCACGGTAGTGATAGGCCATGGCGGTCCAGTTGGAGTGGCAATCCACCAGCATCGCAATCAGGCCACCGTAGACCAGGTCGGGCCAGCCGCAATACTGGGCGTCGGGCAGGTGCTCGGCGACGATATGCACGCCGTCTTCATCCCAGCGGCTTTTGATCTGCAGCCCGTGGGCATTGCGTGGGCCGCAGCCGTAACAGACGCCGTCCGGCGCGGTGGTGTCTTGCAGGGAAGGGCTGTGCATCGTGGATCCTTATTGTTTTTGGCCAATCCATGAGCCTAATGGCGCAGCCCCCTACCGCGCAAACTTCTTCGCCCCGGCCACACAGGCAATCACCGCGCCAGTCACCGCCAGCATGCCCAGGCTCACCTGTTCATGCAGCAGGCCGGCCGCCAGCGCCAGGCCGAAAAAAGGTTGCAGCAACTGCAACTGACCGACCGCCGCGATACCGCCCTGGGCCAAGCCGCGATACCAGAACACAAAGCCGATCAACATGCTGAACAGCGCCACATAACCCAGGCTCAGCCACGCCGGCAGGCTGATCCCGCTGAAGGAGGCGGGGGCCAGGAGCAAGGTCAGGGGCGCCACCACCGGCAGCGACACCACCAGCGCCCAGCAGATCACCTGCCAGCCGCCGAGGGTGCGTGACAGCGTGGCCCCTTCGGCATAACCCAGCCCGCACACCAGCACCGCCAACAGCATCAGCAGGTCGCCGGCGGGGGCGGCGCTCAGGCCCTGGGTCAGGGCATAGCCCATCACCAGCAGGCTGCCGAGGATCGAAAACAGCCAGAACACCGGGCGCGGTCGCTCGCCGCCGCGCAGTACGCCAAACACTGCGGTGGCCAGGGGTAGCAGGCCGATGAATACGATGGAATGGGCCGACGTCACGTACTGCAAGGCCAGTGCGGTCAGCAGCGGAAAACCGATCACCACACCGAGGGCAACAATCAGCAACGGCCGCCACTGGTGGCGTGCGGGGCGTTGTTCCCGGAACAGCCACAACAGGCACAGGCCCAGCACGGCGGCGATGCTCGCCCGGGCCACTGTGAGAAATACCGGCTCGAACTCCAGCACCGCCACGCGGGTGGCGGGCAGCGAACCGCTGAAAATCAGCACGCCAATCAAGCCATTGATCCAACCGCTGCGACTGTGCGCGGGGGTGATAATCCGAGAGGTCTGTTCCATGCAGGGTGTGCTCGTAGGGGGCGGGGTTGCGTTTGGCGCATCCTAGGGCTGAAGATTGTGACAATCAAAAAATTGTCATGGATACATCACCTATGCCCCGTGCCCGTTACAAGTCGTTGGTGGATGCCTTTGCCCGGGATATTCGCGCTGGAACCCTGGTGCCCGGCACCCGCCTGCCCACCCACCGCCAACTGGCGGCCAGCCATGGCCTGGCCCTGGTCACGGCCAGCCGGGTGTATAGCGAGCTGGAGGCCATGGGCCTGGTCAGCGGCGAGACCGGGCGCGGCACCTTTGTGCGGGAAATTGCCCTGGCGCCCGGGCAGGGCATTGGTCAGATGGCGGTGGCGGCGGGCATGCTCGATTTGAACTTCAACTACCCGTCCTTGCCGGGCCAGGCCGACCTGCTGCGCACCGCCTTGCGCCAGTTGGCGTTGTCCGGCGACCTCGAAGCACTGCTGCGTTACCAGCCCCATGCCGGGCGCCCCCATGAGCGGGCGGCCATGGCGCGGCATCTGCTGCACCGTGGTCTGAGCGTGGCGGCCGAGCAGGTGCTGGTGGTCGGCGGGGCCCAGCATGGCTTGGCGGTGAGCATGATGGCATTGCTCAAGCCGGGCGATGTGGTGGCGGTGGATGCGTTGACCTATTCCGGTTTCAAGGTGCTGGCCGAGGCCCTGCACCTGGAGATCGTCGCCATCGCGGTTACGCCGCACGGGCCGGATCTGGCCGCGCTGCGCCAGGTCTGTCGCCGGCGCCCGGTGCGCGCGGTGTACTGCATGCCGACCCTGCACAACCCCCTGGGCTGGGTACTGGGGCTCGAGCAGCGTGAGGAACTGGTACGCATCGCCCGCGAACATGGGCTGATCCTCATCGAAGACGCTGCCTATGCCTTCCTCGCCGAACACGCGCCGCCACCGCTGGCGCAGCTGGCGCCGGAACGCACCGTGTATGTGGGCGGGCTGTCGAAGAGCGTCGCCACCGGCCTGCGTGTGGGCTTCGTCGCAGCGCCCCTGGAATGGGTGCCGGCGTTGGAGCGCACGCTCATGGCCACGGTGTGGAATGCCCCCGGGGTGATGACGGCCATCGCGGTAGGCTGGATCGAGGACGGCACGGTCATACAGCTGGAGGCGCAAAAACGCCAGGACGCCCGGGCCCGCCAGGCGCTGGCGACCGAGGTGCTGGCCGGGCTGGCGTACATCAGCCATCCCGCCTCGTACTTTCTCTGGTTGCCTCTGGGGGAGGAGGTGCGCGCGGACCAGGTCACCATGGCCCTGGCGCGGGAGGGGATTTCAGTGTCCACTGCCGAGCCGTTTTCGGTGTCGGGGCAGGTGCCCCATGCGATCCGGCTGGCGCTGGGCTCGGTGGATAAGGGGGCGTTGCGCGCGGCATTGCTCAAGGTGCGGCGGGTGGTCGAATGACCATCCGCCGAGTGAGGGCTCAGCCGTCGATCCAGGAATGCTCAGCACCCACCTTGATGTTGAATTTGTGAAACAGCGGGAGGTAGTGTTCCTTCATTTCCTTGATCCTCACACCCAGCAGGTTGGATGGAACAATGCCCTTGCTCACGTAAAACTCGCGTAGACCGTCTTCGATATTGACGCTCGGTCCGGATGAAACAACTTTGTTGTCGACGACTTTTGATTCTTTGGCAATGCCGTCAAACCCTAGGTCGTACATGTCAGGCCTTTTCGCTTTAAGTATGTCATTGAACAGATTGGGCCCTACCGTCTCAAAGATCTTGCGCTCATAGGCATTGAACTCGGGGGTGAATTGGACCTGTCCATTGGGGCCCCTGGAAACCGTGGGCCGATTGGCGGCGAAGTACGACTTGTTGGCGGAAAAGCGTCGGTTCATTTCTGTGATCATGTCCGTCAGCACGGGATTGCCCGGCTGCGTAGCAAAGTTACTGGTGTTATAGAACGGGTTGTAGCCGGTCAGGCTATGGGCAACAGGCTTGTTAAGAAGAACGTCATTGGCGCCGGCTTTTAAAACTACATTGCCGATATCGGCTTGAATCACATCATCGGTATCAAGATAGATGCCGCCGTATTTATTCATGATCGGATAGCGTGCGACGTCCGATGCGGCGGCCAGGTTTTTCCCCTGGCCTTGGCGAAAGTAGTCGTACATTTCGCCATTTTTCAACTGTTTGAAAACCTCGTCCTCATTGAGATTCACCACCGTCAGGTCGGGAGCCTTGCTCTGCAGCTTGCTTTTTATCTGTTGGAAAATGGCTGGGTTGTCGGCATCTACGTGGAGAACAGATTGGTAGCCTTGGGCTTTCTTGGCATTGTTGGCCATGTTTTCCACCAGGTTGGTGGGGATGTCCTGGCCTGCCCAGAAATAATGCAGTTGTTTGGGTAATGGCCTCGCATCTCTCGGGATATGTATGGAGATCGGCGGGCTGACATCCACGAACTGGAATCTATGGGCGTCGATTTTCTTGGCTTTGCCGAGTTGTTGTAGGGTTCCCCGCTGCCACTTGCCTTTGCCGGTTCTCCAGAAATACTGGTCAGTAACCCCTTCAACACCGGTAGAGGTATTCGTTGCCTTCCAGGCACCGAGTGAACTATTGAACGTGACGCTATGTTCCACGCCCATGTAATTGAGCGTGTAGGGGGAGGGTGGGCGCCCGGTTGTTTTGACATCGTCTATCGGCACGACATAAGTATGTTCGTCGAGCCGCCACGGCGTGGGCGGGCTCCCGGCACCGCCCAGCAGACGGTTACCCCTGGACACGGGTTCCCAGCCAGCAACGCCCAGATCCTTGACGGGGATATCGGGGCTTGCGCCTCCCGCGCGCACGATCACGGGCTGGCCATCTTTCACGCGTGACTCATACAGCGCTCCGTCAACCTTTACATACTCTTTATTGCTGCCCCCGACATACACATTGCCCTGTCGGCCCTTGATCTTTAGTTCTGACAGGGCGATATGTTTGACTTCATACCCGGATAAATCGGCATTCAGGGATTTCACCTCTCCATTGGCCGCTACCCGGTGGGGCTTGAACTCCTTTATCGGGGGGCCAAAGGCTCGCTTCTTGAGCGGGTCGTATTGATGCCAGTTGCCTTGAAACATGACGACGTTACCTTCGGTCGCCTCCTGGCCAACCTTGAACGTGCCGGTTGCTGCCAGGCCGTGCTGCTGGCTGGCGATCTGGGTTGTGTCGCCGCCGAGAGCAATCGGGTTGTCGGGGGTAGCCACAAAGTTGTCCAGGGCTTTGCCGTACGCCTGCTGGGTGTGCGGGTCAAAGGCATACCATTTTTGGCTCGCCTCATCGAACTTGGCCAAGGCTTTGTTTTCAAGTGCGCTATTGGCTGCCTTGTAGGTGCCTTCGGCGATATCAGGTTTTTTCGCCAACTCCAGCAGGTTCACGCTGCGGTAGGAGCCACGCAAGGATTTGACCCCCTTGTAGGCGGTACGCCCCAGCTTCGCTACCGAGCGCGCCAGGTCATCAAGCCCCCCCACGGGATTCAGCGCGCCAACCGCCGCGCGCCCGATGATCTTGCCGGCACGCCCCAGTTTTGAAAGGGCCGATGCTCCGGCTGCGAGGGCTTTGGCACCTTTGGCTGCGGTGCCCAGGCCAATTGCAAAACCGAAGATATCAAACGCCAGGTCGGTAATGCCCTCGCCGACGTTGCCGTCTATAAAGTTCTTTATGGCTGAGCGAAATGGAATGAGGTTCAGGGCGATTTCTTCAAGCGCCTTATAGAACGGTAGTTCAGTGTCAAAGGTGGTGGCGCCCTTGGCGTAGCGTTCTACAGCAGGCAGGTCCATGGCCTCGATCACCGCGTCAGCAATGTAGCGGGTCCGGGCACTGTTGAAGCTGTTGGGCGCGCCTTGTGCCCCCTTGTTTTCATCGGTTATGCCAGGCGGGTGCGGGCCCGCCGGTTTTACTGCATCGAATCTCTTGCCGCCTGATGCGTGTAAAAAGCCGCTGGTGGGGGCGTACTCCTGGTAACTCTGGTTCGGTCGCCTGGTCACCGTGCCTTTCAATCGGTCAATGGCATAGGTCATGACCTTACCGTTGCGCTCGGTCTTGACCAGCAGCACACCCGGTTCGACGAGAATGGGGTGATCGGCCCGGGTGTAGCGAACCTCCTTGCTGATGGATATTTTGCCGAACTCGAGGTTCTCTCGGTCTTGCGGCGGCAGTTTTGAAATAAGCAGCTTGATCTGGGTGGCCGTGGCTTTCTTGACCGTATTGGCGTAGCCCGCAAATGTCTCGTTGAAGGCCTCCACCGGGCGCGCCAGGTTTTTAAGTTTTGGTATGACAGCACTGATGTTGATCACCTCAGATGAGGAAACCCATGCCGCAGGTTTGCCATCAGGCTCGAGGGTGATCGCCCCAAACGTCAGGTCTTTTACAAAAGCACGGCCATGCTCCCCCCAATTGTCGGCCGAGTCGGGAGCCCCGCTGAGCGCGCGACCATCGATGTACAGGTCGAGGATCGAGTAGGGGCCCGGGAAATAACGGCTGGAGGGTTGCGAGGTAATGCACTTCTTGTCGAACAGTGCCGGGTCCATGTCCGGCAGGGCTTTCTTCAGTTGCTCGAGGGCAATTGCCTTGGTGGTAGGCATTTGCGCAAGTTGGGTTTCGGAGGCCTCTTTCAGCTCGCGAATCTGCGCACTGAACTCCTCGCGCACGGTATTTATGGCCGTGGGTGTTGCCGGGTAACCCATGCCGTTGGCTGCTCCCCAGTCTTTGATCGCCTCGCTCTGCGCCGTGTACTCAATACGACGTTCTTCGTCAGTGATGGGGGCGGTTGCGGCGTCGAGCATGATTTGCGCGTAGCTCATCGTCGCCGTGCTGCCTGGCGCTTTTGCTTCGAGGCGCACGGTTGCCGTGACCAGGCTGACCCAGCTATGGGTGCCCGGCGTCACCTGATTCGGAATGCCCTTGACCAGGAACTCCGGTGCCCGGCTGGCCAGCAAAAGATGGGCCTTGACTGCCGCGCTCTCAGGTGACGAAGCGCTGCCTTGGGCGAGCAAGTGCGCGGCGAGTTCCTTGATGATCGCCGAGGCGGGCTTGCCCGTATTGTTCTCCGAGACCAGCCGATAGCCCTCGATCTGTCCGGGTGACGGGTTATGCAGGTGCTTGCCGCTCTCGATGTTCAAGGCCGCCAACAGCCAGTCCGTGGCACTGCCTTTGACGCCGCGCGCCTCGAAAGTGGCCTGGATCGCGCTACCCAGTGCCTTGCCCCGGGGCGAATGGAGCAAGGTATCGATCAACTGCCGTGGGTGTTTTTGTTCCTCGGCCGAGATTTGCCTGCCGTTCAGCAAATAATCCAGCACACGGTTAAACGGACTCAGCGTGGTATCGCCGAACTTGCCGGCGCGTAGGTCCGACTGCAGTTGTTGCTGGCTGGCCCGGTCAAGGGGGTCGGGCCAGGCCAGCGCTCCACCCAGGTTGCCATTGGCCGGTGCCTTGGGGGCTGGCGTAGCGAGGACGGTTGCAAGGTTTGCCAACTGCTCATGAGTGGTGGGCACGTCCCAGCCATGGTCTTCGATGAATTGCAGGAGGCTGACCTTGTTCGATTGCTCGGTGTGGTTGGCCTGGTAGGTGCTGTTGGGGGACAGCTCGATCATGCTTTTGTGCAGTTGGTTCCTGATCTGCCCGACATAGTCGATGTCGTGCTCGACCGACCTTGCCAGGTGACGAAGCTCGGCGATGGCCTGGTGCCGGTGGTCAATGTCGCCCAGATGCGCTTCCTGGTTTTGCAGTTCATCTTCGCTGCGCGACTTGATCAAGGGGGCCGAGGTGGCTGGATCGAGCGGTGTGAAGCCTTGGTTCTGGTCGATTTGCGCAGCACGCTGGCGCATTGAGGGGGCGGTGAGGTCCAGCCGCTCATTGTAAAAGCGCCCGACCAACCAGTAGGGGACGGGCTCGATAAGGTCGCTTGCCGGCGGCGAGAAGGCCGTATCGCTGTCGCCCGCAGCGATGACTTGGCCGGCCTTGAGCACGGGGCCGCTGATGGCGGCCCAGCGGGCGTCGTCTTGCCCGACGGTGTGTCGCTTCTGCTCGGGATCAAGGTGCTGCTGGAGCTTGAAGGAGATTTTGCCGGATTGCGGATGCAGTTCGATCGAGCGGGGATTGATGCCTTTGTCTTGCATCCATTGACGGATGTCGGGCGATTTGAAGGCGTTTGACAGTTGCGTCCACCACTGGCCGAACGTGGACTCGGGAGCAAGGGTGTTGATCGTGACGTTTCTCTGGCCATTGGCGGCCAGCAACAGCGCCGAGTGATACTCCATCGCCAGCTCGCGATCACCTGCGACACGCGGGTTTTCGTTGGGGCCTTCGGGGTCGGGGGCTTCACGTTTTTGCCGGGAGGGCGGCGGTACGGGGAGGATGTTGGAGGCAAGAGGTGGCTGACGTTGCGGGTTCACGTGCTTGGGGATACTGAGCATAAGGGCTACTGCCTGAAGGTTTGGGAATGGGTCCGGGGTTAAACAGCGACCGTGGCATTAGCCTTGTGTAGCGGTTTAACGCCGGATGATTCCCTTGCGTCTGCAGTTGTTGATTTACCTCTTATTTCCATCAGCTACGGATCAGAAATCCCAGCGGGTAGTCAGCATCACGGTTCTTGCCCTCGGAGGGTTCCAGCAGTTGGTTGTTGCGGTCGCCTTCGGCTGTTGGCGCACCCGGTCAATCGCTTTGAGCACCTGTGCCGCCTGCAGAATCTGCTCGGGCGAGGGGCACCTTGGTCTCAGCGCAGCCCCTTTCAACGTCTTTAATAGAAGGACTCGAAGAAAGATGGCTTCACGTCGTTAATGCGCGGATTTCATGTGGTTAATTTTGGGTATCAGTCATTTTTTGTTGGTTTTATTGACTGATCGGCGCTGGTGGAGCGCGATATGGCCGTGGGAAAGCGGTCTGGGTCATGCTTTATAGGTGTTGAAAAGTAACTATGCATAAGTTTGTGTGTATTTTGGTAGCGCTTTTGCGCATATTGACCGAATCCACAGTAACGTCTTTTTGACAGAATCCGCTCTGTGCGCACCGATCCGGTCAGCCTTTTCCACGTTGTGTTTAAAGCCCGGATCCCCATAAACATTAGGCGCTGGCATGGCTGTGACTGCTTGTCCTGACGCAGAGCCCTTGGGCACTGCGAGAAACGCCATAGCCAATCGGTCATTCCAACCCCGGTTCGGTCAGTGGCATATGCCCTGCACCCCTTCAAGGCATTCCATGCGTTCACTTCACCCATAGGCTTGATCATGACGAAACCCTTCCCGAATCAGAGCGGTATCTACGACGTCATCGTTGTGGGCGGTGGCGTGGTGGGATGCGCGATGGTTCGGCGCTTTACCCTGGAGGGGGCGCGGGTGCTGTTGCTGGAAAAGAGCCCGGATATCCTGTCTGGGGCGAGCAAAGGCAATAGCGCGATCTTGCACACCGGCTTCGACGCGCCCACCGGCAGCCTGGAGCTGCAGTGCATGAAGGACGGCTACCAGGAATACCTGGAGATCCACCAGCAGATGTCGCTGCCGCTGCTCAAGAGCGGCGCGATGGTGGTGGCCTGGAACGAGGACGACCTGGGCAAGCTGCAAGGTATCGTCGAGCAGGCACACGCCAATGGCATTGCCGATGTCAGCCTGATCGGCCGCGAGCGGCTGCGCAGCCTGGAACCGAACCTGGCGCACAATGCCCTGGGCGCGGTCGAGGTGCCTGGCGAATTCCTTATCGACCCGTGGTCGGCGCCCTTGGGGTACCTGCTCCAGGCGATGATGCATGGCGCGCAGGTGCGCCTCAACACCGAGGTCAACGGCGGCTATTTTGATGGCGATCTCTGGGCCCTGGAGACCACCAACGGGTTTATCCGCGGCCGTACGATCATCAACTGCGCCGGGTTGTTCGGCGATGTGCTGGAGCAACAGTTGCTGGGCGCATCGAGCTTTTCCATTCACCCGCGCAAAGGCCAGTTCGTGGTGTTCGACAAGGCGGCCGCGCGCTATCTGGGCAATATCATCCTGCCGGTGCCCAATGAGCGCACCAAGGGCATCGTCCTGACGCGCACGGTCTACGGCAACCTGTTGGTGGGGCCTACCGCCGAAGAACAGGAAGACCGCCTGCACGCAGGGCTCGACAGCGAGGTATTGCGCCAACTGGTGGACGCTGCCGTCGAGCGCATTCCCGCGCTCGACGGCATGCCGGTCACTGCCACCTATGCTGCGTTGCGCCCGGCCACGGAAAAGAAAGAGTATCGGGTGCAGCGGGTCGAAGGTAAGAACTGGATCAGCGTCGGCGGCATCCGTTCCACCGGCCTGACGGCGGCGCTGGGCATCGCCCGGCACGTGTTCAGCCTGTATCAGCGCGAGCACACGCCAGTCCCCGCGTCCATCCTGCAATGGCCGACGCTGCCTAACCTCGCCGAACATTTGCCACGCGACTACCACCGGCCGGGCTACGGCGAAATCGTCTGCCACTGTGAAATGGTGACCCTGCGGGAAATCCAGAATGCCTTGGCCAGCGCGCTGCCGCCTGGTGACCTGGGCGGGTTGAAGCGGCGCACGCGGGCCTGTATGGGGCGCTGCCAGGGTTTTTATTGTGGGGCGCGGGTGGCCGAGCTGAGCGCTGGCCATCTGGCCATTCCCCTTGCAACAGGTGTTTGTCATGCAGCCCATTGAAGTCGAAAACATTGATGTCGCGATTATCGGTGGCGGGCCGTCGGGACTGTCGGCGGCGATCACCCTGCGCAAGCTGGGCGTGGGCACGGTGGTGGTGCTCGAGCGTGAGCCCGAGGCCGGCGGTATTCCGCGCCATTGCGGGCATCCACCCTTTGGTCTGCGTGAATATGGCCGGGTCTACACGGGGCCGGCGTATGCGCGCAAAAATGTCACGCAGGCGGTGAAGGCGGGCGTGGATATCCGCGTCAAGCACTCGGTGACGCAGATGGGCCAGGGCGGACGCCTGGAGGTGGTCAGCCCGCAGGGCGCCAAGGTGATCCAGGCGCGTCGGGTGCTGATCGCCACCGGGGCCCGGGAAACGCCGCGCTCGGCGCGCCTGGTGGGTGGCGACCGCCCGCTGGGGGTGATCAATACCGGTGCGTTCCAATCCTATCTGTACCTGGAGCACCTCAAGCCCTTTGAACGCCCATTGATCGTCGGTACCGAGCTGGTCAGCCTGTCGGCAGTCATGAGTTGCCGGCGTGCCGGGATCCAGCCGGTGGCCATGATCGAGGTCAACCCACGGGCCACGGCGCGCTGGCCGTTGTCGCTGTTCCCGCGGCTGTGCGGGGTGCCGATGCATTTTGGCGCGCAACTCCTGCAAATCCACGGCACCGGGCGGGTCGAGGGCGCGACGGTGCGCCTGGCCAACGGGCAGACCCAGACGTTTGACTGTGACGGCGTGCTGCTCACCGGCCAGTTCACCCCTGAATCGAGCCTGGTGCGTTTGAGCGAGTTGCGCCTGGACCCCAACAGCGGCGGCCCGCATATTGATCAGTACGGGCGCTGTTCCGACCCGGCGTACTTTGCCGCCGGCAATCTGCTGCGCCCCGTCGAGACGGCAGGTTGGTCGTTTCGCGAAGGCCATAAGATCGCTACGATGATCGCCCGTGACCTGCAGGGGCAATTACCGTCTGCTGCGTCGAGTATCGAAATTGCCTGCAGGGGCGACTTGAAACTCTGCGTACCGCAGCGCCTGAGCCCGTCTGCTGTGGCGGGGCTGCAGCACCTGCAACTGCGGGTTCGTCGTGGGGTGAAAGGGCGTCTGGTGGTTCGCGCCGACGGTAAGGAAATCTGGTCGCGCACCGACAGTTCGCAGCCCGAGCGGCGGATCTTGATACCCATCGCCAGCCTGAACCTGCCCCAGGGCGTACAGCAACTCGAAGTCGACTTTGTCGGCCCATAACAAGACCTGCCGAGGAGTCTTTAACATGCGCATTGCCGCGCTCGATCAAGGTACCACCAGCACCCGTGTGCTGGTGGTGAGTGACAATGGGTCTGCTGATATCCAGCTCTCGTTGCGCCATCAGCAACACCATCCCCATCCTGGTTGGGTGGAGCATGATCCACTGGAATTGCTCAATAACCTGCAACGTTGCCTGGAGGCCACCGGCCAGGTGGACGCCATCGGCCTTGCCAACCAGGGCGAGAGTTGCCTGGCGTGGGATGCCCAGACCGGCGAGCCGTTATCCCCGGTGATCGTCTGGCAGGACAATCGCACCTCGGCCGAGATCGCCCAGTTGCGCGGCGACGGTGGCGAGGCCCTGACCCTGGAGCGCGCCGGTTTGCCGCTTGACCCGTATTTTTCGGCGAGCAAGCTGGCCTGGATCGTGCGCAACCTGCCGGCCGCGCAGAGCGCATTGCGCGCCGGGCGGCTGCGCCTGGGCACCACCGATGCGTACTTTCTCGACCGTCTGACCGGGGTCTTTGCCACCGATGTCACCACCGCTTCGCGCACCTCGCTGATGAACCTGGCGACCGGGCATTGGGACAGCCAGCTCTGCGAGCTGTTTGGCGTGCCGATGGAAACCCTGCCGCAGATCCGCGACACCGTCGGGCACTTTGGCGAGATTGGTGCCACCCCGGTCACCGCGTCGATTGTCGACCAGCAGGCCTCGCTCTATGGCCATGGTTGCCGCAATGAAGGCGACGCCAAGATCACCTACGGTACCGGTGCGTTTGCCCTGACCTTGACCGGCGAGCAGATCATCCGCGCGCCGGAAAAGGGCCTGCTGGCAACCATTGCCTGGCAGATCGACGGCAAGCCCACCTATGCCATGGACGGTGGTGTCTACGATGCCAGCGCGGCGGTGGAGTGGGCCGGGCGGCTCGGCTTGTTCACGGATTTTTCGGAGCTGGCGGCGTTTGACGAGCCTCCGGCCATTGGCCGCCAACTGGCGTTTGTGCCGGCGCTGTCCGGGCTGGCTTGCCCCCATTGGGACCGCAGCGCGGCCGCCCTGTGGGTCGGTATGAACGGCAGCACCACACGCCAGGATATGTGCCAGGCGGTGCTGGAGGGCGTGGCGTTACGCAGTGTTGAAGTGATCACGGCCATGGACGGGTTTCTCAGCGTCACCGATCACCTGTCGATTGATGGCGGCCTGGCGCGCAGCCCGTATTTTGCGCAGTTCCTCGCCGATGCCTTGCAGCGTTGCATCGTCACTCAGCGTTTCGATGAGTTGACCGCGTTCGGCTGTGCCGCGCTGGCGGCCAAAGGGCTTGGCGTGGCGCTCAAGCCGCCGCGCAATACCAGCACCAGCTTCCACCCGAAAGTCAGTGCCGCCCAGGCCCAGCAGTGGCGTGCCACGTTCAGTGACGCGGTGACGCGGTGCCGCGACTGGCGTTAACCAGTCACCACTCCGGGCGGGTCAGGGCAGGGGCTTGCAGCACTTCAACCTGGGCCTCTGCCAGGGCCTTGGCCAGTTCGCCCAGAGGCGCGCGGTCGATGATCAGGCGGTCGATGCGCTCCAGGGGGAACACCTGGAACAGCGCACGCTTGCCCATCTTCGAAGAGTCGGCAATCACCGTGAGGTAGCGTGTGCGGGCGATCATCGCGCGGGTGATTTCCGCCTCTTCGATGGAGAAATCGAAGGCGCCGTCGGTGTTCAGGGCGCCAATGGTGACCACGGCATGTTCGGCGTTGAAACGGGCGATCTGCTCCATGGCCAGGGCGCCGATATTCTGTTCCGATTCGGGGCGGTATTCGCCGCCGATCATGAACACGCGATTACCGCTGGCGCCAATGGCGGCGGCGATCAACAGGGAGTTGGTGATCACTGTGATGCGGTTGAGTTTTGCCAGTTCACGGGCGAAGAACAGGGTAGTGGTGCCAGTATCAATCAGTAGACTGTCGCCCGGCGCGTATAGCCCGGCGGCGAAGCGCGCCACCGCACGTTTCTCGTGGGAGAACTCATTCATTCGGGTCTGGAAGGCGTTCTCGTGCTCACCACTTGGGGGCAGCGAGGCACCGCCATGGAACTTGGTGACCTGGCCGTCTTCGGCCAGGGCCGTGAGGTCGCGGCGTATGGTTTCTTGCGAAGTGCCGAGGGTGCGCGCCAACTCGTCGACCGAAATGCGTTCACGTTGGCGTAGTAACTCAAGGATATGTTGGCGTCTTTCATTGGGGCGCATGGGTAATCATCCTCTTGATGCTACGTGAATGCGCCACAGGGGCGCGGCGCTGTTACCGAGGCACTCAAATGATGCCGCAGTCGCTAGCGCTGGGGCGTTTGAGCGCCAGCGGCAGGGAGGTGAACGTGGTATTGGCGTTTGTCGTTCACGGCCGTAAAGTCCGCTGCCTTGAAAGGTGTGATCAGAGATTACGCAATACAATTGACCGATTCCAGTGTGTTTAACCCGCAAAACCACATAAAACACACGATTGGCATGGGAAGTGGTTAGTAATAGGGTGTGAAAACACCGCAAATGGAGCTGTAAACGCGTTTGGCCAATGGAGCGACCGAACTGGGGCGTACTCCTACAAAAATAATTGATTCAGTACAGATGGAGCGAAAGCAATGGCGGAATTTGGCAACTACGTTATTTACCTGATCATGATCGGCGCGGTGGTTGGCGCGTTTGCATCCGTGATCAAGCCGGACAGCGGCCTGGGCAAGGAGTTTGTCAACGGCATCCACTCCATCGGCCCGGTGTTCCTGGCGCAGGCGGGCATCATGGTGGCGATCCCGTACTTGTCCAAATTCATCGAGGTCGCCCTGGGGCCGTACTTTGGTGCGATGGGGTCTGACGTGTCGATTGCGGCGCTGTCGATCATTGCCGTGGACATGGGCGGCTACCAGTTGGCCGATGCCCTGGCGGCGAACCGCGACATGTGGATCACCGCCATGATCGTCGGCTACACCTCCGGCGCGACCATTGTCTACCTGATCCCGGTCGGCCTGATGATGCTCGAGCGCAAGGACCACAAGTACCTGGCGCTGGGGGCCATGGCGGGCTTGATCAGCATCCCGTTCGCGGTGCTTGCGTCGCTGATGATGATCACCGCCTTCAACCTGCCGGTGCGGGACATTGTGTCCACCACGTCGCCGGCGTTGCATTACCTGAGCCTGGGTTTTGTCGACTGCGTGCGCTTGCTCGCGCCATTGTTTGTGTTCTGCTTCCTGCTGGCTGCCGGCCTGCGCTACCGGGCGGCGTGGATGGTGGCCGGGTTCCTGGTGTTCGGTAAGTTGATGGACGCCTTTATCAAGATCGTCCTGGCGTTGGCCATCGTTGAGCACTTCACCGGGTTCTTCATGAAGAATTTCGGTGTGTGGGGCTTTGACCCGATGTTCGCCGACGAGAAGGAGTTGTTCCGCGCCATCGAGATTGCCGGCTATATCGGCATCATGCTCGCCGGTACGTTCCCGATCTGCTACCTGTTCAACCGCTACTGCAAGAAACCCATGGAAGTGCTGGGCAAGCACATCGGGCTGTCGGCCGATGGTGCGGCGGCGTTTGTCATGGTGTTTGCCAACATCATCGCGGTTTACCACCTGTTCAAGAAAATGAATGCCCGGGATAAGGTCCTGTGTGTGGCGCTGGGTGTCTGTGCCCAGGCCACCATTGGCGATCACCTGGCCTTTACCGCGAACTTCCAGCCGACGCTGATCATGCCGATCCTGCTCGCGAAGCTGTTTGGCGGCCTGCTCGCCGTGGCGATCGCGATCAAGATCTCGGTGCCCGCCGCCCAGCGTTATGAAGCGCAGGAACGCGAGCGCGAAGAGGCCGATGCTCCCGGTGTGCCCGCTGCCCAGGCGGTCTGACGGCCACTGTTCAACCATCGCAAGGGTGCGAGCCCTTGCATTGCCCTGAGGTAACAATGAGAAAGATCTTTCTGGCCTGCCCCTACAGCCATGCCGATGCGTCCGTCACCCACGAGCGCTTTATCCAGTGCAACAAGGTGGCGGCCACGATTATCGAGGCGGGTCATGGGGTGTTCAGTCAGGTGTCGATGTCGCACCCGATCAACCTGGCGTTCGAAGGCAAGGACAGCGCAACCATCGGCAAGCTGTGGGCGCCGGTGGATGCGCTGTTCATGGACATGATGGAAGAATTGATCATCCTCGATCTGCCGGGCTGGGACTTGAGTTCGGGGATCAAGCGCGAGATTGAATTCTTCAAGAATCGCGGGCAGAAGGTCAGCCTGTGGTCGCAGGTTTCTGGCGAGTTCAGCTAACAACGCAGATCCCCTTGTGGGAGCGGGCTTGCCCGCGATAGCAGTGTGTCAGGTTAAAACTACTTGACTGACACACCGCCATCGGGGGCAAGCCCGCTCCCACAAAAGCCCTCCCACTTCGGGTTGTGTGCATGGCGCACGCCACATGCCACGTTGTATGGTCTTGCAAAACCCTGCAACGGAGCACCCCCCATGTACAAGGACTATCCCGCCGCCTACCAAGTCAGCAAAGGTGCTGCCTTGCAGGTCGACCAGGCATTTTATGATCGCGTGCGCGAGGCCGAGCGCACCCTGGTCGAGCAGTTTGAAGTGCCGATCCGCACCGGCCGCGCCTGGAAAGTGCCGGCAGGCCATGTGTTCCGCGTGACCACCCCGGTCGGCCCGCAGGTTGGCGACTTCAATGTGTGGAATGCCAATGATCCGCGCGAGCGCATGTGGGCGGCCCGCACCCGCCAGTTGCAAGGCGCTCACGTCAGCACCTATGACCGCTTGTGGTCGAACCTGCCGTTCCTGCGGCCGATGGTCACCATCACCGATGACAGCCTGGCCGGCTACGGCATCGACGAGCACGGCGGGCGCCTGCACGACCTGTTGGGCACGCGCTGCGACCCATACGTGAACAAGATGCTCACCGGCGAGGACTTCCACCACCATTGCCACTCCAACCTGACCCGCGCCATCTTGCCCCACGGCCTGACCGAGTTCGATGTGCACGATGTGTTGAACATCTTCCAGTGCACCGGCCTGAACCACGACGACATGTACTTCATGAAGGCATGCCCGGCCAAACAGGGCGATTATCTGGAATTTTTTGCCGAGATCGACTTGTTGTGCGCACTGTCCACTTGCCCGGGCGGCGACCTGTCGCTGCCGATGTGGGGCCCGGATGCCCAGGATCCGCTGACCGTGTGCCGCCCGCTGGGCGTGGAGATCTATCGGCTCGACGCGGCCCTGCTGCACGGCTGGGAATCGCCTGCGCGCGCGGCGTACAACGGCAACCATGGTTTGCTGATTCCCAAGGCAGCGTGGGAAAAATAATGGAGCCGGGAAGGGGGGCGGTAGTGCTTTATGTGGCGGAAATTGCGTGCCCAGCCGCCCCCCCCCTGTGGGAGCGGGCTTGCCCGCGATGGCGGTGGTTCAGGCGCTACTTCTGGTATCTGACACACCGCCATCGCAGGCAAGCCAGCTCCCACAGTTGATGTGTGGTGTGTGTAAGGTTCTGTGCCAGGCAGAGATCCCCTATGGGAGCAGTCGAGGCTGTACAAGCATCAGGTCTAGACACTAAAATGAGAAGTATTATCATTCGCTGCTCATTGGACCTGACATGTACGACGACAGTCTCGTCTCGCCCGTCGAACAACTCTATACCCGTCATCACCCCTGGTTGCGCAGCTGGTTGCAGCGGCGCCTGGGGCACTGCGCCGATGCCGAAGACTTGGCCCACGACACGTTTATCCGGGTGTTGCGCACGCAGCAGGATGTGCGGGAGTTGCGCCAGCCCATGGCGTTTCTGGCGGCGATTGCCAATGGCTTGCTGATCAACCGCTGGCGCCGCCAGGCGATTGAGCGAGCTTACCTGGAAGCACTCGCCGCCCGCCCGGAAGGTGAGGAGCCATCGCCCGAGACCCGCTACCTGATGATCGAAACCCTGCTGCAGCTCGACTCGCTGCTGGTGGGCCTGTCGATGCAGGTGCGCAAGATCTTCTTCCTGTCCCAGCTCGATGGCCTGACGTACCCGCAGATCGCCGCGCAGTTGAGCTTGAGCGTGGCCCAGGTGCAACGGGCGATGGGCAAGGCTTTCAGCGTGTGCTACGCGAGCCGTTTTGAATGACTGGCAAGCCGGTTGCACCGAAAGTCCGCGAGACGGCCATCGACTGGATCGTCCGCGTGCAGTCCGGAATGATGAGCCCGGCCGAGCAGCAGGCGTTGCAGCATTGGCGCCAGGCAAACGCCGAGCACGAATACGCCTGGCAACGCGTCGCCAGTCTGCCGCTGATGCTCCAGCCCGGGGCCAACCTGTTGGCCGATGTCACCGCGCGGCGGGCATTGGAGGCGGCCGGGGCCGATCCGGCACGGCGCCGGCAGGTGCTCAAGTGCTTGTTGGGCCTGGGCCTGCTCGGTGGTTTGTCCTGGCAGGGCGCGGAATCGACCCTGGTGCGCGCAGCCTTTGCCACGTACCGCACGGCCACCGGCGAGCGCCGCCGCTGGACCCTGGCCGATGGCAGCTCTCTGTGGTTGAACACTGCCAGCGCTGTCAGCCTGGACTTTAGCGCGCAGCTGCGTCGCGTGCAGTTGATCGAGGGCGAAGTGGCGCTGGATGCTCGGGTTGAATCGCGCCCGCTGCAACTGCTCACACCGGATGCGCTGCTGCGTAGCCAGGATGCCAATCTGCTGGTGCGCCATGATCAGCAGGGTACGTGGATTACCGTAGTGCGCGGGCTGGTCGAGGTGAGTTCGCCGCGCCACCCGGCACCGGTATCAGTGGCGGCAGGCTGGCAGACCCAGGTCGATCGCCAGGGTGTGGGCACGCCACGGCAAACCGATGGGTTTCTGGCCCAAGCCTGGCTGCGCGGGATTTTGCCCGCCGAGCGCATGCGCCTGGATGTGCTGCTGGCCGAACTGTCCCGTTACCGGCCGGGCGTCTTGCGATGCAGCGAGCAGGTCGCGGCGTTGCGCGTGACCGGCAGCTTCCAGTTGGACGATACCGATGCGGCGTTGGCGTTGGTCGCCCATGCATTGCCCGTGCGTATCGAGCGGCGGACCCGCTATTGGGTGACTGTGGTGCCGGTCTGAATATTTTTTTACGTTCCCCCCGTAGTTTTTCCCGACTCGCTTGGCCTCTAGGAATAACCCACCGAAACAGGTGGGCCTTCACCTCTAGGAGCCCTGCATGATTTCTCCCGCAAGTGTCTTGCGCACCCGCACATTGGGTCTGTTGTTACTCAGCCTGCAACCGCTGTACAGCACGGCGGTTTTCGCCCAGGCCGAGCGCCAGCCCTACAGCATCGAAGCCGGCCCGCTGGACCAGGCACTCTCGCGCTTCGGCGTGCAGGCGGGTATCAGCATGGCGGGCAGTTCGACGCTGACGGCGGGCAAGCGCAGCAACGGCCTGCACGGCGATTTCAGCACTGAAGCCGGCCTGGCAAAGTTATTGGCGGGCACGGGCTTGAGTTTTCAGCGCCAGGCCGATGGCAGCTTTGAACTGCATCCGGCGACCAGTGCCGTGGTGCTGCCGTCGCAGAAAGTCACTGGCGATGACCTTGAGAAAAAAGCGGTGTACACCGAGCCACGTTCGCTGGTGTATATCTCCAACGAAGAAGTGCGCCGCTTTGGCGTGATCTCCGCCGGCGACCTGCTCAAGGGCCAGCCGGGGGTGCAGGTGGGTGACAGCCGTAATGGCGGTGGCCTGGATGTGAATATCCGCGGGATCCAGGGGCAAAGCCGGGTCGCGGTCACGGTCGACGGTTCGCAGCAGGCGCTGGATGTCTATCGCGGCTATGCGGGCACGCAACAGCGCAGCTACATCGACCCCGATCTGATCAGCGACGTGTCCATCGACAAAGGCCCCAGCCTGACCTCCAGCGCCATCGGCGGCACGGTGGCAATCCGCACCCTGGGTGTCGATGACATCCTGCGCGACGGCAAGAACGTGGGCCTGCGCCTGAAGGGCGATCTGTGGAACAACGGCGTCAAGCCGGCCTCGCGCAACAGCCATTCGACCACCGAGGACCTGTACTCCGAACCGCACCAGAACCGTGGCGGCCTGTTCGGTTCCGACTCGGAATCGGGCAGCGCGGCGTTTGCCTATACCCATGACCTGTTTGATGTGGTGGCCGCCTACGCCCATCGCAACCAGGGCAACTACTTCTCCGGCAAGCACGGCCAGGACCGCTACCGCACCTTTGACCGCTATGGCCAGGAAAACATGACGGTGGCCACTACCTACAACGCCGGCGAAGAGGTGCTCAACTCCTCGGCAGAGACCGAGTCGATCCTGCTCAAGACCACCCTGCGCCCGGCCGATGACCACACCTTCGACTTCGGCTACATCCGTTACGATGGGCGCATAGGCGAGATCATGCCCTCGGACATCTTCCGTTTCGGCTCCGGCGGTATCTACCAGTACCCGCGCGGCAGCACCAAGATCGACACCTACACCGCCCGCTATCACTACCTGCCCACGGGCAATATGCTGGTGGACCTGACGACCAGCCTGTGGATGACCGATGCCAAGACCAGCCAGTTGACCTCGGTGCTGGCGCCCAAATCCCAGGCCTATCGTTCGGACCGCAACTGGACGCGCCAGGATGACCGGCGCATCGGCGGTGAACTGGCCAATACCTCGCGTTTTGATACGCACTATGGCGATTTCAAGCTGGACCTGGGCGGCTCGTTCCAGCTCGAGGAACTGCAGCCGCAAAAGAGCGTGGTCACCACACAGAACGATATCAACGCCAACCGCAGCCTGCGTGACGGTTCGCGCAAGGAATTCAGCCTCAACGGCAAGCTGGAGTACAAACCGGTGGATGAGCTGACGCTGTGGGGCGGCGGGCGCTATACCTACTACCGCACCAAGGACCATGTACCGCACGCGACCGCCCAGCGCGAGGAGCGCGAGTTGCGCTACGTGAACGTGATCAAGCCGGGCAGCTACGGCAATATGCTGTGGTTCCCCGACGCCAACGGCCAATACACCGACGCCACCGACCCGCGCCTGAACAACGGGATTGTGTTCAGCGACACCAACAACCCGTTTGATGGCCCGCGCTACAACGACTATGGGGGCGTTGCCACACTCGTCTATCCGTCGCAGGTGGGCGAAGTGGTCACCGGCTACACCTATTCGGGCAAGCAGAGCGACAGCAAGGGCGCCTTTTCGCCGGCCATCGGCATCAACTACGAGATCGCTCCGGATACCTTCATCTATGCCTCGTACACCCAGGGCCTGCGCATGCCCTCGTTGTTCGAAACCAGTCAGGGCACCCTGCAGACCATGCCTGGCAAGGGCCTGAAACCGGAGCGTTCGAGCAACTGGGAAATCGGCGCGAGCACCCTGCAAAAAGGCCTGCTGGCGGACAACGACACGGCGGCGATCAAGCTGGCGTACTTCAATAACACCATCAAGAACTACGTGACCCGCTACTACGACCCAAGCCCTGGCCTGATGGGTCTGATGAACTTCAGCAATACCGACAGCTTCAAGACCAGCGGCCTGGAACTGCAATCGAAATACGATGCCGGCTGGGTCTTTGCCGACCTGTCCTCGACCTACTACCTGAAGACCGAAACCTGTGACTCGGCCTTCGCCGCGCGCCTGCGGGCCAGTTCCAACCGTTGGCGGAAGCTTGACGACACCCCCAACTGCACCGCGGGCAGCTTCATGGGCTCGTACACCAACACCCAGAACCCACCACGGGTCGCCGGTAACCTGACCTCGGGCCTGCGCTTCTTTGACCAGACCCTGACCGTGGGCGGGCGCCTGACCTACACCTCGGGCCCGACCGTCACCGCCGACAAATCCTGGCAGACCGGCGCCACCACGCCGCAGCTGGTTTATCGCGAAGTGGCGCTGGTGGACCTGTTCCTCGACTACAAATGGCAAGACCACACCCAGTTCAACGTGTCGCTGGACAACCTGACGAACCGTTACTACCTGGACCCGCTGGCCCAGAGCTTTATGCCGGCGCCGGGGCGCACGTTGCGCATGGGCGTGGTGACCAAGTTCTGATCAGCGGCGCCTAGCGGTCCAGGGAGTGTTCGTAGGCTGCGGTCATGACCTGCCAAGTGTGGGGATTGGCCGGGATCAGGTGCTCGATGCGCAATGAGGTGACGGTGATGTCCTGGGGCATGCCGAACGTGGTGAAGGTGGACATGAAATCCAGCTCGCCGTGCCGTGAATTCACGCGGGTCAGCACCAGCGGCGGCAGTTGATTGGCCAGGGGTGTCGAGCCGTGCGGCACGGGCAGGCTTTGCAGTAGTGTGGCCAGGGTCGGGTTGCCCAGTGCTTCACGGGCAGCCCGTTGCCAGGCGAGGTTGCGGATCTCGTCGGCATTGAGCAGATGGTCGCCCAGGCCCCCCGGTTGCAGCAGGGTGGTCAGCAGGTTCAGGCCTTGTGCAGCGTCTGGCGCCAAACCCACCAGGTCGAACAAGACCTGGGTGCTGGCATTGGCGGCGAGCACTTCCCAGTGACTGCCCAGCACGATCGCCGGCGCCGGATTGTTGGCCTTCAGTACATGGCTGATGGCATCCCGAATGGCATCCATTGCCGGCGCTGCGAGCGGCGTGGCTTCGTAGCGCGGGGCGTAGCCGGCGGCCAGGAACAGGCTGTTGCACTGCTCCAGGGGCACCTCGAGGGCGCTGAGCAGGTTATGCAAGGTGCCCGGGCTGGCCTTGGCGCGGCCGGTTTCGATACAGCTCAAGTGGCGTTGGGAAATGCCACTGATCAGCGCCAGCTGCAATTGGCTCAACTTCGCCTGACGGCGCAACAGCCGCAGTTGGGTGCCGGCGTCGGTCTCGGGGTTGGCGCGGGGGAAGGGTGGGCGGTTCATGGATGGACTCTGGCAGGGCGGGGCGGGGGGCGTCCATGACCTCGCAGGTCATTGAGATGGCGGCGACGTTATCACTAATCTGCGGCTTGCCCAATCCTGCGTGGTGGACACTATGCACAGACCCTACATCGCCCTCGCCAGCCTGCTGGCGTTCTCCCTGTACACCCTGGGCACCCTGCTCTGGGCCGAGCAGTCGCTGCTGGCGTTCGGCCTTGAGCTGCTATCCAGGCCCGATACCGCCCAGGTGGTGATCGACCTGTACCTGATGGCGGCCCTGGCGTGTGTGTGGATGTACCGCGACGCCCGGGCCAAGGGGCGGTCGCTGGCCAGTGTGTTGCCTTATTGGCTGCTGACGGCGGTCTTTGTCTCAGTCGGCCCGCTGCTGTACATCGTGGTCAACGGCTTTGCCAGGGGCCGGCAATGAGCAGCAGCCTGCATGTGTTTGCCCTGTGCGTGCTGGTGTTATTTGCCAAGATGCTGGCGATTTCCTGTTACCAGGGGTTTTTCCGCCTCAGGCACCGGGCGTTCACCAACCCCGAGGATGCCGGTTTTTTCAAGCGCGATGCCCTGGTGCACGAACTGTCCGCCGTCAGCCGGGCAAGCAGGGCCTGGGCCAATGACCTGGAGAATATTCCGCTGTTCTTCGCACTGGGCGGGTTGTGCGTGGCGTTGGGCACCCATGGGGGGGCGACGGCCTGGCTGTTTGCCCTGTTCACCGTCGCGCGGGTGCTACATACCTTGATGTACCTGGGTCGCCGCCAACCCTGGCGCACCCTGGCCTATGGCGTTGGCCTGGCGTGCCTGCTGGGGTTGGCGGGGTTGATCGGCGCGGCGCTGCTGCCTATTCGATAGGGTATTTGCCGAATGCCGGGTGTTGCTCGGCCAACTGGGCGTGGCGTTGCAGGTTGGGAAAGTCCTCGGCCTTGACCACCGAGGGCACGGCGTACTGGCTAAAGGACCACGCCACCGCGACACTCAACGACGCCTGGGTCAAGGGCTCGCCTGGAGCGTTGGCCAAGAGTTTTTCCAGGCCCGAATAGGCCGCCAGCAGTTGCCCGGTTACCCGATCGAGCCATGGCGCATGCAGCTTCTCTGCGGGCCGCAGGTTGTGCTCGTAGTAAATCTGCACGCTCTTGTCACAGGCGGCCAATGCCAGGCCGATCACTTGCAGGTCCCGTGCACGGGCCGCAGCAGTTTGGGGCAAGAGTTTTTTATCGGCTGGTGCCAAGGTTTCGAAATAATCCAGGATCAGGCTGGAGTCCATCAGCACCGTCCCGTCGTCCAGCACCAGGGTCGGGGCCTTGACCACCGGGTTGATCCTGGCGAATTCGTCGAAGGTGCTGAACACCGAGAGGGATTGCTGCTCAAAGTCCACCCCATACAGATCCAGGGCAATCGCCACGCGGCGTACATAAGGCGAGTCCAGCATGCCAACCAGTTTCATGAAGCCTCCATTGCTATCAAGGGGAAGGGGTTGTGCGTTGACTTGATGCCGCTGTTTTTTACCATAAATGCCTGGTTGAAACTGAGCCCGATCGTCTGTGTACCCTTGGCAGGATCATGGTGAGCGCGAGCGGCAGTCAGCGACGTTCGGTAGGCCGCAGGGCCGGGATCGGGAGTATGGTGGAGCGGGCAACCCGTGGATTATCTCTGGAAGAGGAGAGGTGACTATGAGCGTTCCCCTGTTGAACAAGATGCAGCTCAATGGCTATGAAATTGTCCGGGTCAATAGCGGCCCATGGCGCGTCTGCACCAAGGATGATCGACTGGCTTCATTCAGCTCCCTCGAACAGGCGCTGGCCTATGCCGCGACCTTGCCGGGCTATAAGGCCCGGCCACGGCTGACCCCATAACCCTGAAGGGGGCCGGATTTGCGGCCCCCGCACCGGGTCAGACGAAGGGCTGGCCGCTGAACCCGCGTGGTAGGCGCTGCAGGCCGGGCAGCTCGGTCAGGCGTTGGGTCCAGGCGCTGCGCCAGTCATTGTGGGGGCTACCGGAGCGGGCTCTGCGTGCCGCGCGGCGCGATGCGTTGCGCTGGTTACGGCGGGCTTCCTTGTAGGCATCGGTGTTGCGGCAGGTGCGGCATTTAACCCGGTTCAGTTCCACCGTGGACGTCAGGTTATTGCCGTGATGGCCGCAAGCGAGGTGCCCCGCGACCTTGAAGTGAGTGACCATGTCAGCGTCTCCTTCTGTGAGGGTACGCGGCACCGCTAATCTGTTGATGCTCGCGCTCAAGGCCAGGCCGATTGAGGCCGAGCCCTTATATTTCCGACCCCACGCGCGCGCTGACGTTCACCACCCGTCTTGGTGTGCCGAATCTGAAGAATTCTCACGGTGGCTAAAGGCCTGCGCCGGGTTTGCTGGGGCGCGCTCAGATCGCCAACTCCATGCCTGCTGGGCGGCCTTGGCGTTACCGGTTCCAGGGACTATTGTTGATTGTCTGGCGCACAGCCCAAAGGAGGGCGATACCATGAACACCAGTGCTCTACTGGAACAACTGCTCCGTGCAGGCCAAGCCTCGATGGCGCAGCAAGGCGGCTCGGCGGCACCCCAGGGTGGCGCGGGAGGGCTCGGTGGCTTGGGCGGCCTGCTCGGTGGGTTGCTGCGCGGCGGCGGCTCCGCAACGGCGTCGGGCGGTGGCGGCCTCGGCGATCTGCTGGGTGGTCTGGGTGGCATGTTGGGCGGGCCCCAGGCGGGCGGATCGACCCGCGCGCGCACTGGCGGTACCAACTACGCGGCCCTGGCGTCACTGGGGATGATGGCGTTCCAGGCGTATCAGGCTTGGCAACGGCAACAGGCCTCGGCGCCGCAACAGACGCTGCAGACGGTTGACCAGTTGTCTGGCGCCGATGTCGAGGCCCATAGCCATGCGGTACTGCGTGCATTGATCGCGGCGGCCAAGGCGGATGGGCGGATTGATGAGAAAGAAAAGGCCTTGATCTCCCAGGAGATCGGGCGCCACACCGACGATCCGGACTTGCAGCAATGGCTCGACGCTCAAGTCGCCAAGCCCCTGGATGCAACCGACTTTGCCGAATATGCCAATGACCCGGCGGTGGCTGCCGAGGTCTACCTGGCCAGCGTCATGTTGGTGGATGACCAACAGGACGCCGAGCGAAACTACCTGGACGAGTTGGCAGGTGCGCTGGGCATCGAGCCGGAGCTGCAACTGCACCTTGAGCAGCAAGCCAAACCGGCCTGATACCGAGGCAACTTGAAGCGTGTGCTTGCTGCAGAGCCCTAGTGCGGCTGCGATAGTGGTGGCTCAGCCAGCATCAAGGCCAGTCATACCGCCGCCATCGCAGCCTCGCTGGGGCTCGACAGCTCCCACATTATTTTGTGGCCAGTTGGCATAACGTGTTCGCTGTAGGGCGCCCGCGTTAAGGTCCGCAGTCCCGGCAAACACCGACGAACCCTGTGGGAGCTGTCGAGCTTCAGCGAGGCTGCGAAAGCGGTGGCTCAGCCAACATCAATGCCAGCCGTACCGCCGCCATCGCAGCCTCGCCGGGGCTCGACAGCTCCCACATTATTTTGTGCCAGTTGGCATAATGTGTTCGCTGTAGGGCGCCAGCGTTAAGGTCCGCAGTCCCGGCAAACACCGACGAACCCTGTGGGAGCTGTCGAGCTTCAGCGAGGCTGCGAAAGCGGTGGCTCAGGCAACATCAATGCCAGCCGTACCGCCGCCATCGCAGCCTCGCCGGGGCTCGACAGCTCCCACATTATTTTGTGCCAGCTGGCATAACGTGTTCGCTGCAGGGCGCCCGCGTTAAGGTCCGCAGTCCCGGCAAACACCGACGAACCCTGTGGGAGCTGTCGAGCTTCAGCGAGGCTGCGAAAGCGGTGGCTCAGCCAACATCAATGCCGGCCGTACCGCCGCCATCGCAGCCTCGCCGGGGCTCGACAGCTCCCACATTATTTTGTGGCCAGTTGGCATAACGTGTTCGCTGTAGGGCGCCCGCGTTCGAGAACACAGATCCCGCGAACCCCGATAAACCCTGTGGGAGCTGTCGAGCTTCAGCGAGGCTGCGAAAGCGGTGGCTCAGCCAACATCCATGCCAGCAGTACCACCGCCATCGCAGCCTCGCTGGGGCTCGACAGCTCCCACATTATTTTGTGCCAGATGGCAGAACGTGTTCGCTGCAGGGCGCCCGCGTTAAAGTCCGTAGTCCCGGCAAACACCGACAAACCCTGTGGGAGCTGTCGAGCCCCAGCGAGGCTGCGAAAGCGGTGGCTCAGCCAACATCCATGCCAGCAGTACCACTGCCATCGCAGCCTCGCCGGGGCTCGACAGCTCCCACATTGATCTCCCTCCAGTGTTTCAGAACCGTAGGGTAGCCCCGGTCGTCAGCCAGCGGTCGCGATCCCCGGTCAGGTTGCGTCCGACCACCAGGTCCACATCGACTTGCTGACCCAGATGCACCCGCGGCCCAGCTTGCCAGGCCTGGTCGCCGCCTTGCTGGCCATAGCGTTCTGCCAATAGCGTCAACGAGTCCGCCAAGCGGTATTCCAGGCCTGTGCCCCAGGTCAGTCGGTGATTTTGTTCGCCATTGTCATAGGCATGGGCCCAGCCGGCATTGAGGTTCAAGCGTAGCGTCTGAGACGCTTGCCAGGTCAGCGGCAGGCCCAGGTCTGCGCCATCGAATGGGTGCCGGCGATCCACCGCGATATGCGCTGCCGCCGCCCAGGCGATCTCCACGCCGGCATCCTGCCAGGCCCACAATGAACCCCTGAGCTGCGGGCTGAGTTGGGTCTGCTCAGGGTCATCCTCGAGGGCGGCGCCCCATTGCAGGTTGGGCATTGCGCGGGATGTGCAGGCGGCGGAGAGGGTGGTGTGCGATGTCGAGCGGGTGTAGCCGCCGTCGATATTGCATTCGCCGGGGGCGTTGATGGCGCCATCGTCCACCACATAGGAGCCACCGGCGGCGAAGGCCTTGGACAGCAGGCCGAGCACCAGGAGGGCGCCGATAAAAATCAGGTTGCGCCGCAGCGCCCGTTGCCGCGATGCCGGTAGCCAGTCAAAGGCAGCAAGGAAGGTGTGTTTGTGCATGGGGTCATGCTCCAAATGAACAGAATTATCTGTAGCGATGGTGCTGTTGGAGTGGGCTGGGTGTGGCAAACCTGTCTGCCACACCCAGCCCGGTCACAACAGCAAACTCAGTACCACTGCTTGAAGCGGCGGATGTAGATCGTCTTCATCAGCTGTGCCACGCAGCAGTAGGCGAGCAAGGTGCCGACCAGCCAAGGGAAGTAGGCCCAAGGCAAGGGTTGCAGGCCCACGATCGTGCCCAGGGGCGAGAAGGGCACATAGATCCCCAGGGCGATGACCAGGCTGGTCATCATCAACACCGGCCAGGCGGCGGTGCTCTGGAAGAACGGGATCTTGCGGGTGCGCAACATATGCACCACCAGGGTCTGGGAGAGCAGCCCTTCGACGAACCAGCCGGACTGGAACAGGGTCTGCATTTCCACACTATTGGCCGCAAACACGTACCACATCAGGGCAAAGGTGGTGATGTCGAAGATCGACGAGGTCGGCCCGATCCAGATCATAAAGCGCCCGATGTTCTGCGCGTCCCACTTGCGGGGCTTGGCCAGGTACTCCTTGTCCATCTTGTCCCACGGCAGGGCCAGTTGGGAGATGTCATACATCAGGTTCTGCAGCAGCAAGTGGATCGCCAGCATCGGCATGAAAGGGATGAACGCACTGGCCACCAGCACCGAGAACACGTTGCCGAAGTTGGAACTGGCCGTCATGTTCAGGTACTTCATGATATTGCCGAAGGTCTCGCGCCCTTTAAGCACACCTTCTTCGAGCACCATCAGGCTCTTTTCCAGGAGGATGATGTCGGCCGATTCCTTGGCAATATCAGTCGCGCTGTCCACCGAGATGCCGACGTCGGCATCGCGCAGGGCTGGTGCATCGTTGATGCCGTCGCCGAGGAAACCCACGGTGTGACCATTGGCCTGCAAAGCCTTGAGCACCCGGGATTTTTGCAGCGGCGTCAGCTTGGCGAACACCGTGCGTTGCTCAACCTCCTGCTTGAGGGTCGCATCGTCCATGGCTTCGATATCCACGCCGAGCAGCGGCTCGCCAGGCTCCAGGCCAACCTGGCGGCAGATGGTGCGAGTGACCACGGCGTTATCGCCGGTCAACACTTTGACCGCGACTCCGATCTCTTGCAGCGCAGCAATCGCCGGGCCGGCTGTTTCCTTCGGTGGATCGAGGAAAGTCAGGAACCCGTGGATCACCAGGTTGCGTTCATCGGTGGGGGTGTATTGCTGGCGCGCCAGGGCCTTGGGAATGTTGCGGGTGGCCACCACCAGCACGCGGAAGCCGTCCTCGTTGAACTCGTTGGCGGTGTTCAGCAGTTCCTGGCGACGACGCTCGTCCAGGGCCACGGCGCTCGCGCCTTCCATCACATGGGTGGCGATAGCGAGCATTTCTTCCACGGCGCCCTTGCACACCAGCAGGTGATCGCCGTGGCTGTCCTTGACCACAATCGACAGGCGCCGACGGACAAAGTCGAAGGGCAGTTCATCGACCTTGCTGTAGGCAAACGGCACCTGGAACTTGGGGTTGTGCTGGGAAAACGCGAGCACCGCCTGGTCCATCAGGTTCTTCATGCCGCTTTGGTGATGGCTGTTGAGCCAGGCCAGGGACAGCACGTGGTCGTCTCGCTGGCCGAAGGCGTTGACGTGGTGCTCGAGGATGATTTTGTCCTGGGTCAGGGTGCCGGTCTTGTCGGTGCACAGCACGTCCATCGAACCGAAGTTCTGGATCGCGTTGAGGCGCTTGACCACCACTTTGCGCTTGGCCATGGCATTCGCGCCCTTGGCCAGGTTGGCGCTGACGATCATCGGCAGCATTTCCGGGGTCAGGCCTACGGCCACCGCCAGGGCAAACAGGAATGCGTCGCCCCAGTCGCCCTTGGAAAAGCCATTGAGGAAAAACACGATGGGCACCATCACCAGCATAAAGCGGATCAGCAGCCAACTGACGCTGTTCACCCCACGGTCAAAGGCGGTCTGCACCCGGGAGCCGACGATGGCCTTGGCCAGCGAGCCGAAATAGGTGCGTGGCCCGGTCGCCACCACCACTGCCTGGGCGCGGCCGCTGACCACGTTGGTGCCCATGAAGCAGATGTTGGGCAGATCTAGCAGGTTGCTCTGGTCGGCAGCGCTGAGGGTGGCGGATTTTTGCGTGACGTCGCCCAGGGTGTCGTATTTTTCCACGGGCAAGGCTTCGCCGGTCAGCACGGCCTGGCTGATAAACAGGTCGCGGGACTCGATCAGGCGGATATCGGCCGGGATCATGTCGCCGGCCGACAACTGCACGATATCGCCGGCCACCAGTTCACGCATCGGCACTTCGCGCAGGATGGGTTGGGCGCCGACCTGCTCGCGGCGCAGCACCGTGGCGGTAGTGCGCACCATGGCCTTCAGCGCCTCGGCGGATTTGGCCGAGCGATGCTCCTGCCAGAAGCGCAGCAGGCTGCTCAGGGCGACCATGGTCATGATGATAATGACCTTGGTCAGGTCGACTTCCTCACCGGCGCGCAGCGGCAGCCAGTAGTCGGTGACAAAACTGATCACCGCCAGGGTCAGCAGCACATAGATAAAAGGGTTGTTCAGGGCCTGGAGGAATTGCACGACAGCGTGGGGCGGCTTGTCGTGGGCCACTTCGTTATAGCCTTCGCGTTGCAGGCGGGCGCTGGCATCCAGTTCGGTCAGGCCGTCCTTGGTCGCCCGGACGTTGGCCAGGGTGGCTGCCAGGCCGTTTTGCGCTTCGCGGGCGGCACGCATCGACAGTTTGCTGTCATGGGTGGCGCGGTGCTTGTTGGGCAGTTGCGTGGTTTTTACGGCGCTCATAGTGTGTACTCCTGTCGACATACTCATTACTTGCCTGGCGGGCAGGCGAGCACGAGCATGCCGAGTCGCAATTTTTGCGATCAGTTCTAATAACTTTAAAGAGGTGAGTTAATTAACGGGCGCGCAGAAAACTGCCGCTGGCTTAGTTCGCAAAGAACGCCAGTTAATTAATTGACCAACTATCAGGAAGTTGCTGTTTCCAGTCGGCTTATGCCGCGTGCGCGCTCAACAACAGGCGCACGTGAACAGGCAGGCTGGAAACGTTCCGTCTCTGTGGATCTTGAGGGTCGGCATGGTCCCATTGCTGGACCAGGTGGCCGGTGGTGGGGCACAGGCGCCAGTGAGCACGCAGGTGCACCGGGCTGATACGCGGGGAGGGGCAGGCGAGGGCCGTGCGCGCGGGGGCAACGCCCCGGGAAACACGGCACGGCGTGGCACGCAGGGCTGAAGCCAGCGTGCGTACATCAGGTAGAACAAGGGTCTGGAAATTCATAACACACCTCGGGACCGGACTGGCGCCGGCTCAAGGCAGTTACGTTGGAGCATCAAGCTCTAGCGCAGCTTACCCGGCCTGGAAGGCGAGTCCCGTCTTTACTCTGGGTTTGGCGCCCGCCCCCTGTATTCACGGGGAGCGGACAGCGACTAGATACTGTGTCCATTGGCTTCTTTTGTGAGGTTGAAATAAGGCCCGAGTTGCAGGCACGGGCAATCTACTCAGGCAGGTAGGGGATGTCAATCAATAATGAACTTGTTTGGGCGCTTGTTCAGACTTCATTCAGATTGGCGTTATATATAAGTTCATACACTGTAGGCGGCCAATAACGCCAGATACATCAATACCAGGCCGCAGGCGCCATGGCTGATTCGCTGCCAAGTTGGCGAGGCGTTCTTTCGCAAGACATTCACCAAGCCCGCAATCAAAAAACACGACAGGATCGACGCCAGCATAAAACCGGCGAAAAACATCAGGGTCTGACCGTGACTCGGGGTGGTGCCGACGATGCCTGCCAGGGCACTGCCCAGGGCGCCCCAGTACACAATGTTCTTCGGGTTGGCCAAGGAGAGGGTTGCGCCGACCATCAGCGCGTTGCGCCCGGTGCTGGCCGGGGCGCTGTCGGGTTGCGGCAGGTGCCAGGCATCCAGCAGGCTGCGCAGACCGAGCCAGGCCAGGTACAGCGCGCAAACGGCGGTCAGGGGCACGCGTACCGCGTCGTGCTGGATCAGCAGGGCCATGCCGGTCAGGCCGATCACCGCCCAGGTCGCATCGCCCACCAGCGACCCGACCTGCACCAGTAATGCCGGGGCGAACCCATGCAGCAGGCCGCGGCGCAGGGTCTCTGCCAGCACTGCGCCAGGGGACAGGCAAAATACAAAGCCGAAGACCAGCGCGGAAAAAAAGATTGTCAGCATCACCACCCCAAAATCAATCACGCACCTTCGCCGACACGTCGGCTGCTACAGGTCAGTTTGCTGCAGGGGGCGCTGAGCTGTCTTGGACCGGATTGCGCTCTGATAACGGCCAGGGGTAATGCCATACGCCGCACGGAAGTGCCGGTTGAGGTGGCTCTGGTCGGCAAAGCCCACTTCATGGGCGACTTCAGCGGCGCTCAGGCCGCTGCGCAGCAGGCCTTTTGCTCGGCGGGTACGCAACTGCATGGCCCACTGCCGGGGGCTCAGGCCGGTTTCTTTCTGGAAGGTGCGCAGGACGTGGAATTTCGACAGGCCCAACTCGTCGCCCAGGGTATCCAGTGCCACGCCTTGATGTAACTGCGCAGCGAGTAGTTCCTGAGCCTGGGCCACCATCCCCGACCCGCCGCTGGCGCTACTGGGCAAGCGCACACCACTGAGCCTGACCACTTCGCCCAGCAGCAACACCAGGGCGTCTTCACTCAGCCCGCAAACCAGTGGGTCGGCGCTTAATGCGCCCTTGGCGGCCTGGGCCAGTTGCGCCGCCAGTTCCGGGGCAAAACACAGCGCCCGATCGAACTCCAGGTGCGCCAGCCCAAGGTCGGTGGCCAGGCGATCGGCCCCGGCGTACAGGCTGACAAAGTGCCAGGGTGCCCCCTCGGCCGCGCCGCCGCCCTGGATCTGGCCGGGGTTGTACAGGGTGATACTGCCCGGCCCGGCCTCAAAGGTGCGCCGGTCCAGCCACACCTGCTCGGCGCCGACCAGGTTGACGCCAATCACGCACTCGTCGTGACTATGCCGGGCAAAGGTCAGGCCGGTGCAGGTGGTGCTGCTGATTTCGTAAGGGCCCAGCCAGGCGTGGTGCAGGGAACTCATGGGGTGGGCTCAGTGGCATCGGGTGCAGCAAAGCATACGCGTTTACCTGCGTTCAGATCGACCGTTGATTGACCCGGTCAGAGAGCGCTTGAGCATCTTCCTTGCGCTCAGAATAGCGCTGCACCAGTTCCGGATGCTCACGCACCAGCAGGGTGAACTTGACCAACTCTTCCATGACATCCACCACGCGATCATAAAGGGCTGAAGGTTTCATCCGGTCCTGATCGTCGAACTCCATGAAGGCCTTGGGCACAGATGACTGGTTGGGGATGGTCAGCATACGCATCCAGCGCCCCAGGACGCGCAGTTGGTTGACAGTGTTGAAAGACTGCGAGCCGCCGCAGACTTGCATCACCGCCAGGGTCTTGCCCTGGGTTGGGCGGATGGCACCCAGTGCCAGGGGTACCCAGTCGATTTGCGCCTTGAACACTGCTGACATCGAGCCGTGCCGTTCCGGTGAGCACCACACCTGGCCTTCGGACCATTGCATCAAGGCCAGTAGTTCCTGGACCTTTGGGTGATCGTTCGGAGCATCGTCCGGCATTGGCAGGCCGGCGGGGTTGAAGATCCGTGTCTCGGCGCCTAGATGCTGAAGCACTCGCGCCGCTTCTTCCACCAGGAGTCGGCTGAAAGAGCGCGTACGGTTGGAACCATAGAGCAGGAGAATCCGTGGCCGTTGTGCAGTGTCAGCGTGGAGTGGGGTGCTCAATGTGAGGTCGAGGTTGGGCAGGGTGGTCATGACATTCTCCGCTTATAACAAGCCAATACGATCCAGCTCAGCCTTGATCTGTGCCGCATCGAGGCGGCTGAACGGGAGGTCGAACAGCGCCCGGCAACGGGTTTCGATGATCTGCAGGGTGGCCTGGAAGGCGGCGTCAATCTGCGCCTCGTCGCCGTGTAGGTCCGACGGGTCCTCAAGCCCCCAATGCGCCTTGATTGCCGGGCCAAAGTACACCGGGCAGGCTTCCTGGGCGGCTTTGTCGCACACGCTGATCACAATGTCGGGCGGGCTGTCTGCAAAGGCCTCATTGCCCTTGCTGTACAAACCGCCGGTGCTGATGCCCGCGGCCTGCAATGTACTCAGGCTGCGTGGCAGGACCTGGCCCTTGGGAAAGCTCCCGGCGCTGATGGCATGGAACCCTGGCGGGGCCAGGTGGTTGAACAGGGCTTCGCTGAGGATACTGCGGCAGCTGTTGGCGGTGCAGATGAACAGGACTTTCATGACAATTCTCCGTTAAACACTCAGGCGCAGGGCCAGCGCCGCCAGGGTAAGCAATAGCACCGGCAAGGTCAGGACGATGCCGACCTTGAAGTAGTACCCCCACGTAATACGGATGCCCTTGCGCGCCAGGATATGCAGCCAGAGCAACGTCGCCAGGCTGCCGATCGGGGTGATCTTCGGGCCCAGGTCGCTGCCGATCACGTTGGCGTAGATCATCGCCTCCTTGACCACGCCCACGGCATGGCTGGCCTCGATGGACAGCGCGCCGATCAGCACCGTCGGCAGGTTGTTCATCACCGAAGACAGCAGCGCCGTCAGCAACCCGGTGCCCAGGGCCGCGCCCCACACGCCGTAATCGGCGAAGGTGTTGAGCCAGGTGGCGAGGTAGGTGGTCAGTCCGGCGTTGCGCAGGCCGTAGACCACCAGGTACATGCCCAGGGAGAAAATCACGATCTGCCAGGGCGCTTCCTTGAGCACCTTGCGTGTGGAAATCTTGTGGCCTTTGGCGGCGATCACCAGCAGGAGCAGGGCGCAGGCGGCCGAGATGGCGCTGATGGGAATACCCAGGGGTTCGAGGGCAAAGCAGCCGACCAGCAGGATGCCCAGCACCCACCAGGCCGCGTGGAAAGTTGCCGGGTCATGAATGGCACTGGCCGGTTCAGGCAGGTCGGCGGGGTCATAACTGTGCGGGATGTCACGACGGAAGAACCACAGCAGCACGGCCAGGGTAGCGGCGACGCTGACCAGGTTGACTGGCACCATCACTGCCGCGTACTGGTTGAAGCCGATGTCGAAGTAGTCCGCCGAGACGATATTCACCAGGTTGGAGACCACCAGCGGCAGGCTGGCGGTGTCGGCGATAAACCCTGCGCCCATCACGAAGGCCAGGGTGGCGGCGGGTGAGAAGCGCAGGGCCAGAAGCATCGACATGACAATCGGCGTCAGGATCAGGGCCGCACCGTCATTGGCGAACAGTGCCGAGACCAGCGCCCCCAGCAGTACCATATAGGCGAACAGCCGGCGGCCACGGCCGCGCCCCCAGCGCGCGACATGCAGCGCGGCCCAGGCGAAGAAGCCGGCCTCGTCGAGGATCAGGCTGATGATGATCAGGGCGACGAAGGTGCCGGTGGCATTCCAGATGATCTGCCACACCACGGGGATATCCGCCAGGCTGATGACGCCGCAAGCCAGGGCCAGGATCGCGCCTATGGATGCGCTCCAGCCAACCCCCAGGCCTTTGGGTTGCCAGATGACCAAGACAATGGTGACGAGAAATATCGCGAAGGCGATCAGCATAAAAGTGTTCTCCAGGGGTCAGCAGCAGGTGCTGGCGCGTTGCGGTCGGTCACCCATTGCAGCCAGGCGCTGTGCGTCGCTTTGCAGCCAGGCTTGATTGGCTTGCAAGGTGGTCTCCAGCACCGTGCTCACCCATTGCGGCAACTGGGGGTTGAGGCGGTAGTAAATCCACTGGCCCTGGCGACGGTCTACCAGCAGCGCGCAACTGCGCAGTTGTGCCAGGTGACGGGAAATTTTTGGCTGGCTGTCATCCAGGGCATGGATCAGCTCGCAGACGCACAGCTCGCCTTCGCGCAGGATCAACAAGATCAGCCTGATGCGTGTCGCATCGGCCAGGCATTTAAAAACGTCTGGGGGGGAGAACGGATCGCTCATGATCGGCGCCACTAAACATATGAGGATGTGAATATACGGATATCCATATGTAGTGTGCAACGAATATCCCGTTGATCCAGGTCAAGGGTCTGGGGATTGCCGGCAAGTGACTGAAATTAAAATGAAACACAACTGTCCTAAAGTGCCCGCCATTGATGAAAAAGGAAGCAACCGTGTGACCCGTGCCACTCGCAACCTGCGCAAGACCCTCGATTCCGTCGCGGACAACAACGAAACCGCGGCCTTCGATTTGATGCGTGCTGTCGAAAAACTCAGCGATGAAGTGCTGCGCCAGCGCCTGCTCAACACCATCCACCGGCTCAACCAGGACGCCCACGAACTGCGTGAGGCCAGGGATGCGGTGGAGCGGGTGTCGGTCAAGCTGGCCTGATTCGGCGGCTTAGCCGCGCGCAAGATCGTTCAAGACAATCGCTGCGCTGGCAGGCATGCTTACGGGCTGTTTGCCGATGAGCCTGTTGTCCATGCCTACTGCCTTACCGCATTACGCTTTCGCCCGTGGTGCGATTGCGATTATTCCCCTGTCGCTGGCCTGTGCCCCATGGGGCCTGTTGGCCGGTTCCCTGGCGATTGACGCCCAGTTCACCCCGTTGGAAAGCCAGGGCCTGTCGGCCATTGTGTTTGCCGGTGCGGCGCAGTTGGTGGCGATTGGCATGGTCAAGAGCGGCGCGAGCCTGATTGCCATTTTGCTCACCACCTTACTGCTGACCTCTCAGCATCTGCTGTATGGCATGCATATGCGCAGCACCCTGTCGCCTTTGCCGGCGCGGTGGCGCATGAGCTTGGGCTTTTTGCTGACCGACGAGTTCTTTGCCCTGGTCAGCCAATACGACCGCCAGACCTTCAACCGCTGGTATGCCCTGGGCGTGGGCCTGACGTTCTACGTGGCCTGGAATCTGTTCACCCTGGCCGGCATCGTGCTCGGCAAGAGCATCCCCAACCTCGATCAACTGGGCCTGGAGTTCTCCATCGCCGCGACCTTTATCGCCTTGATCACCCCGGTGGTGCGTGATGTGCCGACGGTGGTGTGTGTGGCGGTGGCCCTGCTGTTTTCGGTACTGCTCAGCTACTGGCACTGGGAGTCGGCGGTGGTGGTCTCGGGGTTGTTGGGCATGAGTGCAGGCTATGCCTGCAAGCGCTTGGGAGTGGGGCAGCGATGATTTTTGTGATGATTATCGGCATGGGCCTGGCGGTGTTTTTCAACCGTTATCTGTTTCTTGAGCCGCGCTTGCCGGTTCGCCTGAATCGCGGCGCCCGGGAGTTTCTCGGTTTTGCGGTGCCCGGCATGTTGACGGCGATCTGCGGGCCGATCATTTTCCTGGCCGAGCACAAGCTCAACCTGAGCCCCACCAACCCCTACCTGCTGGCCGGTATCTGCGCGGTGGCCTTGATGTTCTGGACGCGCAGCGTCTTGACCACGGTGCTGTCGAGCATGGCGCTGTTCTATCTGTTTCGCTGGTTGTTGTAGGCAGTGGTACAGTCGCGTTTTTTTCAAGGAAGCGATGGCATGCGGAAGGTGGTGATAGGTGCGTTGGTCCTGGCGGCGCTGGCCGGTTGCGCAGGTTCGAAGATGAAAGACGCACGCGCAGGCGCGCCCTATAAAACCCTGGCCTCTGACAAGGCCGCGCTGGTCGTTGCCCAGTGCATCCAGTTCGGTTGGCAGGACGAAGCGGTGTTCGGCGTTGATGCCGGAGGCTTTATGGAGCCGGCGCAAGGCGGTGGTCATACGGTCTACACCACGGGCGGTGACTACTTTGTCGATGTGCGCAGTGCCGGCGCCAGCACCACCGTCAGTTACTACGCAGCCGAAGATAATTTCGCTGCCAAGCGTCGCCTGGCGGCCTTGGCGACCTGTCTGTAGTTTGTTTCCTTAGATTTCTTCAGAAATGCCCGGCGGACACACCGCCGGCTTTGCCTTAATATTCTCGCGCTCGCCCAACATCATGGCTCTTTACCAGTACATGGACGTCGAGGCCTTGTGTTGGGCGGGCACCTTTTTAGCGTGGCATATAACCCAAGTGCCAACGCCGTGGAATCTTCAGCGACAGCAGGCCCAGTAGCGCCGACAGCAGGCCGCTGACCAGCAGGGCGCGAATGCCCATCTGATGCTCCAGCAAGGCGCCGATCACCGCGCCGACAAACATCCCGGCCCAGGGAATCAACTGTACGCGCCAGCCATCGCGACGCTCCCCCAGCATCCAGCGCCCCAGCCCCCGACCGAACCGCGACAGCGCGCCCGTCACGTACGTCAGCCCCACGGGCAGGCCATTGACCTGTTCCACCGCCGCATTGAGCATGCCCATGGCAATGATCGCGGCCAGCACGGCGGGCAGTTGTTCGGCCAGCGGCCACGCTGCTGCCCCGCACAACAGCGTGGCAATACACAGCAACAGCGGTAACGCGTGGCGCTTGCTGATCCGGCTGATGATCACACCCAGGGCGTTCCCCAGAATAAACGTCGCCACCAGCAGCGTCAGACGTCCGGTCAGCCCCAGGTCGCCTTCACTGATCGCCACCGCCAGCCGCGTGGTGTTGCCGCTCATGAACGAGACAAAATCGCCACTGGCCATAAAGCCAATGGCGTCAGTCATGCCGGCCAGTACCGAGAGGCTGGCCACCAGCGCCAGGCCAATGCGCCCGCGCCATTTGTGCTGGTGCTGCAGGACGGTATTGACCAAGGGTTTCGGGGAGGAGGGCAGCACGGCGAGAGGTTCCTCAATGAGATTATCCGGCCACTACCGTAGGACGCTTTCCTCTGAACTGCAATGACTTGGAACATCTTCAGTTCACCTCCAAGCGCCAGCCCATGGCGTCCCAGGTCAGGACGTGAGTCGGCTTGAGTGCCTGCAGAAATGCCGCGTCATGGGAGACCGCAATCAGCGCGCCGCTAAACCCTTGCAAAGCCTGTTCGAAGGCCATTACCGACTCCAGGTCCAAATGGTTGGTGGGCTCGTCCAGCAGCAGCAATTGCGCCGGGGTCTTGCGCCATAAGGCAATCGCCATGGCGGCCTTCAACCGCTCGCCGCCACTGAGCTGGCTGATGGGTTGGGTTACGCGCAATGCGTCCAGTTGCAACAGGGCCAGGCGGGTGCGCAGCTCGGCTTCGGCCAGGGGCGTGTCCATCAGTTTGAGTTGTTCGACGATCGACTGCCGGTCATTGAGCAGCGTCAACTGTTGATCGAGATAGGCACAGGGTACGTGCACCGTGCAGGCGCCGCTGACCGGTTGCCATTGGCCGGCCAGCAGCTTGAGCAGGGTGGACTTGCCGCAACCATTGGGCCCGTGGACTGCGACCCGTATCGGCCCACACAGGCTTGCGTTGATAAAGGTGCTCGGCGCGTGGGGAGCGAGCCAGGGCAGTTGGCAGTCGGTCAGGGTTAGCACTTGGCGGCCAGCAGGCAGGAGGGTGCCGGGCAAGGCGAGGAAGGTCGGTGTTTCGTCCACCACCCGTTCATGGGCCGAGCGCACGCGTTCGTTCAACACCTGTTTGTGTTGCACATGGGCGCTGCGCACGTTGCTGACGATTTCGTTGGCGGCGCCTTTCCAGCGGGATTTGGTGAAGGCATCGACGTTGGCGGTCTCGGCATGTTTACGGGCGCTCGCGGCGTGGCGCTGGAAGCTGTCGAGGTCTTTTTTCAGGCGCTGGCGCTCGCGGCGCCGATCCAGGCGGGCATGTTCCAGGGCGGCCTGGGCGGCGTGCTGCTGGGCATCGCGCTGCGCCCGGTAGTCGTCGTAGTTGCCGCCGTAGAGCCGGGCCCCGAGGGGCGACAGCTCGATGATTCGCCCCAGGGTGTTGAGCAGGCGCCGGTCATGACTGACCACCACCAGGGCGCCGCGCCAGGCGTTGAGGGTCGCCAGCAGCCAGTCGCGCCCGGCGCTGTCGAGGTGGTTGGTGGGCTCGTCGAGAATCAGCAATTGCGGGGTGCGAAGTAAGGCACCTATCAGCGCGACCCTGGCCAGTTGGCCGCCACTGAGCTGTTCGGCGGGCTGGTCGGGGCTGATCTCGGCCAGGCCAGCGGCGTCCAGTGCCTGGCGCAGGCGTTCGGCCAGGTCCCAGCGCTCATCAATCAGTTCCAGGTCGTCAGCCTGCGCTTGACCCCGGGCCATGCGTTCAAGGGCGGCCAGGGTTTGTGCGCAACCGCTGGCCTGGGCCACGGTCTGTCCCGGTAACAGCTCAATGGTCTGTGGGACATAGGCGATACGGGCCGATAATTTGATCACGCCACAGGACGGAACAAGTACGCCGGCCAGCAGGCGCGCCAATACGCTCTTGCCCATGCCATTACGGCCGACAATCCCGGTAGGGGTGTAATCAATAGACAGGTTGAGGTCTTCCAGCAGAATCTCGCCATTGGCGAACTGAAAACCCACGTGATGCAAGGAAACAAGTACAGGCAGCCGGTTGACGTCAGTCATCAGCACCTCCAGAACAATGTGGCACAAGCCAACAAGCGCGCCAGGCGGCTCGTTGCGTTTACATGTTGGAAGGCTTAGTTGTTCACGTCGGCGGTCGTCCTGCGGTCGGAAAGGACCGCTAGCCTAGCGCAGTTGCGTCACTTTTCCTACATCGGTGATGCCGCCGTCTGCAGTTGCTCAAGAAACATCGCCAGCCCCACCTCTTCGGCTTTCAGGCCCTTGCGCACCCTGGGCCTGGGCAGTTTCGCCAGCCCGCCCTGGCTGAAGTGCTCCAGCACCGCCGGATGGATGTAGCACTTGCGGCACACCGCCGGGGTGTTGCCCAGTTGCCGGGCGACGTTCTTGACCATCTCCACCACGTGCCTTTTGGCATCCGACTCCGGTTGCCACGCCAGCTCCCGCAACACCGCCAGGGCCAGGGCGCTGCCGGCCCAGGTGCGACAGTCCTTGGCGGTAAAGTCGGCGCCGGTGAGGCTGTGCAGGTAGGCGTTGACGTCGGTGGAGCTGACGGTACGCCGCTCGCCGTTTTCGTCCAGGTACTGGAACAGGTTCTGCCCCGGCAACTCCAGGCAGCGCTTGAGCACGGTGGCCAGGCGCCGGTCCTTGATGCTGACCTGATGCTCGACACCGCTCTTGCCACGGAACTGGAACTGGATTTCGCTGCCCTTGATATCCACGTGGCGGGTGCGCAGGGTGGTCAGGCCATAGGAGCGGTTATCGCGGGCGTATTGGCTGTTGCCGACGCGGATCAGCGTGGCATCGAGCAACAACACCACGGTGGCCAGGACTTTCTCCCGATTGAAGCCCGGTGCGTCGACCTGCGCTTGCAGTTGCTTGCGCAATTTGGGCAGCGCATTGCCGAACTGCTGCAGGCGCGAATACTTGTCACTGTCGCGCACCTCGCGCCAGCGTGGGTGATAACGGTATTGCTTGCGGCCGCGCGCATCGCGCCCGGTGGCCTGCAGATGGCCCTTGGGGTCGGCGCAGATCCACACGTCGGTATAGGCCGGCGGGATGGCGAGGGCGTTGATCCGCTGGATTTCGTCGGCGTCGGTCAGGCGTTGGCCGTGGCTGTCGAAATACTGGAACTTGCCCCGCAGTTTGCGGCGGCTCAAGCCCGGTTGGCTGTCATCAACGTAGTGCAGGTCACGGGGCAGGTCGGCAGGCACGGTGGAGTCGGGCATGGGGCAAAGTCCTTGGCAATAAATCAGGCCGGTATGGCTGATTGACCGCAGCGTTGCGCCGTCCGTTCAAGCCAGTACCGCGACCGCCTTGATCTGTGCCCACAGTGCCTGCCCTGGATGCACGTGCAACTGGTCCCGCGAGTAACGGGTGATCCGCGCCAGCAACGGCGTGCCCGCAGCATCCAGCCGCACCAGCACATGGGCACTGTTATCGGCAGGGATCTCCTGGATCACGGTCACGGGCAAGCAGTTGAGAATACTGCTGTGCTCCCCGGGTTGCAGGCTGAGGCTGACATCCCGGGCGCGAACCTTGAACCGCAAGTGTTTGCCCGGCGCCAGCGGTGTATGGGCCACGCGCATTTGCAATGGGCTGTCGGGCAATTGCAGGGTCAGCAACTGGTAGTGGGCGTCGTGGCTGCTGACCGTGCCGTTGATCACCACGCCGGCATCGTCGCCCAGGGCCAGCGGCAGGTCGAGCCGCGCCAGGGTTTCGCCAATCGGGCCGCTGGCCAGGGCCTTGCCCTCGCTGAGCAGGACAATGTGATCGGCCAGGCGCGCCACCTCATCCTGGGCATGGCTGACGTACAGCACCGGGATTTCCAGTTGGTCGTGCAGGCGCTCCAGATAGGGCAGGATCTCGCCTTTGCGCTGGCTGTCGAGGGCGGCCAGGGGTTCGTCCATCAGTAGCAATTGCGGGCTGGTGAGCAGGGCGCGGGCGATGCCGACACGTTGGCGCTCACCGCCGGACAAATGCTCGGGATGGCGATCCAGCAGGTGGCCAATGCCCAGCAGTTGCGTGGCCTGGGCCATGTCCACACGGCGTTGGGCCTTGGGGATACGCTTGAGGCCGAACTCCAGGTTGGCCAGCACCGACAGGTGGGGAAACAGGCTGGCTTCCTGGAATACATAACCGAGGGCACGTTTGTGCGGCGGTACAAACACCCCGTTACGGCTGTCTTGCCAGACCTGCTCGTTGATTTGCACAAACCCATCGCCGGCCCGCTCCAACCCGGCAATGCAGCGCAGGCAGGTGGTCTTGCCCGAGCCGGAGTGCCCGTAGAGCGCGGTGACGCCACGCCCCGGCAGTTTCAGGTCCACGTCCAGGGCAAACCCGGAATACTGCAGTTGCAGGCGCACCTCGATCATCGACATCAGCTCCAGCCCGCTTTGGTTTTACGGCTGGAGTAGAGCGCCAGCAACACCAGGAAAGAAAACACCACCATGGCCCCGGCCAGCCAGTGGGCTTGGGCGTATTCCATGGCTTCGACGTGATCGTAGATCTGCACCGAGACCACCCGGGTCTTGTCGGGAATATTGCCGCCGATCATCAGCACCACGCCAAACTCACCCACGGTATGGGCGAAACCGAGGATCGACGCGGTGATAAAACCGGGCCGGGCCAGGGGCAGGATCACCGTGAAAAATGTATCCCAGGGGTTGGCCCGCAAGGTGGCGGCGACTTCCAGGGGGCGACTGCCGATGGCCGAGAACGCGTTCTGCAACGGTTGCACCACAAACGGCATGGAATAGATCACCGAGCCAATCACCAGGCCGGCGAAGCTGAAGGTCAGGGTGCCCAGGCCCAGCCATTGGGTGAACTGCCCGAGGTAGCCATGGGGGCCCATGGTCAGCAGCAGGTAGAAGCCAATCACCGTGGGCGGCAGCACCAGCGGCAGGGCCACGATCGCGCCGATGGGGCCGCGCCACCAGGAGCGGGTGCGCGATAGCCACAGGGCAATCGGAGTGCCGATGACCAGCAGAATCACGGTGGTCAGCGACGCCAGTTTCAGGGTCAACCAGATCGCAGAAAAATCGGCACTCGATAGGGGCATTTACAGTTGATAACCGTAGGATTTGATAACCGCGGCAGCTTTTGGCCCCTTGAGGTAGTCAACCAGCGCCTTGGCGGCCGGGTTGTCCTTTCCTTTATTGAGGATCACCGCGTCCTGTTTGATCGGGTCATGCATCTGGCCAGGAACGATCCACGCCGAGCCGCTGCTGACTTTGCCGTCTTTATAGATCTGCGACAAGGCGACAAAGCCCAACTCGGCATTGCCGGTGGACACAAACTGATAGGCCTGGGTGATGTTCTGGCCTTCGACCAGCTTGCTCTTGACCTGGTCGGTCAGGCCCAGTTTGGCCAGCACCTGGGTGGCTGCGAGGCCGTAGGGGGCGGCTTTCGGGTTGGCGATGGATAGGTGCTGGTATTGGTTTTTCTGCAGCACATCGCCCTTGGCATCCACATAACCTTCCTTGGCCGACCACAGCGCCAGGGTGCCGACGGCATAGGTGAAGCGCGAGCCCTTGACGGTGTCGCCTTCGCTCTCGAGCTTTTGCGGGGTGCTGTCGTCGGCACTGAGAAATACTTCAAACGGCGCGCCGTTCTTGATCTGGGCGTAGAACTGCCCGGTAGCCCCGTAGGCGGCGACCAGGGTGTGCCCGGTGTCTTGTTTGAAGTCGGCGGCGATGGCCTGTATAGGGGCGGTGAAGTTGGCGGCGACGGCTACCTGGACTTCATCGGCGTGGGCCGAGCCCAGGGTGAAGAGGGCAAGCAGGGTGGCCAGGCCTGGGGCGCGAATCATCATGCAGCAGCTCCTTGGGGTGCCGACGTGGCGGCTTGTTATAGGTAATCGCTATGTATGGGAATATATAGCGCTTCGCCATCGTCGGTACAGTGCAAAGTTGTCTCAGGGGCTCAGCGCTTGTTGAGCTGCGCCAGGGCCTGCCGGGCCAGGTTCAGCGTCAGCTCGCGGGTCGACAGGTCCTGCCCCAGGCGCAGCGCCTGGCCGGCCCACAGGCTACTGAAGTCGGCTTCATCCAGGGCGCGCAAAGGCATCAAGGCACCGCCGGCCAATGGAAACGCCGGCGCCGCTGGGTTGATCGGCCCCAGTTCGCGCATCACCCGATTGACGATCCCCCGCGCCGGGCGCCCGGTGAACAGGTTGGTCAGGGCCGTTTCGCTGGCCTGGGCGCTGTGCAATGCCTGATGGTGGGCGGGGGTGATAGTGGCTTCGGGCGTGAACAGATAGGCCGTGCCGATCTGCACCGCCGAGGCGCCAAGGGCGAACGCGGCAACCATGCCCCGTGCATCGCCAATCCCACCGGCCGCGATCACCGGCACACTGACCGCATCGACGATCTGCGGCACCAGGGCCATTGTGCCAATCTGGCTGGTGAGGCGATCGCTGAGAAACATCCCGCGATGCCCACCGGCTTCATAGCCCATGGCAATGATTGCATCGCAGCCGTGCTGCTCCAGCCAGATCGCTTCTTCGACGGTGGTGGCCGATGACAGCACTTTTGCCCCGGTGGCCTTGACCCGGTCCAGCAGGGCTTTTTCCGGCAGGCCGAAGTGGAAACTGACTACCTCGGGGCGGAACTCTTCCACCACTTCGCAACTGGCAGTGTCGAATGGGGCGCGGTTGGAGACCGGGGTCGGTGCGTCAAAATCGGCCCCCAGTTCACGGTAGTAGGGCTCCAGCATCGCCTTCCACTGACGGTCACGTTCGGGGGCAGGGACTGGTGGCTGATGGCAGAAGAAATTCACGTTCAACGGTCGGGCACTGGCCTGGCGAATGGTGCTCAGCGCCTGGCGCAGTTGCTCGAGACTCAAGGTGGCCGCCGGCATGGAGCCGAGGGCGCCGGCCTGGCTTGCGGCAATCACCATCTGCGGGCTGGTGCTGCCGGCCATGGGGGCCTGGATGATCGGCAGGTCAATGCCCAAGAGGTCAATAATCCGCGTATCTGGCCAGGTGCTCATGGTTCGCTTCTCCAGTGGTGGAACGCCCGGGGAGGGCTGCCCGGCATTTTTAACAGGGGCGGCCAGGGCAAGGCCAGTCTGTATTATTCACTGGACGCTGGCGCCTGTTCATGCACGGTGCGGCGTTCGCGCTGGAGCAATTGCTGCTTGCGCTCCACCCCCCAGCGGTAGCCCGAAAGATGACCATCGCTGCGTACCACGCGGTGACAGGGAATCGCCACGGCCAGGCGATTGGCGCCGCACGCCTGGGCCACGGCGCGAAAGGCGCTGGGCGCGCCGATGCGTTGGGCAATCTCGGCATAGCTGGCAGTGCTGCCTAACGGAATGTCGCGCAGCGCCTGCCAGACACGCTCCTGGAACGCGGTGCCGCGCAGGTCCAGGGGCAGGTTCAGGCCCAGGGCGGGCGCTTCGATAAAACCCACCACCTGGGCAATCAACTGTTCAAAACCGGGGTCGGCGCCGATTAGATTGGCCTGCGGGAACTGGTCCTGCAGGTCGCGCGCCAGTTGGTCCGGGTTGTCGCACAGGAGGATCGCGCAGACCCCGCGATTGCTTTGCGCCACCAGAATCGCCCCCAGGGAGCACTCGCCGATGGCAAAGTGGATATCGTTATGGATGCCGCCGGCCTTGTAGTCGCTGGGTGTCATGCCGAGCAACTGGTCGGCAGACGCATAGAAGCGGCTGTTGGAGTTGAAGCCTGCGTCGTACAGCGCGTCGGTCACCGACTGGTTGTCCTGCAGGTGAGCCCTGACCTTGCGTGAACGATGGGCCCGCGCATAGCCCCGCGGCGTCAGCCCGGTCAGGGTCTTGAATACCCGGTGGAAATGGAAGGGGCTCAGGCCGGCGCCGTTGGCCAGGTCTTCCAGGGCGGGCAGGGTCTCGGCCTGTTCGATATGGCGGCAGGCGGCGGCGACTAGGTGCGCATGGCGTTGCGCGACCTGGGTCTGATCGGCCGAGGTGCGTTTATTGGGGCGGTACCCGGCGGCTTCGGCTTGCTGCGGGGTGTCGAAGAACTCGACGTTCTTGCGCAGCGGCTGGCGTGCGCTGCTGCTGGGACGGCAATACACCCCGGTGGTCTTGACCCCATAGACGAAGGTCAGATCGGCCGTAGCGTCACGGGCAACAATGGCCGCCCAGCGCAGATCATCTTCAGTGCTCATGGCAATAGCTCGGCAATGGATCAGTGGCCAGGATAATCACCGGGGAGGGGCCGCACACTCCGTTGCTTGCGGTTGAATTCACCGGGGTCAGCCGGCCGTGCGAAACGTCAGGTTGATCCGTTGTGGCCCCATGCGCGGGTGCGCGCCTTCCTTGATCGGCAGCACCCCATGAAAACGCAGGCGGTCAACGCCGCCCCAGACCGCCACGTCGCCATGGAACAGTGAGATCTTCTGCGTCTTGTCACTGCGTTGATGGCCGCCAAACAGAAACACCGCCGGCAGGCCCAGGGACAGCGAGACCACCGGGGCGCTGTAGTCGCGCTCGTTTTTATCCTGGTGCAGGGACATCCTCGCACCCGGCACATAGCGGTTGATCAGGCAGGCGTCCGGCGCAAAACCGTCGAAACCCGCTGCGCTGGCCGCGTTGATCGCCAGTTCGCGCAACACCGCCGGCATGCTCGGCCAGGGCTGCTGGCGCTCGGGGTCGAGGGGGCTGTAGCGATAGCCCTGGGGGCTGGTGGTCCAGCCCAGTGCGCCGCAACTGCTCAGGGCCGCCGACATGGTAAAACCACCGGGGGTGACCATATGCCGGAGCGGGGACTGGACCAGGACGGCACGCAGCTCGGGCAAGACACGTTCAAGCCAGGGCAGGGCATAGCCCCTGAGGACGCAGGATTGTTCGCCGATTTGCTCGCGACGGGCCGGTTGCTGCAAGGCCTCGTCGCTGAACAGGTCGCCGGTGGAATGAGGGTCCATGTTGCACAATCACTCCGCTGCTGGGGATGGTTTACAGGGCCTTGCTCACGGTGATCTCAGTGATTTCGTCACTGGCATCGTGGATTTTCGCCAAGGCCGCCTGGGCTTCTTCGGTGCTGGCCGACTGCAGTTGGGCAAATTCAAAACGGCGTTCGCCGTTGAGCTTGTACTTGATGACGTATTTGGTGGTCTGGTTCACGGGCATTCCTGTGGTGTAAGGCTGCGCAATCAGCTGAGTTTGGTGCTGGTGCGGCGAACAATGCGGATTTTATGGGACAAGGCCGGCTTGCGGGTAACGCTGATGGCACGGCGTGTCACCACATCCAGGGTGATGTTCCAGAACCCGGTGCTTGGCGCGGTGATCTTGGCCGGGAATTTGTCGAACGCGCCACCGTGATACGTGTGGCGACCACCATTTTTGAAGCTGCGGAAATTCGCATCGCTCATCAGGCGGATATTGCAGGTCTGCGAGCATTCAATGACGACAATGTCCCCTTCGTTCAAGTGTTCGCGCTGGTGGATGAATTTCATGGGGGGTGTCTCCAGAAGGGCTTTTTCTGAAAAATCAGAACGATACGTGGGTTAAGATGGAGTTTATCAGCCCCAGCACGTTTATTATCGGGTCGTCGTCGGCGTCTTCGACAATTTAAAACAGTTATTTACCGATATATCAGGGATAAATCCTACGTTGGCGGGAGAAAAATACCATCTTCGCTGTCGTAGGGTCTTTATCGGAGGTTTTGTATGAAGTGGAGTGTATTGGTTCTGGCCCTGGCAATAGGTGGATGTGCTTCGGTTTCAGACATCAAGCAGACACCGCCAACCCTGGCGGTTATCTCCGGGAAAAAACCGCAGGAATACGCGGCGTGTGTGGTGCAGAAACTGTCGGCGACCCGTCGCCCGTCGCAGATCGAGCCGCTCAAGGAAGGTGTGCGGGTAATTGTGCCGCAGAAATTTTCGGCTGACCCATCGGCCATTTTCGAGATTGAAGACCGCTCCAGTGGTAGCAGCATCAAGCTCTACGAGAGCATGTCCAATGTGCCGATTCGTCCGGGTGATGTGAAGAAAGCTGCGGAAGACTGCATTTCCGGCTGAGTCCACCTCACCGCTCATACGCGATCAACTCCGATCAAGAAGCCTGGCCTGCGCTTGCAGTGCCGGGCTTTTTATTGCCTGAAATTTCTTACCCAGCGGTTGTGACTGTCAGCCCATTACCCTACCATTTGTAGGCTTATGCATTGTAGGTCTAAGCATATAACTATAAAAATGGAGTCGTGATGATGTCTGTGGAGAGAGTGTTGATGGGTGGCGCCCTGCTGCTCATGCTCGGCAGCGCGCAGGCGCTGGAGGGCAAAAAGGTGTTCAATGAAGGTGGCGCGCAGCCTGGCGCGGCGGCTTGCATGGCGTGCCATGGCGCCGATGGCCTGGGGCTGGCGGCTGCGGGGTTTCCACGGCTGGCGGGGTTGCCGGCGGCTTACCTGAGCAAACAACTGCATGACTTTCAGAGTGGTGCGCGCAGCAACCCGGTGATGACGTCGCTGGCCAAGGCGCTTACCAATGAAGAAATCGCCGCAGTGACCCAGACGCTGGCGGCGATGCCGGCGCCGGCCGTGCAAACCGGCCATCGCAGCATGGCCCCGACCAATCCCACCGAAAAACTGGCACTGCAGGGGGCCTGGGAGCGGCAGATTCCTGCGTGCGTCAGTTGCCATGGCCCTGCAGGTGTCGGCGTGGGCGAGGCGTTCCCGCCGCTGTCCGGGCAATCTGCCGCCTACCTGGCCGCCCAGCTCAATGCCTGGCGCAGTGGCACCCGGCACAATGATCCCAATGACCTGATGGGCCATGTGGCCAAATCCCTCACGGATGACGAAGTGCAGGGGATTGCCGGTTATTTCGCCTCCTTGCCTGGCCAGGAGGTCAAGCCATGAAGAACCTGTCATTTGCACCCGTGCTGGTCGCGTTGATCAGTGTGCCAGCGTTGGCCGCACCGATAGCCATGGAAGATCAGTCGCAACTGCAGGTGCCGGCTGCGGTGCCTGCCACCACGGCGTTCCAGCCACCTCAGGCAAGCGAGTTGCCCGACAATGCCTACGGCAAGTTGGTGATGCAGGGTTATGCGTTGTTCGTCGATACCAAGCGCCTGGCGCCGCAGTTTGTCGGCAACGGTCTCAATTGCAGCAACTGCCACCTGGATCAGGGGCGCCTGGCCAACTCCTCGCCGCTGTGGGGGGCTTACCCGATGTACCCGGCCTATCGAAAAAAGAATGACAAGGTCAACTCCTTCGCCGAACGCCTGCAGGGTTGCTTCCAGTTCAGCATGGACGGCGGCACGCCACCGGCAGCCGACAGCCCTGAGATTGCCGCGCTGTCGACCTACGCTTACTGGCTGGCGAGCAAGGCGCCGCTGGGCGTGGAGTTGCCTGGGCGTGGTTACCCTGATGTGCCACAACCGGCCAAAGGCTACAACCTGGCGCAAGGGGCCGAGGTGTACAAGGCACAGTGTGCGGTGTGCCATGGCGGCGAGGGGCAGGGGCAGAAGGTCGGTGATAGCTACGTGATGCCACCGTTGTGGGGCAAGGACTCCTATAACTGGGGCGCCGGTATGCACCGGATCAACACGGCGGCCTCCTTTATCAAGCACAACATGCCGCTGGGCAAGGGCGGTAGCTTGAGCGACCAGCAGGCCTGGGACGTGGCGGCCTACGTCAACCGCCATGAGCGCCCCCAGGATCCGCGCCTGGTGGACGGCTCGGTGGAGAAGACCCGCGTCAAGTTCCACGCCAATGATGGCGTGAATCTGTACGGGCAAACGGTTGATGGCGTACTGATTGGCCAAGGCATCCGTTAAACTATCCGCCGACCACAAAAAATGCCGCTCAAACCCCGGGGTTTGAGCGGCATTGTCATTCTGGAAAGCAATTATGAAACGTGAACGCGTCAGAGAGCGGCATGCAGAGGGTCACATCTCTGCGACCCATGTGATTCAAAATCCGGCCAATTCGGGGGAGTGGATTGTATTTTTCAAGAAAAGCGGCGGGCGCAGCTTTTTCCTGGTGGATGACCAGGACGAGGTCGAATCCTTTGCGAAACTGGATGACCTGATCGACACCATTCGTAGCCTGGGCATCAAGTTCGCCGAGATTCACATGTAACCGCCCGGGTTACTTGCAGACCACCACCACACTGCGGCCCTTGAAATTGCCCACGTCCACGCCCAGGGTCTTGTCGCTGTCCTGCAAGGCCGGCGTGCCTTCGGTACCGACGATGCGGTAACCGGTGCCTGCGCAGGATGCATCGGCTTTTTCGTAGCAACTGGCCCAAGAGTTGGCCTCGCCCGAGCAGTCGATGGTCAGGCCTTGTTCGCCATTTTTCAGATAGATATCAGATGTGGTGGTGCAGCCGGCAAGCGCCAGTACCGAGATCAGTGCCAGGATTTTGTTCATGAGTGGGTCGTCGTCGAGGGTGTTGGAGGGGCGCTGACACTGTCGTGGGGCGTTGGCGCGAGAGTATAGCGAACTGCCACTTAATGCGCAGTCTCAGAAACAAAGTCTGCGACTGCGCCCCCGCGATGTGTCCGGCCCTGGCCTTCTGCGTGTGTCATGGCACACCCATCACGAGTACACCGCTGCCGCTGACGGGGCCTGGGGTGGGCAGGGAGCCGGCTCGCCGGACGAGGGTAAACGTCACATCGTCGCCGCCCACGCTATTGGTAATACTGGACAGGAAGGCGCCGCCGACCTGGACGGCCGTTGCGCTCCTTACGAGTGCCGTGCCGACATCCGGGTTGGTCATCAGCAGTAGCCTGGAGTCGAACGATGACGGCGTACCTTTGTAGGTAATGGTGATCGGCGTGGTGATCCCCGGGTCCGGGCACGCGTAGGTGAGTCGGCGGTCACGGCGAACGGTGGTTGTCAGCGGGTCGGTGCCGATTGCCCTTTGGTGCACATCGCCGAAGTCGATCTCGATCGGGTTGTTATTGTTGATCGTGCAGGTTGACGGGGAAATGGTGAAGTCGTTGGCGGCGGTATAAGTGACCGTGAGTTGCGGTCGGGTGCCGTCGAAATTGTTCGAGCTGGTGAGGCGCAACAGGCCGAGGGTGTCTCCTGTGCGCACATCAATCGGATTGGAGGGATCGTTACGCACCAGAATATAGGGGGTGATATTGATCGGGTAGCCGATCCCGTTGTTGGGCATGGTGGCCACGCGGATACCCGCCGGAACCGGCGTATCGAGGAAGCTGCCATTGATGCGCAAACCGCTCCTTTCCCGGGTGAATTTGGGGCCGGACGTCCAGGGCGTTCCCGAGGCATTCCCGGTTGCCCAGTAATCCTCCCCCCAAACGGGGCCTGCGCCGGCGGTAAACCGACATTCGAGCCGGGCGCCCTCCATCAGAATCCTCACGCGATCTGTATCGAGCCGTACGTCTACGGGGACGGTCAGGTGGGTCACCCGCGCCCACTCCCCACCATTGATCCGACAATCGACAGCCAGCGCGGCCGAACTAACGCTAATCAGCAGGAGAAGCACCATGGCTTCATATAGTCGTTTCATCTTGATCTCTCGTTGCTTCTCTACGCAGGCGCTGTCCAGCGAACAATCAGTCGCTGTAAACCTGGTTGGCCTGAAAGCCTATGGGTATCAATCGGTTTTTTGAGCCTACGAATTACGGGTAGTCCAGGGTAAAAGTAGAGGTCGCGGTGTAGGCGCCATGGCCAATGCTCTGGTCCCTGATGGCATTCGGCTCACCCTGGACATAGGCTTTGAGCTCAATAACGTTGCTGCCATTACGCAACACCTGTTCGTCGCTGACTGTATTCAGAGGCAATGGCTTTTGGCTCGGTGTCTCGATACCGATGCCAATGCCTGAGGCACCACTCCCTGCGTCCAGCGCGAGCAATCCGGGCAGCGCCGGGTTTTCCCTGCCGCCGAACGTGATGGTGACCGTGTTGCTGATCGTGGTGTTGCAATCTTCCAGGTGCAGCTTGAAACCCCGACCTTGGGAGCGGGTGTTGATGTAGAGATGCTTGCTGGTCAGGTCCCAGAGCTCCAATGTGATGGCCTCGTCGCCTGGACGGATAGTGCAGGCCTCTTCCACCAGGTTGCCCTTCAAGCGCAGGTTGTCCGCCGCTTGCCCCTCGGGGGGCAGGCCGGTGGTCAGCAGTAAGGCCAGCCCTGCACTTGGCCAGCCCTTGTAAATCGTTTCGTGTCCCATGGACGGATCTCCTACTCGTATTCGGCCAGCAACGTAGCCACCGCCGTAAACTGTGCAGGGGACAGCGTGGTGCCTGGCTGTTTGACGGGAACAACCTCCAATGCCGGCGGTGACGACAGGCTGATGTCCAGCGGTGTGTTGAGTGGAAACGGCTGGTCATTCTGGAAAATCCGGATCCCCAGTGCAGGCACATTGGTTTGCAATGCGGCGCCGTCAAACCCTGTCGCCGTGCCCCTGATACTCAACTTAAGCTCCCACGGCAGCGTGGCGGGGGCACAACTGATGGTGTAGCCGAGCCCGCGACGGTACTTCACTCCGTCGACCCGCTTGACCCCGACATCCCCAAAATCGACTTCAATGCTATTGCCTGCGTTGATCGTGCAGGGCGGCGGCTCGTTCAGCGTGCCGCTGAATGTCAGGTTGGCCAGCGCATTGCTGCAAAGGCCGATGGAACACAAGGCGAGCAATGCTCGCTGCTGGCAACGGGTCATTGATCGCTCCTTTTCATTGGTACTCGATGACAAGGGTGGCGGCGGCATCAAACACCCCTCCTGTCAGACTGCTGCCCGCGCGTTTGACAGGCACGGCCTGCACGATCGGAAAGTTTGGATAGGTAAACCTCACAGCCGTATTCAGCGGCCAGTCGGCGTCATTCACGAACAGCTTTACCCCAAGGTCGGCCTTGCGGGTGCCGAGCACGCGACTGTCAAACGCCGCTCCGGTGCCCTTGAGTTCCAGGGTCATCGCGTTGCTGAAGGGCGAGTCGCATATCACGGTGTAAGGCACGCTTCGACGATAATTGACCCCGTCAACCCGTGATGTCAGGAGGTTATTGCCAAACGGCACATCGAGCGTGCTCCCACTGTTGATGACACACGGCGGCGGGGCGATGATTTGTGCCCGGATGATCAGATTGGTATCGGCCGACACTGCTTGGCCTGCCGCCCACACCAGGGCGCCGGTAAGAATGGCCTGCGCGCCGATTGACTTAGCCATTGTTTTGCCCTTAGTCATAATTGAGCCTGAAATCCACTACGGCGCGAAATGCCCCGCTGGTCAGTGGTGCAGAGGTGCGCGTAGGCTGAACATTCCAGGTCCGGGTGCTGCTGCCCAATGCCAGAAACAGTGGTTCGCCCCTGGAGCCCAGCCGTACATCCCGCCCCACGTCATCGGTCAGGCGCAGGCCCATCCCGGTGATGCCTTGTACTTTGACCAGCCGCGGATCATCGTCATCGGCAGGGGCGACAAACGTCACCGACAGCACTGGTTGAAAGGCACTCCACGCCAGGTTCCCCGTACGTTCGCTACGGATGCTGCCGGCGGTGCGCTGGCAATCGGTAAAATGCAGCTGGAATGCCACAGTTGTTGCCTGGTCGCCCGGCCGCTGCAATTGGCTGGTGGACACGGCGCCCAGGTCAATCGTCTGGTGCAGTGACGTCATCTCCAGGCTGCAAGGGGTCTCATGCATGGCCCCGTTAATGTTCAGCAGCCCATTCATGCCCTCGATATCATCCTCGGCGTGTGCGCCCCCCACCAAGGCAAAGGCCAACAACAGGCCGCCCAAGACCTTCCCATTGTGCGATTTCATGATGTTCTCCCGCGGCAGGCGCTACTCATTTGGGCGGTGGGGTTTGTGAGCTGACCTTGCAGGTTTCACCACTGCAAGTGAAAGCCAGCAGTGGGCGACCACCGTAGTCGTTGACGTAGGAGAAGTAGGGCGTAGTACCGAGTGTGTCGGCCGATGGCCCCAGCGTCAGCGCGCCTTTGGGCGGTACCATCACCGGCTCGAAGCCCGGTACGGTTTTGCCGTCCCTGCTGCTGCGCGCATCCACCAGGGTCACGTAGTAAGGCGTTGGGTTATTCACCTGATAACTGGCGCCTATGCGGGTCAGGGTCAGCTTTTCCTGCCAGGGGGTGGATAGGTCTTGCTGGCTCGGCGCAATGGCCTGCGGCCGGTAGAACAGTTTGATTCGGGTCTGCAGGGCGATTTGCAGGGTATTGGATTTATCACTGCGCGGCGGGATCTCCCTCAAATTGAAGTAGTAGACCGTCTCGCGATCCTGCGGCAGCATTTTTGCCGCCGGCAATGCCTGGACTTTCACCTGGCTCTGTTTCCCCGGCTCCAAGCGCTGAACCGGCGGTAACACGATCAGGGGAGTGGTGATTTTCGTGCCCGCTTCATCCTCGATCCAGCCCTGGGCCAAATACGGCAATTGGGTGTTGTTATTGGTGATGTTCACGCTGGTGGCCTGTTTGCCACCATCGAAAATCACTCGGGTGCGGTCCAGGCCGATTGCGGCATTTACACTCGGGCTCAAGCCCATTGCCAGCAGGGCGAAGGCCGGAAGAGGGAGGCGCGTCTTGAGCGTCATGAGGATGTGTTCTCCGTATCGGTAGGCTGCCCGCTCAGTACCGGCGGCACGGGCAAGGATTGATCAGTGGCGGTCTTGCGGCAGCTCAATTGCAGGGCATCGGTCAAGCCATCAGCAGGCAAAACGACAGGGAGCGTGAGGATGCACTGCTCGGCACCTCCCCAACTGACGGCCATCTGCCCGCCGGCCTGTATACCGCTCAGATAGACATGGCCGTCGTCATTCACAATCCCGGTATCCTGCTGTTTCATGTTCTTGACCTGCGCGCCGAACGGCGGTGAGTTGCCATCTTCCAGGCGAAGAACCGCCATGGCTTTCTCGCCGGCAATCACGTCCAGTGAGCGGTAGCCGATAGCCCCTTCGGTCAGTGTCAGTTGCGTCACCGATTGAGTGGCTTCGACATTGTTCGGCAGGCTCTCCAGGTCGACGCTGGCCGCCGTACGCTGATAGCTGCTGATATCCGAGATAACCGCCTTGCCAAAGGCATTGCTGCGGCTTGGGCTGCCGTAACCCCGCACAGGCACATCCGGTACGCCGCCGGTGTCGACCATCAGGCGGGTTCCGCCCGTGCTGTTGGTCCGGTGCAGCGCAGCGCCGTGAGACGTAAGCGTGCCACCGCCGCGCGCAGACACACCGAGGCTGCTGTTACCGGATTGTTGGCTGGCGCTGAGGTCGATATCGGCCTGATCGCCCATGTGGGTCAGATAGCCGCTGGCAGAGCTATCGCTTGCACGGAGTTGGTAGCTATTGCGCGCATCAAGGCGATCACTGAAGCGCGACGAAAAACTGTTATCGCCCGCGGCCCGGTAGGCATCCAGCGATAGCGTGCCGGTGCGCCCCAGCGGCAGGCTGACCGTCAGCGCCGCACCGTTATCCTTGTAGCTGTATTCCAGGGTGCGAAAGATGTTCAGGGACAGGCTCATGTTTTTCACGGTGCCCACATTGAAATAACGTGACACGGACATGTTCCAGCGCTGCGTGTGTGGCCGGTCCCAATAGGTTTGTTTGTTGTAACTGGCGTAGACCGTGGCCCCAAGGTCGCGAAACTGCTTATTCACCGTGGCCGTATAAAGGGCCTTGCTCCCGCCGATAGGCTTCCAGTCATCAATGCGTTCACCGTCCTCGTTGTACCCCCCGCGCCCGCCGAGTTCGCCGTTCAAACCGTAATGCCGAGCGTTGAGGTATTCACTCATGCTCAGGAAGCCCTTCTCGGAAAACCGGTAGCCGGCGAAGGTTATCTGGCTGTCGTACTGCTCAAAGTGCTTGGAGTATTGGAGGCGGTAGGATTTACCCGCGAGCCGCTCATTCCAGACGGTTGCCTGGGACTGGGTGACATCCAGCGACAGGGCCCCGAACGCGAGCAGGTCACGCCCAGCGCCGACGGACAGCGCATGGTAGTTGTTATCCGTGATCCCGCCGCCGAACAGCGACCAGCCATTGCTGACCCCCCAGGAGAACTCGCCGGTCCCGAAAAAATCACCGTCACCGTTGTACTGGAGGTTGGACGGTCGTCCCGTTGCCAGCTTGTAGCGAACCTGGCCGGGGCGTGTCAGGTAGGGAACACCCGCCGTATCTAGCTGGAAGCTGTGGACCGAGCCGTCCTGTTCTTCCACCCGCACATCCAGCGAGCCGGACACGGCATCGTTAAGATCCTGAATGCGAAAGGGGCCTGCCGCGACCAGGGTTTCATACAGCACACGGCCTTGCTGGCTGACGACGACTTTTGCATTGGTTTTCGCCACTCCGACGACTTCCGGAGCGTAGCCACGCAAGTTGGGGGGCAGTTGGTTTTCATCCGAACTGAGTGCGGCGCCGGTAAAGCGGAAACTGTCGAACAGGTCCGAATACAGGTAGTTCTCTCCCACCACGAGGCGCGACTTCAGCGCAGGAATTGCGCGATAGGCGTAGTAGCGCGTCCAGTCCAGTTTCTGGTCCTTGGCTTCGCCCTCACGGCGTCTCTCGAAACGCCCCTGCCAGTCGGCCCTGAGGCGCCAGGCCCCGGCATTCGCGCCGAGCGTTCCGTTCCCACTCAGGTTGTTGCGGTTGCCGCGATTGTTTTGATAGTTGGACTGCGCGGTGATGCTGTAATCCGCCAACAGCCCCGGCACACCTTCATCCCAGCGCGAGGGCGGGTCCCAATTGATGTCGCTGTATTCGAGATAAGCCTGGGGGAGGTTGATAGTCAGCGTCGAGGTGGCCAGATCCCCACTCACTTCCATGCCCGGCAGCCCTTGGATATCCAGGCACTGCCCGTTATTCCACCAGGTGAGTTTTGCCGCGCCGGACGCCTTGAGGCCAAGCTGCTCGACGAGATCGGGGGACAAACAGGCCTGGCTGCCCTTGGGATCATTATCGGGGGGATAGAACACCACCGACTGCTCAGCAATAGGCTGGGCATTGACCTGCACCACCATTGAGTAGGTGCCGGGCAGAATAAACCCGCTGCGCGCAAATCGGGACAAGTCAATATTGGTGCGATCATTCAGATCAAGAACATCCGTATTGAACTCGATATCCCCGCTGGCCATTGCAGTTCCAGCCAGTGACATCAACCCGCTAAATAGGCCTGGACGCAGCGAATATTTGACCTTCGACGTATTCAACATGAAAAAGCGACTCATCAATGTTCAAAAATATTCCAGCTTGAACCGCACGGCGGCACCGTGAGCGCCAGGCATCAGCGGCAGCCCGTTGCCGACCAGGCGCAGCGTGTAGTGCAGTGTCATGTCGCCTTCTGCCAACGGCAGCAACGGCATCGGTTCACCCGGAATGCTCTCCTGGCCGGCCGCATCCCAAATGTGCAGGGCGACCCCCTGTGAACCACCAAAGGCAGCAAAGGAGCGACCGTCTCTATCGCGGGCACCGTCAAAGGTCACTTGCAGGTGCTGCCAATCCGGCAGGTTCACATCCGGGCGTGACGGGTCAGGGCGGGTCAAGGAGCAATTGACCAGGCGCAACTGGAAGGGGTGAGGTTCACCTATCGCACTGCGCAGCAGCCGGCCTATGGGCTCGGGTGGCATCTCGATGGTTTGATCGGCACTGACCAGTTCCAGCCCGCAAGCGGAGTCAATGACTTCTCCTCCCAGGGTGACTAACCCCTCACCTTGCGCCGCCGCATTCGCGAAAACGCAAGGGCTGATGAGCACCGTCAATGAAGAGGCAATGGCGAAACTCAGGAATGTTTTCACCTGTATCTCCCGTCAGAATCCCCCGCCACCCGAAGTGGCGGGGGCCGTACTTACTGATAGGCCAGGGTGAAATTGGTCACCGCGCTGAAATCACCAGGCACGATCGTGCCGGTGGCGGCACCTTGTACATAGGCACCAAACTCCAGGGTGTTGTTACCGACGGCAATGGCTTGCGGGGTCGTTGCGACACCCAGCTCAATGGGCTGGCTACCATGGGTCATCATGATGCCGATACCGCCCGCGCTACCCACTGTGCCCAACCCGCCCGGGACAACGCTTGAGGGCGCGCCCGTGAATGTAGTCGTCACCGTATTATCAGTCAGGCCTGCCAGGTCGCAGCCTTCAAGTTCAATCAGAACGCGCCGGGCTTCAGATTTCCCCCCTGTCTGCAATTGATGTTTGGCGATCGCGCCAAGATGAACAGTTTGATCTACGGAGTCAGGCTTAATAGAACAAGCACCCGAGTGGACCGACCCTTCGAACGTAACTGTCCCATCTGCCGCATGAGCGGCAGAGATCGCGCCAGCAAATAGTCCGATAGTTAGCAGTGCAGTTTTAAAATTATTTTTCATTTGCAGATACCTACAGAGTAAGTGTTGTTGAGAAGTCCGGCCGCAACTGTGCGTAGGACCTATTAAAAAGCGGTTATGAAGTGTGCAGTTAAGTGTCCAGGTTTCAGTGCTTTGGATTTCTCCTCTTCTCTTGAGGTATCGAAAGCTTGCGATTGAGTTCGCCGCTTTATAGGCGCAGTCCAGGGTCGTGCGGCAAGCCGGAACGGTCCGGCCAGTCGGCTCTTTGCCTCAGCGGAGGCTCGCAGAAAACTCAGCCCGGGTGCGGTTGAGTTGGTGTTCAGCGAAGTCCTGATTTTCCAACTATTTGTATTGCGCTTCGGGAGAACATTCGAGGCGGGGCAATTATTAGGCTACTAGTTTTAGTAAGGAAGTCGTCCGGTTCCCTTGCTTGCGTAGTCTTTTAGTGGTGGGGCATATAGGAAAGTTATGGCCGTTTTCCAATAATCGAGAAATGACCGTAAGACGTGGACTACATTTGGTTTAGCGAGGGGGCGAGTTGCTATAAAAATAGGTTGGCAAGTGTTTGGAGGCAATAGTGTATGTTGAGGAGAGCGAACTAATTTTCCCTCTCCTGAGTGAGTGCGTCGGCTCTGCCAGGGCGCAGATACAGGCAATGCAATGGGATGGCTGTTGTCAAACAAAAAAGCCCCGATCATCGGGGCTTTTTATGTGCAATCGTAGGGGCTTATTTCCCCTTTGGCCTTTTGCTCGATGCGTGACCGGCTTCGTCCACAAACACTTCGGCTACTGCAATAGCCTGGCTCTCGGTGGCGAATGCCCCGGCGACGCTGTCTCCGTGAAAATTGATCAGGTGCCAGCCGTCTGCTCGCTTAGTGATCAGGTAGCCGTTTACGCCTTTGGGTTCTGACATCGATTAACAATCTCGTGGTCTGGTTCAAGCGGGCTATGATAACGCCAAACGCGCAGGGCAAGCGCAAGTTGTTGCAGGTCAGTGCTCTGCACCCAAAAGCGTGCTAAAACAACCGAAGGCCTTTTAAGTAGCGGGGCACGGTTGGTTTGAGCTTGCCGTTGGTAGGGCCAATTGCAGGATCGGTGGAACTAACGCCGACATTTTTTCTCTATGTTGACATCGCAACGCCAGCAGCGCCCATTGTAAGGTGGCTGCGGCCTGATTAGACTGCGCCGAATTTCGTACGCACAGCCCTTATTAAGGACTTTTATGATCAAGAAATGCTTGTTCCCAGCAGCCGGTTACGGTACTCGCTTCCTGCCAGCGACCAAGGCCATGCCTAAAGAAATGCTGCCGGTGGTAAACAAGCCACTGATCCAGTACGGCGTCGAAGAGGCACTGGATGCCGGCCTCAACGAAATCTCCATCGTCACCGGCCGTGGCAAGCGCGCACTGGAAGACCACTTCGATATCAGCTACGAGCTGGAAAACCAGATCAAGGGCACTGACAAGGAAAAATACCTGGTCGGTATCCGCAAGCTGCTCGACGAGTGCTCGTTCTCCTACACCCGTCAAACCCAGATGAAAGGCCTTGGCCACGCGATCCTTACCGGTCGCCCACTGATCGGTGACGAACCGTTTGCCGTGGTCCTGGCGGACGACCTGTGCGTCAACCTGGAAGGCGACGGCGTCTTGACCCAGATGGTCAAGCTCTACCAGAAGTACCGCTGCACCATCGTTGCGGTGCAGGAAGTCGACCCTGCGGAAACCAACAAGTACGGGGTGATCGCCGGTGATGACATCGGTGATGGCCTGATCCGCGTTCGCGACATGGTCGAGAAGCCGGCGCCGGAAGATGCCCCGTCGAACCTGGCAATCATTGGTCGCTACATCCTGACCCCGGATATCTTCAAGCTGATCGAAGAAACCGAGCCAGGCAAGGGCGGCGAAATCCAGATTACCGATGCTTTGCTGAAACAGGCCAAAGACGGTTGCGTGATTGCCTACAAGTTCAAGGGCCGTCGTTTTGACTGCGGTGGCGCTGAAGGCTACATCGAGGCGACCAACTTCTGCTACGAGCACTTCTACAAGACTGGCAAGGCTTACTGATTAAGCATTGCCTGTTGAGTCTCAAGAAAGCCACCTTCGGGTGGCTTTCTGGTTTTTTGGGCGCAAGCGGGTATCCTGATGCCCTGCCGAGGAGAGTGAAATGGCCTACGATTTTGATCTTTATGTGATTGGCGCCGGTTCCGGTGGTGTACGGGCGGCGCGGTTCGCCGCAGGTTTTGGCGCGAAGGTGGCCGTGGCGGAAAGCCGCTACCTGGGCGGTACCTGTGTCAACGTTGGCTGCGTGCCGAAAAAACTGTTGGTGTATGGCGCGCACTTTGCCGAAGACTTCGAACAAGCCAGCGGCTTTGGCTGGTCCTTGGGCGAAGCGAACTTTGATTGGGCGACATTGATCGCCAACAAGGATCGCGAGATCAATCGCCTCAACGGTATTTACCGTAACTTGCTGGTTAACAGCGGGGTGACCCTGCACGAAGGCCATGCGCGTCTGACCGGCCCCCACGAGGTCGAGATCAACGGCGAGCGCTTCACGGCCAAGCACATCTTGATCGCCACGGGCGGTTGGCCGCAGATCCCCGAGATTCCGGGGCATGAGCATGCCATTGGTTCCAATGAGGCGTTCTTCCTGAAGCAACTGCCCAAGCGCGTACTGGTGGTGGGTGGTGGTTATATCGCGGTGGAATTTGCCGGGATTTTCCATGGTCTGGGCGCGCAGACGTCGTTGCTGTATCGCGGCGATCTGTTCCTGCGTGGCTTTGATGGCGCGGTGCGCAAGCACTTGCAGGAAGAGCTGACCAAGCGTGGCCTGGACCTGCAATTCAACGCCGATATCGCACGTATCGACAAGCAGGCCGATGGCAGCCTCAAGGCCACCCTGAAAGACGGTCGTGTATTGGAAGCCGATTGCGTGTTCTACGCCACGGGCCGGCGCCCGATGTTGGATAACCTGGGCCTGGAGCACACCGGGGTCAAGCTGGACAAGCGTGGCTTTGTCGAGGTTGACGATCTGTACCAGACCGCCGAGTCGTCGATCCTGGCCATTGGGGACGTGATTGGTCGCGTGCAACTGACGCCCGTGGCATTGGCTGAAGGCATGGCGGTGGCGCGGCGTCTATTCAAGCCTGAGCAGTACCGCCCGGTGGATTACGCGATGATCCCCACGGCAGTGTTCAGCTTGCCGAATATCGGTACCGTGGGCCTGAGCGAAGAGCAGGCGCGGGCCGATGGGCATAACGTGCAGGTTTTCGAAAGCCGCTTCCGGCCGATGAAACTGACCCTGACGGAGTGCCAGGAGCGCACGCTGATGAAGCTGGTGGTCGATGCCGATACCGACAAGGTGCTGGGTTGCCACATGGTCGGGCCGGATGCGGGCGAGATTGTCCAGGGCCTGGCGATCGCCCTCAAGGCGGGGGCGACCAAGCAGCATTTCGACGAGACCATCGGCGTGCACCCGACGGCGGCGGAAGAGTTTGTCACCATGCGCACGCCTGTCGCTGGCTGATCAGGTATTCCCTGTTGCCTCTGGCGCCGTTGCAACGACGGCGGCCAGGCGCAGCGCCTCAATGGTGGCCTGGGCCTTGAGCAGCTCCAGTTCCAGGGTTTTGCGGCTGTGCTGCTGCTCGGCCAGGGCCTCCTGCCGTGCCTGGTTGTCCAGCACGGCAACCCGCAGACGCTCCTGGAGCAGGGTGCGCTCGCTATCAATCAGGCTTACCTGTTCGCTCAGCTTGAGTTGCTGGGCCTGATCCTTGCGGCTTTGCTCTTGCAGAGTCGCCAACTCCTTCGCCGTGACCCGGTGCTCAATCAATAGCCGTTCATTGTCACGGTGCAACTGGGTGATTTCGTCCTGGCGCACCATGGCGCTCTGCTGGGCCTGACGCAGTTCGGCCTGCAGTTGCTGCAGTTGGCCTTCGTGGCGGCGTTGTTCCTGTTCGCGTTGGTCTTTGATCGCAGTGCGGTAGTGCTCAAGGGCGTCGCGGGCGTGCAGGTGTTTGTCTTCCAGCGAGCGAATCTGTTCGTCCTTGTCCGCGAGTCGTAGCTCGTAGTCGCTGCACGCCTGGCTGAGTCCGGCGTTACGGGTTTGCTCGGTTTGCAGGCTGGTGCTGGCGGTCTGCAGGGCTGCGCTTTCTTCCGCCAGGGCGGCGGCCTGAATATCAAATTGCTGCTGGAGCTGGTTGTGGGCTGCGGTCAGTGCCTCTACCTGGGTGAGCAGGGCGGTTTTCTGCTGCTCGAACTGCGCCAGGGCCTGGTCGATGGGTTCCTGAGCCTTCTCTTTCAAGCGCTGGGCCAGGCGTGCGACCAGCTCGCCAAGCTCATCGTCGATGGGCGCCTCGGTAATGGCGAGGCGGGTTTCGCTCTCGTCCAGCTCCTTTAAATAGCGGTGGATGGTGGTTTTCGAGCCGGTATTGCCCATTTCGATGCGTACCGCATCAATGCTGGGGTTTTCGCCGCGGGCGAGGATTGCCAGGCGTGCCGTTTGAACTACTGCTTTATTGATGCCGCCGCGAGCCATGGGGTCTCCGTCGATTTAGTACTGTGGTATGTATTATGTAAATACATACTGTATCACGAATAAAAATGCCTTTAAATTGATGATTTTACAGATGGGATATTGGCGTATTATCCCGTGTGATGACCCATTTGACGCAGATTCACCCCCTATGCCCGTACACCAACCCCTTGGCGATAGCGCTATGAGTGAACTTGATCGTTACCTGAACGCCGCCACCCGCGATAACACTCGCCGCAGCTATCGCGCCGCCATCGAGCACTTTGAAGTGAGTTGGGGTGGCTTCCTGCCCGCCACCAGCGACAGCGTGGCCCGTTATCTGGTGGCTTACGCCGGGGTGTTGTCGGTCAATACCCTGAAATTGCGCTTGTCGGCGCTGGCGCAATGGCATTCCAGCCAGGGTTTCCCGGACCCGACCAAAGCGCCGGTGGTGCGCAAGGTGCTCAAGGGCATCCGCGCGGTGCACCCGGCCCAGGAAAAACAGGCCGAGCCCTTGCAGCTCCAGCACCTGGAGCAGGTGGTCAATTGGCTTGAGCGCGAAGCTGAGCAGGCGCGGACAGAGGGCGATCGGCCGCGCTGGCTGCGCGCCAAGCGCGACGCGGCCTTGATCCTGCTGGGCTTCTGGCGTGGTTTTCGCAGTGATGACCTGTGTCGGCTGCAGATCGAGCATGTGCAGGCGGTGCCAGGCGCGGGTATCACCCTGTACTTGCCGCGCAGCAAGAGTGACCGCGAGAACCTCGGCCAGACCTATCAGACCCCGGCACTGCTGCGCTTGTGCCCGGTGCAGGCCTATACCGAATGGCTGAGTGCCTCGGCCCTGGTGCGCGGCCCGGTGTTTCGCGGGATCGATCGCTGGGGCAACCTGGGCGAGGAGGGGTTGCACGCCAATAGCGTGATCCCTCTGCTACGCCAGGCCCTCGGGCGCGCGGGCATTGCTGCCGAGCAGTACACCAGCCACTCCTTGCGCCGGGGCTTCGCCACCTGGGCCCATCGCAGCGGTTGGGATTTGAAGTCGTTGATGAGTTACGTCGGCTGGAAGGACATGAAGTCCGCCATGCGCTATGTTGAAGCGACGCCCTTTCTTGGCATGACTCAGGCCCGCGATCCGCTGCTTTAAGATTTCTTCTATTAATACAGTTGGTTGATAGCCAAAACCAATCGGCGGCATCAGGTTTGGCAATGAGCCATCGGCGATGAGACTGGGTAGGATTCACCCATCAACTTACTAACCCCTGACGGAGAGTCAACGATGCCTATCATCAACAGCCAAGTAAAACCGTTCAAAGCCACCGCTTACAAAAACGGCAACTTCGTAGACGTGTCGGACGCTGACCTGAAAGGCAAGTGGTCTGTCGTGTTCTTCTACCCAGCCGACTTCACCTTCGTCTGCCCAACCGAACTGGAAGACCTGGCTGACAACTACGCCGAATTCCAGAAGCTGGGCGTCGAGATCTACAGCGTGTCCACCGACACCCACTTTGCCCACGCTGCCTGGCACAACACTTCGCCAGCCATCGGCAAAATCCAGTACACCATGATCGGCGACCCAACCCTGACCATCTCCCGCAACTTCGACGTGCTGATCGAAGAAGCTGGCCTGGCAGACCGTGGCACCTTCGTGATCAACCCTGAAGGCCAGATCAAGATCGTTGAACTGAACGACGGCGGTGTTGGCCGTGACGCTTCCGAGCTGCTGCGCAAAATCAAGGCCGCCCAGTACGTCGCTGCCCACCCAGGCGAAGTGTGCCCAGCCAAGTGGAAAGAAGGCGAGGCTACCCTGGCTCCGTCCCTGGACCTGGTCGGCAAGATCTAAGTCTGTGAAGTATCAAGGGCGGATTGCCGCACCTTAAGTAAGCCGCACCGCCCTCAAAAACGCCCGGGCGAGATTCGCTCGGGCGTTTTTTTTACCGAATTGATTTGAAATAGGAAATCGCCCGTATGTTGGACGCCAATCTTAAAGCTCAGTTGAAGTCATACCTGGAGCGGGTCACCCAGCCGATCGAGATCGTTGCCTCCCTCGACGACGGTGCGAAATCCCAGGAAATGCTTGCTCTTTTGCAGGACGTAACCAGCCTCACCACGCTGATTACCCTGAAAACCGATGGCAATGATGGGCGCAAGCCGTCGTTCTCCATCAACCGCCCGGGTGCCGATATCAGCCTGCGTTTTGCCGGCATCCCCATGGGTCATGAATTCACTTCGTTGGTGCTGGCCCTGCTGCAAGTCGGTGGCCACCCGTCGAAGGCCAGTGTCGAAGTGATTGAACAGATTCGCAGCCTTAAAGGTGAGTTCAACTTCGAGACTTACTTCTCGCTGTCCTGCCAGAACTGCCCGGACGTGGTCCAGGCGCTGAACCTGATGGCCGTGCTCAACCCCAACATCCGCCACGTGGCCATTGATGGCGCACTGTTCCAGGCGGAAGTCGACGAGCGCCAGGTCATGGCGGTGCCCAGCGTCTACCTCAACGGCGTGAACTTCGGCCAGGGCCGCATGGGGCTGGAAGAAATCCTCGCCAAGCTCGACACCAGCGGTATCGAAAAGGCCGCCGAGAAAATCAGCGCCAAGGACGCGTTCGATGTGCTGGTCGTCGGTGGTGGTCCGGCCGGTTCTGCCGCCGCGATCTACGCCGCGCGTAAAGGTATTCGTACCGGTGTGGCCGCCGAACGTTTTGGTGGGCAAGTACTGGACACCATGTCCATCGAGAACTTTATCTCGGTGCAGGAAACCGAAGGCCCGAAACTCGCCAGCGCCCTGGAAGCCCACGTGCGTCAGTACGACGTGGACATCATGAACCTGCAGCGCGCCAGCAGCCTGATCCCGGCGAAAAATCCCGGTGAGTTGCATGAAATTCGCTTTGAAAGCGGTGCGACCCTCAAGTCCAAGACTGTGGTCCTGGCCACCGGTGCCCGCTGGCGCGAAATGGGGGTGCCGGGCGAGCAGGAATACAAGGCCAAGGGTGTGTGCTTCTGCCCGCACTGCGATGGTCCGCTGTTCAAGGGCAAGCGCGTGGCAGTGATCGGTGGCGGTAACTCCGGCGTTGAAGCAGCCATCGACCTGGCCGGTATTGTCAGCCACGTGACCTTGCTGGAGTTCGACAGCAAGTTGCGCGCCGACGCCGTATTGCAGCGCAAGCTCTACAGCCTGCCGAACGTTGACGTGATCACCAGTGCGCTGACCAGTGAAGTCAAAGGTGATGGCCAGAAGGTTACTGGCCTGGCGTACAAAGACCGTGATACCGGCGAGTTCAAGACCGTCGACCTGGAAGGTATCTTTGTACAGATCGGCCTGTTGCCTAACACCGATTGGCTCAAGGGCACCGTGGAGCTGTCGCCCCGTGGCGAGATCATTGTCGATGCCCGTGGCGAGACCTCACTGCCCGGCGTGTTTGCCGCCGGTGACGTCACCACCGTGCCGTACAAGCAGATCGTGATTGCGGTGGGCGAGGGCGCCAAGGCTTCCCTGAGTGCTTTTGATTACCTGATCCGAGCGTAAGGCCCGATACTAAAAAACCCATGAGTGATCATGGGTTTTTTGTGGGTGTTGCTTTTGTGGGAGCTGGCCTGCGAGGCAGGCGACTCGGCGTGACCGTTACGCCACGGTGATACGCTCCTACAGGGGCAACAAACCGGTTTACAGCGGCGCTGGCTGAATGATCTCAACCCAGTACGCATCCGGATCCTTGATAAACGCCAGGCTTTTCATCCGCCCATCGGTCAGGCGCTTCTGGAAATCACAGCCCAAGGCTTCAAAGCGCTCGCAGGCCGCGACGATATCCGGCACCGAAATGCAGATATGGCCAAACCCGCGCGGGTCGGTGTTGCCATTGTGGTAGGCGAAGTCGGCATCGTTTTCGGTGCCGTGGTTGTGGGTCAGTTCCAGGATGCCCGGGATCGACTTCATCCACTGGGTGCGCGCGGCGGCATCGGCTGGAATCTGCGCCTTGTCGACCAGGGCGAGGAAGTACAGGCTGAATTCGGCTTCCGGGAAGTCGCGTTTTTCAACCAGAGAAAAGCCCAGGACGCGGGTATAGAAGTCCAGGGACTTAGTGATGTCCTTGACCCGCAGCATGGTGTGGTTGAACACGAAGTTCGAAGTGGCGGTGTCGGGTTGGGCGGTGACGCCCGGGAAGGTGTTCAATTCGTGCAGGCTCATGGGCCCTCCAGAAAAAATGGGGCAGACGCAGCTCGTGATTTGAGCGGTCCCTTGGCGTGCGGCAGATCCGTGTAGCCGGATCATGATACGCAAGCTGCACCGGCCGCGCCAAATGAAAAACGCACCCGGGCCTTGCGGCCATCCCCTGGGCGGGCTCAAACTTTGCGGCTTGAACTTCGAGTGTTTTTTGCAATGAGCCGATTGAACAAACCATTGTTGGCCGCCTTGTGGCTTGTCTTGGGCAGCACCGTTGCACTGGCGGCAGACCCCGAGATTCATTGGCCCAGCGGCTGGCAGGTGGAGGAGGTGGTGGCGGATGCCGATGCGCCAGCCACGCCGTCACCGGTGTCGCGCCAGCGCGCGATCAAGAACGATGAGAACGGCGAGACGCTGATGGTCATGGAGTTGACGGGTACGCCGATCGAGCCTGGGCATGTGGTCAATCTGCAAGGGGTGTTGCTGGAGATGCGCAAGTCCATCCAGAAGGACTTTGCCCGCAGTGGTTATCAAAGTGTCTGCAACAAGATTCACTCAAGCACCTTAAGTCATCTTGAGGCGCTGGAAACTACCTGCGTGATTACCGAGAACGGTCGGCATGTGCTCTCGCAAACACTGGTGGGTGCTGTCGATACGAATAAGGCCTATGTTTTTTCATATGCCGGGCAAGCCGCTGCCTATGAGTCGAGCAAGGAAGAAGTCAGCTCGGTACGTGCAAGCCTGAAACTTTGATCGGCGATGGCTAGATGCCTGACATGGCACATTGACAGAAAAACCCATAACTACAGGACTGCGGTGTACAGCGGCTGTTCGGCGAATGTCTTCGAAGTGGAGTGTATTTCAAAGTTCACTTTCGCACGCGGCAGCGTTTGAAATCGAGGCGCAAAAACAAAAAAGCCCCGCATCAGCGGGGCTTTTTATTAGTGCGCCTGTATTAGCCGCGCAGCCAGGAATCTACAGTGGCAGCGCCATACTGTTCTTTCCAGGCCTTCAAGCCGCGGTGGTTGCCGCCCTTGGTTTCAATCAGTTCACCCGTGTGCGGGTTGTGATACACCTTGACCACGCGTGCGCGGCGGGTTTTGGGGGCGGCTGCCACTTGGATCCCCGACTTGCCTGGGTTTGGATCAAGGATGGAGATGATGTCGCGCAGGCTCTTGCCGTAGGTTTTCATCAGCCCTTGAAGCTTTTCTTCAAATTCGATTTCTTTCTTCAGGCCAGCGTCGTTCTTCAGGGATTCCAGCTGGGCAAGCTGTTCTTGAAGGGCTTTTTCTGCGGCACGAAATTCGGCGAGTCTGGACAAAATATTTACTCCAATAGTGTATTTGGCTGATACCCACTGCAAACAAAGCTATAAGCCAAGAGCCTCAGCATGACTCGGTAAAAGTGGTTCTCCTGCCGATTCGGCGCAGGCAGGAAAAATTGTAGTAGTTAATGCGCCACGAGTAAATCACGTCTTTTGTATAAATAACAATTTTTCATCTGATGCTAGATGGATATTCAATCGCGCCGCAAAGATTTAATGAATGCGTCAAAAGGCTCCGGGCGACCAAACAGGTAGCCCTGCAAGAAGTCCACACCTTGCGCGGCCAGATAGTCACATTGCTCTTGGGTTTCCACGCCTTCGGCGACGATGCCTAAATCAAGCTTGCCGGATAACTCAATGATGCTGTCGAGTATATGCCGCGATAACGCATCGGCTCCGATCATGGCCACAAAGCTTTGATCAATCTTCAAGTAGTCAACATTGAAGTTACGCAAATAACCCAAGCTGGAGTGGCCGGTGCCGAAGTCATCAATGGCGATCATCACGCCCAGTTCGTGCAGGGCCTGGAACAGCTGGCGGGTGACCTCGGTGGGTTCGATCAGTTCGCGCTCGGTCAACTCCAGCGTCAACAGTACCTGGCCCGGCTTGAAGGCGGCGAGGAACTCCTGGCAGTCCTGCACCAACACCAGGTCCTGGCAATGCCGGGCGGTGATATTGATCCCCACATGGAAATTGCTGCCCAGGCGATCGGCATGGGGCGCCAGTTGTGTGGCGACCTGGCGCATCAAGGCGCGGGTCATGGGCACGATCAGCCCGGAGTGTTCGGCCAGGGGGATAAACAGGTCGGGGCGCACCAGGCCTTCCTTGGGGTGCTGCCAGCGCATCAGGACTTCACAGCCGGCCCATTGAAGGTTATCGCCACGAACCACCGGTTGGTAATACGGCACGAACTCATTGGCGCCCAACGCCCGCTGCAGTTCGTGGGTGGGGGCGGAGGAGCGTTTTTGCACCCAGTGCGCCAGCACGCCGGCCAGCACGCCGAAAAACACCAGCAGGCTGAACAGCGCCGGGTAGCGCGCTTCCATATACCGCCAGACTTCCCCTTCGGGCATGCCGGCTTCCACGCTGTACGCGTAGCGCTGGGAGGCGAGGTGCTGGTGGGCCACGGGAAACTCCGGCGGCGCACTGTTTTTGACTTTTCCGTCGCTGCCCAACCAATTGGGGCCGACCTGCAACACCAGGTCCGCGTAGCGGCTGATCAGGCGCAGGGCATTGGTCAGGTGGTAACCGTCAATCGAAGCAAACGCAGCCTGGTCGCCCTCCACCAGCCGGTACACCAACAGGGCGGTATCGGGGGTGACCGGGTTGCCATTCATCAGCCACAGGCGACCCTCGACGTAGTCGTCAGGATTGACCGCAGACACGTGGGTGTCACCAAACAGCGAGGTGCAATAAATGGACTTTTTCCACGACAAGGTGGTTGCGCGTACAAAGGGGCGCCGTGTGACTTGCTCGCGCAGCGCCAGTTGCACCGCGTTGTCACAGGCCTTGCCCGCCAGCGGCAGCAGTTCCTGGGCGGCACGGGCGGTGTTGTCGAGCATCAGGTCGAATTGGCGCACGGCCTCGGTCGCCGTCTGCGACGTGCTGTGCTCCAGGGTGCGTTTTGCCTGGAGGTGCAGGATGGCCACTCCCAGCAGAATCGGCAGCAGGCCGCACAGGACCGTGATCAAGGAGCGGGCGGCGCGCTTGCGCGGACCTTTGAGGGTAAGTGGCATTTACGCAGCCTGTAGCAAAGTGAGGGAAGGGCCTGGTAGCGGCTACAGGCAGTACGTCTGAAGTAACAATGATAGTTGGTCTATGGCATTAGCAAAGCGTAGACCTAACGACTTGGCTAGTTGTGCGTGTTTTTTAATCTTGCCAAACTTTGCAACATATTTTGACGAGAAAAAATTGTTTGGTCTATTGCGTTGTTGCTTGGATCAGTGCCTGTCAGAAAAAACTTCAGTCTCGTGAAGAGGCTGCCATTCAAGAACCAACAGTTTTGGTGCATTGAGCTCGAACTCGGCGGGCGGGCTTGTGCCTGCGCGTCGTCTGACCGGGGCTCGCCTTAACCCTTAGGAACACGTGTATGAAAAACCATGTCCTGGCGATTGCCTTGCTGCTTGCTTGCGGGCTTGCCGTACCGTTGGCCACTGCCGCCGATGGCACCATCACCCTGACCGGAGAAATCACCGGCACCACCTGCACGATCAGTGGCGGGACCGGTGGTTTCGCGGGCTCCGGTGCGAACTTTCCGGTGGTCCTGGACAAAGTGCAAGCCAGCGCCCTGTCGACGGAGGGGGCAACCGCCAGCGCCAAGCCATTCTTTATTTATGTGGGCGGCGGCGCCAGTTGTGCGGATGCGACCAAGGTGGCTGTGTTGTATGAAAGCACCAGCCCGGCGATCAATCCGGCCACCGGCAACTTGCGCAACATGGCCCCCAAAACCGCTGCCGCCAAAGTAGAGGTGCAAATTCTCGACGGCGCCACCCAGAAGCCGATGGACTTGCGTACCGGCCATGCTTCGAGCACGGCTACGGTTACCGGCGGCCTGGCAACCTTGCCCTTTGCGGCACGTTACATCGCCACGGGCGGGGCGGCGGGGGTAGGGCTGGTGACTACGGCGGTGCAGTACTCGGTGATCTTTCCCTGATCGCCCGATAGACCGAGGGCCCGGGCCATGGGTTGCGTAGCACGCCTGCACGTAGCGCTCTGCCTGTGCCTGGTCTTCGGGCAGGCACAGGCCGGGGTGATCATCAGTGGCACCCGGCAGATTTACCCTGAGCCGCGCAGGGAAATCACCGTGCAGGTGAGCAACGATGACGCACATGCCGCGCGCCTGGTGCAGGTGTGGCTGGATGGCGGTGATGCACGGCTGACTGCCGAGCACAGTGAGGTGCCGTTCACCCTCAGCCCGCCGGTGTTTCGCCTGGATCCGGGCAAGAGCCAGGCCATACGCCTGGCGTATACCCAGGAACCGCTGCCCAGGGACAGGGAATCGCTATTCTGGCTCAACGTGCTGGAGGTGCCGCCCGCGACCCGCCAGCCGGAAGCATTCGCGGCTGCAGAGCGCCAGAACCAGTTGCGTTTCGCCTTTCGCATTCGCACCAAGGTGTTTTTCCGGCCCCAGGGCTTGTCGGGTAGCCCCGAGGATGCGCCGGGGCAACTGATCTGGACGCTGCACACCGGCAAACCGGCGGTCCTGCGTGTCTTCAACCCGTCGCCTTTCCATGTGACGTTCCATGACGTCGCGTTGGTTGTGGGCGGGCAGGTGGTCCCCAGCGATCAGCAGGGCATGGTTGCCCCCCACGCCAGCCTGGATCTTGCCCTGCCACCCCTGATGCAACCCGCGCCCGTTGATCCTGCCGGGCATCTATCTGGGCAATAAACCCCTTGCGCCCGCCTGGGCATAGGGATTTGATAAGGAATACGGACAAAGCTGTTTACGCTGTGTAGAATCGGTTTACGCATACAAGAATAAGCGCCTGTTTCCATGCAGGCCTCGTCCGTCAGAGACGCCCGTAAGAGAATGACTCAACCATGAAGCTACTCGGGTTCCAACTCATCTACGGTGACTTCCTCGCCCGCAGCGTGCGGGGCATTTCCTGTGCGCCACCTGCTCACCTCATCCTTGCTGGCAATTAATTTACTTAATTCTAAAAAAGATGATGAGGCGCCAAATCATGGCAGATCTATACGAAAACCCAATGGGCCTGATGGGCTTTGAATTTATCGAATTCGCATCGCCGACTCCGGGCACCCTGGAGCCGATCTTCGAGATCATGGGCTTCACCAAGGTGGCAACCCACCGCTCGAAAAACGTGCACCTGTACCGCCAGGGCGCGATCAACCTGATCCTCAACAACGAACCCCACAGCATCGCTTCGTACTTTGCCGCCGAGCACGGTCCGTCGGTGTGTGGCATGGCGTTCCGCGTCAAGGATTCGCAACAGGCCTATACCCGTGCCCTGGAGCTGGGTGCCCAGCCGATCCATATCGAAACCGGCCCGATGGAACTGAACCTACCGGCCATCAAGGGCATCGGCGGCTCGCCGCTGTACCTGATCGACCGTTTCGGTGAAGGCAACTCGATCTACGATATCGACTTCGTGTTTATCGAAGGCGTGGACCGCAACCCAGTGGGCGCCGGCTTGAAGGTCATCGACCACCTGACCCACAACGTCTATCGCGGGCGTATGGTCTATTGGGCCAACTTCTACGAGAAGCTGTTCAACTTCCGCGAAGCGCGCTACTTCGACATCAAGGGCGAATACACCGGCCTGACCTCCAAGGCCATGAGCGCCCCGGATGGCATGATCCGCATCCCGTTGAACGAAGAGTCGTCCAAAGGCGCCGGCCAGATCGAAGAGTTCCTGATGCAGTTCAACGGCGAGGGCATCCAGCACGTGGCCTTCCTCACCGACGACCTGATCAAGACCTGGGACGCGTTGAAGAAGATCGGCATGCGCTTCATGACCGCGCCGCCGGACACCTACTACGAGATGCTCGAAGGCCGCCTGCCAAACCACGGCGAACCGGTGGAGCAGTTGCAGTCGCGGGGTATCTTGCTGGACGGTTCGTCCGTGGCCGGCGACAAGCGCCTGCTGTTGCAGATATTCTCGGAAACCCTGATGGGCCCGGTGTTCTTCGAATTCATCCAGCGCAAGGGTGATGACGGTTTCGGCGAAGGTAACTTCAAGGCCCTGTTCGAGTCGATCGAGCGTGACCAGGTTCGTCGTGGTGTGTTGACCACCGACTGATCCTAGCCCCCTGTAGGAGCCGGCTTGCCGGCTCCTACACCTTTCCCGTTCAAGCCCGGCGCTGACGCACCAGATGCTTGAACCCTTCGAACACCAGCACCATCACCGCCAGCCAGATCGGGATATAGGTCAGCCATTCACCCGGCCCGATGCTTTCCCCCAGCAGCAACGCCACCCCCAGCAACAGCACCGGTTCCACATAGCTGAGCAGGCCGAACAGGCTGAACGCCAACAGGCGGCTGGCGATGATGTAGCACACCAGCGCCGAAGCACTGATCAGCCCGAGCATCGGGATCAATCCATACAGCCCTTTGTGTGCATCCAGCACGGCGAAGCCCTGTTCGCCACTTTGGACAAACCACAAGGCCACCGGCAGCATCAGCGCCATATCCAGCCACAGGCCGCCCAACTGATCGGTGCCCAGGCGTTTGCGCAGCACGAAGTAGATCGGGTAACCGATGATCACCAGCAGCGTCGCCCAGGAAAAACCACCCACCTGGTACAACTCGTTAAGCACGCCAATCGCCGCAAACACCACTGCGATCAGCTGCAGCCGCGAGAGTTTTTCGCCATACACCAGGCGCCCGGTCAGGACCATGGTCAGCGGTAGCAGGAAGTAGCCCAGGGACACATCCAGGCTGCGGCCATTGAGCGGCGCCCACATAAACAGCCACAGTTGCACCCCCAGCAGCACCGACGACAGCACAATCCCACCGATCAGCCGTGGCTTGCCCGCAAGCAATCGCAGCAATTGCCACACCTGACGCCACTCGCCGCTGACCACCATAAATACCGTCATGCACGGCACGGTCAGCAGCATGCGCCAGCCGAAAATTTCCAGGCCACTCAAGGGGGCAAGCAGTGATGTGAAGTAATACATCACGGCAAACAACACCGAGGCCGCTACCGATAAAACAACGCCTTTAGACACGCAGTCCTCGCCAAACCGATTCAAACAAAAGAGGGGGGGAATTTCAGGTGGGAATATATTGCTTTTGAGGTGAGACGTTTGCTCTGTTTTACGGCATCTTATGGGAAATTTTCTCACCTCCAAGGTTCGCCAGCATGCCCGTCAGCCCCCAGCCGCCCCTGGATGATTTCGACCGCGCGATTCTCAAGCACCTGCAACGCGACAACACCACCGCGCTGCGGGTGATTGGCGAACAGGTCAACCTGTCGACCGCCGCCGTGCAGCGGCGCATCAAGCGCATGGAGCAGAGCGGGGCGATCAGCGCGAATACGGCGGTGGTCAATCAGGATGCAGTAGGCAAGCCGATCACGATCCTGGTGGAGGTGCACGCCGAACGCACCCACATCGAGGACCTCGATGTGCTCAAGGTGCAGATGTCGATCCCCGAGGTGCAGCAGTGCTATTACGTCACCGGCGATGCGGACTTTATGCTGGTGATTGTGGTGGAGACCATGAAGGCCTACGAAACCCTGGCCCGCACGCTGTTCTACGAGAACCGCAATATCAAATGGTTTCGCAGCATTGTGGTAATGGACCGGGTCAAGGTCAGCCTGGATGTGCCGCTGGGCTGATGTGGGAGCAGGCAAGCCAGCTCCCACAGGGGCTCAGGGGCGGTGGATGCGCCCGGAAACAAAATGCCCAACATCATTGAACCCCGGTGTCGACGCATGCCCCGGCGTCACCAGTGAGTCAATAAACGCCTCATCCTCAGCACTGATCTTCACATCGAGCGCCCCGGTGTAGGCATCCCACTGCGCCTCGGTGCGCGGCCCGACAATCGCCGAGCTGACGGCCTGGTTGTTCAAAACCCAGGCAATCGCAAACTCGACAATCCCCACGCCACGGCCTTGGGTGTATTGCTGGATCTGCTGGGCAATGCGCAGCGATTCCACGCGCCATTCGGTTTCCAGGATGCGTTTGTCCTGGCGCGCAGCGCGGCTGCCGGCTTCGGGGCTGATATCCGGCGCGTACTTGCCACTGAGCACCCCGCGGGCCAGCGGGCTGTAGGGCACCACGCCCAGGCCATAGGCGGCTGCGGCGGTGATCTGCTCCACCTCGGCCTGGCGGTTGACGATGTTGTACAGCGGCTGGCTGATGATCGGCCGGTCGACCCCCAGGCGTTCGGCCACGCGCACCACTTCGGCGATGCGCCAGCCGCGGTAGTTGGACAGCCCCCAGTAACGGACCTTGCCCTGGCGGATCAGGTCGCCGATCGCCGAAATCGTGACGTCCAGTGGGGTGTCGTGGTCTTCGCGGTGCAGGTAGTAGATGTCCAGGTAGTCGGTGTCGAGCCGGGTGAGGCTGGCTTCCAGCGCGTTGAAAATGCGCTTGCGGTTCAGGCCGCTGCGGTTGGGCAGGCCATCCGGCGGGCCGAAGCCGACTTTGGAGGCGACGACCCAATCGGCGCGATGGCGGCTGATGGCTTCACCGACGATTTCCTCGGAGCGCCCGCCGGTGTAGACGTCGGCGCTGTCGATAAAGTTGATGCCCTGATCCCAGGCCTTGTCGATGATACGCAGCGAGTCTTCGGTGTTGGTCTGTTCGCCAAACATCATGGTGCCCAGGGTCAAGGCGCTGACCTTGAGCCCTGACTGGCCCAGTGTGCGGTAAATCATGGTGAACTCCTCAAAAGCGCAGACGGTTGCTATGCAATACCAGAGAGCAAGGCTCTAGAACAAGCCCGACGTGGGTGGCTCGGTGCCTACCACCGCGTTGGCCACAGCGTTTTTGTGCCGTGTTCCGCTTATTCGGCGAGCAGTTCGCCAGCGCGCGCCTGCAAGAAGCGATGCAGCACTTTGACCCGCTCCGACACTTGCAGGCGATGGGGGCACATCAGGTTGAAGGGCGTGGGCTCGCCTTGCCATTCGCCGAACAACGGCACCAGGCGTCCGGCCTTGATATCGCCGGCTACATCCAGGTTGGCCTTGTAGGCAATACCGTGGCCGGCCAGGGCCCAGCGCCGCACGATTTCCCCGTCATCACTGAGGTAGTCGCCGCCCACTTCGACCTCTTCCAGCAACGTGCCCTGGCGAAAATACCAAGTGCTGTTGGCCCGGCCCTGGCGCATGTAGCGCAGGGTGCTGTGCTGCGTCAGCTCGGCCGGTACCTGGGGTGTGCCGTGGCGTGCCAGGTACGCCGGGCTGGCGCAGGCGATACGGCGGTGATCGGCGACCACCGGCAGCGCCACCAGGCTGGAATCCCTTGGCACGCCAAAGCGCAGGGCGATGTCCACGGTTTCGCGGAACAGGTCGGCGTTGCTGTCGTTAAGCAGCAATTGCAGGCGGATATTCGGGTGTTCGCGCTTGAACTGGTCCAGCCAACCGAGCAGTACATTGCGTCCGAAATCCGAGGGCGCGGACAGTTGCAGCAAGCCGCTGAGGCTCTGGCCGTGTTGCTTGATCGCCTGTTCTCCCTCAGCCAGTGCTTCCAGGGCCACCCGCACGCTGTCCAGGTAGCGCCGGCCTTCTTCGGTGAGGCGCATGCTGCGGGTGGAGCGGGCCAGCAAGCGCATGCCCAGGCGAGTTTCCAAGCGTTTGAGGGCAATGCTGGCGGCGGCCGGGGTCAGGCTAAGGCTGCGAGCGGCCGCCGAGAGGCTGCCACTGTCGGCGGTGCGCACAAACACTTCCAGGTCGAGGATTGAGCTCATTTGTAAAAATCCTTTAAAGATCCTGTCGTTTTACTGGGATTTTTCCACGATTGCCAAGCTGGGAAGATGAACACTCATTTTTTCAGGACGAGGCAGTTCCCATGACATCTCCCCTCAAGGGCCAAACCGTGGTGGTGATTGGCGGTAGCAGCGGCATTGGTGCCGAAGTCGCCCGACAGGCGGCATCCCGTGGCGCGCACGTGGTACTGGCCGGGCGCCGCCTGTCGTCGACGGTCGACAATGGCGTGCGCAGCGAGCCGGTGGACGTCACCGACAGCGCCGCCCTGCAGCGCCTGTTCGAAGCGGTGGGGCGTTTTGATCACTTGGTCTTCACCTCGGGCCCGGCGGTACAGGCCAAGCACCTGCAGGACACCGACCTGCAACTGGCCCAGGACAACTTCAATGTGAAGCTCTGGGGCGCCTTGCGCGCAATACAGCAGGCGCTGCCTTTTCTCGACGAGCGCGGCAGCATCGTCCTCACCTCGGGGCAGCTCGGGCGCAAGCTGGTGCCGGGGCAATTTATCAAGGTCGGCATCAATGCCGCGACCGAAGCGTTGGGCAAGCAGTTGGCCAAGGAACTGGCGCCACGGCGGGTCAACGTGGTCAGCCCAGGGGTGATCGACACGCCGGCATACGCGGGGATGCCTGAGGAACAGCGTCAGGGCATGTTCGCCAAGGCGGGTGGGGCGTTGCCAGTAGGGCGTGTGGGGCAGGCGGAGGAGGTGGCGGCGGGTTATTTGATGGCCATGGAAAATGGTTTTATGACCGGCAGCGTGATCGACATCGACGGCGGCGGTTTGCTGTAAACACCGAACCCAATGTGGGAGCGGGCTTGCCCGCGATGGCGGCGTGTCAGTCAATATATAGGACTGATCCACCGCTATCGCGGGCAAGCCCGCTCCCACATTTTTTGTGCCGTGTCAGGCCTTCAGGGTACGGGTCATGCGCAACGCCAGCACACTACCCGCGACGATCACCGCCGCCAGCAGGTACAGCGCCAGGTCGGTGGAACCGGTGGCGTCTTTCACAAACCCCACCACATACGGGCTCAAGAAGCCCGCCATCTGGCCCATGGAGTTGATCAAAGCCAGGCCGCCCGCGGCCGCGCCGGCGCTGAGCATGGCGGTAGGCACCGGCCAGAACATCGGCAGGCCGGTGAGGGCGCCCATGGTGGCGATGGTCAGGCCGAGAATCGCAATGGCTGGGGTGGTGGCGAAGTTCACCGCGATGATCAGGCCCACAGCGCCCATCAGCATCGGCACCACCAGGTGCCAGCGGCGCTCTTTGCGCAGGTCGGCGGAGCGGCCCACCAGCAACATGAACACCGCCGCCAGCAGATAAGGGATCGCACTCAGCCAGCCGATCACCAGGTTATCGCTAAAGCCCATGTTCTTGATGATCGACGGCAGCCAGAAGTTGATGGCGTACACGCCGCTCTGGATGCAGAAGTAGATCAGGCCGAACGCCCAGATCGCCGGGTTCTTGAATACTTCCAGCAGCGAATCAGTGGTGGTCTTGGGCTTGTTGGCCAGGTCGGTGGCCTGGTCGGCCTCGAGCACTGCGCGCTCATGGGCGGTCAGCCATTTGGCGTTGGCGAAGCTGTCGCTGAGCAGGAAGTAGGCGAGGGCGCCGAGGATGACCGTTGGAACACCTTGCAGCAGGAACATCCACTGCCAGCCCGCGAGGCCACCCTGGCCCGCCGCGAAGTGGTTGAGGATCCAGCCGGAGAATGGGCTGCCGAGCAGGCCGGACACCGGGATTGCCGACATGAATAGGGCCATGATCCGCCCACGGCGGAAGGTCGGGAACCACTGCGAGAGGTACAGCACCACGCCCGGGAAAAAGCCCGCTTCAGCGGCACCGGTAAACAGGCGCAAGGTGTAGAAGTGCGTCGGTGTGGTCACAAACAGCAGGCAGGTGGACAGGGTGCCCCAGGTGATCATCATCAGCGCAATCCAGCGCCGTGGACCGAACTTGGTCAACGCCAGGTTGCTCGGCACGCCGCACAGCACGTAGCCGATAAAGAAGATCCCGGCCCCGAGGCCGTACACGGTCTCGTTGAACTTCAAGGCGTCGAGCATCTGCAACTTGGCGAAGCCGACGTTGACGCGGTCCAGGTAGTTGAACAGGTAGCAGATGAAAATGAAGGGGATCAAGCGCAGGGTGATGCGCTTGTAGACGGCGTTTTTGTCGTCATCGTTGGCCAGGGTAGCGGCGGCGCTCTGTGACATGGCGTTCTCTCTTTATTATGATTTTTCGCGATGCGCGGGTAACGTTGATCGCCCCAAGAGTCTCGGTCACGGGACGGTGCCATGTCTTTGTGCCCCCGCACAGCGATCCATCCATTGCGCTGTGCCTTTGAACAATCGCGTAATGCAGCGCTTTCAAGGAATTTAGCCCCATGTTCGAACTCGATCATGACTTGGCGCAGGATATCGTCAATCGCACGATGGCCATTTTGCCCTATAACGTCAACGTCATGGACAGCCAGGGCCTGATCCTCGGCAGCGGCGAACCGGAGCGCATCAACACCCGCCATGAAGGCGCGCAGTTGGTCCTGGCCAACGGCCGCGTGGTGGAAATCGATAGCCAGACCGCCAAGCACCTCAAGGGTGTGGCGCCGGGGATCAACCTGCCGCTGCTGCATGATCAGCGCCTGATCGGCGTGCTGGGCATCAGTGGTGAACCGCAGTTGCTGCGCACCTATGCCGAACTGGTGCGCATGACCGCCGAGATGCTGGTCAGCCAGCGCCATCAACAGGCGGAGCAGCAATGGCGACGTCAACGTTGTGATGATCTTCTGGCGTTGCTGCTGGCCGACAGCGGCGAATCGCCGCGCCTGGTGGATGAGGCCCAGCAACTGGGGCTCAAGCCGCAGTTGCCGCGCACTCCCTATCTGTTTGAACTGGGCCCGGGGCAGACCGCCGAAGCCCTGGCAGCCTGGCTGGCCTCCCGATACCCGGACAGTTGGTGTGTCAGCTCTGCAGAGTTTTCGTTGCTATGGTGCCGCCCGGCGGCGGTGCCGATGGACAACCCGCGCCTGCTGGAAAAACTCGAGGCCTCGGGCTGGAACATCCTGCGGGTCGCCGTGGGTGGCCAGGCCGATGGGTTGGCAGGCTTGCGCCGCTGTTATCGGCGGGTGGCGGACTTGCTCGCCTATGGCCGCGACGTACTGCCCCAGTCACGCCTGCTGACCCTCAACCGCTATCGATTGCCGGTGATGCTCTGGCGCCATCGCAACGACGACGCCCTCGACGAACTGCTCAACCCGTTACGCAAGGTCCTGGCCAAGGACGCCAACGGCCAACTGCAGGCGACGCTGCGCAGTTGGTGCGAACACGACGGGCAAAGCCAAGCGTGCGCCGACGCCCTGGGCATCCACCGCAACAGCCTGCGCTACCGCATGGAGCGCATTGCCGAATTGAGCGGTGTCGATCCCCTGACCTTGGATGGCATGCTCGCGCTGTACCTGGGGGTGCAACTGCTGCCGCAAACCGTGTAGGAGGTGCTTTTGTAGAAATGAACAACAAACCCCAGCCACGCTTGTGCATTGGACAGGCGTCATTGCCGGTGCCAACTGGCAGCATGGGCGTCATAAAAACCGGAGAAAGCCCATGAAAGTCATCATCGCCCCCGACTCGTTCAAGGACAGCCTGAGTGCCGAAGGCGTGGCCAAGGCCATTGCCCAAGGGTTGGCTCAAGTCTGGCCGGATGCCGAACTGATCCAGTGCCCGATGGCGGACGGTGGTGAAGGCACGGTGGAGTCGGTGCTCGCGGCCTGCCACGGGCAATTGCGCAGTTGTATCGTGCAAGGCCCGTTGGGCGGCACCGTTGAGGCGCACTGGGGCTGGTTGGCTGAAAGTGCCACGGCAATCATCGAAATGGCCGAAGCCAGCGGCCTGCAACGGGTCCCGCCGGGGCAGCGTGATGCCTGCTCCAGCAGCACCTTCGGTACGGGTGAGCTGGTCCGCGCCGCCCTGGACGCCGGGGCCCAGCGGATCATCCTGGCGATCGGCGGCAGCGCCACCAATGACGGCGGCGCCGGAGCCATGCAGGCCCTGGGCGTGCAACTGCTCGACGCCCAAGGCACACCCCTTGCGCGCGGCGGCCTGGCCCTGGCGCAGCTGGCGCGGATCAAGCTTGAGCAGTTGGACCCGCGCCTGGCCCAGGTGCGTTTCGACATCGCCGCCGACGTCAACAACCCCCTGTGCGGCCCCCACGGCGCCTCAGCGATTTTCGGCCCGCAAAAAGGCGCCAACCCACACCAAGTCGAGCAATTGGACCAGGCCCTCGGACACTTTGCCGACCACTGCGCCGAGGTGCTGCCCCGAGACGTGCGCGACGAGCCGGGCAGCGGCGCGGCCGGTGGTCTGGGCTTTGCCGCCAAGGCCTTCCTCGGCGCGCAGTTTCGCCCGGGTGTGGAGGTGGTCGCCGAACTGGTGGGCCTGAAACACGCCGTGCGCGGCGCCGACCTGGTGATCACCGGCGAAGGCCGCTTCGACGCCCAGACCCTGCGCGGCAAAACCCCGTTTGGCGTGGCGCGGGTGGCCAAGCTGCACGGTGTTCCGGTGATCGTGATCGCCGGCACGCTGGGCGAGGGCTACGAGCAGATGTACGCCCATGGCGTCGACGCCGCGTTTGCTTTGCCTGGCGGGCCGATGAGCCTGGAGCAGGCCTGTAGCGAAGCACCGCGGTTGCTGCGTGAGCGGGCGGCGGATATTGCGCGGGTGTGGCGCTTGGGCGCGCAACGTAGCCGCGGATGACAGCGCTTGCTGTCGCCGCCTACACTGCTCGGCCACTTGTCTTTCAAAGGATGAAACACAATGCCTACACCTGATTCCACGATCGTGATCCAGCGCTTTGCCGAAAGCCATCTCGAAGGCATGCGTGCGCTCTACAACGACCCGGCCGTGTGCCGTCAGGTGCTGCAGATGCCATTCCAGTCGCTGGAGGTGTGGCGCAAGCGCCTGGCCGATACCAATGAGCGACTGCTCAGGCTGGTGGCGGTGCAGGCGGGCGAGGTCATTGGTAACTGCACCCTGGAGCAATATGCGCGCAGTCGGCAAAGCCATGTCGGTGGCATCGGCATGGGGGTGGCCGTGGCCTGGCAGGGCAAGGGCGTGGGCAGCCAACTGCTGGGCGCGGCGCTGGAGGTGGCCGACAACTGGATGAACCTGCACCGGGTGGAACTGACGGTGTATGTCGACAACGAGCCGGCCCAGGCGTTGTACCGCAAATTCGGTTTCGAGACTGAAGGCCGGCTGCGCGATTACGCCGTGCGTGACGGCGTATTTGTCGACGCCCTGAGCATGGCCCGCCTGCGTCAGACCGCCTGATCGCCCAGGGCAAACGCCACCGCAGCCTGTGCATGCAGCTCGGTGGTGTCGAGCAACGGCAGGTGGCTGTGCTCGGGTTTGATCAGCAGGCCAATTTCGGTACACCCCAGGATAATCGCCTGGGCACCACGGGCTGCAAGGTTGGCAATGGCCTGCTGGTAAACCTGGCGTGAGGCTTCGCTGATCACCCCGACGCACAACTCTTCATAAATGATCCGGTGCACGGCGTGGCGTTCTGCTGCGTCGGGCACCAGCACGTTCAAGCCCTGGGTTGCCAGGCGTGCCTTGAGAAAATCCTGTTCCATGGTAAACGCGGTACCCAGCAGGCCGACGGTCAGGGTATCGGCCTTGACCGCCGCTGCGCCGGCCGCATCGGCAATATGCAGAAACGGCAGCGATACGGCGGCTTCGATCTGCGGCGCCAGCAGATGCATGGTGTTGGTACACAGCACGATGCAGTCGGCGCCACCGGCTTGCAGGCGGCGCGCGGCGTCTTGCAGGATCAGCGCCGCGTCATCCCAGCGCCCGGCGTGCTGGGCCTGTTCCACCGGGCCGAAGTCGACGCTGTACAGCAGGATTTGTGCCGAGCGCAGCGGCCCCAACCGGTCGCGTACCTGCTGGTTGATGATCCGGTAATACTCGGCGCTGGACTCCCAGCTCATGCCGCCGATTAGGCCGATGGTGCGCATGCAAAGCTCCTCAAGCGAATAGGCGAAAGCCACACCTTACCCAACCAGTGAGCGTTAGTCATACGCGGCGCTGCTGCATCTGCCATGATCGTTGTTTGCAGTCCCCGAGGAACACCGCAATGGACGATGTACAGCAATTGGGCGAGATGCTTCGTCACTACGCCGACAGCGAAGCGCACAAGCGCCAGCAGTTCGAGGTGCAGTCAGCCCGCTGGACCCAGAAAATCACTGAGCTGTACGGCGAGATCGAGCAGTGGTTGGCGCCGGTCAAGCGTGATGGTTTGCTGGAGGTGCAGCGTGAGGCTTATGTGGCGTCTGGCCCAAGCGTGCCGGTGGAGACGTCGACCTTCAAGACCGAGAAACTGACCATTCATATTGCAGGCAAACCGGTGGAGTTTGTGCCGGATGTGATGGGGGGGGGTGGGTTGATTTCGTTGTCGGTCATGGGGCTGACTGCTGCTCGCTACGGCAGTATTTCGCTGGTGTTGTTGCCGGGGAATGATGATTGGCTGTGGAAGAAAACCAATGGCCTGAAAGACCCGGACACGTTCACCTTTGATGCCAATTTTCTGGCCTTGCAGTTGCAGAGCCTGATTCCGCGCGAACGGGGCTGATCCCCGGGCAAATGTGGGAGCGGGCTTGCCCGCGGTAGCGGGGTGTCAGGCAAGTATTCCTAACCTGATATACCGCCATCGCGGCATGAGTATTTAAACCACTCTTTTCTGGGTTTGTGTACATATCCGTTGCTGCGGTCACGGCGGCTATTGGTTCCGCTCTTACAGCGGGTCACTTTTGGAAAAGAGCCCCAAAAGTAACCAAAAGGGCTCTTGCCCCACCACTCGGCACCTCGCCCAGGCTCGGTGTGCCCGTCATCCGACATTGATTTGGGGGGTAACCCGGCGTCCTGCCGGGTTACCCCCCAAATCAATATCGGATGACGGCCAGCGTGGTTTAACGGGGCGTCTAAGATCAAAATCACAAGCAAAGCGAGGCGGCCTGACAGCCGACCTGATCGTCGAAGCGTGCGCATATACCTGTGGGAGCTGGCTTGTCGGATCGCCGCATCGCTGCGATGGCGCCGGCACTGCTAGCCTTTATGTTGTCTGACACACCGCTATCGCAGCCTCGCAGGGCGAGACAGCTCCCACAGGGGAATGGAGCTTCGCGCCCCGGCTTTGGCATTGCTGTTGCTGTTGCTCTGCTGTTGCTCTGCTTTTGATCTGGCTTTTGATCTTGATCTTAGGTGCCCCGTTAAACCACGATGGCCGCAGGCAGGTATTGCGCAGTGGGCACCCCGGCATGGATGCCGGGGTAGCCGCGACACGGCCATGGATGGCCGATCGCGGCGGGCCCACGGAGCAATGCCTGACTGCGGGCATGCCGAGCCTAGGCGAGGCACCGAGTGGTGGGGCAAGAGCCCTTTTGGTTACTTTTGGGGCTCTTTTCCAAAAGTGACCCGCTGTAAGAGCGGAACCAATAGCCGCCGTGACCGCAGCAACGGATATGTACTCATTCCCAATAACCAAAAAAGAGCGAGCTGTGTAGACACCTATGGCCATCGCGGGCAAGCCCGCTCCCACACAAGCCCGCTCCCACAAAAAGCCCAACACCGAGCTTTAGAGCTCTACATTACCCCAGCCCGGCTTGGCCTCTTCAGGCGCCACCGCCTTGACCTGCTTGCCCGTCGCCAGCTCCACCCGCCGCGCCACTTCCGGGTCGTCGGCAAACGGTATCAGGCTCGCCTCATCCAGCTCGGTTCCCGATTGCCCGCGCAGGCAGTACTCCACGGCGCCATACAGGCAGATCACCGCCGCCAGGTTGAAAATGACCTCCCACATCAGGCGATCTGCGCATCACTGTGCGCCACCTTCAAGTCAGCCACCCGTACGGTACGCCAGGTGTTGTAGGCCATCAGCAGCATGCCGCCCAGGAAGAACACCCCACCGGCAAACCGCACCACAAACCCCGGGTGGCTGGCCTGCAAGGCCTCGACGAACGAGTAGGTGAGGGTGCCGTCGTCGTTGACCGCCCGCCACATCAGGCCCTGGGTGATGCCATTGACCCACATCGAGGCGATGTACAGCACGGTGCCGATGGTTGCCAGCCAGAAATGCAGGTTGATCAGCGGCACGCTGTACATCTGCTCGCGGCCGAAGATTTTCGGGATCATGTGGTACAGCGAGCCAAAGGTGATCATCGCCACCCAGCCCAGGGCACCCGCGTGGACGTGGCCGATGGTCCAGTCGGTGTAGTGGGACAGTGCGTTGACCGTCTTGATCGCCATCATCGGCCCCTCAAAGGTCGACATGCCGTAGAACGCCAACGACAACACCAGAAACCGCAGGATCGGGTCGGTGCGCAATTTATGCCAGGCACCCGACAGGGTCATCATGCCGTTGATCATCCCGCCCCAGCTGGGCGCCAGCAGGATCAGTGACATGGCCATGCCTAACGACTGCGCCCAGTCTGGCAGCGCGGTGTAGTGCAGGTGGTGGGGGCCGGCCCAAATGTACAGGGTGATCAGCGCCCAGAAGTGCACGATGGACAGGCGATAGGAATACACCGGCCGCCCGACTTGCTTGGGCACGAAGTAATACATCATCCCCAGGAACCCGGTGGTCAGGAAGAACCCTACCGCGTTATGCCCGTACCACCACTGCACCATGGCGTCGGTGGCGCCGGAATACACCGGGTAGGACTTGAACCAGTCCACCGGGATGGAAAGGTGGTTGACCACGTGCAGCATAGCGATCACCACGATAAACGCGCCGAAAAACCAGTTGCCGACGTAGATGTGCTGGGTCTTGCGTTGTACCACGGTGGTGAAGAACACGATGGCGTAGGCCACCCACACCACAGTCATCCACACCGCGCCGGAGAATTCGATCTCGGCGTATTCCTTGGTGGTGGTGTAGCCCAGGGGCAGGGTGATCAGCATGATCACGATCACCGATTGCCAACCCCAGAACGTAAAGGCGGCGAGCCAGTCGCTGTACAGGCGCACCTGGCAGGTACGTTGGACCGCGTAGTAGCTGGCGGCAAATTGCGCGCTGCCGGCAAAGCCGAAAATCACCAGGCTGGTGTGCAGCGGCCTTAACCGGCCGAACGTGGTCCAGGGCAGGTCCAGGTTCATATCCGGCCATACCAGTTGCGAGGCGATCCACACGCCCATGGCCATGCCGATAACGCCCCAAACCACGGTGGCGATGACGAATTGACGGACAACCTTATAGTTATAGGCCTGCCCGGTTGATGCTGTGCTCATGGTCAGTCTTCCACGGTTTCAAGTCCCGGGCACTGTAGGAAATCCATGAAAAACAAAACAGGCTCAGAAAAACTACATTAATACGGATCAGAATATATCCCTTAAAACATGGGGTATTCCGTGGCTGATATGGTTTTTTAGTTTTTAGCTGAATCTGTGACGTCTTGAGCTGTAGGTGCATAGTCGCCCCCATAGAAACCGCTGCCGTCGAGCGCGGTCAGCCATGATGAGGTAGCGAGATGTATCGGTACGATGAGTACGACCGGGCTCTGGTCTTCGAGCGTGTGGCGCAGTTTCGTGATCAGGTCGAACGGTTTGTCGCTGGCGACTTGAGCGAAGAGGAATTCCTGCCGCTGCGCCTGCAAAACGGCCTGTACCTGCAAAAGCATGCCTATATGCTGCGGGTGGCGATTCCCTACGGCACCCTCGGTGCGCAGCAGTTGCGCACCCTGGCGAGCATTGCCCGGGATTACGACCGCGGCTACGGCCACTTCACCACGCGCCAGAACATGCAGTTCAACTGGATCGAGTTGCAGCAGGTCCCCGACATCCTCCAGCGCCTGGCCGAAGTCGACATGCATGCGATTCAGACCTCGGGCAACTGCGTGCGCAACATCACCACCGAAGCCTTTGCCGGGGTGGCCGCCGACGAACTGCTGGACCCTCGCCCGCTCGCAGAGATCCTGCGGCAATGGTCGACCATCAACCCCGAATTCCTGTTTTTGCCGCGCAAGTTCAAGATCGCCATCTGCTCGGCGCGCCAGGACCGGGCGGCGATCATGATGCATGACATCGGCCTTTATCTATATCAGGACGCCGACGGCCAGATGCTGTTGCGCGTGCTGGTGGGCGGTGGCCTCGGGCGCACGCCGATCCTCGGCTTGCAGATTCGCGATGGCTTGCCCTGGCAGCATCTGCTGTCGTATGTCGAAGCGGTCCTGCGCGTGTACAACCGCCATGGCCGGCGGGATAACAAATACAAGGCGCGGATCAAGATCCTGGTCAAGGCCCTGGGTATCGAGGCGTTTTCCCGGGAAGTGGAGGAGGAGTGGCAGCACCTGCGCGATGGCCCGGCGCAATTAACCGAGGATGAGTACCAGCGCGTGGCCTCGGCCTTTGTACCACCGGACTATCAGGCCCTGCCCGATACCGACCTGGACTTTGGCACGCACATGGCCGACAGCCCGGCGTTCGCGCGCTGGGTGACACGCAATGTGCAGCCCCACAAAGTACCCGGCTATAGCAGTGTGGTGCTGTCCACCAAGCCGGGGATCGCCGCGCCGCCGGGCGACGTGAGTGCCGCGCAGATGGACGCCGTGGCGCAGTGGGCCGAACAGTTCGGCTTCGGTGAAATCCGCATCGCCCATGAACAGAACATCGTGCTGCCGGATGTGCCCAAGGCGCAGTTGCATGCCTTGTGGACCCTGGCCTGCGAGCAGGGCCTGGGCAGCGCCAATGTCGGCTTGCTGACCGATATCATCGCCTGCCCGGGCGGCGATTTCTGTGCCCTGGCCAACGCCAAGTCGATCCCTATCGCCCAGGCGATCCAGCAGCGCTTCGACAACCTCGACTACCTGCATGACCTGGGCGATATCAGCCTGAATATCTCCGGCTGCATCAATGCCTGTGGGCATCACCATATCGGCAATATCGGCATCCTGGGGGTCGATAAAAATGGCAGCGAGTGGTACCAGATCACCCTGGGCGGTGCCCAGGGCAAGGCCAGCGCGCTGGGCAAGGTGATTGGCCCATCGTTCAGTGCGGCACAAATCCCGGATGTGATCTCCCGCCTGATCGCCACCTACGTCCGCTACCGGGAGAGTGACGAGCCCTTTATCGACACCGTGCAACGCATCGGCCTGGAGCCGTTCAAGGAGCGGGTGTATGGCAGCGTGGTGCAACCGGCATGAACAATCTGTTGAGCCTGGAACAGGGCGTGGCGCGCATCAAGCACGATGACCCCTGGACCCTGGTGCGCGATGCACAAGTGCCGCTGCCCGAGGGTGCACTGATTCTGCCGCTGGCCCTGTGGCTGAGCCGGCGCATTGCGCCAGACCCGCCACAGGACGCGGTGTGGCTCGGCCCGGATGATGAAGTGGAACACCTGCAGCCGTGGCTGGATGTGCTGCCGCTGATTGCCCTGGACTTCCCCAGCTTTCGCGATGGCCGAGCCTACAGCCAGGCCTACCTGCTGCGCACCCGCCTGGGCTGGCAGGGTGAGTTGCGGGCGGTGGGGGATGTGCTGCGCGACCAGCTCAGCCATATGCGCCAGTGTGGCTTCGATGGGTTCGCCGTGCGCGAGGACAAGTCGGCCGCTGACGCGCTCAAGGGCCTGGCGGGCATGAGTGTGAGCTATGGCCGCTCGGTGATTGAGCCGCGGCCGCTGTTTCGGCGGCGCTGACGTTAAGCAGGAGCGCCCAACTGCGGGGCAAATCGAAGCTGCGAAATAACCCGCACTGGGGGGCTGGAGGCAGGTTATTTCTGAGGAATTGGCTATACCTGTAACTTCACGTTTCGGCGATAAACGCCAAGGAGTTGCGCCATGAAGCTAGGGCTGATGATCAGTGCGTTGTGTATTGCCTCACTCGGGGTGGCCGGTTGCGCGAGTAAAGTCCCACAGCCGGACGAGTATTCGGGGTTTCTTTCGGACTACAGCCAGTTGAAGGAAGCCAAGTCGCCATCGGGCGTAGAGGTGATGCGCTGGGTCGATCCCAAGCTGAATCTGAAGCGCTACACCTCGGTGTATATCGAACCGACCCAGTTTTTCCCCAAGCCCCAAGCCACGGCGCAAATCCCCGAAGACACCTTGCGCAGCATCAACGAGTACTACAACCAGGCGCTAAAGCGTGAGCTGGTCAAGTCATTGCCACTGGCCAGCGCTCCGGGCCCCGGGGTGATCGTGGTACGGGCGGCGATCACGGCGGTCAGTCGCAAGACTGAAGGCCTCAAGCCCTATGAATTCATTCCGGTGGCCCTGGTGGCAGCAGCGGTGAGTACCGGCACAGGGATTCGCGACCAGGAAACCACCTTGGGCACCGAGGCGCAGTTTCTCGATGGTGACAGTGGGCGGGTGCTTGCCCAGGTTGTGCGCAAAGGCACTGGCAAGCCGCTGGACAACGATAGCCAGGTCATGAAAGCGGCTGACGTGAAGGGGGTGATAGACGGCTGGGCGGCTGATTTGCACCAGTCCTACTCGAAGTTCAAGGCCAAATAGCGAGCGCGAACAGTGGCTTGTGGTGAGCGGGCTGGCCCCAGTCTCGTTTCAGGGTCGCTTCGCGCCCCAGCGGGAGCAAGCCCCCTCGCCACAACAAGGCTGCCTACGGACACCTGGGTGCGATCAGCCGCCCACCAGCATGCCTTTGACTTTGTCGCGCAGTTGCTCAATGGAGAACGGCTTGGCAATCATCTGCACACCGCCAGGCAACTCGATGTTTTCGGCATAGCCACTGGCAAGCAGGATGGGCAGGGCTGGGCGCAATGTGCGGGTTTTTACCGCCAGTTCCTTGCCATTCATGCCCGGCAGGCCCCAGTCGGTCATCATCAGGTCGATCACATGGGCGCTGTCTTCCAAGAACGCCAGCGCCGCTTCGGCGTCTGCAGCCTCAAGCACCTTGAACTCCAATTCTTCGAGGACATCGACGATCAACATGCGCACGATGGCGTCGTCTTCGACGACAAGGATGGTGGAGGCTGCGGACATAGTGAGGGTTCCCAGATAGTGGAGGTACAGGTCTTGAGCAGTTGAAAGACCATCCTCTAGTGAGTTGCGTCGATCCCGGCAAGTTCCCGAAACAGGGCGGGCATTGTGCCGATAATCAGGCTTGATGTCCTGGCTGTGTCGTTGAAATACGGCAGAAACATAGCCCTTGTGGTCGATTTTGGGGCAAACTTCCGGTTTTTCCGCACTTGGCCAAGGCACGCCCATGACTCCCGCTTCGTCAGTCGATGAAAACAGCTTCCGCAAACTCCTGAGCCGCAACGTGGCTTTGCCGTTGGGTGTGGGCGTGCTCAGCGCGGTGTTTTTCGTGTGCCTGATCACCTATCTGTTGTCGGTGATCCAGTGGGTGGAGCACACGGACCGGGTGATCAATAACCTTAATGAGACCGCAAAACTGACGGTGGATCAGGAAACCGGCATGCGCGGGTTCCTGATTACCGGCGACGAGCATTTCCTCGACCCCTACGAGGTGGCCAAGCCGCGGATCATTTCCGATCTGCGCAATTTGCAGTCGTTGGTTGCGGATAACCCCCAGCAAGTGGATCGTCTCAAGCGCCTGGAGTCATTGCAGCTGGAGTGGAACAACTACGCCCAGACGATGATCGACATGCAACGGCAAAACGGCGACTACCGTGGCGCGGTGAAGGCCGGGCGGGGTAAGCGTCTGACCGACGAGATCCGCAAGGAATACGACGCAGCGATTGCCATGGAGCAGCAGTTCCGGCTCGAGCGTAATGAGGACGTGACCCGCACCACGGTATTCAGTGTGGCGATTTACTTGCTGTTCGTGTTGGGCTTGAGCGGCTTCCTGGCCTATGTCGGAAGGAAGAATCTATTAGCTCTTTCAGACAGTTACAGTGCCAACCTGGCCTCGCAGATGAAGATTGCCAAGCGCCTGGAACAGCAGGCCTGGCTGCGCAATGGCCAGACCGAGCTGGCCGAACAGGTGCTTGGCCAACTGACCCTGAACCTGCTGGGGCGCAATATCCTGCAGTTCTGTGCCCAATACATGGGCTCGGTGGTGGCCGCGCTGTATGTGCGTGAGGAGCACGGTGGCCTCAAGCGCGTGGCGACGTATGGCTTCTCCCGTGAACAGGAGCAGCAGGAGCAGGCGATCTACCGCGACGAGGGCATCGTCGGCCAGGCTGCCCAGCAGCATCGCTTGATTCGCCTGGATGATGTGCCGGTGGACTACTTCAAGGTCAGCTCCGGCCTGGGCGATGGCGCACCGCGCAGCGTACTGGTGGTGCCGACCAGCGATGATGATCGGGTCAACGGGGTGATCGAGCTGGGCTTTCTGCGCGCACTGGACGAGCGCGATGTGGAGTTGCTGGAACTGATCGCCGGCAATATCGGCACGTCCATCGAGGCGGCGCGCTATCGCCAGCGCCTCCAGGAAGTGCTGGCCGAGACCCAGCAGCTCAATGAAGAGCTGCAAGTGCAGCAGGAAGAGCTCAAGACCGCCAACGAGGAGCTGGAAGAGCAGTCGCGCATCCTCAAGGAGTCCCAGACCCACCTGGAAACCCAGCAGGCCGAGCTGGAACAGACCAACGAACAGTTGGCCGATCAGGCCCAGATCCTCGCCGACCAGCGCGACGCCATGGACCGCAAGAACGTCGAGCTCAATCGCGTGCAGGTCGAGCTGGAGGAGCGCGCCGATGAGTTGCAGCGCTCGAGCAAGTACAAGTCCGAATTCCTGGCCAATATGTCCCATGAGCTGCGTACGCCGCTCAACAGCTCGCTGATCCTGGCCAAGTTGCTGGCGGAGAACTCCGAGGAAAACCTCAGTGCCGAACAGGTCAAGTTTGCCGAGTCGATCTACTCGGCGGGTAACGACCTGCTCAACCTGATCAACGACATCCTGGATATCGCCAAGGTCGAGGCCGGCAAGCTCGATATGCGCCCCGAGAACACCAGCGTGGCGCGCCTGGCCGAGGGCTTGCGCGGGATGTTCGAGCCGTTGGCCAGCGACCGCAAGCTGGGTTTCCAGGTGGAGGTCCAGGCCGGCGCGCCACTGATGCTGTTCACTGACCGCCAGCGTCTGGAACAGATCCTCAAGAACCTGCTGTCCAATGCGGTCAAGTTCACCGAGAAGGGCCAGGTCAGCCTGACCATTTCCCGTCAGCCGGGGGAGGGTATCGCCTTTACCGTGCGCGACTCCGGGATCGGCATCGCCCTGGACCAGCAGGAAAGCATCTTCGAGGCGTTCCGCCAGGCTGATGGCACCACCAACCGTCGTTATGGCGGTACGGGCCTGGGGCTGTCGATTTCCCGTGACCTGGCCACCTTGCTTGGCGGCTATATCAATGTCACCAGTGAGCCGGGCCAGGGCAGTATCTTCACCCTGGTGCTGCCGGAGCAGTATGTGGAGCGCGACGAAGACGCGCCGGCTATCGAGCAGCCGCGGGCCGTGACGGTTGCTCCCGCACCCGTGGCGCCAGTGAAGATTTCGCCGCTGCCGATGGCTGACGAAGCATTGATACCGCGTTTTGCCGACGACCGCGAGCTGGCACCGTTCGCCACCCGTTGCATCCTGGTGGTGGAAGATGAGCCGAACTTTGCGCGGATCCTCTTCGACCTGGCCCATGAACTGGGCTACCACTGCCTGGTGGCCCATGGTGCGGACGAGGGCTACAACCTCGCCGAGCAGTACCTGCCCGACGCGATCCTGCTGGACATGCGCCTGCCGGACCACTCCGGGCTCACCGTGCTGCAACGCCTCAAGGAGCACGCCGAGACCCGCCACATCCCGGTGCATGTGATTTCCGTGGAGGATCGCGTGGAGGCCGCCATGCATATGGGCGCCATCGGCTATGCCGTCAAGCCCACCACCCGCGAAGAGCTCAAGGACGTGTTTGCACGCCTGGAGGCCAAGCTGACGCAGAAGGTCAAACGCATCCTGCTGGTGGAAGACGACGACTTGCAGCGCGAGAGCATCGCCCGCCTGATCGGCGATGAAGACATTGAAATCACCGCCGTCGGCTTCGCCCAGGAAGCATTGGACCTGCTGCGCAGCACGGTCTACGACTGCATGATCATCGACCTCAAGCTGCCGGACATGCTCGGTAACGAGTTGCTCAAGCGCATGGCCACCGAGGATATCTGTTCGTTCCCGCCGGTGATCGTCTACACCGGGCGCAACCTGACCCGGGACGAAGAGGCTGAGCTGCGCAAGTATTCGCGCTCGATCATCATCAAGGGCGCACGTTCACCTGAACGGTTGCTGGATGAAGTGACACTCTTTTTGCACAAAGTCGAATCCCAGCTGTCCCAGGAGCGGCAGAAGATGCTCAAGACCGCCCGCAGTCGCGACAAGGTCTTCGAGGGGCGCAAGGTGCTGCTGGTGGACGACGATGTACGCAACATCTTCGCCCTCACCAGCGCCCTGGAGCACAAGGGCGCGATTGTGGTCATTGGCCGTAACGGCCGTGAGGCCATCGAGAGACTCAATGAGGTCGAGGACATCGACCTGGTGTTGATGGACGTGATGATGCCGGAGATGGACGGCTACGAAGCCACCGCCCTGATCCGCCAGGATCCACGCTGGCGCAAGCTGCCGATCATCGCGGTGACGGCCAAGGCGATGAAAGACGACCAGGAACGCTGCCTCGCGGCGGGCTCCAACGATTACCTGGCCAAGCCCATTGACCTGGACCGCCTGTTCTCGCTGATCCGGGTGTGGTTGCCCAAGATGGAACGCATTTAAGTGGAAATACACTAAGTGGATCGAAGTACTGATATTGAACTGCGCTTGCTGATCGAGGCGATTTACCTCAAGTACAGCTATGACTTTCGCGACTACTCAGGGGCTTCGGTCAAGCGCCGTGTGGCCCATGCCTTGCGCCAGTTCGACTGCAAGACCATTTCGGCCTTGCAGGAGCGGGTGTTGCACGATCCCACGGCCTTTATGCAGTTGCTGCAGTTCCTGACCATTCCGGTCAGCGAGATGTTTCGTGATCCGTCGCACTTCCTGGCAATTCGCCAGGAAGTGGTGCCACTGCTCAAGACCTATCCGTCGATCAAGATCTGGATCGCCGGTTGCAGCACGGGGGAGGAGGTGTACTCCATGGCTATCCTGCTGCGTGAGGAGGGGCTGCTCGAACGCACGATCATCTATGCCACTGATATCAACCCCAGCTCCCTGGAAAAGGCCAAGCAGGGGATCTTCTCCCTGGAGAGTGTGCGAGCCTATACCCACAACTACCAGCAGGCGGGCGGGCAGCGGTCGTTTGCCGATTACTATACGGCGGCCTACGATTACGCAATCTTCGACAAGACTCTGCGCGAGAACGTAACGTTCGCCGACCACAGCCTGGCGACGGATAGCGTATTCTCAGAAACGCAATTAATTTCATGTCGTAACGTACTGATTTATTTCAATAAAAAGTTGCAGGATAGGGCCTTTGGATTGTTTCATGAGTCACTGTGTCATCGTGGCTTCCTGGTGCTGGGCAGTAAGGAAACCCTGGACTTCTCCGCCTACAGCAAACAGTTCGAACCCCTGGTCAAGCAAGAACGGATCTACCGCAAATCATGAATGAAGCAGCTGCCAGCCCGGCCTTGGTGTCGGGTGTCCAAGCCATTGTCGTTGGCGCTTCCGCCGGCGGGGTCGAGGCGTTGCTGAGTGTTTTCGGGGCCTTGGCGCCCGGGTTCAACCTACCGATCATCGCCGTGCTGCACTTGCCGGATGAGCGTCGCAGCCAGTTGGCAGAAGTCTTTGATCGGCGTCTGGCAATACCGGTAGTAGAAGCCCGGGACAAGGAAACGATCCAGCCCGGCACCCTGTATTTTGCCACCCCTGGCTACCACCTGTCGGTGGAGCATGACCACAGCCTGTCCTTGAGCCAGGAAGAGCGCGTGCATCACTCCCGCCCGGCCATTGATTATCTGTTCGAGTCGGCCGCCGACGTCTATGGCCCGAACCTGCTGGCGATCCTGCTGACCGGCGCCAACCAGGATGGCGCGCGCGGCCTGGCCCAGGTCAAGCAGCTCGGCGGTACCACCGTCATCCAGGACCCTGCGGAGGCCCGGGTGGCCGTAATGCCCATGGCGGCCCTGGCGCTGCATACCCCTGACCATATTCTCACCTTGAGCCGCATTGGCGATTTGCTGGCTTCCCTGGAACCCTCCTCATGCTAAGTACTATCCAGGCCAAACTGCTGATCGTCGACGATCTGCCGGAAAACCTGCTGGCCCTTGAAGCGCTGATCAAGCGCGAGGACCGTCATGTCTACAAGGCATTGAGTGCCGACGAAGCTTTGTCGCTGCTGTTGGAGCACGAGTTCGCCATGGCCATTCTCGACGTGCAGATGCCCGGCATGAATGGCTTCGAACTGGCCGAAATGATGCGCGGCACCGAAAAGACCAAGAACATTCCCATCGTGTTTGTCAGCGCCGCCGGTCGTGAGCTCAACTACGCCTTCAAAGGCTATGAGAGCGGTGCGGTGGACTTCCTGCACAAGCCGCTGGACATCCATGCGGTCAAGAGCAAGGTCAATGTGTTCGTCGACCTGTATCGCCAGAGCAAGGCCATGAAGCTGCAGGTCGAAGCCCTGGAGCACAGTCGCCGCGAGCAGGAACTGTTGCTCAACCGCCTGCAGGCGACCCAGGCGGAACTGGAGCAGGCGGTGCGCATGCGCGATGACTTCATGTCGATCGTCGCCCACGAGGTGCGCACGCCCCTCAACGGCCTGATCCTGGAAACCCAGCTGCGCAAGATGCACCTGGCTCGGGATAACGCGGCCGCCTTTACCCTGGACAAGATGCACGCCATGGTCGACCGCGATGAGCGGCAGATCCAGAGCCTGATCCGCTTGATCGAAGACATGCTCGACGTCTCGCGGATCCGCACCGGCAAATTGTCGATCCGCCCGGGGCATTTCGACCTGGCGCAGTTGGTGCGCAACCTGCTGGAGAACTTTGCCCCACAAGTGGCAGCGGCCGAGTCGTCGGTGCAACTGGATGCGCCGCAGCCGGTGGAGGGCAAGTGGGATGAGTTTCGTATTGAGCAGGTGGTCTCCAACTTGCTGACCAATGCCCTGCGCTACGGCGCCAAGAGCCCGGTGACGGTGCGGGTGTACGCCGAACATGACGAGGCCAGGGTGGAAGTACGGGATCACGGCATCGGCATCAGCGAAGACAATCAGAAGCGGATTTTCCAGCAGTTCGAGCGGGTGTCCGCCAACCATGCGGTGGCAGGGCTGGGCCTGGGGCTGTTTATCTCTGAGCAGATCGTTGCGGCCCACGGCGGCACGATTGAAGTCGAGAGCCGGATAGGCGAGGGCGCATTGTTCCGTGTGTGCCTGCCTTTAGCGGGCGCGGCGTGAAATCAATCGTCAGCCAGACGCAACCTCTGCGTGACCCAAGGGTCGTATCAGCAGCAATTGACCGGACAAAGGCTTCCCATGAGTGAAGATGCGCAAGATGTTGTACTGATCGTCGAGGACGACGAGTCGATCATGTTCGTATTGGGCGAGTACCTTTCGGGCCTGGGGTACCGGGTACTGAAGGCCATCAACGGCGAGCAGGCCTTTGAAATCCTCGCTTCCAAGCCCCACCTGGACTTGATGGTGACTGACTATCGCCTGCCTGGCGGAATTTCCGGGGTGCAGATTGCCGAGCCCGCGATCAAGCTGCGGCCGGAGCTGAAGGTGATCTTTATCAGTGGTTATCCGCAGGAGATCCTCGACTGCAATAGCCCGATTACGCGCAATGCACCGATCCTGGCCAAGCCGTTTGATCTTGATACGTTGCAGGAGCATATCCAACGGTTGTTGGCGTGAAGTAAAAAACCAGCACTGGCTTGCCGATAATCAGCATGCAGCCGTCTTCACCAAGGCCCGCGTGCTACGCGCACCTGCTGCCTGATCGCTGTGCGATGCGGGAGCCTGGCTCCCGCTGTGCTCATCCGTGTCACGTCGCAATCATCTCCCGCACCTTCGCCGTCAGCAGGTCGAAGGTAAAGGGCTTGGTGATCAACTGCATGCCCGGATCCAGGAACCCCCCGCGCACCGCCGCATGCTCGGCATACCCGGTAATGAACAACACCTTCAAGTCCGGGCGAATCTGCCTGCAGATCTCTGCCAACTGGCGACCGTTCATCCCCGGCAACCCTACATCACTGATCAATAGATCAATGCGCTGGCTGGATTCGATAATCGGTAGCGCACTGTCAGCATCCGCGGCTTCGACAAAGGCATAGCCCAGCTCACTCAGCACCTGGCTCACCAGCACCCGTACCGCCGGGTCATCCTCGACGATCAGCACGGTTTCACCGGCGTTGGCGAATGGCGGCAGGGTCGAGTCGAGGGGGACATCGGCGGTGACTTCACCGACAAAGCGCGGCAGGAACAGGCTCACCGTGGTGCCTTTGCCGACCTCGCTGTGGAGGATCACATGGCCATGGGACTGGCGGGCGAAGCCGTAGATCATCGACAAACCCAGGCCGGTGCCCTGGCCGATGGGCTTGGTGGTGAAGAAGGGGTCGAAGGCTCGGTTGATGACGTTTTCCGGCATGCCGCAGCCGGTGTCACTGACACTCAGCTCCACGTAGTCGCCGGGGGTTAAAGTGCCGTAGGCGGCGGTAAACACGTTGTCGAGGTGGCGATTACGGGTTTCCACCACCAGCCGACCACCATCAGGCATCGCGTCCCGGGCATTCAGGGCCAGATTGAGCAGGGCGCTTTCCAGTTGATTGGGGTCGGCTTCGGCGGTCCACAGCTGCCCGCTCAACTGCATGTCGAGCACGATGCTTTCATTGAGGCTGCGTTGCAGCAGTTCGCCCATGGAGGTCACCAGTTGGTTGATCTCCACCGGCTTGGAATCCAGCGACTGGCGGCGGGAAAACGCCAGCAGGCGGTGGGTCAGGCCGGCGGCGCGGTTGGCCGAGGTCACACCCAGGTCGATCAGGCTGTCGAGGTCATCCAGGCGGCCCCGGGCCAGGCGCCGGCGCAGCAGCTCCAGGCTGCCGATAATCCCGGTGAGCATGTTATTGAAGTCGTGGGCGATGCCGCCGGTCAATTGACCGACGGCTTCCATTTTTTGTGACTGGCGCAAGGCTTCTTCGTTGCTGCGCAATTGCGCAGTGCGTTCTTCGACTTGTTGTTCAAGGGTTTCCAGGGTGCTTTGCAGGCGCAGTTCGCTCTGGCTCAGGTCGATCAGGCGGTCGCGGGCTTCGTACTGTCGTCGCCGCCCGCGCAGGGCGGTGGTCACCAGACTGATCAGGGTCACCGGGTGAAACGGCCGCTCCAGCAAGGTGATGTTGCCCAGCCTGGCACTCAAGTGCGATGAGGCGTTCTGTTCGGTGCCACCATGGTGGGTCAGCAGTACGATGGGCAGGTCCGACCAGGCTGGCTGCTGTTGCAGATACTCCAGCAGCGGCTCCAGCCCGACTCCGTGCAACGCTTCGGCGGCGATGATCAGCAGGCCCGCGCCTTGTTCCAGTTCATCGCAGAGCGATAACAGGTTGGGGGCTGCAATGCCGCTGAAACCTGCTTCGTTGAGCATCATCAGCGCCAGCGTGCTGTCCCGTCCCAAGGGCGCGAGAATGATCGCGCGCTCGGAAATGGCCGGCAGGCTGCTCACAAGCGCTCATCCTTGAGCAGCGGGTTGCCGGCACCCATGTAGGTGGGGACGCCGCGCAGCACGCCCTGGAAGGCTTCAATGGGCTCGCCGATAGTCATGCCCTGGCTGCCGATGCGGTATTCGCGAATGGTCGATTCATGGCTGCCGGTGCGTTTCTTGATGATGGAAATGGCCCGTCGCACTTTGCCCAGGGCCTCGAAGTAGCGCAGCAGGATCACGGTGTCGGCCAGATAGGTGATATCCACCGGCGCTTGCATGTCGCCGACCAACCCGTGCTGGGCCACGGTCATGAAGGTCGCTGCGCCCCGGCGGTTGAGGTACAGCAACAGCTCGTGCATGTGCAGCACCAAGGCGTTTTCCTCGGGCATGGCCGCCTGATAACCGTTGATGCTGTCGATAACCACGGTCTTGATCTGGCGCTCATCCACGCAGCGCCGTACCCGGTGGGAAAATTCTCCGGGCGACAGCTCGGCGGCGTCTACCTGCTCGATCAGCAGATTGCCGGTGGCTTGTAGGGCAGCCAGGTCGATGCCTATGTTGTTCATGCGGTCGAACAACAGGCCCAGTTCTTCATCGAAAATAAACAGAGCGGCTTTTTCGCCACGGGCCACCGCGGCAGCGGCGAAGATCATCGAGATCAGCGACTTGCCGGTACCGGCAGGGCCGAGGATCAGGGTGCTGGAGCCGGTCTCGATACCGCCGCCCAGCAGCGCATCCAGCTCGCGAATGCCGCTGGTCAGGGTCTGGCGGTTGTAGCCACTGCGGTGCTCGGCGGCCACCAGACGCGGGAACACATGCACGCCGTCTTGCATAATGGTGAAATCGTGGAAGCCGCCGCGATACTTCTGGCCCCGGTACTTAACCACCCGGACCCGGCGTCGTTCCGCGCCGTAGTTGGGGGTCAGTTCTTCCAGGCGGACCACCCCGTGGGCCACGCTGTGCACGGTTTTATCCAGGGATTCGGTGGTCAGGTCATCCAGCAGCAGCACGGTGGCGTCGTAGCGCACGAAGTAGTGCTTGATCGCCAGGATCTGCCGGCGATAGCGCAACGAGCTTTGCGCCAGCAGGCGGATTTCCGAGAGGCTGTCGATCACCACGCGGGTCGGCTTGACCCGTTCCACCACCTCGAAAATCTGCCGGGTGGCCTCGCCCAGCTCCAGGTCGGAGGAGTACAGCAGGCTTTGCTGATGCTCGGCATTGAGCAGGCTTTCGGGTGGGGTCAGTTCAAAGATATGGATATGTTCATCCAGCTCCCAACCGTGGGACTGGGCACCCTGGCGCAGCTCGCGCTCGGTTTCCGACAGGGTGATATACAGCGATCGTTCCCCGGCCTTGGCCCCGGCCTGGAGAAAATGCAGGGCCACGGTGGTCTTGCCGGTGCCGGGCTCACCTTCGAGCAGGAACAGATGGCTACGCGATAGCCCCCCGGAAAGAATGTCATCAAGACCTTCGATGCCGGTGGCCGCCTTTGCTGTGAACAGCTCTTTGGATGTAGACAAGAAGTGCCCTCGGGTCACGTATAAGTTGAGCGGCGTGCCGGCTAAGGCGCGCCATATTCACTTGACCGTGGGGCTGTGGGGCGGTTCAACGTTTTCTCGTTTTTGTGCAGGCCAATCCACAGTTTTCAATGCCTGCAGCGCTTCAAAGGCCCTGCTGCAGCGCGGGATCGTCCGGGTTTTGCTGCTCCAGTTGGGCCAGCAGTACCTGCACGTTCTGCAACTGGCCGCTTTCCTTCCAGTAGTTGATCAACAGCACCCGTGCCTTGCGGTTGGCGGGATGGCGCTGGACGATTTCTTCCAACTGGCGCTGGGCGGCTTCCAGTTCCTCCTGGTCATGCAAGGTGGTGGCCAGGTCGTAGCGGTAATCCTGATTGTCGGGCTCCAGCTCCACCGCCTTGGACAGGCCCAGCAGTGCGTATTCCCGTTCGCCATGGTGCAGCAGCCACATGCCCAGGGCGTGTTGCAGATAGGCTGACTCGGGGTGGGCTTGCAGTTGGGTGGCGAGGATCTGGCGCGAGTCATCGACCTTGCCCTGTTTATCCAGCAACTCGATGCGTGAAACCACCGCCGGCAGGTTGTCCGGGTCCAGGCGCAGCGCCTGCTCCAGGGCATGTTGGGCCTCGGGCAACAGGGCGCTGTGGATGTACAGGCGCGCCAGCTGGATCCAGCCATCAGGGCTTTCGGGCTGGGCCTTGAGGTACTTTACATACTCATCCAGCACGAGCTGCAAGGGGCCGAAATACAGGCCCAGGGTGTCGGGCGACAGGCCCAGCAGGGCGTTGGCGGCGGCAAATCGCACGCTTTGCTCGTCATCCTCGAGCAACGGGCCCAGCAACAGGGTGCGTTGGCCGCTGGGCACCAGGCCGACAATGCTGGCAATGGCTGCCTGGCGCACCAGGGGGGATGGGTGGCTCAAGTCCTTGTCCGCCAGCTTCAAGGCCTGGGGGCTTGGGTAGTTGTGCAATTCGCTGTGCAGGGCGGCGCGGCGCACGTCGGACAGGTCTGGTCGCGCCAGTTGCTGATAGAGCACGCGCGCGGCGCCGGGTTCGCCGTTATGCGCTTTTTTCAGGGCTTTGGAGTAACCGTGGGCAACAGCCGGCGGCACGGACACGCTCGGGCTGCGGGAGAAATACCAAAAAACCAGTACCACCAATAACAGGGCGCTCAGGCCGATGATCGCGTAACGGCGTGACTTTGACATGCAGGCGTCCGAAAGCTGGGCAGCTAGTGCAAAGCGCTCAGCTTCGGTCAGACACCGGCGAGTGTCAAACCCGCGTCACGTCAGCACATAGTCCACGGGCTCCAGGGGCGCTGGCAGGGCAGTTTCGCCCAGGGCGGCGAGGATCTCCCGTTCCAGGGTGCGCACGATGGCATTGCACGGCAGGTCGTTCTCGTCGAAGCCGAAGGGGTCCTCCAGGTCATCGCCGATTTCATCCAGACCAAAGAAGGTGTAGCTGACGATGGCAGTAAAAATCGGCGTCAGCCAACCCAGGGGCTCGGCCATGGCAAAGGGCAGCAGGATGCAGAACAGATAGATGGTGCGGTGCAGCAGCAACGTGTAGGGGAAGGGCAGCGGTGTGCTCTTGATCCGTTCGCACGCCGCCTGGACTTGGCTGAGCCCCACCAGGCGGGTTTCCAGCTGGGTGTAGCGCCAGTCGCTGATCCGCCCCTGTTGCGCGGCATCCGAGCAGTGGGCGCCGAGGGTTTGCAGGATCCGGTCCGGCAGGTTCGGGTGGCCGGGCTCGACATTGACCCACGGCTGGATGGCACGGGCCTCGTCTTCCAGGCGCAGGCGCGCCACCAGGCCATGGGCAAAACCACACAGGCCGCGCAACAGCCCCTCGCGCTCGCCGGGCTGAGTGAAAACCTGGGTTTCGCGGATCAGCGAGCGGATTTCAATGACCATCTGCCCCAGTTGCTTGCGGCCTTCCCACCAGCGGTCGTAGCAGGCGTTGTTGCGAAAACTCATGAAAATCGACAGCGACAGCCCGAGCAGGGTGAACGGCGTGGCGTTGACCTTGGAGAAATAGGCCGGGTGCAGGGTTTCCACCAGCACGATCACCGAGGCCAGCAGGGTCACCAGCAGGCTGCGCAGGGCAATACGCTTGGCAATCGAACCCTTGAGGGAGAACAGGATGCCGAATAGGTTGGGTTTGGGGCGAACAATCATCGAGGGGCTTCTTCGTGGCGCAGGCCCTCAGATTAGAAGCCGGCGGGCGGGGCGTCCAATCGCTTGCGTTGACCGGCTGATTGTTGGCCTCTATGACGCAACGGTTTGGTCCATGGCGCCATTGGCCAAACCAGTCAGCCACATTGAAAGCTTTGACCATTGTCCCTGCGCCGCTCTGGCGCCACTATTTCCCCTGATTCAACCCCGCAAAAGCACGCCCCCCAAAACAACAAAAGACACAGGGATTTGCCACGATGCGCGATTATTTGGCTGCTACCACCCAGTTCAACTACCAGCAAACCGTCGAGGCCGCACTGGCCGGCCACTTGCAGGCGCTCAACGCCTGCGTCGAATGCTGCGACCGGCACGCGTTGCCGGGGCGCATTGCGTTGTTTTGGGAGGGCAAGGATGGCCGCAGCGCCACCGTGACCTTCAGCGAATTGCAGGATCAGGCGGCGCGTTTGGCCAACTTCCTCCTGGCCCAGGGCGTCAAGCGTGGCGACAAGGTCGCCGGCCTGTTGCCACGCACTGCCGAATTGCTGGTGACGGTGCTCGCCACCTGGCGCATCGGCGCGGTCTATCAACCGCTGTTCACGGCCTTTGGCCCCAAGGCCATCGAGCATCGCCTGAACAGCTCCGGCGCGGCGCTGGTGGTGACCGACGCGGTCAACCGCAGCAAGCTTGCCGAAGTCGCTGACTGCCCGACCATCGTCACCGTGGCCGGCGCCAAGGGCGAAGGCATTGTGCGCGGCGATTTCAGCTTCTGGGCCGAGTTGCCCAACTATTCGAATGTGTGCGAACCGGTACTGCTGGGCGCCGATGATCCATTCCTGCTGATGTTCACCTCTGGCACCACCGGCCCGTCGAAAGCCCTGGCCGTGCCGCTCAAGGCCCTGGTTGCGTTCCAGAGTTATACCCGCGACGCCGTGGACCTGCGCCCCGAAGACGCGTTCTGGAACGTCGCCGACCCGGGCTGGGCCTATGGCATCTACTTCGGTGTGACTGGGCCGTTGTCCATGGGCCATCCGATCACCTTCTACGATGGCCCGTTCACCCTGGAAAGCACCTGCCGGGTCATCAACAAATACGGGATCACCAACCTGACCGGTTCGCCCACGGCCTACCGCCTGCTGATCGCCGGTGGCGAACAGTTCGCGCGCTCGATCAAGGGCCGGTTGCGCATTGTCAGCAGCGCCGGCGAGCCGCTGAACCCGGAAGTGATCCGCTGGTTCGCCGATAACCTGGGGGTGACCATCCACGACCATTACGGCCAGACCGAACTGGGCATGGTCCTGTGCAACCACCACGGCCTGGAACACCCGGTGCATGTCGGCTCCGCCGGCTTTGCCTCGCCGGGGCACCGCATCGTGGTACTGGACGACAACCACCAGGAACTGCCCGCCGGCCAGCCCGGCATCCTGGCGATCGACCGCGAGCAGTCACCGATGTGCTGGTTCGCCGGCTATGAAGGGGTCAAGACCAAGGCCTTCGTCGGCAAGTACTACTTGAGCGGCGACACCGTGGAATTGAACCCCGATGGCAGCATCAGTTTTGTCGGGCGCAGCGACGATGTGATCACGACGTCTGGCTACCGGGTAGGACCGTTTGATGTGGAAAGCGCCTTGGTCGAGCACCCGGCGGTGATCGAAGCCGCGGTGGTCGGCAAGCCGGACGCCGAGCGCACCGAACTGGTCAAGGCTTTTGTGGTGATCAACAGCCAGTACCGCGCCGACGCCGCGTTGGCCGAGGAACTGCGCCTGCATGTGCGCAAGCGCCTGGCGGCCCACGCCTACCCACGGGAAATCGAATTTGTCAGCGACTTGCCCAAGACCCCGAGCGGCAAGCTGCAGCGGTTTATTTTGCGTAACCAGGAAATCGCCAAGGTCCAGGCAGCGACTACGGCTTGATCCCTTTTTAAGGAAACAACGATGCAGATTGAAAACAAGGTATTTATGGTCAGCGGCGGCGCTTCGGGCCTCGGCGCGGCTACCGCCGAAATGCTGGTGGCCGCAGGCGCCAAGGTGATGCTGGTGGACCTGAATGCCGACGCCGTGGCGGCCCAGGCTGCAAAACTGGGCGCGCAGGCGCGCAGTGTGGTCGCGGATATCAGCCAGGAAGCGGCCGCTGAAGCTGCGGTACAGGCCACGGTGGCGGCGTTTGGCGCCCTGCATGGCCTGGTCAACTGCGCGGGGGTGGTGCGCGGCGAGAAAATCCTCGGCAAGAATGGGCCCCATGCCCTGGCCAGCTTTGCCCAGGTGATCAACGTCAACCTGGTCGGCAGCTTCAACCTGCTGCGCCTGGCCGCAGCGGCGATTGCCGAAACCACGGCGGATGTCGACGGTGAGCGCGGGGTGATCATCAACACCGCTTCGGTGGCGGCCTTCGACGGGCAGATCGGCCAGGCCGCCTACGCGGCGTCCAAGGGCGCGATTGCCAGCCTGACCCTGCCCGCCGCCCGTGAACTGGCGCGCTTCGGCATCCGCGTGATGACCATCGCCCCGGGCATTTTTGAAACACCGATGATGGCCGGCATGACCCCGGAGGTTCGTGACTCCCTGGCGGCCGGCGTGCCGTTCCCGCCACGCCTGGGCAAACCGGCCGAATACGCCGCGCTGGCCCGGCATATCATTGAAAACAGCATGCTCAATGGCGAGGTGATCCGTCTTGACGGGGCCTTGCGCATGGCGGCCAAGTAAGGAGGATTTGTCATGACTCAGCTTCACGATCCGATTGTTGTTGTCAGCGCCGTACGCACGCCCATGGGCGGCTTCCAGGGCGACCTCAAGGGCCTGACCGCGCCGCAACTGGGCGCCGCCGCGATTCGTGCGGCTGTCGAGCGCGCCGGTATCGCCCACGACGCCGTGGATGAAGTGCTGTTCGGTTGCGTGCTGCCCGCCGGTCTCGGCCAGGCCCCGGCACGCCAGGCCGCGCTGGGTGCCGGCCTGGATAAATCGACACGTTGCACCACCCTCAACAAAATGTGCGGTTCGGGCATGGAGGCGGCGATTCTCGCCCATGACTCGCTGCTGGCCGGCAGCGTGCAGGTGGTGATCGCCGGCGGCATGGAAAGCATGTCCAATGCCCCGTACCTGCTGGATCGGGCCCGTAGCGGCTACCGCATGGGCCATGGCCGGGTGCTTGACCATATGTTCCTCGACGGCCTCGAAGACGCCTATGACAAGGGCCGCCTGATGGGCACCTTTGCCGAGGATTGCGCCGAGGCCAATGGCTTTACTCGCGAAACCCAGGATGCGTTTGCCATTGCCTCGCTGACCCGCGCCCAGCAGGCGATCAGTGCCGGGCGTTTCAGCGCCGAGATCGTCCCGGTGCAGGTCACCGTGGGCAAGGAACAAAAGACCATCACTGACGACGAGCAGCCGCCCAAGGCGCGCCTGGACAAGATCGCCACCTTGAAGCCGGCGTTCCGCGAAGGCGGCACGGTGACGGCGGCCAACTCCAGCTCGATCTCCGACGGCGCGGCGGCCTTGCTGATGATGCGCCAGTCCGAAGCGCAGAAGCGTGGGCTCAAGCCTCTGGCAGTGATCCACGGCCATGCGGCCTTTGCCGATGAGCCGGGGCTGTTCCCGGTGGCGCCGGTGGGGGCGATTCGCAAGCTGATGAGCAAGACCGGCTGGGACCTGGGCGATGTCGACCTGTTCGAGATCAACGAAGCCTTTGCCGTGGTCAGCCTGGTGACCATGAGCAAGCTGGAAATCCCCCACGACAAGGTCAACGTCCACGGTGGGGCGTGTGCCCTGGGGCATCCGATTGGCGCATCCGGCGCGCGGATCCTCGTGACCCTGCTTTCAGCGCTGCGCCAGCGGGGCCTCAAGCGCGGCGTTGCAGCCATCTGCATCGGCGGCGGTGAAGCCACGGCCATGGCCGTCGAATGCCTGGATTAAGGAATTTTTATGTTGCCCAATGATGAACAACTGCAAATCAGCGACGCGGCCCGGCAATTCGCCCAGGAGCGGCTCAAACCGTTCGCTGCCGAGTGGGACCGCGAGCATCGCTTCCCCAGGGAGGCTATCGCTGAGATGGCCGAGCTGGGCTTTTTCGGCATGCTCGTGCCGGAACAGTGGGGCGGCTGCGACACCGGCTACCTGGCCTATGCCATGGCCCTGGAAGAGGTCGCTGCCGGTGATGGCGCCTGCTCGACCATCATGAGCGTGCACAACTCGGTGGGCTGCGTGCCCATCCTCAAGTTCGGCAATGACCAGCAGAAAGAACAATTCCTCAAACCCCTGGCCAGCGGCGCAATGCTCGGTGCGTTTGCCTTGACCGAGCCCCAGGCCGGGTCCGATGCCAGCAGCCTGAAAACCCGCGCGCGTCTTGAAGGCGATCATTACGTGCTCAATGGCTGCAAACAGTTCATCACCTCCGGGCAGAACGCCGGGGTGGTGATTGTATTTGCCGTGACCGATCCTGCGGCCGGCAAGCGTGGGATCAGCGCGTTTATCGTGCCCACTGACTCGCCGGGCTACACCGTCGCGCGGGTCGAGGACAAGCTGGGCCAGCATGCGTCCGACACCTGTCAGATTCTGTTTGAGGATGTGAAGGTGCCGGTCGCCAACCGCCTGGGCGAGGAGGGCGAAGGCTACAAAATCGCCCTGGCCAACCTGGAGGGCGGTCGCGTGGGTATTGCCTCGCAATCAGTGGGCATGGCCCGTGCGGCGTTCGAAGCTGCCCGGGATTACGCCCGTGAGCGGGAAAGCTTCGGCAAACCGCTGATCGAGCACCAGGCTGTAGCGTTTCGCCTGGCGGACATGGCCACCCAGATCGCCGTGGCCCGGCAGATGGTGCACTACGCGGCGGCCCTGCGCGACAGCGGCAAGCCTGCGCTGGTGGAGGCGTCCATGGCCAAGCTGTTTGCCTCGGAAATGGCCGAGAAAGTCTGTTCTGCCGCCTTGCAAACCCTGGGTGGATACGGTTACCTGAGCGACTTCCCGTTGGAGCGGATCTACCGTGATGTGCGGGTCTGCCAGATTTATGAAGGCACCAGTGATATTCAGCGCATGGTCATTTCGCGCAATCTTTGAAGAGGAACGGATCAATGAGTTATGAAACCATTTTGCTCGACGTTCAAGGCCGTGTCGGGCTGATTACCCTCAATCGCCCCCAGGCGCTGAATGCCTTGAACGCGCAATTGGTCAGCGAAGTGAACCAGGCCCTGGACAGCCTGGAAGCCAATCCCGACATCGGTTGCATCGTGTTGACCGGCTCGAAGAAAGCCTTTGCCGCTGGCGCCGATATCAAGGAAATGGCCGAGCTGACCTACCCGCAGATCTACCTTGATGATCTGTTTAGCGACAGCGACCGTGTGGCCAACCGCCGCAAGCCGATCATCGCGGCGGTCAATGGTTTTGCCCTAGGTGGCGGCTGTGAACTGGCGTTGATGTGCGACTTTATCCTGGCCGGTGACACGGCCAAGTTCGGCCAGCCGGAAGTCAACCTCGGCGTCCTGCCGGGCATGGGCGGCACCCAGCGCCTGACCCGTGCGGTGGGCAAGGCCAAGGCCATGGAGATGTGCCTGACCGGGCGTTTTATCGACGCCGTGGAGGCCGAGCGTTGCGGCATCGTGGCGCGGATTGTGCCGGCGGACGAACTGCTGGACGAGGCGCTCAAGGTTGCGGCGCTGATCGCCAGCAAATCCGTGCCGATCAGCATGATGGTCAAGGAAAGCGTGAACCGCGCCTTTGAAGTCAGCCTGTCGGAAGGCGTGCGCTTTGAGCGCCGGGTGTTCCACGCCGCCTTCGCGACCCAGGATCAGAAGGAAGGCATGGCCGCGTTCGTGGCCAAGCGTGCGCCGCAGTTCAAGGACCAATAAGCCCCTCAACTGCCCCGTGGCGAGCGGGCTAGCCCGCGTTGGGATGCGTAGCAGCCCTGAAATCCAGCCCCGCGTGTTCAACTGAAGCAATGCGCTGGGTGTATTGGGGCTGCTACGCAGCCCAGCGCGGGCAAGCCCGCTCGCCACAACCGTTGCGCTGGCAAGGCAAATAGGGTCATGCCAAAGCGCTTTATCGCCTGTAACATGAGGCCCTGATACGCCCCAGATACAATTTTCAGGTTTCAGGAACCCGTCATGACCCAGAAGCAACGCTTGATTTACTCGATTCTGATTTCCCTGGTCGTCCTCGGCACGATGTTTGGCCTGTCCTATTTGCAGAACATCGGCGCCATCAGTGAGAAGACGTTCCAGTACATCGCCATTGCCGTGGCGGTGATTGTGGTGGTGATCAACGGCATCATGCGCCGCAAGGTCAAGCCCAACCTGTAAGTCAGGCGCTGGTCGCCAGGACCTTGGCAGCCTCTTCATGGAGGCTGTAGCTTTTGTCGCTGTTGAGGGTGATCACGCCCTCGCTGCACAGGCGCTTGAGCACCTCGCGCACACTGAGAAACGACAGCGGGATGCCCAGTTCCAGCAAGTGGCTGTGCACACCCCGTACACCCAGCGAGCGGCCGTTCTCGGCGGCGGTGAGCAGGGCGTCGATGACTTTCAGCCGGATCAGGCTGGTACGCAACCCAAAACACTTGAGCAGATGCCGGATGCGTTGGTTGCCTTGATGCTCGGGGGCCTTGCCGAAGGCTGGGTTACTTGCGCCGAAAGCGGCGTCGTGTGCCATAAAATGTCCGTCCGTGGGCAGTTGCGGGTTGTGCATGCAAAAACTCCTTATCAGAGCCTGATCAGGAAAACGATGGTGCTCTCTAGCTAATAAGACGTATGAGCCACGCAAATCATGAAGTCCAAGCCGGATAAATTTTTTCGGTCTTACGTCTGTCACCTTCCTGGCGCCGGTAAATAAGGCGCGCGCGGCCTAAATTTCTGCGGATTTCTACGTCTTTATCCATGGGCTGGTGTTGGCGAGTCGGCCCCGCCTTGGGCGTTCAATTTGGCTTGATGATGGGGGCTGCGTGATTATTTCCAACGGGTTGTCCAGGGTTTGCGTGGCGGGTGTGTTGCTGGGGGTGAGCCTGTGTGCGACGGCCCGCCAGGTGAGCGACGTGCAGGTGGGCACACTGAGCGCCGATATCCGCCGCACCGGGTTTGGTATCCCGCATATCCGCGCCAACGATGAGCGCGGCCTGGGCTATGGCATCGGCTATGCCTACGCGCAGGACAACCTGTGCCTGCTGGCCAACGAAGTGGTCACGGTCAATGGCCAGCGCGCCCGCTACTTCGGTGCCGAGCAGGCGACCCTGGAAGAGCGCAACAACCTGACCAGCGATGTGTTCTTTACCTGGCTCAATACGCCCGAAGCAGTGACGGCTTTCTGGAAGGCGCAGACCCCGCAGATGCAGCAGCGTCTTGCCGGCTATGCGGCGGGTTACAACCGCTACCTGCAAGAGCGCGGGGCCAAGGACCGACCGATGCAGTGCCAGGGCGCCTGGGTGCGGCCGATCACGACCGATGACCTGATCAAGCTGACCCGGCGGTTGCTGGTGGAAGGTGGCGTGGGGCAATTCGCCGAGGCCTTGGCGGGGGCGACACCACCCCAGCCAGGCGTGGCGGTGCAGAGCGATGTGCGAGCGTTTGAGGTCGCCACCTTGAAGCAGCAACGCTTTGCCCTGGATCGGGGCAGCAACGCGGTGGCGGTGGGCAGCGAGCGCTCGTTCAACGGGCGCGGCATGTTACTGGCCAACCCGCATTTCCCGTGGATCGGCGGCATGCGTTTTTATCAGATGCACCTGACCATTCCTGGTCAGCTGGACGTAATGGGCGCCGCCTTGCCGGGCCTGCCGGTGGTCAATATCGGCTTCAACCAGCATGTGGCCTGGACCCATACGGTGGACACATCCAAGCATTTCACCCTGTATCGCCTGACCCTGGACCCGAAGGACCCGACCCGCTATTTGCTCGACGGCAAGTCGATCCCCCTGCAGAAAACCCAGGTAACGGTACAGGTCAAGGGTGCCGAGGCCCACACCCAAACGGTCTACAGTTCGCAGTTCGGGCCCGTGGTGCAATGGCCGGGCAAGCTCGACTGGAACGCGCAATACGCTTTCAGCCTGCGCGACGCCAACCTGGGCAATGACCGCGTGCTGCAGCAGTGGTACGCGATGAACCAGGCCCGCAGCCTCAAGGACTTGCAAGCCTCGGTACACCGCCTGCAAGGCATTCCCTGGGTCAACACCCTGGCGGCGGACGATCAGGGGCAGAGCCTGTATATGAACCTGTCGGTGGTGCCGAACGTCAGTGCAAAAAAACTCGAACAATGCAGCGACCCGCGTGCCGGTCTGCAGATGATCATGCTTGACGGTGCCCACAGTGCCTGCGCCTGGGATATCGACCCGCGCGCCGCCCAGCCGGGGATCTTTGCCGCTGATCAACTGCCGCAACTGGCGCGCCGGGACTACGTGCAGCACTCCAACGATTCGGCCTGGATGGCCAACCCCAAGGCCCCGCTGGCCGGCTTTTCGCCGGTGGTCAGCCAGGATCACATTGCCCTGGGCGCACGTTCGCGTTTTGCCTTGCAGCGCTTGCAGGACCTGGACACACAGCCGATCACCGTCGCCGATTTGCAACACATGGTGCTGGATAACCAGGTGTACCTGGCTGGGCAGGTGATGCCGGACCTGCTCAAGTTCTGCGCGCAACAGACGGATGCCGCCCTGAAAACCCTGTGTACCCGCCTCAAGGACTGGGACCAGAAGGCCAACCTCGACAGCGGCCTGGGCCTGGTGCATTTCTTCCAGGTCATGGAGCACCTGCAGCAAGTGCCGCAGGTGTGGCGCGTTGCGTTTGACCCGGACCACCCACAAACCACCCCGCGCGGGTTGCTCATCGAGCAGCCGGAGGTGGCCAAGGCGTTGCGTGAGGCAATGCTGGCGTCAATGGCGCAGGTGAGTGAATCGGGGTTGAAAGAAGGCACTCGTTGGGGCGATATCCAGGTCTCGGGCAGCACCCCGATGCACGGTGGCCCACAGGAACTGGGGATCTACAACGCCATGCAAAGCGTGCCGAGGGCCGATGGCAAGCGTGAGGTGGTCAGCGGCAGCAGTTACTTGCAGATCATCACCTTCGACGACCAGGGGCCGAAAGCGGAAGGCGTGTTGGCGTTCTCACTGTCCAGCGATCCGGCGTCGCCGTACTTCAAGGACCAGACCCAGGCGTTTTCCGCGAAAAAGCTCAGCCCGTTGCCGTTTACCGAACAGCAGATCAAGGCTGACCCACAGTATCAACGGCAGTTGATCCACGAGTAGGGGCTTTATTGGCCGAGCAGGTGCGCCACGGCGGCAAACGCCTGGTCATGGCGTGCCTGCCAATCCCCGCCAATCACCTTGTACGGTTGCTGATGCTGCTCCAGCCAGTCGCGGCTGGCCTGGAAGAAGGCCCGGCGGTCGGCCAGGTCCGGCTGGCAGCGTTGACCGTCGGCGGTCCAGCCAATGCCTTCGGGCGACAGCAACAGGTGCAGGTCGTAATGGCGGGCCAGCAGTGCCTCGTCGAGCCACGCGGGGGCATCGCCAAACAGCGTCAGGCTCCACAGCTTGTTGGTCAGCAGGTGAGTATCGAGTATCAGCAGTTGCGGCTGCCGGGCACGGCCGGCATCTTCCCAGGCCAGTTGGCCACGGGCGATGTCCGGGATGTCGGCGAGGGTCGTATCACGCTGGTAGTGGTCGATGAAATAGCGCACATACTCGCCCACCAGCACCGCACCGAAATGCGCCTGCAACTGCTCGGCCAGCCAGCTTTTACCGCTGGACTCGGGGCCTGCCATCACCAGCACCTTCATGTGCGCAACGCCGGATCGGCGCGCCATTCGCGCCAGCCTTGTACGGCAATCACTGTGAACAGGGCATAGAGCGCGGCCGTCAGGTACAGCCCCTTGTAGACAAACAGGCCGACAAAAATCACATCGACCACAATCCATAGTGCCCAGCATTGCACGCGTTTTTGCGCCATCCACATCTGCGCCACCAGGCTGAAGCCGGTCAGGGCGGCGTCCAGCCAGGGTTGTGCAGCATCGGTCCAGTGCGCCATGGCGGCGCCCAGCAACAGGCTGCCGACTGCGCCAACCGTCAGGCTCAGGAGGATAGCCTGGCTGCCAAGACTGCTGACCTGGCGCCCTTGCTTGACCTCGCCGGCACGGGTCCATTGCCACCAACCGTAGACCTGCAGGCCGGCATACACCACTTGCAGCAGCATGTCGGAATACAGCTTCACCTCGAAGAACACCCAGGTGTACAGCAGCACCATGACCAGGCCGATCGGCCAGCACCACGGGTTCTGCTTGACCGTCAACCAGACGGCAATCACCCCCAGCGCGGCGGCAAACAGTTCAAGCCCGGACATGGGATTCCTTGGAAGAGTCGAAGAGGAGGGCGATTGTACCCAACCGGCCGGGCAAAATCCTGTCCAGGCCGGGGGCTAATTATGGGAAGAGGGATTGCTGTGGCAAACCCGCTCGCTGTGGCGAGCGGGCTGCTGTCGGGAGGAGGGCTAGACCTTGAACTGGCGCAGGAGGCCGTTGAGTTCTTCGCTCAAGTCCTTCAGATGCACGCTGGCCTCGCTCGATTGCTGGGCCGCCAGCGCAGTGCTATGGGACAGGCCGGCGGCCTGGGTCACGTTCTGGTTGATGTCTTCCACCACGTGGGCCTGTTGCAGGGTCGCGCTGGCAATCGAGGCGTTCAGGCCGTTGAGGTTGCGCAGGGCCTGGCCGATGGCATTCAGGCTGGCGCCCGCCTGGCCGGCTTGTTCGATGGTCAGTTGCGAGGCCTGGTGGCTGTCGCTGATGACCTTGACCGCTGCTTCGGAATGCCCTTGCAGGCGCTCGATCATGTTCTGGATTTCGGCAGTGGATTTTTGCGTGCGCTGGGCCAGCAGGCGCACTTCGTCGGCGACCACGGCAAAACCACGGCCTTGTTCACCGGCGCGGGCCGCTTCGATGGCGGCGTTGAGAGCCAGCAGGTTGGTCTGCTCGGCAATCGAGCGAATCACCTCCAGCACCCCGCCAATCTGCGTGCTTTCGGTGGACAGGGTGCGGATCACTTCCACCGCCTGGCTGATGGTGCCGGACAGCGCGTCGATCTGTTGCAGGCTGCCGTCGATATTGACTTGGCCCTGTTCGGCCTGGGTCTGCGCGTCACGCATTTCGCTGGCGGCGTGCTCGGCATTCTTCGCCACGTCCTGGACGCCGTAGGTCACTTCATTGATGGCAGTGGCCACCAGTTCCATTTGCTGGGATTGTTGCTGGCTGCGGTCATGGGCTTGGCTGGCATTGCTGCCAAGCTCGGCGGACGACTGGGCCAGGGCATTGGCGCACACCTGCAACTGGCTGACCACCTGGCGCAGTTTGGCGGTGAAGGTGTTGAAGTGTCGGGACAGTTGCGTGACTTCGTCCTGGCCGTGGGTGTCGAGGCTGCGGGTCAGGTCGCTTTCGCCACTGGCGATGTTGGCCATGGCATGCACCGCTTCCTGCAACGGGCGCACGATGCTGCGGGCAATCAGCACCACCAGCAGGGCCATGATCAGGGCAATGCCCAGGCCGATCAGTGAGGCTTTCCAGACCTGACCGCGAAATTGTGCCTGTACGTCGTCCACGTAGACGCCGGAGCCAATAATCCAGCCCCAGGGCTCGAACAACTGGATATAGGAGGTCTTGGCCACGGGCTCAGCCGCGCCGGGTTTCGGCCAGCGGTAATCGACCATGCCGACGCCCTTGGCCTTGGCCAGGGTGACGAACTCATTGAAGATCGCAAAGCCGTCCGGATCGCGGATGGCCGAAAGGTTCTGGCCGTCGAGCTTGGGGTTGGCCGGGTGCATGATCATCACCGGCGTCAGGTCATTGATCCAGAAATAGTCGTTCTGGTCGTAGCGCAGGCCACGCACCACACTCAAGGCTTGTTTCTGCGCAGCCTCGCGGGTCAGCACCCCGGTGGTTTCAAGGCCGTGATAAAAATTCAGAATTCCGCTGGCAGTCTGCACCACATGCTGGGTTTTCTGGCTCTTGGCCTGGTAGAGGTCGTCGTGGATCTGCTTGAGCATCAGCAAACCCAGGGTCATCAACATCAACACGGCGACTATCAGGATCATCCAGAGGCGCCGGCTGATCGACATATTGCGCAAACTGTTCATAGTCTTGTCACTCCGCGTTCTTATAATTTTCGGTGCTGCGTTGATCGGCCAGTGATAACGCGAAGCGAAATCCGGGCTTGTCTGATAGGCTTTCGGCCCGGAATCAAAAAACCTGAGTACTGCCTGATTTTTCACAGAATTTTGGCAGGTCAGCCTTGATCCTGCGCGCGACCTTGCCGCGTGCTCATCGTTAGTGAACACCTAGAAAATATCAACGAGGCATGCCGTCGCATGACCTTTGGGGGAATAATGGATCTTTGGACCGCCTTTCAGGCATTGATACTTGGCATTGTCGAAGGGCTGACGGAGTTCTTGCCGATCTCCAGTACCGGGCACCAGATTATCGTCGCCGACTTGCTCAACTTCGGTGGCGAGCGCGCCATGGCGTTCAACATCATCATTCAGCTGGGCGCCATCCTGGCGGTGGTCTGGGAATTCCGGCGCAAGATCCTCGACGTGGTGACCGGCCTGCCGACCCAGCGCAACGCCCAGCGCTTTACCGTCAACCTGCTGATCGCCTTCCTGCCGGCGGTGGTGCTGGGGGTGATTTTTGCCGACCTGATCCACGAATACCTGTTCAACCCGATCACGGTGGCCACTGCGCTGGTGATCGGCGGGGTGATCATGTTGTGGGCCGAGCGTCGCGAGCATGTCATCCATGCCGAAACCGTCGATGACATCACCTGGAAAGACGCCTTGAAAGTGGGCTTTGCCCAGTGCCTGGCAATGATTCCAGGGACGTCGCGTTCCGGCTCGACCATTATCGGTGGCCTGTTGTTCGGCCTGTCGCGCAAGGCTGCCACCGAGTTTTCGTTCTTCCTGGCGATGCCGACCATGGTCGGGGCGGCGGTGTACTCGGGCTATAAGTACCGTGACCTGTTCCAGCCTGCGGATCTGCCGGTGTTTGCCGTCGGTTTTGTGGTCTCGTTCATCTTCGCGATGATTGCAGTGCGTGGCTTGCTCAAGTTCATCGCCAGCCACAGCTATGCAGTGTTTGCCTGGTACCGCATTGCGTTCGGTTTGCTGATCCTGGCCACCTGGCAGTTCGGCTGGATTGACTGGGCGGCGGCCAAGGCGTGATGACAATCCAGCATCTGCGCTTGAAGGCTGTGGTGTTTGCACTGTTGTGTGCCGTGCCGTTGTTTGGCGCGGCACTGCTGGCGTATCGCGGGGTGTCGCTGATCCCGTTGGCGGCCTATGGCCTGGTCAGCGTGGTGACGTTTTGCCTGTATTGGAGTGACAAGCGCAAGGCCCAGAGCGATAGCTGGCGCACCCCGGAGAAGATCCTGCATGCCATGGAGCTGGCCGGTGGTTGGCCGGGTGCCTTGGTTGCGCAGCAGGTGTTCCGGCACAAGACGCGCAAGGTGTCTTATCAAGTGGTGTTCTGGCTGATTGTGTTGCTGCACCAGGTGTTCTGGATTGATCAGTTGTTTCTGGGTGGCACGCTGCTGGCAGTCTTCTAGCCGCGTGGGGTTTGAGAGCGAAGTTGCGCCCATCGGGGTATGTGCATATCTCGATGATCAAGTTGTGTACAAGACGACCTGGACTGGCTTACTCGTCCAGCCTCAGGCCGATTTGCGTGCGTTTGGGCAGTTTGCTCACCACCAACTGGTGGGAGCGCTGCAGCAAGCCGCGCAGTTCTTCGCCGCCCAGTGGGTAGGGCAGCTGCATGATGATCCACTGCGCCCGCGCCAGGTACGGCGCCGGGTGGATGCCGGGGCGGTCGACGTGGCCGAGGAACAGTTCCTTGTCGACCTTGAACGCCAGGGAGTCGCCGCGCAGGTTCTGCAGGGCGAACATCTTGTTGCCGGCAATCGAGAACACCCGCACACCGCCCCACTTGTAATCCTCCCGTGCACCGGGCAAGCCCAGGCAGAACTGGGCGACGTCGTCTTCGGTCATGCTCCGGGTACTCATAGCAGTCGATCTCCGCAACTGTTGAAGGCATGGGCCAGAAAGTCGATCCAGGCGCGCACCGCTGGGGATACGCCGCGTCGATGCGGGTACACCGCTTGCAGCCAGCCACCGGGCAGCGACCACTCGGGCAGCAGTTGCACCAGTTGGCCACTTTCCAGCTCCTGCTCGCAATACATCATGGGCAGCACGGTGAAGCCCAGGCCGGCGAGGGCGCTGGCCTTGCGCACCAGGAAGTCGTCGATGCCCAGGCGGGCCTCCATCGCCAGATCGGTGGCATTGCCGGCAGGGTCGAGCATACGCAGGTGGACCATACGGTCGGCTTCCAGGGCGCCCAATACCGGCAGGTGTTTGAGGTCGGCCGGGCTGTTGATCTGGCGGTCGCGCACAAACTCGGGGCTGGCGACCATGGCCGTCTGCGCCTGACGCAGGCGGCGGGTCACCAGCAGTGGGTCTTCGTCCCCCAATTCGCGCACACGCAAGGCTACGTCTACACCCTCGGCCACCAGGTCGACGCGGCGATTGATCAGCATCATCTCCAGTTGCACCAGCGGGTGGGCCGCGAGGAATTGCGCCACCACCGTCGGCAGGATTTCGTGGGCCAGGCCCACCGGGCAACTGACCCGCAGCCGGCCCCGGGGTTCGCTGGACATGTTGACCACGGCTTCGTCGGCCATTTCCGCTTCCAGCAGCATCGCCTGGCAGTGCCCCAGGTAGCGTTCGCCGACGGCCGTCAGGGTCAGTTGCCGGGTGGTGCGCTGTAAGAGGCGGGCGTCGAGGCGTTCTTCCAGTTCGGCAATGCGCCGCGACAGCCGCGACTTGGGGATGCCCAGCAGCCGGCCTGCCGCCGCGAAGCCACCGGCTTCCACCACCTTGGCGAAATAGTAGAGGTCATTGAGGTCTTGCATGTTGGGCCTATTGTCCTGTCAGTGGGACGAACTATCGCATTTTAACCGGCTAATCGGCTATTGGATTGATCTGTAGGATTCTCCCCATCAGATCGCCGGTGGCGATCCTCACTTGGAGATCCCACATGAAACTCTTGCATATTGATTCCAGCATCCTCGGTGACAACTCGGTATCCCGCCAGTTGAGCGGCAAAGTGGTCAAGGCCTGGCAAGCGGCTGAGCCGGGTGTCGAAGTGACCTACCGTGACCTGGCCAGCGAAGGTATCAACCATTTTTCCGGGATTACCCTGGGCGCGTTGGGCACCGCCGCCGAGTTGCGTGATGCCGTACAGAAGCACGAAGCCGACCTGAGCGCCTCGACCCTGGCCGAGTTCCTGGCTGCCGACGCGGTGGTTATCGCCGCGCCGATGTACAACTTCACCATTCCCACCCAGCTCAAGGCCTGGATCGACCGCATTGCCGTCGCTGGCCAGACGTTCCGCTACACCGAAGCCGGCCCGCAAGGCCTGTGCGGCGACAAAAAAGTCATCGTGGTCTCCACCGCCGGTGGCCTGCACGTTGGCCAACCGACCGGCGTCGGGCACGAGGACTACTTGAAAGTGCTGCTGGGCTTCTTCGGTATCACTGATATCGAGTTCGTACGTGCCCACGGCCTGGCCTATGGTGACGAAGCACGCAGCAAGGCATTGAACGATGCCAATGCGCTGATCAGCGAGCAGTTGTTCGTCGCGGCGTAAGCACGAGCGCCTTTCAATCTGATTCGGGCTGTCTAAACTCTGTATTCTGCTAGCTTCAATGCCGGCGGAATACGGAGTTTTTTGTTTTGAACCGGCGAATATGGCGCAGCTTATGCAACACCGGGTCATACCGCCCGAGGCTGCATCGGCCTGCAGGCGTCACCCAGCACAGGTGGACATCCCCATGATGCGTCTTTGTGCAGTCTTGCTGGTTTCCCTGCTCGGCGGCCTCGTTTCAGTGCACGCCGCTGTCGCCCCGCACCCCCATTGGAGCGTGGGCTATCACCGCATGAGCTTTCTTGACCCGCTGGATTCGCAGCCGATGAAAGCCATCACGTTTTATCCGTCCACGGGTGATGAACATCTCAGTCAGGTGGGGGCTTATCGCGTCGCCGCCGCCGAGGACGCCAAGGTCGCCATCGGCCGCTTCCCGTTGCTGATGCTGTCCCATGGCAACACCGGCACGCCCCTGGCTTTGCACGACCTGGCGACGTCGCTGGCGCGCAAGGGGTTTGTGGTGGTCGCCGTGCTGCACCCAGGCGACAACTATAAGGACCACAGCCGTCTGGGTACCTTGAGTAACCTGTATGGCCGGCCGATCCAGATTTCTGCGGCGATTACCGCGACCCTGGGCGACCCGATGCTGTCGCCGTTCGTCAACGTGGGCCAGGTAGGGGTGATTGGCTATTCGGCGGGCGGCGAGACGGCGCTGATCCTGGCCGGGGCCAAGCCGGATTTCGAGCGTTTGCGCCGCTATTGCCAGGAGCGTCCTGAAGACCGCGACGCCTGTACCTCTAAGGGTGAGCTGGTGGTCGACCGCGATGACCTGCAACCCCAGGCCGACCCACGGATCCACGCGTTGATGCTGATGGCGCCGCTCAGCCTGATGTTCGGTCGTCAGACCCTGGGCGACGTGCATGTGCCGGTGCTGCTCTATAGCGGCGATGGCGACAAGCTGGTAGCCGTGGATAAAAACGCCGCCGCCCTGGCGCGCAAGCTGCCACAGCCGCCGGATTTCAAACTGTTGGCCGGGGCTGGGCACTTTATTTTCATGGCCCCTTGCGATGACGAGCAACTGGCGCTGATGCCGGCGCTTTGTACCGATGCCGATGGGGTGGACCGCGAGGGTATTCACCGCGACCTGATCTCCGAGGCCGGACGATTTTTCGGGCGCACCCTCGGCCAGCACTCGCGGGCCGGGATGCAGACTGCGGATCAGTAGGCCCGGAGCATCAGCAGCCAGGTCAGGCCCAGGCCCGTGACGGAGAGTAGCGCCGCGCAAAAGAAAATCCACGAGTAGCCCAGGTTCAACGCCACCGCACCCATCAGCGGTCCGGCAATCGCCAGCGCCAGGTCAAAAAACACCGCATAGGCACTCAGCCCGGCGCCCCGGCTGCTGTTGGGCACCTGTTTGATGGCTTCGACGCCCAGTGCCGGGTACACCAACGACAAGCCAAACCCGGTGAGGCCGGCGCCGATCAAGGCAATGGCGGGCGAGGGCGCGAGCCACAGCAGGGTCAGGCCGAGGGTTTCCAGGGTCATGCAGGCAATCGCCGCGCGAAACCCGCCAAAACGGCTGATGCTCGAGATAAACAGCAGGCGCGAGAGGATAAAGCAGATGCCAAACACCGTCAGGCACCAGGCGGCGCCGGTCCAGCCGCGATTGAGGTAGAACAGGGCAATGAAGGTGGTCAGGGTGCCGTAGCCAATGGACGCCAGGCACAGGCTGGCACCAAACGGCGCGATCCGCCCAAACACCGCCCAGAACGGCAGGCGCTCGCCGCGCACCACCGGCACCGAGGGTTTTTTGCGGATCAGCACCAGGCCCAGGGCTGCCAGCACGGCCAGCGCGGGACCGAGGCTGTTGTAACCGTATTGCGTAACCATCACCACGCCCAGCGGCGCGCCAATGGCGATGGCGCCATAGGAGGCGATGCCGTTCCAGGAGATCGAGCGCGCGGTGTGTTCGGCGCCGACCTGGCCCATGCACCAACTGATGGTGCCGACACCGATCAGGCCCTGGGCCACGCCCAGCAACACGCGACCGACCAGCAGAATCCCCAGGCTCAGGCTGGGCAGGCTGTGCAGCAGCGTGGCAAAAAACGTCAAGACACCGCTGAGCAGAATACCGCTCAAGCCCAGCACGATCGCGCGCTTGGTGCCGGCGTTGTCCGACATGCGCCCGGCCATGGGGCGGCTGAGGAGGGTGACCAGGTACTGCGAACCGATGGTTACGCCGGCCACCACGGCGCTGAAACCCAGTTGTTCATGGACGTAGCCGGGGATCACCGCAATCGGCAGGCCGATGCAGATAAACGCGATAAAGGTATAGAAGACGATGGAGACGATCTGCAGGGTGATCGACAGGGAGCTGGGGGCGGCTGGCATGGAGGCTCATTCGCGGCAGGGCGGTGAACGCATCATGGCAAGGGCGTGGAAGAAAAGGAAGCAGGCTAACAATCATCGGCCCTGACGCGCCGTTGGTCGAGCCTGGAAATGCAAAAAGCCCCGTCACTGCTGACGGGGCTTTTACTTGCAGCGTGTGGCTAACCGCTATTGGCGGCCCTTAAAACACCACGCCCTGGCTACGCAGGTAGTCGTCATAGGTGCCGCTGAAGTCGATCACGCCGCTTGGGCTCAACTCGATGATGCGGGTGGCCAGGGACGATACGAACTCACGGTCGTGGCTGACGAAGATCAGCGTGCCCGGATAGTTTTCCAGCGCCAGGTTCAGCGCCTCGATGGATTCCATGTCCAAGTGGTTGGTCGGTTCGTCCATGACCAGCACGTTGGGCTTTTGCAGGATCAGCTTGCCGAACAGCATGCGACCTTGCTCACCACCGGAGATGACCTTGACCGACTTGAGGATCTCATCGTTGGAGAACAGCATGCGGCCCAGGGTGCCGCGGATCACTTGTTCGCCCTGGGCCCACTGGCCCATCCAGTCGAACAGGGTGACGTCGTCTTCGAAGTCGTGGGCGTGGTCCTGGGCGTAGTAGCCCAGTTCGGCCGCATCGGTCCACTTCACGCTACCGGCGTCCGGGGTCAGTTCGTTGACCAGGGTGCGCAGCAGGGTGGTCTTGCCGATACCGTTCGGGCCGATGATCGCCACGCGCTCGCCGGCTTCAACCTGGAAGCTGAAGTCCTTGAACAGGGTCTTGCCGTCAAAGCCTTTGGCCATGCGCTCGACGATGACCGCCTGGCGGTGCAGTTTCTTGGTCTGTTCGAAACGGATGAACGGGCTCACACGGCTCGAAGGCTTGACTTCGGCCAGTTGGATCTTGTCGATCGCCTTGGCGCGGGAAGTGGCCTGCTTGGCTTTCGAGGCGTTGGCCGAGAAGCGGCTGACGAACGATTGCAGTTCGGAGATCTGCGCTTTCTTCTTGGCGTTGTCCGACAGCAACTGCTCGCGGGACTGGGTCGCCACGGTCATGTACTCGTCGTAGTTGCCCGGGAACAGGCGCAGCTCGCCGTAGTCCAGGTCAGCCATGTGGGTGCACACGCTGTTCAGGAAGTGACGGTCGTGAGAGATGATGATCATCAGGCTATTACGCTGGGTCAGGATGTTTTCCAGCCAGCGAATGGTGTTGATGTCCAGGTGGTTCGTCGGTTCGTCGAGCAGCAGCACTTCCGGATCCGAGAACAGCGCCTGGGCCAGCAATACGCGCAGCTTCCAGCCTGGAGACACTTCGCTCATCGGGCCGAAGTGCTGCTCGATGCCGATACCCAGGCCCAGCAGCAGTTCACCGGCACGGGATTCGGCGGTGTAGCCGTCCATTTCGGCGAACTCGGTTTCCAGCTCGGCCACGGCCATGCCGTCTTCTTCGCTCATTTCCGGCAGCGAGTAGATGCGATCGCGCTCGGCTTTGACCTTCCACAGCTCTTCGTGACCCATGATCACGGTGTCGATGACATTGAATTCTTCGTAGGCGAACTGATCCTGGCGCAGCTTACCCAGGCGCACGTTCGGCTCCAGCATGACCTGGCCGCCGGACGGGTCGAGGTCGCCACCGAGGATTTTCATGAAGGTCGACTTGCCGCAACCGTTGGCACCGATCAAACCATAACGGTTACCGGCGCCGAACTTGACCGAGACGTTCTCAAACAGCGGCTTGGCGCCGAACTGCATGGTGATGTTAGCTGTGGAGATCAATTACTTTACCTATCAATAGCTTGGGGTGCGCTTATTTGGGCCGGGACCCATTCGGAGCCCGGGCCAACGGGCATGCGTCAACAGCGACATCAAGGCGTGAAGCCCAGTCGCCGAGCAGAAAATATGGGGTGTATGTTGGAATTTGGCGCGCATTGTCGCATATGTGCGGCGTGAGTTATATGACAGGCAGGCGTGTCGGGCCGCTGGAAGTGCCTGGTTTGTCTTTTTTTTGCGGAAATTTTTACAAAAAGCATCGAGTTGTATCGAAACTGTATCGACCGTCCGATCTGTGTTTGTTAACAGTTGAACATCCAATGACCGTGGATTAAGTTTCCAGCGTTCGCCCTGCAGTGATGGCTCTTTACCGGTTCAAGGATGGCGAGGCTGTCGGTGCGGGGCGAACTCCCTTCTGTTTTCTTGACGGCGCTCATCGCCATCGTGGTGCGCACGTTCAATGGTTTGGAGACGCAATGGACACGCTGTCTGCTCAACAGGCAATCGCCAGCAACAAGGCCGCCTGGAACGAATCCGCCGAACACCACAAAGCTACCGAGCACTGGCAAAGCCTGCTCGCGGATGTCGGCGCGCCTGATTTCTCCTGCCTGGATCCCACCCTGACCACCCTGTTAATGCAGGTGGGCGTCAAGGGGCGGGATGCCGTGCAACTGGGTTGCAATAACGGCCGTGAAAGCCTGTCGCTGTATGGGCTGGGCGCCAGCAGTGTGGTGGGGGTCGACCAGTCCGATGCATTTCTGGCACAGGCGGCGGAGTTGGCCAGTCGCTCACCCCATGCGCCCGAGTTTATCGAAGCCGATATTCATCATTTGCCCGAGCGGTTGCAGGGGCGTTTTGATATCGCCCTGATCACCATCGGGGTGTTGGGTTGGATGCCGGATATCGGGCTATTCATGGGGCATGTCGCCAGCACCCTCAAAGACGGCGGGACGCTGGTGATCTACGAGACTCATCCGATCCTGGAAGTGTTCGACCCCGAAGCGCCGAACCCGATGCTGCCGGTCACCTCATATTTTCGCCGCGAGCCTTTTGTGCAGCACGAGGCAATTGTCTATGAAGGTCCGAGTAACAGCGCAGCCGCGGCGTCTTACTGGTTCGTGCACACCTTAGGCGAGGTTGTCAGCGCGGCCATCGCGGCAGGCTTGCAGATCAGCCATCTGCAGGAGTACCCGCACTCCAATCGCGAAGAGCTCTACGACCAGTATGAGAACCAGCCGGCGCAACTGCCGATGTGCTACACCCTGACCGCCGTCAAGCGCCCGGCCTGAAGGCAAAAAAAGGCCCGCTGGGGCGGCGGGCCAAGGGATTCATCTGAGGAGTTGGGTCTAACCTAGCGCGCCAAACGTGAATACTTCGTGAAAATCCTGTCGCAAAAACGAATGCCCCTCATCCGTTCATGACCGGCGTACGAAAGTGCGGATTGTCTGCCCTGGCGTCGTACTGAAACGCGTAGGCCGGGGCATGCCTTCATCCGCCGCGATAAACACGAAGCGCTCATCATCCAGGGTGTAACTGGCGGGCAGGTGCTTTCCGGCGTCGGCACCGATGGCGTCGATCCAGGTGATGCTCTTGGGCGTGGTGCTGGCGTCCAGGGTAAAACTGCCCTGCAGTAATACCTCGCCATCTTGGGTCATGACCCGAAACTGATCCCCCTCGATTGTGGTCAGCGCACCGGGCGCACTGTGTTCATCCGGTGGGTTGGCGATGCCGCTGTCTTCCAGGGCGATTTGTTCCCAGGTGCCTTGCAGGGCTTGTTTATCCTTTTCGGTCGGGCACGGCGTGGAGCGGGAAGGGGACGAGGGCATGTAAAAAATCCTTTTTGATGCGACATGTAAATGGCGGGCCCGCCAACAGCAAGAAATGCTCCGTAGCAAGTTCCGTTAAAAGATTTTGCAGGAAATTTCCCAAAGTTGTGCTGCGGTCGGTTTTTTTCCTTTGCCAGCAGATATTTAAAGCGATTCTGACATATCGTGAGCGCGGTGGTTTCCGATATGTCGTCTACGCTGATCAATGCCGTATATGACATTATTTTTTCTAAAGGAAAACAATCTGAGTGCGGTAGGGATTTTTTCAGTGACGCAATGGTCGGATAACCGTCGCCTCGTGTCGTATTGGCTATATCCAGGGCGTTGTCCCTGTATTTTCAGTTGGTTATTCAGATCTATCGTGTAGTGGGCAGCCAGCGTCCACTTTTAGAAGGGTGTCCCCATTTTGAACAGAGCTCCCCAGGTGCAAGCCCCCGTGGTGTCCGATGAAATTGATTTATTTGATCTGTTCCACTCAATCTGGCGACAAAAGAAACTGGTCATCGGTTGTACCCTGTTTGCCGGCGTGATTGGCGTTGGCTATGCGTTGCTGGCGCCCCGTGAATATCAGGTCAGCAGCGTGCTGCGCCCGGCGGCTATCAATGAGCTGGATGCCCTCAATCGCTCCGAAGTCTACAAATTGCCACCAGCGGACGCACTGGCCAAAGTCGGCGCGCAACTGGATTCGTATGACGCACGACTGAGCTTCTTCAAGGCCAACCCCGCGTTGTTCCAGGCGTTTCAGGAGCCAGGGCGCAGCCTTGAACAGAGTTTCGAAGCGTTCAACCGTAACTCGATCAAGCTGATCCTGCCCGATCCGAAAAAATCCGACTCCCTGAGCAGCTATATTCGTCTCGAACTGCAATACCCCACGGACATTGACGGGGTGGCGATTCTCAACGGCTTTGTTGATTACGCCATTGCCGCAGAGCGTGAGCAGGTGGGCGCCGACCTCAAGGTGATCGTCAACAACCGCCTTACCGAGCTCAAGGGCAAGATTGACGCGGCGCGCTCCAATTATGAAACCGACAAGGAATCGAAGATCGCCAAGCTGCTGGAGGGCGACAAGCTCAAACGCGCACAGCTGGAAGATGAACTCAGTGCCTTGCGCCTGCAGATGAAAATGCAGCGTTCCAACCGTCTGGCAGAGTTGAATGAAGCGATCTCGATTGCCAAGTCCATGGGCATCAAGAACCCGACCACACCTTCGTCCATGGCCGATGCCGGGCGTAGTGGCTCCAGTCAGGTGATGCGTACCGAGGTCAATAACCAGCAGATTCCCCTGTACTTCCTCGGCACCGATGCCCTGGAAGCCGAGCGCACGGCTCTGCAGCAGCGTACCAATGACGACTTCACCAATAGCCGTGTTGCGGAAATCGGCAAGGAGCTGCAACTGCTGGAGGTCAATCGCCAAGTCGAAGTCATGAAGCGGCGGGGCAATGAAGATATTTTCCTGCAGGACGTCGAGCCCTTGCGTGCTGAAGTGGCACGCCTGCGTGGCCTGAACATTGATATGAGTGCGTTGAAACTGGTGACGATTGACCGGCGCGCGCAAGAGCCGCTGAGCCCGATCAAACCGAAAAAAGTCCTGGTGGTTGCATTGAGCCTGGCCGTCGGCTTGCTGCTGGGGATGTTCGTTGCGCTGGTTCGCCATCTGGTCCTGACGCGGCGCCAGACTGTGGCCTATTCAGGTCTGGACGATGACCGTTTTACCCGGCGTGAACGCAAGGATGACTCGCCATTGGGCTGAGTCACACCGGACCTTTCCCGGGCTGCGTCGCAGCCCGGTACTCCCGCCACCGCCCGTTCGAGGTGGCGCGGCTATACAGTCGGAAGACACCTTTTCACAATTCTTAGTTAACCTTTGGTTACAAACTATGGCTAAAATAACTGCCATTGGCCACTATCCGAATTGTCTCCAAGACGGTCGTGGGTCTGTTAATGAATTGTGATTTCAGGTGCTGCATTTTCCATCCCCAGCCCGGTAGGGCCTGGCGGAGCAGCCTGTACTCTTCTGATATGTGACGAATTCTCGTGAAACTCATTATTGTTGCTCTGTACGTTGCGTCCATTGCGTATGTCCATCTGCGTGGCCGGGTGCGACATAAGCTGGGCCGTCAATTAAGCGACCACTCCACCTTCCTCGCCCCGGTCAATTGCTTCCTTTACCTGTTCTCCAAGCTGCCCGGCCGGCCGTACCTTGCCCCCAGTGACTTCCCCGACCTGAGCCCGCTCCAGGAGCATTGGCAGGAGATCCGCGAGGAAGGCCAGAACCTGATGCGCGCCGGCGAGATCAAGCGCTCCGACCAATACAACGACGTGGGCTTCAACTCGTTTTTCAAATCGGGCTGGAAGCGTTTCTACCTCAAGTGGTACGGCGACAGTCACCCCTCGGCCATGAAGCTGTGCCCGCGCACTACCGAGCTGGTGCAAAGTATCGGTTCGATCAAGGCGGCGATGTTTGCCGAACTGCCGCCAGGTTCCAGGCTGGTCCGCCATCGCGATCCTTATGCTGGCTCCTATCGCTACCACCTGGGGCTGGATACGCCCAACGATCCAGGCTGCTACATCAACGTGGACGGTGAGAATTATTACTGGCGTGACGGCGAGGCGGTGATGTTCGATGAGACCTACATCCACTACGCCGAAAACACCACGGCGCAAAACCGCATCATTCTGTTCTGCGATATCGAGCGGCCGATGAAATATCGTTGGGCGGCTGCATTCAATCGCTGGTTCAGCCGCAACGTCATGGCGGCCGCCGGCTCACCCAATGATGCCGGGGACAAGACCGGTGGCTTGAACCGCGCCTTCACCCGCCTGTACAAGATCCGCTTGCGGGGCAAGGAGCTGAAAAAGCGTAACCGCACCCGCTATTACCTGGAAAAGTGGGCGATCTTTGCCGGTTTGGCAGTGATTTTTATCCTGATCTGAGCATCAGCCCCCTTGCCACCGGGGGGCTCTATTCAGGCGGCTGGGCCCCCAGCTTCTGCCACATCTTCTTGCTGAGCCGCTGGCGGTTGGCATAACCCGCCCAGGGATCGGCTTTCAGGCTGTTTAAGCGCGCCTGCAAATTCGTCACATTCCATTGCTGGGCGCTGCGCAGGCTGTCGAGTTCATCTCGGCTGATGGGCACGGAAACCGGCAGCCCCGGGCGGGCACGTACCGAATAGGCGGCGACGGTGCTGGCACCGCGGCCATTGCGCAGGTAGTCGATAAAGATCTTGCCGATGCGGTTTTTGGGGCCGCTGGTGGCGGTAAAACGCTCCGGCAGTTGCTGTGTCATGAACAGCGCAATGGCCAACGATGTTGTCCTTGGTGTCCTCCTTGCCGGTGGTCTTGTTGATGCGCTTATAGCCCACGGGGTCCATGCTGCGTTTGTCCAGCCAGTCGAAATCCACGCCCTGGGCCGAGGTGGCCGAGACCAGCGACACGGGGATGTGTACCAAGCCGAAGCTGATTGCGCCTTTCCATATTGCCCGTGGCATAGCCGTGCTTCCTGATGGGGAATGGTCTTCAGGTGACCTGCAGCCGCTGGCAAAAGTTTCGGCTGTCGGCCGGTTGGCACAGGGGCATTCGAAAAGCCGTGTTACACCTGCCTGGAAAGTATTTAGTTACCAAATCCGAACCCAGGGCGTAGCGTGTTATCGAATGCAGGTATTCCTCGCCCTATAGAGGTTTTGTCATGAACAGCCGTACACGCAGCCTTGCAGTACTGGCCCTGGGCCTTGCCTTGAGTGGCGGGTTGCAGGCGCAAAACCTGCCCGGCAACAACAACCCGTATAACAGCCCGATCAAGCGGGCCAATCCCAATAGCATGCAGGGCACCCAGCCCAATACGCCCGCCGCCCGCGGTACCTACACCGCGCCGGTACCGCGGCCGCCGACCCTGGAAAACGGCGGTATCGGCAATCGCTATCCGCAACGTGATGCAGCGCCCACACGCCCTGCCACCCAACCTTCAGCCCCGACACAAGATGCCAATGGCAATCGCCGGCCCTGAACGCAAGGAACCCCACGTATGTTTCTACGCAAAACCCTTTTAGCGACCTGCTGCGCTGCCGCCCTGGCAAGCGCGCTGCCCGCATTGGCCGCCGAGACCCGCCAGTTCCCCAGCGAGCAAGGCAGCCTCACCGCGACCCCGATTGTCAAAGGCCTGGACCATCCCTGGGCGGTGGCGTTTTTGCCCGACAAGCAAGGTTTCCTGGTCACCGAGCGGCCGGGCGCGCTGCGCTATGTGAGCAGTGATGGCAAATTATCGGCGCCGTTGAGTGGCGTGCCGCAGGTCTGGGCCAAAGGGCAGGGCGGTTTGCTGGATGTGGTGGTGTCACCGGATTTCAAGGAAGACCGCCTGGTCTACCTGTCCTACGCCGAAGGTGGCGGCAAGGGCGGTACGGCCGGCACTGCGGTAGGCCGTGGCCGTTTGAGCGATGACTTGAGCGGCCTCAAGGACTTCCAGGTGATCCTGCGCCAGGAGCCCAAGCTCTCTACCGGTAATCACTTTGGCTCGCGCCTGGTGTTTGACCGAGATGGCTACCTGTTTGTGACCCTGGGCGAGAACAACGATCGGCCCACGGCTCAGGACCTGGACAAGCTGCAAGGCAAGGTGGTGCGCATCTACCCGGATGGCCGCGTGCCGGATGACAACCCGTTTGTCGGCCAGCCGGGAGCGCGGCCGGAGATTTGGTCCTATGGCCAGCGCAACCCCCAGGGCGCGGCGCTGAACCCGTGGACTGGCACCCTCTGGGAAAACGAACACGGCCCGCGTGGCGGCGATGAAATCAATATCATCGAACGTGGCAAGAACTATGGCTGGCCCCTGGCGACCCACGGCATCAACTATTCCTTGCTGCCGATTCCCGAGGCCCGTGGCAAGACAGCCGAAGGCACGGTCGGCCCCCATCATGTGTGGGAAAAGTCACCGGCCATCAGCGGCATGGCGTTCTACGACGCTGACCGCTTCAAAGCCTGGCAGCACAACCTGTTTATCGGCGCCCTGGCCAGCCAGGAACTGATTCGCCTGCAGTTCGAGGGCGACAAGGTGATCCACGAAGAGCGCCTGCTGGGCGAACTGAAGGCGCGTATCCGCGATGTACGCCAGGGCCCGGATGGTTTCCTGTACGTACTCACGGATGAGGAGGATGGCGTGTTGTATCAGGTGGGGTTGAAGCAGGATTGACGGGCATTGCAGGAGCCGGCAAGGACTGGACGCCCCCCGGCTCCTACAAGGTTACAGCCCCAGTTCGGACAGCCCCGGATGATCATCCGGGCGCCGTCCCAGCGGCCAGTGGAACTTGCGTTCGCTTTCCTTGATCGGCATGTCATTGATGCACGCATGCCGATTGGACATCAGACCGTCCTGGTCGAACTCCCAGTTCTCGTTGCCGTAGGAGCGGAACCAGTTGCCGGAATCGTCGTGCCATTCATAGGCATAACGCACCGCGATGCGGTTGCCGGTAAACGCCCACAACTCCTTGATCAAGCGGTAGTCTAGTTCCCTGGCCCATTTGCGCGTCAGGAAGTCCTTGGCCTGCTCGCGGTTATGGGCGAATTCGGCGCGGTTCCGCCACTGGGTGTCCAGGGTGTAGGCCAGCGACACGCGTTGCGGGTCACGGGAGTTCCAGCCGTCTTCGGCGAGACGGATCTTTTCAATGGCCGATTGCTCGGTAAAGGGCGGTAAGGGCGGACGCACGTGTGCATTGGCGGTCATTTGACTGCTCCTTTGGATCGTTAGTTGTTAAATCCGTACAACTTTCAAAGTGCCAATAAGTTCTGCGCCATGCATTGCGCATTATCAGCGGCGGTGACATCGCCCATGATCAGGGCGATGGTAATGGCGCCATCTACCAGTATCAGCAGTTGCGCGGCCTGCTGCTCCGGGGCCGGGGTGCCATGTGCCTCGCACAGTTCAAGCAGATACTCGAACAGTTTCTGTTTGTGTGCCTTGGCCAGTAAACGTACCGGGTCTTGCGGGTTACCGGTTTCGCCGCTGGTGTTGATAAAGGCGCAGCCGCGAAAGTCCGCAGAGCCGAACCAGGTCTTCAGAGCGCTGAACACGCCGAGCAAGCGGGCGCCGCTGCCGGCGTATTGCTCGACCTCGCTGCGCAGCCACTGCAACCAACGCTCATCGCGCCGCTGCAGGGCGGCGATCACCAGTTCGTCCTTATTGGCAAAGTAGCGGTAGATACTTTTCCTGGAGACGCCGGCGGTTTTCACCAACAGATCCATACCGGTGGCCGCAATGCCGTGCCGATAGATCAACTTTTCGGTGACGTCCAGAATAATGTCGCGGGTTTCACTGCTGGTCATATCGTTCATGCTGCAAACAGTAGAACGATCGTTCTTCTTGGTCAATCAATTATTTTCAGTGGCCAGTGGGCAGACCTGAGGACCCCCCATGGTGTAAGCTCTCGGGCTCTTCGGATTCGATCATTGCGAGCCCTATGCCGTCGTTATTCAAACGTTCCCTGTTGCCCAAGTTGCGCGGTTTCCCCCTGGCCACCGACGCGATTGAGGTGCTGTCCGGCGCTGCCGAGTTTCGCCGCTGCCTGCTGGAGCAAATCGCCCAGGCCCAACACCGCATCTACATCGTCGCCTTGTACCTGCAACAGGACGAAGCGGGCCAGGAGGTGTTTGACGCGCTGCACGCCGCCAAGGCCGCACGGCCCGAACTGGATATCGTGGTGATGGTGGATTGGCTGCGTGCCCAGCGCGGGTTGATCGGTGCGGGCAAGCAGCCGGGCAACAGCGCCTGGTACCAGGCAATGACTCAGTCGCATCCGACACATGTGCCGGTGTATGGGGTGGCGGTGCAGACCCGCGAGCTGTTTGGCGTGCTGCATCTGAAGGGCTTCGTGATCGACGACAGCGTGCTGTACAGCGGCGCCAGCCTGAACAATGTGTATCTGCACAAGTTCGATAAATACCGCTTCGACCGCTATCACCTGATCCACAACAAGCCATTGGCCGACTCCATGCAGCACCTGGTGGAACACGGCCTGGTAGCGGCCAAGGCGGTACACCGCCTGGACCTGCCCAACCTGCCCACCACCCGCAGCCTGCGCAATGACATTGGCGACCTGCGCAGCCGGCTCAAGCACGCGACCTATGACACCACGGCCGGCCAGGCTGGGATTGGTGGGTTGTCGGTCAGCCCGTTGTTGGGAGTGGGCAAGAACAACCCGCTGAGCCGGGTGATCTGCGAGCTGATCGCCAGTGCCCAGCAGCAGTTGACCATCTGCACCCCGTATTTCAACCTGCCACTGCCGGTGACCCGGGAAATCAACCGGGCCCTGGCCCGTGGGGTGAAGATCGACATAATCGTCGGCGACAAGACCGCCAACGACTTCTACATCCCGCCCAGCGAGCCTTTCAAGATCATCGCCGCGCTGCCGTATCTCTACGAAATCAGCCTGCGCCGCTTTGCCAAGCGCCACCAGCGCATGATCGACAGTGGCCAACTCAACCTGCACCTGTGGCGCGACGGGGATAACACCTATCACCTCAAGGGCATGTGGGTCGACGAGCGCTATACCTTGCTCACCGGCAATAACCTCAACCCCCGGGCCTTCCGCCTGGACCTGGAAAACGCCTTGCTGATCGACGATCCCCAGGGCCAGTGGTTGGCGCCACGGCGCCGCGAGCTGGAGGACATTTTCCAGCACGCCACGCGGATCCAGGGCTACCAGCAGTTGCAGACACTGGTGGATTACCCCGAAGCCGTCGGCAAGTTCCTGCGCCGGGTCAGTCGCGTCCGAGTCGAGCGCTTGCTTTACCGGATCCTCTAGTGGCGCGGTGCCGGCCAGAGTGCAATGAGCAACAGCAGGGCAGCGGCGACCAGGTAGGGTAGCCGCGGTTCAACGGCATAGATCAGGGTCCCGGCCAGCGGCCCGACCACCACGCCCAGCCCTTGCGCCGCACCCACCGACCCGGCAGTGGCGCCTTGTTCCGAGGCGTCCACCGCGTTGGCCGCCAGGGCGGCGAACGATGGGAAGATCCAGCCCATGCCGGCCGCCGAGACGAAGAAACACAGCCAGAGGATCCACGCCGTATCGGCGAACATGCTCCCGGCAAACCCCAGGGCCGAGACAAGCGCGCCGACGCGGATCAGCCGCAGGGGTGGCCATTCCAGCTTGCGCACCAGCAATTGCGAGCAGATCAAGGCCAGGCCGACCATGGTCAGGGCGATCCCGGCGGTTTGTGCGGCGTCGGCGGGGTTCATCTGCAGGCGATCCAGGGCAAAAAAGCCCACCGTGATCTGGGCAATCGACACGCAGAGCATCGCCGCAAAGGCCACCACCAATGGCCGGCGCAAGCGTGGGTCCGAGAGGTTGACGGCCTTGGGCGGTTGTTTGAGGTGCAATTCCTGGCGCGGCAGTTTCATCAGCAACACCAGAAACCCGAGCATCGGCAGCAGCGCCATCACATAAAACGGCAGGCTCAGGCTGTGGCGGGCCAGCAGCGCGGCAATCGCCGGGCCCAACACCAGGCCACAGGCGTTGGCCGCCCCCAGCGAGGCCATGGCCTTGGCGCGATGGGCCGGCTCGATATTGTCCGCGATCAGCGCATAGCCCCCCACTGGGATCGCCGCGTAAAACACCCCGATCAACCCGCGCCCGAGCACCAGCCCGATAAATGCCAGCATCGCCGAGGGCAGCAGTTGCAGGGAGGCGTCGATAAACACGCACAGGGCCCAATAGGCCAGGGTGAAGCCCCCGGTGCCCAGCAACAGCACGCGCCGCCGACCCAGGCGATCACTGGCCTGGCCCCAGGGCCGCGCCAAAAGCATCCAGATCACACCGGACACCGTCACCGCCGCGCCGGCCTGCCAGGTCGCCAGCCCCAGCACCCGAGCGATGGGGCCGATCAGCGAGACAAACGCCATCATCGCCATGGTGCAGGCCATATTGGCCAGCAGCAGGGGGCGCAGGTTGAAGGGTGTGGGCGGAGCGGCATCAAGGCGGGTGGCCGAATGAGGCATGGGAAATCTTCCGTGAGTGGGAATCTATGGAACGTTATAGGTAAGACGGTTAAACGCACAGCGCGATTAACCCGGATGATAGGGATCTACAGCTGTGGGAGTGGGCTTGCTTGCGATGGCGGTGCTTCAGTCACTCTGGGCGGTGATTGAACCACCGCCATCGCAGGCAAGCCAGCTCCCACATTTGATTGTGGTGTGGCGAACATTTTCTGCTCGCTGAGACCCCTGTGGGAGCAGGCTTGCCCGCGATGGCGGTGGGTCAGGCTCAGAGCCGCTAGCGTTGAGGTGTCAGTTCAAACCCAGTTTGCCACGCAGGGTCGACAGGTCTTCGGCCAGGGTGTTGACCGGGCCCACCAGGGCCTTGCGGTCGCTTTCCTTGACCTTGTCGTAGGTTTCAAAGCCGCCATCGGCAGTTTTGTATTTGGCCAGGATGGTGTTCACCGTGGCGAAGTTCTTGTCGACCTTGGCCAAAAACGCCTTGTCCTGCTGTTCGATCTGCCCACGGAACAGGTCGACGATTTTTTTCGCTCCGTCGATATTGCCCTGGAAGTCATACAGGTCGGTGTGGCTGTAGCGGTCTTCTTCACCGGAAATCTTCGTGGCGGCCACTTCTTCGAGCAATGCGGCAGCGCCGCCGACGACTTTTTCCGGCGGGAAGGTCAGACCGGCAACGCGGGTTTGCAGATCCTTGACGTCCGTGTTCAAGCCGTCGGCAAGGGTGCCCAGGCCCTGGGTAGTGTTTTCGGCAAACAGGCTGTATTCAATGCGGTGGAAGCCGGTGAAGTCTTCGGCTTTCACACCTTTTTCGTGGTCGTCGACCCGTGAGTCGATCGATGCATCGAGGTCGCTGAACAGCTCGGCGATGGGCTCGATGGATTCGTAGTAAACGCGGGTGGGCGCGTAGAGTTTTTTCGCGGTGGCCAGGTCACCTTTTTTCACCGCGTCGGTGAAGGCCTGGGTCTGGGTCACCAGTTCCTCGATCTTGTCGGTGACATAGATCTTGTAGTCCGACACCGGGCCCACCAGATCCAGGGGCGCCGGCGCGGCAAAGGCCGCGAGCGGAGAAAGGCTCAATAACAACGCAAGAGACGACATGTTCATGGGGCGGTTTCCGCTGTGGAGGGTTAGGTCTTGGCAGTGCTGTGCAGCAAGGTTCGGCCGATGAAATCCTGCGGCCCGGTGGCGCCCGGCAAGGTGAAGAAATACCCGCCGCCCACTGGCTTGAGGTATTCCTCCAGGGGCTCGCCATTGAGCCGGGTTTGTACGCTGATAAAGCCTTTCTCCAGGTCCGCCTGATAGCAGATAAACAACAGGCCCATGTCCAGCTGGCCGTTCTTGTTGACGCCGTTGGAGTAGTTGAATGGCCGACGCAGGATCAGGTTGGCCTGGGTCGCGGCCGTGCGCGGGTTGGCCAGGCGGATATGGGCATCGAGCTTGGTCAGTTTGCCGGCCGGATCCTTGCTGTAGTCGGGCACCTGGGCTTCGCTGTGACCGTCCATGGGCGCGCCGCTGGTCTTGATCCGGCCGATGATGCTTTCCTGCTCCTGCAAGGGCGTGCGGTCCCAGCGTTCGACGAAATTGCGGATGATCCGTACCGCCTGGTAGCTGCCATGGGCGGCCCACGCGGGCTCATCACTGCCGGGCTGGACCCAGACCAGTTGGTCCATGGTTTTGGTGTCGTTGGAGTCGGGGTTGGCCGAGCCATCGCGAAAGCCCAGGAAGTTGCGTGCGCTCTGCGCCGGTTGCCCGGCACGGGCAGGGGCCTGGGGCGGTACGCTGCCTTCCTGTTTCCAGCGCACCAGCAGCAGGTCCGGCAGGTTTTTCACGATATCGCGCAGGGCGTGGATATTGGTGTCGGGGGTGTTGGAGCTGAACTGCAGGCTCAAATCACCGTGGCACTGCGCCGGTTCCAGGGCGTCGTTGGGGAAGCCGACCATGCGGATCAGGCGCTTGGGTTTGGCGGCGGCCAGGCCGAAACGCTCGTCGAACAGCGATTCACCCACCGATACGGTGATGGTCAGGTTATCCGGGCTGACCACCGGGCCGAGGATCCCGGAGTCGCTGGGCGGCAGTTTCGGGTCGACTTGCGGCACGCTGCCGCCGGTCATCAAAAAACGGATGCGCTGGTTGAGGGTGCGAAACAGGCGCTCCAGGTCTTCGCGGTCGCTGGCCAGGACGTCGAACGCTACCAGCATGCCGCAGGCCGGGCGGGGGGTGACGATGCCGCTCTGGTGCTTGCCGTGGAAGGCCTGGTGGTCCTGGGTTTTTTCGCTGTTGGGCGCGGTGGTGACCTGGGCTGCGCCGGCTGCCATTGCCGGGCAACTGAGGCTGCTGCCGGCAATCGCGGCGCCGGTGGCGGCCATCCCGAGCAACACACGGCGGCGTTGGGCGTTGAACTGTGGTGAATCACTCATGTGTTTGGTCGTCTTCACTTAAGGCCGGAGAGGCCAAGGGCTGGGTCGATTCCATCGAGTGCGGCGGCCAGAGCCTTGGCCTTGTCGGCGATCAGCTGGCGCTGAGCGGCGGTAACGCGGTTGTAGCTGCGGTAATGGCCATCGACTTGCAAGTCGTCGAGTTGCGCGGCGAAGGCGTTGATCGCGCTATCAATTCCCGGCAGCAGGTCGGCGGCGGACTTGGTCAACAGCGGCCGCATCAGGTCCACCACCTTGCGCGTCACCGTCAGGTTGGCGGCAAAACCGTTGAGGTCGAGGTGGCTGTAGCGCTCCTCTTCGCCACTGGCGGCGCGCACGTCGGCCAGGCTGTTGAGGTTGCGCACCAGGATGCTTACCAGTTGCTCGGGCGGCAGCGACTGCGCCAACAACTGTTGCTTGAGGGTGGTGACATCGGCCAGCAGACGCTGGGCAATCGGTGTCAGGTCGCCGAGAGTGTGCTGCTCAAACAGGCCGTACTCCAGGCGATGGAAGCCGCTGAAGGCCGGGTCTTGTTCACGGCTCTCGAAGTAATCGGCGCGGGCATTGATCGCGTTGTCCAGCTCGGCCAGGCGCTGGGCCGCCGGGGCCAGTCGTTGGTAAGCCTCGCGAGCCGGCAGGTACAGGGCCTGGGCCTGTGCCAGGTCGCCGGCGGCAATCGCTTGTTCAAGGGCGCTGACGGCCTTGATCAAAGCGCCACCCTGGCTGCTCAGGTACACGCGAAATTCCGACAGCGGGCCGATAAAGGCCACCATCGAGGGCTTGGCTTTGGCCTGGGCGTCAGACTCGGCCGTCGGGGTTACATGCAGGGTGCCGCGTGGGTTGCTCAACAGGCCGCAGGTGATGGCGTAGTCGCCCGGCAGCAGGTTGGCGTTGATCACCTGGCTCAAGCCCGGCGCAATGTTTTCGCGCTCTTCGACCACCAGCACGCCGTCAAGGATTTCCCACTCCACCGCGCGATCCGAACGGTTGATGATGCGAAAACTCGCACGGCCCGCCGGTACGCTCAGGGCGTTGGGTTCGCAGGCGTGGGCGTGGATGATCACGGCGATTTCGTTGTGATTGACCTGGCGCTTGGCGGCGGCCAATTGCGCGGCGTAGTAGAACAGGCCGCCGGCGGCGATCATCACGATCACCGAACCGGCGACCGCCCAACGCAACGCGCGGGGTGGTGAGGCAGGGGCTGGGTTTGGCAAGGGACGACCTTACTGGCTGGAGACGGAAGAAGGGGTTATCGGCGCGGCGGGCATAAAGAACATCGCCAGCGCCAGCACCAGGTAAATCAGGTAGGCGCCCAGGGTGCTGACGGTCGGTGCGTCCTGGTAGCCGAACATGCCGGCCAGCACCGAGCCCAGCGGGCCATCCATCGGCAGGGTTGCGCTGAAATCGAACAGCACGCCTTGCAGGTGGTTCCACACCCCGGCTTCATGCAGGGCCTGCACCGAGTTGGCGAGGATCCCGGCGGCCACCACCAGGATGAACAGCCCGGTCCAGCGAAAGAACGCACCGAGGTTCAGGCGCATGCTGCCCCTGTAGATCAGGAACCCGACGATGATCGCCAGCACCAGGCCGAGCAGGGCGCCGATGGGCGCGGCCGGGCCTTCGCTCTGCTGGAACACCGCCAGCAAGAAGAACACCGTCTCCAGGCCTTCACGGGCCACGGCGAAAAACACCATGGCGATCAGGGCAAGCACCTGGTTGCGCGAGCCGGCCAACGCGTGATCCAGGGACTGGTGCAGGGAGTGCTTGATCGAGCGTGCGACCTTGCGCATCCAGAACACCATGGAACTGAGAATCCCCACGGCGACCAGGCCGACAATGCCTTCGAACAGCTCTTGCTGTTTTTGCGGGAACTCGGCGCTGACCAGCTCCAGGCCACCGCCGACCAACAGGGCCAGAGCGGCGGCGAGAAATACGCCGATCCATACCGCTGGCATCCACTGACCACGGCCGGTCTGTTGCAGGTAGCTGGCGATGATGCCAACGATCAATGCGGCTTCAATGCCTTCGCGCAGCATGATGAGAAAGGGGACGAGCATCGGGCACCGCAACGTAATTAGTTAGGGTGCTAAGTTGTAACATAATGATACTCATTACTAAACAGAGGATCTTGACGTTTTCTGAACGCGGCCTGAACAGCCCTCTATGTCGTTGCTGCGTGGGTATGTGTTCCTTACAAGCCAACACGCTCCTACAATGGCCGACCTACAAGATTGAGCCCTGGCCCATGTCGGAAAAAGACACAATCTCCATCCACCTGGTTCGTGAAGCCCTGTTGCAGAGTTGCGCCCCCGGTGCGGCGACGTGGGAGGCCCTGAGCAAGGTCGGGATCGACCCCGCGTTGCTGGAGCAGCCCGCCGCCCGGGTTCCGGCGCTGGCGTACGCGCGGCTCTGGCGCTTGCTGGCGCGGCGCCGGGATGATGAGTTCTTTGGCATGGACCCGCGCAAGTTGAAGTCGGGCAGCCTGGGGTTTTTGTGTCGTGCCTCCATGGCCCAGCCCACCCTGGGCGAGGCTCTGGAAACCGGCCTGGGCTTCCTGTCGTTGATGCTTGAACACCTTCCCGCGCAGCTGGTGCGTCAGCAAAGCCTGGCGGAAATCGTGCTGCTGGAACCTGAGCCGGAACCACGGCGCGCGTTTACCTACTTTTGCTACTGGATGATCGTCCACGGCGTCGCCTGCTGGCTGGCCGGCCGACGCATCCCGATCTTGGCCATCGAATTGCGCAGTGCGCAGCCGGCGTTTTGTGATGATTACCAGGTGATGTTTTCCGACAACCTGCGTTTTGATCGCACCCGTACGCGCATGATCTTTTCGGCAGACTGCCTCGACCTGCCGGTCAAGCGCAGCCCCGAGGAACTCAAGCGCTTCCTGGCCCAGGCGCCCGCCAATATCCTGGTCAAATACCGCGACCCGGACAGCCTGGCGATGCGCATCAAACACGACCTGCGCCAGCGCCCGGCCCAACAGTGGCCGGAAACCGACAGTCTGGCCCATGAGTTGTGCATGTCCGCTTCGACGCTGCGCCGGCGCTTGGCCGAAGAAGGGCAGACGTACCAGGGGCTCAAGGACAGCGTGCGCAAGGAGCTGGCAGTGGTGTGGCTGGCCGAGGCCGATATCAGCTTTGCCGAGATCGCCAGCCGCCTGGGTTTTGCCGATGTGAGCTCGTTCTACAAGGCCTTTCGCAAATGGTCGGGCTCCAATCCCGGGCATTACCGCAGCTTGATCCTCACGGAATCCAGCTGAGTTGGATCAGCGCAGCTCCCACCTTTGATCTTTGTGACCGTCTTTAAGCAAAGGGTTTGACCGGTTTCACGCAGGCAAAAAAAGCCCCGTGACCGAATGGACCACGGGGCAAAAATTGGTTGGATGCGACCAACCAAAGGAGCTCTTTAAATCATCTTGCGCTGGCGACCACCGTCTCCGGCTGCCAGCCGCCACCCAATGCCTTGTAGATCGCCACGATGCCGCGATACAGGTCCACTTCGGCCAGGGCCTGGGCGTCTTCGGCCGCCAGGCGTTCACGCTGGGCGTCGAGCAGCACGAGGAAGTCGGCGGTGCCTTCGCGGTAGCGAATCTGCGCCAGGTCGGCCGCGGCACGGCTCGATTCGCTCTGGCGGATCAGCGACACCAGGCGCTGCTGGCGCTTGCCGTAGTCGCTGAAGGCGTTCTCTGACTCTTCCAACGCCAGCAGCACTTGCTGCTCGTAGGTGGCCAGGGCGCCATCGGCTTCGGCATCCGCACCGCGCAAGCGGGCGCGTACGCTGCCCAGGTCAAAGGCGGCCCAGGTGATGCTCGGGCCCAGGGCCCAGGCATTGGCGGCGGATGAGCCGATCTGCGAGCCACGGCCAGCGGTAAATCCGAGGAAACCACTGAGGCTGACCCGTGGAAACAGGTCGGCCTTGGCCACGCCGATTCGCGCGGTGGCGGCCGCCAGTTTGCGTTCGGCACTGAGAATGTCCGGGCGCCGTTGCAGCAACTGCCCCGGGTCACCAATCGGCAAGGCCTTGGCAATCGCCGGCAGGTTGGCCGGGCTCAGGTCCACGCTGAGTTTGTCCGGGCGCTGGCCGAGGAGGGTGGCGATGCGATTGCGCTCGCGCACCTGCTCGGCCTGCAATTGCGGCACGCTGGCTTCGACCGCTGCCAGGCGCGCATCGGCACGCACCACGTCCAGTTGGTCGCCGACGCCGGCATCGCGCAGGCTTTCGGTGATGGTGCGCGAATCCTGCTGGTTCTTCAGGTTGGCCAGGGCGATTTTTTCCCGCAGTTGCGCCCCGCGCAGTTGGCCGTAGGCGTCCACCAGTTCGGCAATCATGCTGACCTGCAGTTGATAGAGGTCGGCTTCGGCGGCCTGCTGGTCAGCGTCACTGGCTTCGAGGTTGCGCTGGATGCGGCCAAACAGGTCCAGTTCCCAAGCCATGTCCAGGCCGAGGTCATAGCGTTCGCTATTGACCCGGCGGGTGGTCTGGCCCGGGATCTGGCCCTTGGCCAAATCGCTGCTGGCACGGCTGGTGATGGTCGGCATCGCGTCATTGCTGGCGTCATCGCGAATCGCCCGGGCAGCCCGCAGGCGGGCAAACGCTACCCGCAAATCCCGGTTGCCGCTCAACGATTGGGTCACCAACTGGTTGAGGATCGGGTCCTCGAACTGCTGCCACCAGATGCCTTCGAACTTGGCGTGGTCGTACTGCTTGGCAGCGGTGGCGGCCGTGATATTGGCCGCCTCCAGCTGCTGGGCTTTATAGTCCGGGCCGACGGCACAGGCGGCGAGCGCCAGTACCAGCAGGCTCGGCAGGAACACTTTCACACTCATTGCTGTGTCTCCAGCTGCAAGGCCTTGGCCGCTTTGCGTGCTTCGCTGCGCTCCACATAACGGCGGATCAACACGTAGAACACCGGCGTCAGCAACAGGCCGAAGAAGGTCACCCCGATCATCCCGGAGAACACCGCCACGCCCATGGCATGACGCATCTCGGCACCGGCACCGCTGGAGAACACCAGGGGCACCACGCCCATGATGAAGGCGAACGAGGTCATCAGGATCGGCCGCAGACGCAGGCGGCAGGCTTCCAGCACCGCAGCCAGCGGGTCGAGGCCTTCTTCCTGTTTATCCTTGGCGAACTCGACGATCAGAATCGCGTTCTTACAGGCCAATCCCACCAGTACGATCAAGCCGATCTGGGTAAAGATGTTGTTGTCGCCACCGGACAGAATCACCCCGGTAATAGCCGACAGCAGGGTCATCGGTACGATCAGGATCACCGCCAGTGGCAGGCTCCAGCTTTCGTACTGGGCGGCCAGTACCAGGAACGCCAGCAGTACGCAGAGCGGGAACACGAACAGCGCGGTGTTGCCCGAGAGGATTTGCTGGTACGTCAGGTCGGTCCACTCGTAGGTCATGCCGTTAGGCAGTTCTTCTTTGAGCAGTTTTTCGATCGCCGCCTCTGCCTGGCCCGAGCTGTAGCCGGGTGCAGCGTTGCCGTTGATCTCGGCGGTGATAAAGCCGTTGTAGTGCATCACGCGGTCCGGCCCCGAGGTGTCACTGACCTTGATAAAGGTCGCCAGCGGGATCATCTCGCCCTTGTTGTTGCGCACTTTCAATTGGCCGATCTGATCCTGGTCCAGGCGGAACTGCTGTTCAGCCTGCACGTTGACCTGATAGGTCCGGCCAAAGCGGTTGAAGTCGTTGGCATACAACGAGCCCAGGTAGATCTGCAGGGTGTCGAAGATGTCGCTGATCGCCACGCCGTGGGTCTTGGCCTTTTCGCGGTCGATAGCAGCATCGACCTGGGGCACGTTGACCGTGTAGCTGGTGAACAGGCCAAACAGTTCCGGCACGTTGTGGCTCTTGGCGATGACGTTCTGTACTTCTTTGTACAGTTCCTCGTAGCCCAGGTTGCCACGGTCTTCGACCTGCAGGCGGAACCCGCCGATAGTGCCCAGGCCCTGTACCGGCGGCGGTGGGAAGATCGCCATGTAGGCTTCCTGGATATCGGCGTACTTGCCGTTCAGCGCCCCGGCAATCGCCCCGGCGGACATGCTTGGGTCTTTACGCTCGCCGAACGGTTTCAACGTCACGAACACGATGCCGCTGTTCGGGCTGTTGGTGAACCCATTGATCGACAGGCCTGGGAAGGCGATGGCGCTTTCCACGCCGGGCTGTTTCAAGGCGATGTCGGACATGCGCTTGATCACGTTTTCGGTGCGGTCCAGGCTGGCGGCGTCCGGCAACTGGGCGAAGGCCACCAGGTATTGCTTGTCCTGGGCCGGTACGAAACCGGTCGGTGTGTGGGCAAACCCGAAGAAGGTCAGCACCATCAGGCCGCCATACACGAACAGCGCGATACCGGTGCCGCGAATCACTCGGCGCACGGTGCCTACATAACCATGGCTGGCCTTTTCGAAGAAACGGTTGAACGGGCGGAACAGCCAACCACCGAAGAGCTTGTCGAGGAACTTGGAGAATCGGTCTTTCGGCGCGTCATGGCTGCGCAGCAAGACCGCTGCCAGGGCCGGCGACAGGGTCAGGGAGTTGAATGCCGAGATCACGGTGGAGATGGCGATGGTCAGGGCAAACTGCTTGTAGAACTGCCCGGTCAAGCCACTGATAAAGGCGGCCGGAATAAACACCGCACACAGCACCAGCGCCGTGGCAATGATCGGCCCGGTCACTTCGCTCATGGCTTTTTCGGTGGCCGGGAAGGGCTCCAGGCCCAGCTCGATGTTACGTTCGACGTTCTCCACCACCACGATGGCGTCGTCCACCACGATGCCGATGGCCAGCACCAGGCCGAACAACGACAGCGCATTGAGGGAGAAGCCGAACAGGTGCATCACCGCAAAGGTGCCGATCAACGACACCGGCACCGCGACCAGGGGGATGATCGATGCACGCCAGGTCTGCAGGAACAGGATCACCACCAGCACCACCAGGATCAACGCCTCGAACAAGGTGTGCACCACCGCCTCGATCGAGCCGCGCACAAACACGGTCGGGTCGTAGGCGATGCGGTAATCCATGCCTTCGGGGAAGCTCTTTTTCAGCTCGGCCATCTTGCTGCGAACATCATTGGAGATGTCGATGGCATTGGAGCCTGGGCGCTGGAAGATCGGAATCGCCACCGCCGGCTGATTGTCGATCAGCGAGCGCAGGGCATATTGGCTGGAGCCCAGCTCAACACGGGCGATGTCCTTGAGGCGCGTGATTTCACCGTTGTCGCCGGCGCGAATCACGATGTTTTCGAACTCTTCCTCGGTGACCAGGCGGCCCTGGGTATTGACCGACAATTGGAAGCTGGTGTCGTTGGGCGCAGGCTGCGCGCCCAGGGCACCGGCGGCCACCTGGCGGTTCTGTTCGCGGATCGCGGTCACCACATCGGTGGCAGTCAGGTTGCGCGAGGCGGTCTTGTTCGGGTCCAGCCACACCCGCAGGGAGTAATCGCCCATGCCGAACAACTGCACATCACCCACGCCGCCCAGCCGCGCCAATTCATCCTTGATATTGAGGATCGCGTAGTTGGACAGGTAGAGCATGTCGTAGCGCTGGTCCGGGGAGGTCAAGTGCACGACCATGGTCAGGTCGGGGGAGGCCTTGTCCACGGTAATCCCGATGCGCGTCACTTCCTCAGGCAGTTTGGGCTGAGTGCGCGTCACACGGTTTTGCACCTGTACCTGCGCGTTATCCAGGTCGGTGCCCAGGGCAAAGGTGATGGTCAGGGTGAGCTTGCCGTCGGCGGTCGACTGCGAGGACATGTAGAGCATGTTCTCGACGCCGGTGATCGCCTGTTCCAGCGGCGAGGCCACGGTTTCGCCGATGACCTTGGGGTTGGCGCCGGGGAAGTTGGCGCGCACCACCACGGTTGGCGGTACCACTTCCGGGTATTCGCTGATCGGCAGTTGGAACAGCGAGATCGCGCCGGCGATCAGGATTAGCAGCGATAGCACCGCTGCGAAGATCGGCCGCGATATGAAGAACTTGGAAAAATTCATCTGGTGTGTAGTCCCTTAACCGCGTGGAATCGCGACACTGGCGAGCTTGGGCGCGGCTTTATCCGGCGCCACTTGCTCCAGGTTGCTGGCTTCAAGCGCTTGTCGTTGTTGGGCCAGGGCGGCGAGGGTTGCCTGGCTGGCCATCGGGATGGTTTCTGGGGCAACCGGCGAACCCGGACGTACCCGCTGCAGGCCTTTGACGATGATGGTGTCGTCCTTGCTCAGGCCGCTGCGCACGATGCGCAAGCCTTCGATCTTCGGCCCCAGTTCCACGGCGCGGTAGGCGGACTTGTTGTCGCCGTCCATCACCAGCACAAACTTCTTGCCCAGGTCGGTGCCCACGGCTTCGTCGGTGATCAGCACGGCAGAGTAGGTGCCGCTGCCGACCAACTTGAGGCGCGCATACAGGCCGGGGGTGAAACGCCCGTCGCTGTTATCGAACACCGCGCGGCCGCGGATGGTACCGGTGGCCGGGTTGACCTGGTTGTCGACAAAGTTCATCTGGCCCAGGTGCGGGTTGCCGTCTTCATTGGACAGGCCCAGGTACACCGGGGTGGTGGCGCCGCGACGGCCCTGGCGCGCCAGTTCGGTGTACTTGAGGTACACGCGCTCATCGGCGTCGAAGTAGGCGTAGACCTTGTCGGTGGAGACCACGCTGGTCAGCTCGGTGACATCGGCGGTCACCAGGTTGCCGGCGGTGATTGCGGCGCGGCTGACACGGCCACTGATGGGCGAGGTGACGCGGGTGAAACTGAGGTTCAGGCGGGCCAGGTCAAGTTGCGCCTGGATCCCGGCCACCGCGGCGCGGGCTTCCTGGGCGGCGGTGGTGCGCGAGTCGGCCAGTTCGGCGGAAATCGCATTGCTCTGGCGCAGGCGCTCGCCACGCTGGGCCTCGTTGTCACTGCGCGATGCGGCGGCTTTGGTTTGTTGAAGCTGGGCTTCCAGGCGGCGGACTTCAGCCTGGAACGGACGCGGGTCGATCTGGAACAGCAGGTCGCCTTTTTTCACCAGTGCGCCTTCGGTAAAAGCGACCTGGTCGATCTGACCCGACACGCGTGGGCGGATCTGTACGGTTTCCGGGGCTTCCAGGCGGCCGGTGAACTCGTCCCATTCATTGACCGGTTGTTCCAGGACCTTGGCAACGCTGACTTTGCTGGCGGGCATGGCGGCCGCTTGCTCGGGGGCCTTGCCGCATGCGCTCATCACCAGCACGGCCAAAAGGGCCAGGGGATAGCGCAAATGTTTGAGTGACTGTTCCATGAGGTGCATCCGCCAAATGTATTTGAGATGGGCGGATCATGCTCGGCAGCGTGCTCGCTCACGAATCGAATGAAACAAAGGTAACTATCATTCGGAATGATATAAGAACCGGGCAAGCCCTCTAGGATGGGGGGTTCGTTAGGGGGCTATCAATCCCATTGATGACAAGACACCGTTGCGCGAACTGCAACCAACCAAGAAATCCTGCCCTAAAGAGATCACCCTGTAGGCGGGCTTGCCCGCGATAGCGGAGGGTCAAGTAGGGATGTGTCGACTGACCTACCGCTATCGCAGGCAAGCCAGCTCCCACATTTGAGGTGTGGTGTGGCCAGAATTTCTGCCCTCAATGAGATTCCTTTGTTGTGGTTCCCACAAGGAGACAAGCAATAGACCAAGCGTGTACCGTTGCGGCCTTTGTGCCGCAGGCGCTGCGGTTGGGGACATTCACAGAGAGGCATCCATGCAGATCAGGGTTGAACGGGCCGCGACGGTGTGTGGTTTGGTCGCGATCATTTTATGGAGCACCGCCGCCGGGTTGATCCGCAGTGTCAGTGAGCTGTTCGGGCCACTGGGCGGTGCGGCGTTGATCTACACCTTGGGCGCCATCCTGCTGCTGGCCTGGTTGGGGCGGCCGCGTCTGCGTGCCACGTCCTGGCCTTATCTGATCATGGGCAGTGGCTTGTTCGTGGCCTACGAGGTCTGCCTGTCCCTGGCTCTGGGGTTTGCCAGCAACCGCAATCAGGCGATTGAGCTGGGGGTGGTGAACTACCTCTGGCCGTGCCTGACAGTGCTGCTGGCAATCGTCATGAATGGCCAAAGGGCGCGCTGGATCATCGTGCCAGGCTCGGCGCTGGCGCTGTTTGGCATTCTGTGGGTGGTCAGTGGCGATGGCCTGGCGCTCGCAACCATCGTCGCCAATGTGCAATCCAACCCCCTGAGTTACAGCCTGGCCCTGGGCTGCGCGATCACTTTCGCCTTGTATTGCAACGTCACGCGGCGCTATGCCGGCGGGCAAAACCTGGTGGTGCTGTTTTTCATCCTCACCGCCGCCGTACTGTGGGTGAAATACGCCTTCAGTGCCGAGGTGCTGCCGGCCTTCAGCCTGGGCAACAGCCTGGAGTTGCTGGCCACCGGTGTGGCCATGGCGGGCGGCTATGCACTGTGGAATATCGGCATCCTACGCGGCAACCTGACGTTACTGGCGACTGCGTCCTATGGCGCGCCGGTACTGTCCTCGGCCTTCGCCGCGCTGTGGCTGGGCGCCCACCTTACCCCGCAGTTCTGGCAGGGGGCGGTGCTGGTGACCGCCGGTTCGCTGGTGTGCTGGCACGCGACACGCGCGCAATCCTAGCGGCTGCGCCAGACCAGGGCCGGGATCACGCGGATATAGATCAGCTCACACACCAGCTCGATCAAGGTCTGGGTGATAACGGCAGCGGCGGCCAGGGCGCGGATATCTGCCGGCAGTGCCAGCGCCAGCGGCAGGACCACCAGTGAGTTGCGGGTTGCACTGCTGAACGTCACTGAACGCGCGGTGCTTGCCGGCAGACGAAAGACCCAGGCCGTGAGCGCCCCGACCATTGGCGCCAGTAGCATAAAGCCTAAGTAGACCGGCACCACCGGCAGCAACTGTTCGAGCTCCTGCGCGACAAACGCGATCTGCGAACCTATCACCACGATCAGCACCGCCGCCATGGCCGGCACCGGCATCCACGCCCAGGCGTCGTTCCAGCGTTCGACCAGGCGCGGGCGCCGGGCCCCGGCGCTGGTCAGTACCGCCAGCAGCAATGGCACCACGATCAGCAGCAAAAACGCCTCGACAAATGGGCCGATGGGGATTGCCACCGCCGCCTCTACGCCCGGCAGCAACGCCAGGTACAGCGGCAGCAGCGCCAACTGCAGCAACAGCAATACGGGGGTGGCGGCCAGCGTCAGCCGCGCATCGCCTTTGCCGATATGGGTAAATACCACCACGTAGTCGATGCACGGCGTGAGCAGCACCAGCAACGCGCCGATCAGCAGCGCCGGGCGCTCGCTCAAGCCACGGGTCAGGCCCCAGACCAGCAGGGGGATCAAGACAAAGTTGGCAATCAGCAGTGCCGCCATAAAGCGTTTATTGGCGAGCCCCTGGCGCAACTGCAGAAACGGGATCTGCAGGAACATGGCGTACATCAGCACGGCAATCGTCGGGGTTACCAGGGCGCCAAGAGCCGGTGCGGCCTGTGGGGCGAGCAGACCGCCGAGCACCGCGCCGATCACGGCGACGAGGTAGACGGGGATCTGGTTGTGCTCAAGTTGTTCTCGGGTCACGGGGTGTCCTTGTCACGGGGGGCTGTTTGCGCCGTGCAGGGTAATCGAAACCACAGCCCGGCGCGCGGCCGCGGTGCCCGCCCTAGGCCGGGTCGCCCGCGTATAAGTCCACCGCGCGCTGCAATGTCTGGCGCACATGCTTGCGCAAGTTCGCCGGCGCCAGCACTTCGATATCGGCAGCATTGCTCAGCAGAAACAGGCGCAGGCCCTGGGTGTCATAGAGACTGCAACTCAAGTCCCAGTGCTGTTCGTCATGGGGCACGAACACCTGGTCGTCGGTCAGCGGGTTTTCGCTCAAGCGATTATGCAAATTGGCACTCAGGCGCAGCTTCAGCGGGACGGGTGCCTCGCCATGGATAGTCATCAGGTGCTTCTGTGCTTCCAGCGAGTTGACATCGTAGTGCTCCGGGCCCGGCAGGTTCATCCAGTTGCACTTGACCTCCAGCATGCGATGCAGCATCAACGCGCACAGTGTATGCGGGCCGTTGCTGCTGTACTTGCCACGCGGATCTGTCGGCACGTAGCTGGCCGGCCAATGCTCCTCCACCACATACGCGGACAGATAGACGTTGGAGTCTTGATAGGAGAGGGCCAGGGGTTTCAACAGGTATCGGCATTCGGCGCCGTCGGCGTCCCTGGGCAGGTAGGTCACTTCCAGGGAGGCGTCTTCGAGGATCGCCGCTTGAATCGTAGTCAGGTGCGCCGGGTCGTGCTTGCCCGGCTTAAGCAGGGTAAACCGCGTGCCGCTGGTAATGCGCTGCGACCAGGCCAGAGGGCGGGCGGAATGCTTGGTCATTTCCGAGGCCGCGTATTTGCGCAGTTCGCCCAACTGCTCGGTATGGGCGTTGAAGCCAAAACGCTGGGCGTGGTCAAAAATCGCCGCCAGGGTCATGGCTTCGGTGGGGCAGAGCGTCAGGTCGAAACTCTCGCGCCCGGACTTCCAGTATTTGGCCTTTTTATCCGGGCCTTTTTCACCCACGGCGACCAGTTCGGTCTGGGTCAGGGCTTCAAGGTCACGCAGGGTGGTTTTGCCCTGCAGGCTGTAATCGTCGAACCACTTGCACAACGCCGCATGGATGTCTGCGGTCTTCATCGACGTGCCGCTGCGCTGCAGGATTTTGCGCAGCGCGGTGCGGCGTCGGTGATAATTGATCATGGCCGATACTCAAAGACAAAAAGTGGGTTTATCCGCTGGGACTATGTGCTCGCTGGCACGCAATCCCGCGATTTAGAGCGCCAGCCCACAGGAGCATTTCATGAACTGCAAAACCTATCTAGCCCTGCCACACGTTATTGCTTTCACTCGCTGGTTGGCCACGGAGCTGGAATCCACGGTGCTGTTCAAGCATGAGTACGTCAACCGCAAAACCGGCGTGCAGTGGTCGTGCAGCAGCTTGTACAACGCATTTGAACACTATCGCTGGAACCATCCGGGCAATTCGCGCCTGGACTTTGCTTCCGGCACCAGCGCGCTCAGCAACGGGGTGGCCCTGGCAGCCTTGCGTAAAGACCTGCTGGCGGCAACCGGCGACGATTCCCGCAGCGCCGAAGCGGCGAGTGATGTCATGCGCTGGGGTGGGGTCACGGCGCACAACGTGGATTGGTTGCAGACAAATAAGGCTGGGCTGGCCGGCATGCTGCAAAGCGTCGTGGCGGCGCTGGACGCGGGCGACGAGCGCGCGGCGCTGTTGCGTTCTGACAACCTGCGCTTCAACGCCGGGATGACCAAGGTGTATTCCCTGCTCTGCAAGGACTTCATCATCTATGACAGCCGTGTGGCCGCTGGCCTGGGTTGGCTGGTGGTGAAGTATTGCCATGCACACGGCCTGGTAAAAGTGCCGCCGGCCCTGTGCTTCCCCTGGGCCAACGCCAAGGAAGACAAGGATGCCCTCGCGCCAAAGCGCCGCAACCCTGGCAGCGACGGGTTCAAGTTCACGGGCTTGCGTTCCGGGCGTCACCACGCGATGTGGAACCTGCGCGCCAGCTGGTTGCTGACTGCCGTGCTCAAGCATCCGAGCGCTGCCGGCAGCCGCTTCCAGCAGGTTGCAGCGCCGAATGATCCATTGCGTGCCATGGAGGCTGCGCTGTTTATGATTGGCTACGACCTGGGCCAGGAAGCCGAGGTGCCTGATCTGGAATACAGCGCCGAATTTGCCGAAAAAATCCTTGCAGCTTCCCGTGGGAATTTTGTCGAGGTCAGTGCCGATGACCTGATTGCGCAGTTGGATGACATGCTGGCCAAGGCACGGGTGTCAGGCTAGCAATGGCAGGCCATCCAGTCTTTGGTCCGGTCTATTTTTGACTGAGTGCCGCTACCGAAAGCCCGGACGCGACGAAGGTCAGTCCGGCGCCCACATTCAGGCCATTGACCACTTTTGGCTTGCGCTGCAGCCAAGTCGACAGGCGCGTCGCAAAGATCCCCATGAGCGCAAAGCCCAGGGCGGTCAATGCGGCGAACCAGGCGCCATAGACCATCATTTGCACGGTGACCGAACCCAATGACGGGTTGACGAACTGCGGAATGAACGCGAGCACAAACAGCCCAGGCTTAGGGTTCAGCGCCGCCGACAGGAAGCCGGTGAGGAAGATGTTTTTGAGCGGTTGCCGCGCCGCCGGTTTGAAGTTGATCAGGCTGCGCGAACGCAAGACCTTGATGCCCAGCCACAACAGGTAGCTGGCGCCGATGACTTTGACCACCCAGAAGGCCACGGCGGATGTCTGCATCAGCAGGGTCAAGCCCAGCGATGCGGTGGCCACGTGAAACAGAATCCCGGTACCCGACGCGATCCCCGAAATGGCGGCTGCCATACGCCCCTGGCTCAGGCCCCTGGCGATGGCCAGCAGATTGTCCGGCCCGGGGGAGAGCACCAGCAACAGGCAGGCGGCGGTATAGGTCAGCCAGATTTCCAGGGGGAACATAACGACAGTCCTTTCGTCGAGGGGGGAGGGAGGCCATCGTGCTCCCGCGGGGCCTCCAAGATCAAGCCTGCTGCCACAGGTTTGTTGGAACTAGCGCCTTCTCAGGGCATGGCGTAGTCGCCACGAATATGGTTCAACCCTCTCGACGCCGCGACATCACTGCGGCCCCAGATCTACGATTTTGTTTCGCTGCAGTTCTGCGTCAATCTGCTGATCAAACCGGTTCACTTTCTCCAATTGCACAGGGCTGAACTTTTCGTCGGGCAGGTCTGGCCTGAAATGAATACTGACGGGCCACACATTTTTCGGTGGGGTTACATAGTCAGCGAAGTGAGGTGCGCCGATTGACACGCTGACGTTTTCAATACCCAGTGAATCGGCCAGTTTATGAAAGCTTTCGGCCGTCGGGAATACGTGTTCATTGGCTACGCTGACGCGCACAGTTTGTCGATTCGGCATGCCTGGCTCGGGGGGCATGCGCAGCTCTTCAATCTGTGGTTGAGCATTGGCTGAGAGGGCCGCTGATGGCTGATATGGAGTGCTGTTGATCATGCTGGATTCCTAAGTCTTGTTGAGGGGATCAGGGGGTTGCCTGATCGCTCAACTCAGTGAGTGATTCAGCCATTTGGGTTCCGGACAGAGAGGCATCAAGCAATACGGGGTGTTTAACGGGGAGGGGGCCTCAAGGGCGACTTCCCCCACACTCTTAGCCTGTACGAAATCACCCGACCGAGCAGTTGTGCCGACCCGGCCACCGATGTCTTCTCCGTGGGCGGTATGCTTTGGGCCCCGGCAAGCCGGCGCCCACCTGTGAATGGTGGTGTACCCAAAATCTCCTGCTGGCGATATTCCCCTGTAGGAGCGGGCTTGCCCGCGATGGCGGTGGTTCAGCCAATATTTCTGGTGCCTGACACCCGGCCTTCGCAGGCAAGCTGCCGCTTAGAAGGAGTACTTTGCGGTAACAGTAAAGTTACGCGGGTCACCAAATACGTCATACGGGCTCCAGGTCGAGTTGCTGGCGATGCCCTGGTAGTACTTCTTGTCGAACACGTTATTGATGTTCAGTTGGGTATCCAGATGTTTATTCACCTGGTAACCCGCCATCAGTCCGACCAAGGCGTAGGCATCCTGTTCGATATGGAACTTGCCAAACACGTTGCTGCCTTTGTTGAACGTTCCGCTTTGGCTATAGAGGTTGGCGCCGACGCGCCACTGGCTCATGTCGCCTTGCAGATGGTAGGTGGTATTGGCCTTGAACATATGGCGGGGGACGTCGGTGTCGAACAGGCTGCCTTCTTTGCTCTTGTCCGCATCTTTTTCGTACTTGGCCTGGGCGAAGGTATAACCGGCAGCCACTTGCCAGTTGGGCGTCAGGGCGCCGTTGATCTCAAGTTCCAGTCCCTGGCTGCGCACCTTGCCGGCGGCTTCATAGCAGCCGTAGCTGCCGGCGGGGATCACTCGGCAGACACTGGCGTCCGCCACTTCCGCTGCACGGTTGAGCTGGTCGATCTGGAACAGCGAAGCGCTGGCGTTCAGCGCGCCGCCGAAGTACTCGCCCTTGATGCCCACTTCATAGTTTTCGCCGGTGATCGGCTTGATCCCGGTACCTTCACCGTTCTTCTCGGTCTGGGGTTGGAAGATGTCGGTGTAGCTGGCATAAGCCGAGTGGTTGTCGTCCAGGTCATAGATAACCCCGGCATAGCGGGTGACGTGGCGCACTTCCTTGGTTTTGCCCGAGGTGTAGTACTGATCGTTGGTCTGGTCATAGATGGAGGCGGCGTCGTACCAGTCCAGGCGTGCGCCGAGAATGACTTTCAGCGGGTCGGCAAGGTTCCAGCGGGTGGTCAGGTAGAGACCTTCCTGATCCACTTTGTCACTGAGGGAGTAAACGTCCGGAACGGTCGGTCTAGCCAGGCCCTTGGGGCTGAAGCCGTTGATGTCGGGCACGCCGACGAACACGTGGCCGCCGGTGGCCTCGGTCTTGAGCTGGCGCTTGCTGGCGCCCACCACCAGTTCATGTTGGCGGCCCAACAGCGAGAAGGGGCCACTGGCGAAAAAGTCATAGGTGGACTGGTCGAAGTCCCGGCCCTGGTTGAAGATGCGCTGGCGGTAGGTGGCATCGTTGTTGCGTTCGAGGACGCCACCCATCATCTTGAATTCGGACCAGTTTTTTGAGGCACCCAGGTGCAGGCGCCAATCGTTGTCGAAGCGTTGATCGAGTTCGACGAACAGTGTCTTGTTGTTGACGTCCTGGTGCGACCAGCTGTAGCCGAAGGTCTTGGAGCGGGAGAAACCCATATGGCTGCCATCCGGATTCACCGGCAAGCCGCCCCAGTTGATGTTGTTATTGTCGTTCTGATCGGACGCCCCCACGGTCAAGGTCGTACTGTCGCTCAGGTCGAACTCGCTGATGCCGTAGAACACGCCGCGCTCGCGCCCGGCGTAATCCTGATAGCTGTCCTTGTCGTTGTAGGCACCGACAAAGCGCCCGCGCACGCTGCCGCTGGCATTGACCGGGCCGGAGATGTCCAGTTCGCTGCGGTAGTTGTCCCAACTGCCGGCACTGGCGCTGACACTTGCCTGGAACTCCCTGGTGGGACGCTTGCGCACCATATTGATCGCGGCCGAAGGGTTGCCGGCGCCCTGCATCATGCCGGTGGCGCCGCGCACCACTTCGACGCGGTCGTAGGGGGCCAGGTCAGCCGTGGCAACCCAGTCGGCGTTATAGGTAGTGGGCAGGCCGTCGAACATCAGGTTGGTGATGGGGAAACCACGGGCAAAATACTCGCTGTTGGCAGGGCGCGAGGCTGACAAGCGTAGCCCTGGGGTGGCCTGGACCACATCGTCAAGGCTGCGCATGCCCTGGTCGTCCATGCGCTGGCGGGTGATCACCGTCACCGACTGCGGCGTCTCACGCAGGGACAAGGGCAGCTTGGTCGCGGTCTGCATCGCCCCTGTGGTGTAGGAGCCGCTGTTTTCAGTGGTCGAGCCCAGGGCCAGGCCGCTGACGGTGGTCGCGCCCAGTTGAAGGGCTCCGGCGTCATCGGCACGGGGTATCAGCAGGTAGTTGCCGCTGGCGTTGCGGGTAGCGGTCAGGCCACTGTCGAGCAGCAGGCGGTTGAGGCCTTCATGCACCGCAAAATCGCCGTGCAGCGCCGGCGCGTGCTTGCCCTGCACCAGGGCCGGATCAAAGGGTAGGGTGATCCCGGCGACCTGGGCGAAGCTGCTGAGCGACTCTTCCAGCGCCCCCGCGGCCAGGTCGTAGTGGCGGCTATCGGCCTGTTCGACCTGCACGGCAAAGCTGACCAGCGGCAGGCCGGCCATGCCACCCAGCAAAATGCTCTGGAGGGTAAGCGCAAGAACGCTGTGCTTTAGGGGCCGTGGGGGATTCAAAGCATGGGACATGAACGGTGAGCTCCTTTCGAATGACGAGGTGTATTGCCTGTCTGTCGAAGGGCTTGGCAAAACCCGTAAAAGTTTTTGCGATTTTTTCTCATCCGGCTTAACGGGCGACGACACGGGTCCAAAGCGGGGTAAAACGCTCGATGCGCACTGGCAGCGAATCACCCAAGGCGCTCAAGGCACGGTCGATGTCGTCGAGCTGGAACACCCCCGACACCTCCAACTGCGCGACGACCGGGTCACAGTGCAACCAGCCGTGGCGATAGCGCGCCAGTTCGGCGGTCAGGTCTTGCAGGCGCATGCGTTTGGCCACCAACTGCCCACGGGTCCAGGCACTGGCGTTGAAGGCGCTGATTTCGACACGGTGGCTGCCGCGGGCATCGATCAGATACTCCTCACCGGCAGCGACCCGGACTGGCTCGCCATTTGCGTAAATGGCCACCACGCCGTCCTCGACCCGCAGGCGCGTGCCATGCTGCTCGTCACGCACCGCAAAGGCGGTACCGATGGCTTGCAACTGTGCATGCCGGCTGCTGACCCAGAAGCTGCGGCGCCCGCCGGGTGCGGCGCTGTCCTTGCCGGTATCAATGAACATCTCGCCGCGACGCAGGGTGATCAGCCGGCGCTGGGCACTGAATTGCACGTCCACCGTGCTGGCGGTGTTCAGTTGCAGGCGGGTGCCGTCCGTCAGCAGGAACTGCCGCCGTTCGCCCACCCCGGTGGCATAGTCCGCGCCCCAGGGCACCAGCGTGCTGTCGCGCAGTGACCAGCCAGTAACGCCACTGGCAAGTAGCCCCATCCCCAGCAGCTTGAGCGCCTGGCGCCGGCTGTGATGATTGCTGTTCAGGCGCCCCAGCGTATCCCGCGCCACACTGCCGGGCAGCACGGCCAGATTCTGAAAGGTCGCGTCGCTTTTTTGCAGCGCTTGCCAGACGGTTTCATGCAACGCGTCGGCCTGACGCCAGCGTTGACAGGCCTCCAGGACCTCTGGAGTTGCGCCGTTGGACTCGATCCGCACCAGCCAGCAGATCGCCTGGTCGAGCACCTCATCTGGAGCACTCATTGTTGCGCCAGGTAGCAGTGGCGAATGGCAGTGGCCATGTACTTCTCCACCGAGCTGAGACTGATGGCCAAACGTTCGGCGATTTCCTTGTAGCTGAGGCCTTCGAGCCGCGACATCAGGAAGGCCATGCGCACCTTGGGGCGCAAGCCATCGAGCAGGGCGTCGATGCGCACCAGGGTTTCCAACAGCATCAGCTGCGATTCCGGTGACGGCACTCCGGCTTCCGGTAGGTGGGCAATGGCTTGCAGGTAAGCCCGTTCAACCCGCTGGCGGCGCACACGATCCACCAGCAGCCCATGGGCCACGGTGCTCAGCCAGGCCCGTGGCTGACGCAACTCCTGCAACCGCTCCGGCTTGCCGAGAATGTGCACAAAGGTGTCCTGAGCGAGGTCGGCAGCGTTGTCGCCATGACGCAGCCGCTTGCGCAACCAATCTAGCAACCAGGCGTGATGATCGATGTACAGCGTGCGGATTTCGGCGTGAGGGGCTGAAGGAGTGGATGGCGACGACACGAAAAGCCTCCGCGCGACAACTGGATGCATTTGAGAATTCGTCGCATCTTAGTGCGGGGCGGGGCTGTTCAGCAAGAACAAAAGGGACAGATCCATTTAATTAAATAGATCCATCCCTTTCCCAGAAGGGCAGCAGAGTGATCTGCCCTTTATTGCCTAACCTCGTATAAACGCGAGCAAATCGGCATTGATCGCATCGGCGTTCGTTGTCGGCATTCCATGGGGAAACCCTGCATAGGTTTTCAGCGTGCTGTTCTGCAAGAGTTTGGCCGACAGCAGCCCAGAGTTTTCATAGGGCACGATTTGGTCATCATCCCCATGCATTACCAGTACGGGGAGGGTGATGCGCTTGAGCGCTTCGGTAAAGTCGGTCTGGGAGAAGGCCACGATCCCGTCATAGTGGGCCTTTGCGCAGCCCATCATGCCTTGGCGCCACCAGTTGCGGATGATGCCTTCGGAGGGCTCTGCACCTGGGCGGTTATAACCGTAGAAAGGCCCGGCCGGCACGTCATGGTAGAACTGTGCGCGATTGGCTTTGAGCTGTGCCTGCATGTTGAATCGCCCCGGATTCTCTAGACACCTTGCAAGCTCATTGCGTAACGCTTTTCAAACTCTACCGGTGACAGTTGATTGTTGAAACCATGGCGGCGTTTTGGGTTGTAGAACATCTCGATGTAATCG
>NZ_MSAJ01000004.1:0-177088 GCF_044510355.1 Pseudomonas sp. DD1 | reverse complement strand
CGGTGGAGTCGCTCACACCGATGTCCCAAATGGTCATCACCGGCAGGTGGCTGTTGTCGGGCAGAGTGCCGATGCGCTGAGCGGCATACAGCTTGGTGAACTGCTGGGCGTAGTAAGCACCCTCGACCGATTGCTGGAAGGCCTCAACCGGGATTGAGGGGTACTCCCGCTTCATGTCGTCGCCGAGCGTCTTCTCCTTGGCTGCATACCAGGCGCGCTGGCCGTCATTGGTGACGATCCCGTGCTTGACGTGCAGTTCGTTGAAATAGTCAGTCAGACGTTGCGGCAGCACCACGTCGGTGGAATCCAGGCTGTAGGCCTTGTTGTTCCACCAACTAAAGAAAAAGAACTTCCAGTCGAGCAGGCCTAGCGGCACACCGGAAAGCTGTTGTCGCTCTGCTGACTGGCTGTAATCGAAGAAATACCCGGCCCGGCCCTCGGCCGTCGACTCGATGGTGACGAAACACTCAGCAGCGACAGCCTCGAAAGCACCAGTGACGATCTCCCGTGCCTTGTGTGGGAACTTGGCGCAGATCTTCCCGAACTCGGATACGTGGAGGTAGCGCAGCGTGCCGCCACGGAACGAGGTGGAAACGTAAAGTGAACCGCCCTTGCTGAACACCAGCTCGCCGGCGGCGTCATTTCGCGCTGGGTTGGCAGCACGGAGCTCTTTCGGCAGGTTGTCGTAGGCGTACTTGACCTTCTCCCGGAAAAGGCGCTTCGCGTCGTTCAGTGTGTGAGCGATCAAGGCGCACTTCGCAGCCTCGAACAGCGCCGCATCCAGCTGGACGATGCACACCAGAGTTGTAAAGCCAAGCTGACGAGCTTTCAGGATAATGTTCCGGGTATGCATCCCCTGGAAGTAATCGATCTGCTCCTGCGTCATGCGGAAGCGAACCTTCTTTCCCTGCTTGTCGGTGATGAAATAGAGATTATTCAGTCGCCAGAACCGATCCCGAAGCAGCTTCATGTGCTCGGGTTTCATATCAGGCGTCCTGTGATAATTCGTCCATCATCTTCGAGATCTCGTCGGCGTCGTCCGTCTTCTCCTTCTCGTCCAGGCTGAATGCCTGACGCTCCAGAACTTGCAGGTTCTTCATTGCAGAGGAAAGCTGGAACAGGGTTTTGGAGTTGCTGGGCAGCGCGACAGCAGCGAGCATCGAGGCCCGGCGCATCCCGTTATTGTCCTCGTCAGTCTCGTCGATGATCGCGTCTTCGATCTCTTCGCGGCGCTGGATGGTGTTGAGCAGATCATCCATCAGCAGGTTCGCAAGGTTCGTGGCCTTGCGAATGTCTCGGCGATGGCTGCGAACCACCCGAGCCCCTTCTTCTGCGGCCTCTTCGATGATCTCGGCGTCAAGTTCGCAGTTCGCGCCTTGGTCGTTGCGAACCTCTCCGCGAACCAGCTTGCTGCGAACCTCTTTGCGCACCTGGTCAGAAAGGTCTCTCGCCCACCCTTGGACCTTGGCTTTCTTCCTGATTGCGGTGTCGCTAACGCCTTGGCGCTCAGCGATAGTCCTGATGGAAAGCGAACCAGCCCGGTAGGCGCGTTCGATTGCCTCCCAGTCGGGTTGCTTGGCTGTCATGGCTTCTCTCTGATGCTTGAAATAGTAGCGCGTTGCCGGTATTGGTGAGGATCAACTCAACGGAAGGAAAGAAATATGGCAATTCTCGACCCAGTGAAATACAACAATGGCGCCGCGTCGGATAAACGCAGTATCGCGGTTAGCGCTGCCCTCGAACTCATTCTCACGAAAGCATCCAGTGGGGATACCAGCCTCGTACGGGAGCTTGACCACCTATCTGCGTACGCTGACAAGATTCAGGCAGCATTGAAGTCTGAGTGATCGGCCCGTGCCGCACTCACCTGCGGCACACCTACCCTTCCGCATTATCGAGCAGCACATCGATCAGCTTCTGCTCACCCAAGCGCATCGCACCCAGGCATTGCAAGTCATCGCACTTCGGGCCCAGGCCGAACACGGTCACCTCTCCCTTCGCGCCGATAAGCGTCAAGGCGCCTACGGTGCATTCGGGATGCTCGCCGGCATCAAGGTCATCGGCAATCTTGCGTAGGGTCTTGGCGGCATCGCGCCAGTCCTCCCGCTTGAACTCCAGAACCTTGACGGTCATACGGTCACCATCTGATGGGTTTGTGCATGAGCATGGCCGCAGAGCAATCCAACGATCAGGCCCTGGGGCAGCCCGGCAGCCTTGGCAGCGTTCACAGCTTCGGAAATGGCCTTGTCGAGAGCATTCACAGCAGCGTTGATGTCATGGCTCATCGGTAGCGCGTGGCGCAGGCGGGTTACCTTACTCATTGAATACCGACCCCTCTCCCATGCGGAATGTCTTGTTGGTGCCGACGTAGCCGCCGCAATAGATGACCCCGATCTCACCCCATACAGGGTGGAAGTCGACCGTCTCGCCGTCGGTAGCCTTGAGCGGTTGGTCGGCGACAACTGCGATACCGGCCTTTGTGTCGCACCAGAACACGTGGGTAACAGGCTTCCCGTCGATGATCACTTCCCGCCGTCCTCGGCCGTCATCCCAGTAGTGGACGTGCTCGCCTGATTGGTCACTCATGTGTTGTGCCCTTCCAGCGGCTGAGCAAAGGCGAAAGTCACGCCGTCATCCGGGTAGTAGGTCGAATAGGTGGCATTCTGAAGGATCACTCCGTCTACCAGCACCTCGACAGCTGCATCACCGTACTTGGCGATCAGCGCTGCCTTCAGGTCATCCACAGACAAGGTGAGCTGGATGTCGTTGAAGTGAATCAGCTGTTTCTTGATACTCATGTCTACCTCATATCCCGCGCCACGATTTGGCGCATTCGATAACGTGGCGCGGATCAAGGGATCAGGTCATAGCTGAACTGAGTATCTTTTTCTGTCGATACCCAGTGATGCGCGTCAAACTCCGGGAAGCCGCCTTCAGTGCTGCGTATTCGACGATTGTAGGGAGACAAGGTCTTGCCGCTGATCGTCTCGCTAAACACCGGCCGACCCTTCAGTGTGAAGACAACAGTTACTTCGCCACCCGCAAGGTCTCCCTCGGGCAAAATCCGATAGAGGTACTTAACCAGCAAAAGCAGAGACGCTCCCTCGGCGGATTGCTTGCCGGAAATAACCTCTCCTAGTGAGAGCCCGTGCCGGCTGCGCAGGGAAATTATCCCGGCGGCGATGTCCTTGGCGACCATCCCGTCAGCAACGTCATCGGCGATGTGCCCATTGGCGAACTCACCGATGACACTGGAAGCGGCGCCGACCTGAGATCCATCGTTATTCGACGTGGCTTCGTATCGGGTCACAACATAACGGGTGACTGGGCGAACTTGGTATTCAGTACTCATAAAGCCTCCGGCCTGCGCACAGGCTGATTGTGGATGAAGCGTGTCCGTTACTTGCCGCGCCGCTCGACACCACCGGGCGCCTTGGGGCAGCTCATGCAGTGCTCGCAGTTCAGCGTCCGACAAAGCCAGGCTTTAACCGGCTGCCAGTACGTGACCATGAAGATATGGCGGGCACCGGCCAGGGCTAAAGCGACGTGCAGCGTCAGTCCTGCCGTTGTCGGCCCGAAGAAGATGTTCTGACTGCGGGCCATGACAACGAACCCACTGATGGCGATGGCCGAGTAGATCAGCTTGCCAAGGATGCCGTCTCTCACCTTCCCGCTCAGTACGCACCAGGTCGCCCACGCCGCGATCAGGCCGCAGGCGATAGAGTTGATCAGTTCAAGATTCATGGTGGATTGCCTCCCCCGAACCGCTGGCGGATGAGCGCCCAGAGGTCAGCGGCTTTGATGGCTCGGTTGATTGCTGCAAGGAGCGAACCGCCGAACGTGCCCAGGAGAAAGCCAATGCCGGCGACGATCTTCGGCTCAGTGACATTCAGGTAAGTGCTCACCATGCTCGTCAAATACAGCGAGCAGGCCACACCAGTGATCAAGAACACCATCCAAGCGCGCCAGTCGGACAAGTCATCCTTGTGCCACCAGCTTGCGACAACGGCCCCAATCAGGCCCGCAATCAACAATTCGAACCTGTCGATCTTGTCGAGCAGGCGCTGTAGATACTCCATGCGCTCTACTCCGTGGGGCATGTTTGGGAATTGAATCGGCTCACACAGCACTCCCAGCTCGGAGCAATGGGTGTGGTGGAGCCGAAAACGAAAAGGCCCCGATCAATCTCGAGGCCCTGAATAGGTTCGCGCGTCTTTCCGTGCTGTCTGCCAAAGACGATCCCAGCGTCGACGCCCCCATGCACCGATCTCGCCGTTCCTGTCTCGCGCCACCCCATAAGCATTGAGGTAAGGGTGCGCGGGCTGCCGGGGTTGTTCTCGTACGTCGCACTGTCCGGCTATCGACGCCCAGGCCTTCCCGAAGGCTGTCCTGGCTACAGGTGAAACTCAGGCAATAAAAAACCCGGCGCGGCGGCCGGGTTCTTTTTAGTCAGTCCTACACACGCAGGAATGACAGGATGGGTGAATAATGCGACATGGCGACATGATATTGCAAGCCCTTTTGAGGGACTATTTTCATGCGGCCTCACCAGACAGAACCCCTACGGCCTCAAGCATGTGCTGTGCATCGACCAAAGCCTCATCCACCATCGACTCCAGCGCTCCCTTGATGCTCTTGTTCCAGCGCTGATAGGTGCGCTCCGTCAGGCCTTGGGTATCCCAGTTCGTCATGTCGTAGTTCGACTCGGCAAGTACGATCATCTCTCCCGGCTTATTTTCGGCCACTGCCCTGGCGTGCTTGTTAGCGCGCGCTACATCTGCGTCGGCCGCTTTGTTGCGCCAGTCCCACTGGCCATCTTCCTTGTTTTCCCGATGCTTCGGAGCTTTGACCTCTGCCACGGCGCGCTTGATGCCTTTCGACTGATGCGGCACAGCCCAGACCAGCACCGCCTGCTGAGTGAAGCGCAGTGGCGCCGGCGAAGGCACAACTGCGACAAGCCGGCCGATGGAATCTATCTTTCTCCCACGGTGGGTGCTGTACTTGGCTACCAATGCATTCCAGTGGCGCGGGCTAAGCTGGGCATGCAGAAGCTTGTGCACGATGCAGTCAGCAAGTAGGGCCGCATCCTTGCCGGTGATCTCCCCCTTCAGTTTGCTGGTCTGCACTCGAGGCTCGACGTTGCACCCTCCGGCGCTGTTGATGGTTTCCGCTGCAAGGGCGCGGACGACTGCAGAAATTACGTTTTGGTAGTTCATGCTGCCTGCCCCTTCTTGAGTTCTCTGGTCTTTGCCCGGTATTCGGCGGCCATCGCCTTAAGCTCTTCCACGGTGTACTTCTTTGGCTCATGGGGTCCTTCAAGCCACTCCACGGCCTCAATGCCAATCTTCTCGATCAGGCCAGGCCGATACCCCAGAAGGTTCCCGGACTTGCCCATGTTGCAGTTGCGATTGCACTGAAGGTTTACGTTGAGTGGTTCGAAGCGCAGCTCTGGGGCGGCTGCAGTCGTCCTGTAGTGGCCGGCGCAGTACTGAACATCAGCCGTGGTCCCGCAGCTAATGCAGGGCTGCCCCGCGTCCCGCTGGCGGATCCAGGCATTGAAAGCGTGTTGCGTGTCTTTGAGGTGGTCCGCCCGGGTCTTGAGCGCTTCCTTGCGCACCTTGATCTCGCGCCGACCGGCCAGGGCCAGCGACTTTTTCTCCTTGGCCTTCTGTACCTCTACGGTGGCCAACGCACACTTAGGGCTGCACACCGCCTGACCGAGGCGCTGCGGGACGAATGAGGCCCTGCATGCTGGGTTCTTGCAGGTCTTGGGCTTTGGCGCCTTCCTCTCGATGGCTACGCGCATGGCTCGGCCTCCTTGGCTTTCTGCTGCTCATGGGTGAAGTCGCCGCGCAGGGGCATGAGCCATTTCTGTCGGCACGGCCCGGAACTGACCATAATGTTTCGCTGAATGTAGCCTCCGACAAGGCTCTTTGATCCATCCAGAGACTCGACTATCCAGGTGTCCACGGGGCGTGGATTGAACATCACGCCTTCGTGTATAAAACCCTCTCCATGCGGCGCCACAAACTCAACAAGACGCACTGTCTTGCCAATATTTTCAGGAGCACCTGAATTGACGATGAGCGCCAGGTCGCCCGGCTTGAAGTTATGGCTCATGCTGCCTGCTCCCACTGCTCGGGCATCTGACCCTTCGGTTCGCTCCAGATCACGCCCTTCTCGGCGCCGAAGACGTACATGCACTCGATGACGTCGCCCAGTTCGGCCACGGTCATACGCTTGGTGCTCTCCCCCAGCATCACTACGCCGCCGTTGATGCCCTGGGCCATGCGGATCTCCTGGCGCGCTGCAGCGGTCATCAGGGCCTTCCAGTCCTCGCTGTCGAGCTTCTGCATCACTCCGTTGACGGGCCATTCAACCTGGCGGGAGATGTCGCCCAGCATTGCCCACAGCTTGGCGTTCTGTTCCAGGGTGCGACGTGACTTGACCGGCCGGACGATCACCTCGACGGCGCCGACGGCAGATAGCTCGGTTGCGAACAGATAGGCCAGTCGCAGGACTTCACGAACTCGGGAGGGGCCAGCCGTCCAGAAGTGGCGCGGCTTGTGGATGACGTTGATCATGACCGCTCTCCCTTGCCCACGGCGGCGTCGACAGACCAGTCTTTGTGCTTGGCGCGCAGGCGGCTCAGTTCTCCCGCCAGCTTTGCGCGGCTCGACGCAAGCAACTCGTTCTCGGCCTTGAGCTGGTCGCGCTCAGCCATCAGGTCGGCACAGTCACCTCTCAGCGAGCGGATGGCCCGCATATGCGGGGAGTCACGCAAGAGCTCGTTCTCGGCGATCAGGGCCAGTACCGAAGCAGGAGTTACCTCGGCGTCGTAGATCGCATAGGCCGCGTCGTATTGATCACCGCTATCCAGAGACTCCTGCGCTTCCTGCTTCAGGATGTATTCGATGACAGGCTTCAGTTTTCCATTGTTGAAAGTCATGGCTTCACCTGCGGAGCCAGCTTCGCCTCAGCGGAAATCCGAATCACGGATGCAGCGGTTGCGTACAAGGCCGCCAGAATCGGAAAGCCAGCGTAGATAAGAGCTACGACGTACAGCGCATGCACCAACACGCCGAAAGCCTTCTTAATGATCGAACGCCCCTGGATCTTTTCGGCCAGCTCTGGGGTCACGACAAGCAACCCCATAAACATCAGAACGACCATGATGCTGACCATCCAGAAGGCGAACACCCTAACGTCTGCGTTGCCGAGCACAAGGCCGGCCAAGAGAGCGGTATCGAGCATGCGGGCAAATACTTTGCTTGACGCTTTCATTGCGATATCCCCTTCAGCAGTTCCTGCAACTGTTTCAGCTTTCCCACGGCCGCTGCGTTGGTTTCGCGCTCAGCCTCCACGGACAGAGCCACCTCTTCGATGCGACTGGCGAGCGCCTTCATGCGCTTGCTGAAATCATCAGCCAGGCTCACGACTTCGCCGGAAAGGCTGGCCAGAACATCCAGGGCGCCTTCGGACTTCTTGATCGAAACAACGGCTTGCTTGGCTACCTGGGTCACGGCTTGCTCCTTGATTGTTTTGGGGGTCGATGCGTCGCGCTGGAATTTGCCGCCAACCGGCTCACGGATCAGACCGGCTTCCTTGAGTTCGCCCAGGGCGCGGCGAATGGCGTAGGGCGATGCGCCGGTGGCCTTGGCTGTGAGGGCGGCACCGTGGATTTCGTGATTGCTCCAGGCCGCCTGGATGGGAACCAGGGTGAAAACCTTCTGAGCGATCGAGGACTGACCGGCGAGAATCTGTTGCTGTCTGGATTCGTTCATCAGAAGCCACCCCGTGGGTTGAAGTCGTTCAAAAGGGATTTTGAGGACTTGCGAGGCGGTGGCGCGGCGGCTTCCTGCTGCTGCTCGCGCTGCCCGGCGTAGTTGACGAAGCGTGCGAACTCGCCTTGGTGCTGGAGCAAGCAGTGCCCGACCGATGCGTGGCGGTGCTTCACCACGTCGATCTCGGTCACGCCACTGCGCCCAAGGTCCGAATCAGCGTCGCGGTGAGCGATCATGATGATGTCGGCGTCCTGCTCGATCTCGCCGGAGTCGCGCAGGTCGGACATTTGAGGCTTCTTCGTCGAGCGCGTTTCGATGCTGCGGTTGAGCTGGGCCAGGACGATGATCGGGATATCCAGTTCCTTGGCCATCGCCTTGATGCCGCGACTGATGGCTCCGAGCTCAAGGTTCCGGTTCTGTTGACGCGAGCTTGCTTCGGGCGCGATCAGACCGATGTAGTCGATGACGATCAAATCCAGCGGCTTGGCGCGGTGCTGAAAACGGGCGATGTTGCGGATGCGGCTCAGCGGCAGGCCGCCCTTCTGGCAGATGCGCAGATCGGCAGAGTGCATACGGCTTACGGCGCCAGTAATGCGCGTGATCGATTCGCCGTTGCCCATGGCCTGGCCGGTATCGATACTCCCGAGCGTCACCGCCGACGAAGACGCCAGACTGCGCTTGGATAGCTCCTTGGCGGACATTTCGAGCGAGAAGACCAGCGCTGACTTGCTTTCGCGGATGGTGAGTTGTTCGGCGATGCCAAGTCCCAGCGTGGTTTTGCCAGTGCCTGGGCGCCCAGCGATGATGATGACGTGTGAGCCGCGCAGGCCTTGGACCAACTCGTCCAGATCCTTAAGGCCCGTCGCGTGTCCGTTGATGCCTTCACCGTTGAAGCGAGCGTCCATTTCGTCAACGACTGGACCAAGGGCTTCACGCAGGCTGATCACATCCGGTTCGTCGTCTTCGCTGTTCAGGGCCAGGACGGCCTCTTGAGCGTCCGCGATGATCCCGGCCAATGGTCGTGCGTGGCTCGCCATGTCGATGATGGCTTGACCGATCTCCGCGACCTTGCGGGCCTTGGAGCGCTCTACCACGATACGGGCGTATTCAAGACCATTCGCGGCGCTGGGCACGCCGTTGTAAATCTCCGAGGCTCGGATCATGGTCAGTTCGCCGCTGGACAGCTCGTGGCGAATGTCGGCAATCGAAACGGGGTCTGCTGGGCGGCCAGCGGAACGGGCGGCAAGGATCAGCGTGTAAATCTCAGCAACGTCTTGGTCGTAGAAGTCGGTCGGGCTGACCATGGCGCCGATTGATTCAATCAGATCGGGCTTGATGAACAGGGAGCCGACAACGCCGTACTCCGCTTCCATCGCAACCAGTGGGCGGTCAGTAATCATAGAGCCTCCAACACTTTCAGGACCTTGTCCTGGCGGGTCAGAAACTCAATGTCAGCAGTCCAGCCACGGTCGTTCTCGCCGATCCAGTGCTTGTTGGTCAGGCAATCGGTGAAGTACGCAGTCCAGAACTCACCCTTGCGGAAGGGGTGAACTCCGTTGATCTCCAGGTTCCAGCAGCCCTTGATCAAGTTCTTGCGCTTGGTCGAAAGCTTCAGGCACTTCGGCAGCTTCTCGCCGCAGACGGTGTTGTAGATCTCAGCGATTCGGCCGTATGGGATTCGATCAACCTTGGCTGCAGGAGGTTGATCAGGTTCTGGGGGGGCCTGCTGTTCCGGTTCAGATTCCAAATCCTCGCCGGTCGGAGCGTCAGCGGCGACAACTGCGTTAGCAGTTAGATTTGTATTTCTGTCTTTTATGTGTGTAATTTTCGACACAGTGGAAGGTGCGTTTTCTACACAGTGTGTAGATTTCAACACGGTGGATTTGGGGTCTATTTTCCATTCACTTACAGGTAGGAAAGTGATCGGATCACGACTCCCGCCATCACGAAACAGAACCCGCTGACGGATCAGGGAGTTGATTGCTCGGGATACGTTTGCACGCTCCGACACAGCCTTCTCCTCGTCGCTGTACATCATTTTAGAGATGTAGAGGGCCGCTACCTTCACCGCTTCCTTGTTGTAGCCGCTGGTAAGCCTGTGGATCGCCAGGGCGACACGCAGCTCGCGTCCTGAAAGGTCGGCACCAATCAGGGCTTCATATAGGTCGTTGTTCATCCGGGTGAATCCCCCGGTAGATTTCAGTTGAATGACGTTGCTCATACAGAAAGCGCCTTGTTCTTGCTGGAGCCGTTCGGTGCAAGCGATGCGATCAGATGGCCCAGGCAATCGCGCTTGGACTGTTTCTTGGCTTCATGAGTGAACTGGTGCCCTACCATCTGCGCAGCCTTCATGGCTTCGATCTGGTGGTACTCACGGGTACCTGACTCGACGATGGAGGATTCGCCCAGGTCGGAAAGGACGTGACCAATCACACGGGAGACTTTCTTGAACTCAGTGCGCGCCACGAATTCGCGCATCGAAAAACGTGGCGCGCCTTGTGGGTTGTCTGGATCGGGTTCTTTATGCATAATCAACTCCGCAAACAGCTGTAGAAGAAGCCGACCTCGTACGTCGGCTTTTTTGTGCCTGGAATTCAGGCGATGGATTTCAGTGCAGGCTTGCCGTTGATCAATGCTTCAGCCTTGCGGCGCAACTCCCCCGCCTTCGCTTCAACCTGGCGGCATTGCCTGGCGAACGCTGGCAAGTGCGGCAGGTCCTGCTCGCACATCACCTGGTCGTCAAACACTTCGCTGCCGGTGTCGATCACATCGCCAAGGGCGCGGATCAGTGCGCCGAAGCTTTTGTTCGCGCATTGGTCGCTGGTCATCTGGCGGGCGCCGGTCAGGCCGTGGCGGCTCGCCAGTTCGTTCAGGCAGTGGTCGCGGAATTCAGGCTCAAGGGCGTTGACCCACGACTCTTCAAGCCAGGACGGCATTTCCTGATCGCCGTTCAGCCAGCGCTGTACACGCTTGAGCCAGCGACCGGTCGCCTTCACGAACTCATTTACGTCGGCGGTCAGTTCCGGAGAATTGAAGTCCGGGACCTCTTTCTTCTTAGCGCGATCAGGAATCGACAGGTGCAGTTCGCGGCTCAAGGCCTGGGCGAAATCGTCCTGGCTCAAGCTAGTACGGGCGATCTGGTTTTGAGCATGGGCGACCAGAACCTGATCACGGGTTTGTACGGTGTGTCTGGAACTGGACGTTTGCATGGGGACTGCTCTCTTTTAATCTGGCTTCAATGGAACGGCGAACAGGGATGTCAGGCGGCGGATCTGGCGCGCTTCTGGGGCATGCACAGCTCGCGAGCGGTAATCTTCCCGCCGGTCAGCTCTTCAGCCTTGAAGGCCTTTTCGGCGCGCATCGGGTGAATCCCGGCAACCCAGTACGAAACTGCTGCCTGGGAAACGTCGAGCGCTAAAGCGGTTTTGGTTTGCCCGCCGAAGAAGTCGACGAGCTTTTCGATAGGGGTCATATGAGAGCCCTCCTGATAAGCCTGCTTATATCCTAAGTAGAAGCAGGCTTATTTGCAAGCTGATAAGGGAACTTATAAATTCATGTGCATGAGCACACTTGCAGAACGTCTAAAAGAAGCGCGGAAACACGCGAAGCTGACCCAGGCAAAACTGGCGACGGTTTCCGGTGTTGAACAGCCCCTGATCTCCCAGCTGGAGACAGGCAAGAACCTTCAAAGCGCACACCTTCCAAAATTCGCCCATATATGCGGCGTGAGTGCTATTTGGTTGTCGGACGATATTGGTCCCATGGTCATTGACTTAAAAAAGGAAGAGTCGAACGTATCGCCGGCTGCCCAGAATCCTCAGAGTTTCCGCTATCCAGTGATCAGCTGGGTTTCTGCCGGCTCATGGGCTGAGGCGGTCGAGCCCTACCCTGCCGGCGTATCGGATCGCTACGAGTACTCTGAGTACAACTCGAAAGGCCCGGCGTTCTGGCTAGAGGTCAAAGGCGACTCAATGACTTCTCCGGTCGGCACGAGCATTGCCCAGGGGTCACTAATCTTGGTAGATACCGAAGTCGAAGCGACACCGGGCAAACTTGTCGTGGCCAAGCTGCCAGACAGCAATGAGGCGACCTTCAAGAAGCTGGTAAGTGATGGTGGCAGGCTCTACCTAAAGCCGCTGAATCCCGGATATCCGACTGAAGTTTTTGATGAGAATTGCCGGATAGTTGGCGTAGTTGTCCAGGCCACCCAGAAATTCCACTACTGAGTGCGGAGGCCGTGATGGCCCTGACCAAGCCCAACCAGCAGCTGCGCCGCGACCTGAAAGAGGCTGCGGCCCTGCTAAAGTGGTCAGGCGTCGATCTGTTTGTCTTTGCCAAGCGGCTTCTGGCGGCGGGCGATGAGCAGGGCGCCAACGATCTGATGAAGCTCGCACTGAGCTTTCAAGAGACAGAGGACAAGCTTGCCGGGTATGCGGATGAGGTTAAGGCCGGGCAAATAAATCGCCGTAAGCCTGAGTAGGCGCGTGGCATGGCGTGGCGGGATGCTACAGAGATTCATGCTCAACTCCGCAAGCAGCGCCAGCCACCGCAGCTCGAACATAAAGATAATTAACGCTCATGGACGAGACGGAATTGTCCAAGAGCCATACCACATGGACTCTAGCAATGCCTAATGCACCGCAACCAAGCACCTTTGATGTAGCGTGTTCGATTCGAAAATGGGCCGTTGAACATGGAATCATGAGACCTGTGGCAGGAGCATTGGAGGCGTCTATCAATGCTACAGCTACAGCTATCAAAGCTAGTACTGATTTTGAGTCCATGATGAGGCAGAAGGAGCTGCTATCTATCGCTTTTAATGAAGCATCCCGGACCATCTACCTATACACCAAACGCAAAGTCACCGGAAAGGACCTGAAGACCCTTCCGTCCAGCATCCTTAATTGTGGAATCGCATATCCCCAGGGCGTTGTTGAGGAAATTGGTAAAAACAACCAGATCGCCCATGGTGCTGCGGCGAGCATGATATTGGCTGGAGGGGCAAATCGCTATGCCTGCGGATCTTCTATTTCTCCCGGAAACTCCCATTCCGCCGGTACTCTCGGGGCACTAGTCGTTGACGCCGCCGGTGTCATTCACGGCCTTTCAAATAACCATGTTACCGGTCTTTGCAACCATTCTCAGGTAGGTCTGCCTATTTTGGCTCCTGGAGTACTTGATGTAGGGCCGGGCGGGGTAAATCCGTTCACCCTTGGATTTCACAAGACCGTTCTGGATATGGCGATAGGCACTCAGGGCAACGTTGACGTGTCCCGAAATTCGGACGCGGCAATCTTCGAAATTTTTCAGACCGCGAATGTCTCGTCGAGCCAGGGAGGTGTTTACGACACCCCTACTTCAATCGTTGACCCATTGGATGGAATGGTTGTCGAAAAGGTTGGTCGGACGACGGGCCACACCAGAGGAAAGATTGTTGGCCAAGAGCTTATGCCTGTCGAAATCAGCTATTCAGCTCCTAACTTTGGGTTCCAGGGCCGCATTCTTTTTGAGAACGTATGGGTAATCCACGGGGAGAATGTCCCATTCGGCCAGCCTGGAGACTCTGGATCTCTAATTGTTCAGATTGACGGAGGTGGCCTACGCCACGCTGTTGGACTATTGTTCGCTGGCGGCACTGACTCTCTTGGCCCAGAAAATCAGCGAACCTTCTTCCTGCCTATCCGTCCTATTTTAGAGAAACTGCAAGTCAGCCTACTCGGAGGACACAATGTCTAGCGGATCGGGAGACGCGCGCATAGCGGCTCAGCACCTCATGTCTAAGTTGCAGGCGCGTCCCGGAGAAATATCCATATCAACCTTCACGGCGCATGACAGCCAATTGCTGCGAGTCTTTCTGCGCCCAGGGTCAAAATATCACAAGCACGATATCCCCTCTCTGTGGGAAGGTTTCACCGTGCTCTGTGAGTATGCGGAAACCCCCGTAGCGGGCCGCGGCTGACGCCCTCTAGCCTATCTCAACCCGTATCCCTCCAATGGTGGCCGTGCGCCACGAATGGTAAAGTGCGGGCTCAACTACGGGAGGGATCCAATGAAAGGATTTGGGGCGTTCGCGCTGATCGTCGGCGTGTGCTGGCTGATCTTCGCACTGAGTATGGATGTCTCCGTGCCGACTGGCGCTGGAGGTCGGGTGAATAACCTGGGGTTGATGGCTGACCGCCAGATCCACACCATTGTTGGCGGAGTGATTGCGCTCGCCGGGCTGCTCATGGTTTTTCTGGTCGGTAAAGGCTCCCCCGCCATTTCCCAGGCAGAGAAAGATACTCGCCCCTGCCCTATGTGTGCAGAGAGCATCAAAAACGCTGCAATCAAATGCAAGCACTGCGGTGCAGACATCGAGCCCGCTGCCGTGCCCCGGCTGAAAAACGGCTGGGTCGCCTCGACTACCTGCCGTGACGCAGAAGAGCAGCAACGCACCATTGAAGCTATTACCGGAACCGGGCTTCCGGTTGTTTCGATGATCGGCCTGGCTGTAGGTGCTGGCCCATTTGAAACCAAGGAAGAGGCCAAGCAAGCCCTGGTCACGATGCGCGACGGCCCCAGGCTATTCAGCGAGATCGTTTATAGGGACTCGGTGAGCGGCAAGTACCCACCCATCAGCGACTGAGCCCGTCAGGTCAACAAAGCCCGCTTTCGCGGGCTTTTTCTTGCGCGAAGGGAAGTCGCCTTTAGATCATTTATGCATAAATGCATTTTCCGTCAAAATGCAGCTTGCCAATATCTCCAGGCATCAATACTGTACATGCATACAGTAACGACCAGGAGAGTCGCATGCAAAGTCCAGCGTTTACCACCTCGAAACCACCATCCTCCTACGAGTCGGCAGGCCGTCGCCTGCAGGCCCTGATCGCCTCTCCAGGCGTTCAAAAGTACCAGGCGGTGACAGTGTGTAGGCTTGAGCATGAAGCTCCCGAAGACTGGCAACGCCTTCTGGATGAGATCAGCGAAACAGCCGGCGTCCGTGTCGAGACCCTGGAGGGCGGAACCGTCAGGATCGGCTGGCGAGAATACTGCGATGCGTAACTGAGCCCGCCATTGAGCGGGCTTTTTATCGCCCACGAGAAAATATATAAGCATGCTTATTGACGAATAAAATAAGCTCACTTATATTTACTCCATCGCAGCAATACACAGCCACTGCGAAGGGCCTCACAGCCCGCCGCTCTTTAACAGCTCAGGACCTTCGCAGATCGATCCCCGGCAACGGGCACAGTGCGAACAATAAATTCGATCTCCACGCCAGCTCTGGAACTGGCCGTGCTCACCAGATGCGAGTACGCGAAACCACGCAAGCCGGTCGGCGAAGAACACCGTCCACGAAATGTGTGACGCCGACTAGAGATATGAATCGGGCGATGCGCGTGGTGGAGACACAGATTTCCTCGATGACCTTGGCGACAGGGTCATCCGGAAAATCAACCGAACAGAGGTGCGCGACATGAAACTTGCAGAATTGGAAAGGCAGCGAATCAGCCTGAACACGCTGATCGGCGAAGAAAACGATCGACACAAGAAGCAACTGGCCAGCCTGAGCAAGGATCTGGCAGAAACGAATCGGCTGATTGCAGCATCGGCCGACGGCCTTGACCTGGATGCGCTAAAGATTGCCGAGTCGGTGCTTGAGATTCGTGGCTCCTACGATAAAGCCGGCGACGACAGGGCTTTCGCACTTCAAAAGGCTGTCGACGATCTCGCCAATGGCGCGGTCGTGCTGAAGAAGGTGTACTTCGGCACCAAGAGCTACGCGCACTGGCACGGCCAATTTGTTGAATGCAGCTACGGCATGGGGCCATCCCATGGCAGCGTGATCTTCTCCATCGGCATCCGCCGCAGCGAGCTTGGTCGCGACCTCTCGGATATCGAGATCGAAGCCTCCCTGTATTACCTGCGAAACCTTCAGCGCATTCAGAAGGCCGCAGCGCAAGTCGCAGCATGATCGAAAGCATCACTTCTGCGCATTCACAGAGTGCGCAGCGGGATGCGGATGAGTCCACACGGCGCAAGGCCGCCCCCTGCATCACCGTCAGAATTGGTTGTTATCGAGCGCTGGCGGCGTCCCACTCCCGCATGAACGGCTTGCCTGTGCGGGGCTCCTAAGTCCAACCAAGCAAGGAGACACCATGAAGCATGCATCAGCAATCGCCCAACTGACCATCAGCGCTGAGATTTGCGAGAAGAACGCGCCAATCAACGAGGTCGAGGGCAATCACGAACAGGCCGAGCTTGAGCGCAATAACGCAGTAGCGTACCGGGCTGCTATTGCTCGCCTCGAAATCGAATAACCCGCAGCAACTATGACGAACCACCCCGGCCTGACGCCAGTAGCGTGACCGGGTGCAGATGGCTCCCTGCTGATTCAGGTAGGCATCTGGTTTCACAAATGCCTCTAGTCCCCCTGGAGGTATTTGGAAGCCGAGTAATCAATGAGGGCAAGACAATGCCTAACCCAAACAGCCCCAACGGCTGCTACCAGCGCCATGGGTATACGGTTGAGCGAACGCCACGGAAGAGCGGCGCCGGCCACCACCGAGTCATCTACGACCATAACGGCCAGCAGGCTCTGAACCGAGCCGGATACGACGCAGAAATCCAGTTCTGCATTGAGCATGGCTTGATGCTGAAAGAGGATTAGGACCCGCTGCAGTCCGCGTAGCTGTTAGTCACAGCGGTTGAAACGGAATGCATGGACCTGCATCAACCCCGGGGCCCACTGCACATCCCGCCGGGAGGGAGCCGAAAGGTAGCAGCAGCCCGCACATGCGGATTGATTCAATAGGTGGCCACTGCCTTCCCAGTGAACGAACAACGGAGGGTTTCACCATGGACTAGCCAATAGCTGCCCGACGCCACATGCGCCCGGCAGGCTTGTACGTAAAGAGGGAAAAGCCCGGTTTCGACTGGGCTTTTTTACGCGCCTCTACCCGTCAGCACTCCTCCCCCGCGCCCATCGGCAACCAGCGGGAGGCATGAGTGTTGACGAATACAGGTGAACCAACGAATGGAGAGAGTCATGAATATTGAAGATGGCGGTTCGGCGTTTCCTGAGCCTGGCAATGCGCAGTGTGGCGGCATGAGCCTGCGGGACTACTTCGCCGCCCAGGCACTCCCTACGGCCTGGACAGCGTTCGCTGATGGTTACTTTCAAGAAGATGGCTGGGACAGCATCAATGAGGGCGTTGCGGTGTGTGCCTACCAAATGGCAGACGCCATGCTCGCCGCCCGTTCCGCCTAACCCCAAACACTGGAGGTCGCCATGGCCCGCACTTACGAATATTGGACGGTCAAGGATGGCGAGGACATTGCCGTCAACCTGACCGTTGTCTCTTTCTCGGCCTCGAAAGGCAACTTCAGCTCGCAGGCCGCTGATCCCGATGAGTATCACGGGCACTGCGAAATCGAGTGGGAATCGAAAGACGACACCAGCTTCATGACTGAATCTGAGATCGCCTCGATGGAAGAGTGGCTTGTGAGTGAGCATTCCGAGTACCTGGCCGATCAGGACTACTACGACTAACCCGCCACCCTGGAGGCAATCATGGAACACGAAATAGTTGTTGAGGGGTTTGTCCTCCAGGTGGAGGTGACCCATTGCGTTAACGAGCCTGCACGGCCGGGAACTTGGGATAGCGACTGGGACGCCCAGGGCTGTCGCGAGCTGGAATTCAAGCTGGTTTCGGGCATCTGCTACGACGAAGACGGCGTGCGGATGGATGTGCCGGAATACGTGCTGCCGGTGCTGGCTCACCAGTACGGCCCACAGATCACCGTGGCGCTGTGGCACGAGATTGACTCGCGCAAGAGCCGAGAGCGGAGGTTTGCAGCATGAGCGGCCAGCACGATCTGGCCGTTGGCATGCTTGAAGGGTACATCGCTCGCGTGATCGACCCCGAATGCAGCGCAGTTGCGGTGAAGGCCTCGGCCAACACTGCAATCCTGATCTTTCGCACGCTGGGCGTTATCAGCATTGCCGAGGATCTTTACTACACCGAACGCCTGCACCGTATCTACGAGCGCAGGCAAGGACAGCAAGCGTGATCGCAATCATCGCCCGAAACCACAAAGCACTTAAACAAGCCCTGCACCGTCAGGGCTTTTCTTTGGTCGCGGATCTGCCAGAGCGGGTTCGCATCACTCAGCGGCGCGGCATGCTGATTGCGAGGGTGTCATGAAGATCGATCTGACCAAAAAGCCGGAAGGCGCTACCCACATCAACCCGCATTCAGGTCTTTGGGTTAAGTGCTTCGGGGGAAACTCTGGCAGTTACCAGTACTTCCGGAATGGTGAGTGGGAAATGGGGTTTGGCTGCATGAGCAACTCCTACCTTCAGATTGCCAAGCCTGAACCATGGACCGGCGAAGGCCTTCCGCCTGTTGGGACGGTGTGTGACCTGAAGTTCGAACACTGGACTGACTGGGAGCGGCACGAAATCCTCTGCCACGGCAAGACGTTCATGTTTGTGCGCGAGCTGAATAGCGGCCTTGACCGAGAAGGGTCTATGTCCATGGATGGAATTATGTTCCGTCAGGTGCGCACGCCCGAGCAGATCGCGGAAGAGAAGCGCATCGCCGAACTGAACCTGATGGTTGGCGCTATCAAGGACCACCCCGGCGGGCACCATGGTGTTGATCACCTGGCACAGCTCAAGATCCAGGAGGAAGCCTGCATCAATCTGTACGACGCGGGCTGGCGAAAGCAGGTTTCGGAGTGACCACCCACCAGCGGCACCGGCGCGGCGCCATCCGCTGTTTATCGGCCATCGTTGGCCTGACCTTCCTCACCATCGTTCTACTGGGCCCAGCAATCGGCGGCCTGATCACTCAATAACCCACACCTTCAATCGCTGCGAGCATCGCGGCAAGGAATCCCCATGTCCGCAGAACAACAACTGGCGATCCTGCCAGCCAAAGAAGTAGCCCTGGCAGTATTCAGCGCCCCTAACGGCCTGGACCCATACCTTCAGAGCGTCCGTGAAGAAATCGACAAGTTCAACGCCTCGGCACCTGACGTGAAAACCAAAAAGGGCCAAGACGCGTATCGCTCGATTGCTTACAGCCTGGCGGGATCAAAAACGAAACTCGACAGCCTGGGCAAAGAGCTCGTCGCAGAACTGAAGGATGTACCGAAAAAGATCGACGCCGAGCGCAAGCGCGTTCGTGAGCTGCTGAGCACGTGGCAAGAGGAAGTTCGCAAGCCGCTGACTGACTGGGAAGCCGCCGAGCAAGCTCGCAAGGATCGGCACGTCGATGCCGTACAGGCAATTGCGGATTTTGCCTTGGATCTGTCGGACGTCACCGCCGCGCAACTTCTTGAGTCTATCGCCTCGGTTGAGGCGGTGAAGATGGGCGAGCACTGGGAAGAGTTCGAGGCTGATGCTGCCCGCACCAAGGATCAGGTTCTGGACAAGTTGCGCACCACCCTCGCCACCCGCCAGAAATATGAAACCGAACAGGCGGAACTGGTCAGGCTGCGCGCCGAAACAGAAGCGCAGGCCCAGCGCGAGCGCGACGCCCAGATCGCCCGTGAAGCAGAGGATCGTGCCCGCCGCGAAGCCGAGCAGCGTGCACAGGCAGAGCGTGATGCCGCCGCCAAGCGTGAATCCGAAGCAAAAGCCGCCGCTGATCGCCGCGAGCTGGAGTTGAAGCTGGCTGCTGAGCAATCGGAGCGCGCCGCCGCCCAGGCAGCGCGGGACAAGATCGAATCGGAGCAGCGCGCCGCGCAACAGAAGATCGAAGACGAGCAGCGACATAAGCAAGCGATGGCTCAGGCCGAAGCAGATCGAGTAGCTGCTGAGCAGCGTGCAGAACAAGAGCGCATTGACTCGGAGTGCCGCCAAGCTGAAGCCGCTGAGCGAGCGAGACTCGCAGAGATCGCCCGGGCAAATGCCGCTGCCGACGAGATCAACCGCCAAGCCGCCGCGCGGGAAGCGGACAAGGCGCACAAAGCAAAGATCAACCGCGCTGCGCTGGATGCATTTATCGCTGGCGGTATGCCCGTGGAATGCGCGAAACAGGCAGTCACCTTGATTGCTCAGCGCAAGATTCCAGCCATCGCTATCACTTACTGAGGTCGTCATGAACGAAATCATTCAAATGCCGGCGCGCGAAAGCGCCGGCCTTACTGCCGCCGAGGTCCACCGCTTCTCGGCCGTAGAGATTCGCCAGCGCGTTAACCTGGTGCAGGAAGTGATGCAGGGCATCATGAAGCGGGAAACGCACTACGGCACCATCCCAGGCACCCAGAAACCAACCCTATACAAGCCGGGTGCTGAAGTGCTTTGTGTGACCTTCCGGGTTGCGCAGGAATACCGAATTGAAGATCTGTCTGGCCCAGGTGTAGCGCGCTACCGGGTCACTTGTGTTGGTCGCCATCAGATGACTGGCGTCGCCCTCGGCGAAGGCGTAGGGGAATGCTCGTCCAGCGAAGAGAAGTACAAGTGGCGCGGCGTCATCTGCAAAGCGGAATTGGACGCCACTCCGGAGAATCTGCGCCGGAAGAAATACTACAAAAACGGCAATACGGCCGACCAGATCCGCACCGAACCAGCAGACCTGGCCAACACCATCCTCAAGATGGCCTGCAAGCGGGCCATGATCGCCATGACGCTCAACGTCACTGCGGCATCGGACATCTTCACGCAGGACATCGAGGATCTACCCGAGGAGCTGCGGCCACAGGAGCAGGCTCAGTCTCAGGCGCAAAGCCAGAAGGCCGCACCAGTCCCCCATGACCCTGCCCTGTCCGCTCACTGGATTACCCAGGCCGAAGATGCAATCACGCCCGACGCACTGACAGAAGTTTGGAAGGCTGGGGTGGCTGTCATCAATGACGCCAAGGACACAACAGCTTACGACCTGTTCAAGGCCGCAGTGGTGGCGTGCGGAGTGAAGCTCAAGGCCACCGAAGAGGTCAAGCCGGATAGCGAGGACGTCGCAGACCAGCAGCCCGAACCACCAGCCGACGAAGAAGTTGAATTTGAGGAGGTCCCAGAATGATCATCGTGAATTGCGCGCAGGGGTCGGAAGAGTGGCACCAGGAGCGAGCCGGAGTTATCACAGCCAGCATGTTTGGCGATGCGCGAGCCAAACTGAAGTCGGGCCCGAACAAGGGCGAACCAACCGCCAAGGCGCAGGATTACGCCTTCCGGTTGGCTGTAGAGCGAATCAGCGGCAAGCCGTTGGATGGTGGCTTTGAGACCTGGCAAATGCGCCGGGGTCATGAACTGGAACCCCAGGCTCGCATGGAGCATGAAGCTCAAACTGGTTTGATTGTCACTCAGGTCGGACTGGTCAAAACCGACGACGGCGCATTTGGCGCCAGTGCGGATGGCTTCATCGGCGAAGATGGCGGCTCGGAGTACAAGTGCTTCCTTGCCCCTGAAAAACTTCGGTCGTTCCACATCGACAACGACGCCAGCGAAATCATGGATCAGGTCCAGGGCTGCATGTGGATCACTGGGCGGAAGTGGTGGCACGTCGGGATGTACTGTCCAGCCCTTGAATCGGTCGGACGCCAGTTGTGGTGGCAGGAATTCAAGCGCGACGACAACTACATCGACAAGCTTGAAGAGGAGCTTTGGGAGTTCAAGCTGCTGGTGGACGGATATGAGGAGAAACTGCGGAGTAAAGCAGCATGATCAGCAACCACCTCAATCTGGTCGAGCGGTTGCGCCCGGCCTCGGATGAACTGGCGGCCCAAGTCGCCCAGTTCCTGGCCGGCGGCGGCCAGATCGAAGAAGCGGCGCCCATCGGCTATAAGCCCAAACCCATCACCTACAGCAACCAGATGCCGCCGGCGCCAAAGCCGTTTGTTCGGCGCCGGGTTCAAGCCGCGCCCCTGCCAGTCGCGCCCCTCGACGTGCGAAACGACAAGCGCGCAGAGAAGGCTGAAATGGTAAAGGCCTTGGCTCCCACTCACACCCAGGCTGAAGTATCGGGCATCACCGGCATGACACCAAGAACGCTCAGAGACCTCGCAAAGGATTTTGGGTTTTCGTTCAAGAGGTCCGCCCACGGCGGCCACTATGGCGAGAAGTGGAAAGCGGAAACGGTTGTTCGTGATGCCAAGTACGCCGAGCGCATCAGGGCGTTCAAAGAGCTGGGTATTTCCCGGCGCAGGGTGTGCGGCATGTTGGCGATATCGCACGGCACCCTGTCACGCATTCTGGAAGAGCACGATATCGATTACCCAAAAGCACGCCAGGGCAAGACTTCATGCGCCGCATAGCCCGCACCCAGCAACGCAAACGTCAAACCTGGCTCGCACTGCCGGCCAGCGGAATAGAAGAGGTAGGCCATGGCAAAGACTGTGCAGGAAAGATCGGCCAAGGCTGCCAGGAGGCGCGTGGCGAATGCCGAAGAGGAATTGAGGCTCAGGGTTCGCCCCGGCACCCGGCAGGCGCTGGCCGACCTGATGGAGTGGTCAGGCATTACTGAGCAGGGCGAGGCGATGACGCTGATGATTCATCACCTGCACGCGATGGGCTCGAAAGCCATATTCCTGCTTGATCCGCCGCGCCACGAATTCCAGATATCCGAAAACGTGGCGCGGGAATTCCGCAATAAAAGCCTGCTCGCCATCCAGAACGACCCGGGCGACGAGATCATCGAGCCCGCGTAACCCACCCTACTCGCTGCATCCGGTAACCGGAGGGCGGCGCTTACCCGAGGAACACCGATGAAAGCCAAAACAATTTCTATCGAGGCTGACGGCCTAAAAATCAAAGGCACTGCCGAACGTATGATTCAGCTGCTCGCGGCTAGCTTGTTCGTGCATGCTCTGCCACCGGCCGCGAATGTTCAGCCGGTAGTGGCGTCAGCCGTTCCTGAGATCGGCCAGCCCTGGCCAGGCCAGGGCGGTATCAATGGCGGGTTTGTGCATGCCCGCGGCGATGTACCAGCGCACTACCTGATCATCTCTGCAAAGGACGTTGGCAGCCTTGAGTGGGGCTGCCGTGGAGTCGAGGTGAAGGGCCTCAGCAAGACCGACGGCCTCACCAACACCCAGGTGCTGATCGGCAACGATGACGAGCGTCAGTATCCAGCCGCCAACGCATGCGCCGAATACCAGGCCGATGGTCATCACGACTTCTATCTGCCGGCCGCTGCCGAGCTGTACAACTGCTGGGTGAACTGCCCAGAGGTGTTCGCCCAGGACTGCTACTACTGGTCATCTTCGCAGCGCTCAGCCAACAACGTATTCAGCATGGACTTCGCTGATGGCAATCAGCTCAGCCACGGCAAGAGCTACGAGCTCCGTGTCCGCCCCGTCCGCAGATTCTTTATTTAATCCTTCATCCATTCGTTCTTGATCCGGCACACCAGGGCGCACAGCGCCTTTTTTGTTGCCTTCGAAAAGAGGAAGCACCATGTCCGCAGTTGAGAAAGCAGCACCTGCAGTAACCATCCCGGCTATCGGCCAGGCCTACGGCGGCGGCTTCGTCACCGGCATTACCCGTGACCCGTCCACCGGCAAGCGCCACCTTAACATCACCGCCGGTGCCGAACATGAACTGGCCGGCAAGTGGGGCGAGTACGGCGTCAAGATCGAAGGTGCCGACAGCTTCACCGACAGCCTGGCCAACACCCAGGCCATGGCGGCGGCCGGCAGCGAGCTGGCTGTGAAGGCGCTGGCCCTGAGCATTGGTGGTCACAACGACTGGGCGATCCCGGCGCGCGATGTGCAGGAGCTGCAGTACCGCCACTTCAAGCCGACCACCGAAGAGAACTGGGCGAACTCGCGCAATGGCGACAACCCAAACAGCGAGCCTGTAGGCCTGCTGTACAGCGAAGAAGACCCGGTGCAGACCATCCACCCCGCATTCCAGGAAGGCGGCGCTGAAGCGTTCCGCGACACCTGGTACTGGTCGAGTTCGCAGCGCTCAGCCAACAACGTATTCAGCATGGACTTCGCTGATGGCCATCAGCTCATCCACGCCAAGTTCAACGAGCTCCGTGTCCGCCCCGTCCGCAGCGAGCTTATTGATTAATTCGCTTATTTAATCCGGCCGCTTGCGGCCGGTTGCTCTTGGAGAGCGAGCCTCATGGCAATGCATACGGAACTTGCGATCTACAAGGCTTCGATGGGCCTGCTGCATATGGCCACAACGATGACCCGGAACATCCCCCGCGACCTGAAGCAGTCACTCGGCAAGCGAGTGATCGACGAATGCATCGAAGTGCTGATGCTGATTGCCCGTGCCAACGCAACTCAGGACAAGCGGCCACACCTCACCCTGCTGGTCGAGAAGGTGCAGGTGGTCGAGTTCCTGATGCGGCTCTTCAAAGACAATCGCTTTATCAGCATCCCGCAACATGCCCAGGCAATTGAGGTAACGGCCTCAATAGGCAAGCAAGCAAACGCCTGGAAACGCTCCACCCCCACCGCGCCCGCTACCTGAAGGTTACGGCTTTCTGGTCTGTGCGAATTGAATCTGGTCGTGCCGCTGACCTTTGGGTCACCGCCATGCGCACAAGAGATACCGCCGGTCTAAAGCGTCCGGGCAGGTCTTGCGCAGTTTCCTTGCTGATCGGCTATGCCTTCGGCTCGGCGACGTAGATAGCACGATAGGTCGCAGCGCTCAGCCAACAACGCTTATATTCACTATTCCCACCGAGGATCTGTACCGATGGCAAAGTTTGAACCGGGCGAAACATTCGGGCGACTCACCGTTACCCGCTGGGATAGCGCTTCATCCGTTCAGTGCATCTGCTCATGCGGAACAGCATTCGTAGGGGTAGCGGGGAATATGCGTTCCGGCGCAACACAAAGCTGTGGCTGTATTCGGAAAGAGAAAAACAATCACGTCACCCACGGCCATACCGGAAGCCTGACGCACAAGCGATGGCGGTCAATGCGGGCCAGGTGCCTGAACAAGAACGCGAGCAACTACCCGCAGTATGGTGGATCAGGAATCGGAATCTGCGCAGAGTGGGACGACTTTGAGCGCTTCCTGGCGGATATGGGTGAATGCCCAGGCCAAGGCTTCACGCTGGATCGTGAGGACGGAAACAAAGGTTATTCGGCCGGCAACTGCCGATGGGCAACGCGGGTTCAACAGGCCCGCAATCAGTCCACCAATAAGCTGATCACCTTCCGCGGCGAAACGCTCGGCCTGAGTGAGTGGGCCGAAAAGCTTGGAATCAAGTCGCAGACCATACAAAACCGGCTCCGCAAAGGCTGGACGACTGATGAGGCGCTTGGCACGACTGGTGATGCCAGAGCTTTCCGAAAGAGTCGCGCCGAATAATCCCGCCAACAGCTACTTCGGCCTACTCAGCCAGGCCAGCCATAGCCACAAAGACCGGGCAGCCCTCGCACGCATCGTGCTGAAGCGCGGCAACAGCGTCAACGCTGCGCTGACCAAAACCTACCAACGCAGGAGTTCAAATGAATGAGCTGGCTCTTTTCGCAGGCGCTGGCGGCGGAATACTCGGCGGCCACCTGCTCGGGTGGCGCACCGTCTGCGCCGTTGAGCGTGATGCCTACGCAGCACAAGTTCTGGCGCAACGACAAAACGATGGAGCCCTCCCAGCTTTCCCGATTTGGTCTGACGTGTGCAGTTTTGACGGAAGGCCATGGCGCGGCCTTGTTGACGTGGTTTCTGGCGGATTCCCGTGTCAGGACATATCAGCTGCCGGGACTGGCGCCGGAATCGACGGGGCTCGGTCCGGGCTCTGGCGTGAAATGGCGAGAATCATCGGTGAAGTACGATCGCGAAAGGTCTACCTGGAAAACTCACCTTTGCTTGTGGGAAGAGGACTTGCCGTGGTCCTCGGTGACCTTGCCGAAATGGGGTATGACGCGCAGTGGTGCATTGTTTCAGCATCCGACTGCGGAGCGCCCCATCAGCGGGACCGGTGTTGGCTTGTGGCCAACGATAACGATGCACGGCAATCACAATCAGCCCGGAAGCAGCAAGAACGCAGGATGGGGCCTGAGCGCAGCTGTGAAGCTGTGGCCAACACCGGTCCGCAGGGATTACCGACATCCAGGAAAGAGCCGGATGGAAAGAACCGGGAGCAAATCAGGCGAGTGCCTGCCTCAAGTCGTCGGTGGCCCACTGAACCCGGAGTGGGTCGAATGGCTGATGGGGTGGCCTTCCGGCTGGACAGAATTAAAGCCCTTGGCAATGGACAAGTTCCGCGAGTGGCAGCAGCAGCATTCACCATCCTATCGATCGACGACTGACGCCGCCTAGCATCGCCTGGAGAACCCCATGATCCGCCAATACCGATTCAGCGAGCTAATGGCTCGACTGACCAATGCTGAGTGGACGGTCATTCAAGATGACCGAGGCAATTTTGTGTTTATGCCGGTTGCCTACAGAGGCCGTCGGTTGTGATTTCTGATTATTTGGAGGTGGGTCATGAGTGAAGTGAAGCGTTTCAAGATTGAGTTCCAGCCTGAGGGGGCTTTCCACGAATGTGTTTACGCCGCCGACTTCGACCGGGTAACCGCCGAGCGTGACGCCCTGCAAGCCCTGCTGACAGCAGCGGATGAGCGGGCGGATGTGCTGGAGGGGTTGGTCGGCGAGGTGCTGGATGCTGTAGGGCGTGAGCCGCTGGACTTAGACGCTGTTCTGAGGTTACGCGCCCGAATGCGCGCCGCACTCAAGCCAGTAGAGGGTCGTGGCGATGAAAAATGACTACGTGATCATGGTGTTCTTCGCGCTGGGTGACCGATTCCTGGGCGTACGAAGCGACGAAGACGAAGGCGACGAGCTGCAAACCACCTCAGACCCACTGCTCGCGGCACGGTATTCGGACTTCGTCGAGGCGCGTTCGGATCTTCGGGCACTCACAAAGCGGTACCCCGAAACCTCTTTCCGGATGGATGTGATTGCGCCACTGACGCCGAACGAACAGCCCTAACCCAACTCCCCGCCTACTGCTGGTGCCTGCTGGCACTGGCACAACTGATTTGATGAGGTGATTTATGGCGATGGCACATGCCTACGGAACCTGCCCACGATGCAAAGAATGGGGCGCACTCTGGAAGGTGACGCGGATGTCGCGGCGCTTCTGGCTGTTCGGCCCCCTAATCCCCCGCAACGAATACCGTTGCGATGAATGTGAGAGCAAGCCATGACCAACCAAACGATTGACGGCGTGCCGCGCCACACACTGCGCCTTGCCCTTGCTGGAATTGAGTACCTTGCATTACGCGCCGACGACATCGGAACATCAAGTGTTCAGCTTGCTGCTGAACTGCGCACCCTGCTGGATGCGCCACCACGCTGCCCTGATTGCGGCTACACCGAGCAGGATTGCCGCGAGCAGATGGACCATTACTTGTGCGGGCTGCCCGAACCTGCGCCAGCCAACAATCCGGCCGCCCAGCCCCAGGGCGAGCAGTCAGCATACGATCCAGCTAAAGAAAACAAACAGTTCGAAGCATGGGCGCGCACCCAGTCTCAAGTTGATCTTCGGCTTTGCGATATCGGCCTGTACTACGAACGCGAAACCGGCCTTGCGCATGATGCGTGGCAGCATCGGGCGAAGTTGGCCGAGCAGCCCGCGCCGGTAGCGTTGGACGTGCTCATCACCGGTTTCCACACGACTGAATCCGGCGGCGGAAAGTACGCCATCAACATCGGGTTTCGCTCGTTGGCCGACATGCAAGCCGCCGACGCTCAGTTGCGCGAGTTTCTCAAATCCCGATAGGAGTACATCCGTACTCCTCCCGCAAAACCTGTAACCCCTCCCCCTTCAAAGTCAGCCGCTATAGCGGCAAGGAACCCGGCATGCCCGAAATAAAGTGCCACCTGGGCCACGTCCAGCACGTCAGCACCACAGATTGGATTGCTGCGCTGACTATTGACCAGCTCCGCTTCGCCCGGGACGCCATGGACGAAAAGATCAAGGCTGCCGAGGCAACGCCAAAGCGCGTGGTTTGGCGGGTCTGTCGTGGCGGTGTTTGCGTGGGCAACTACCCAGAAGATCAATACGAGAAAGCCGCCGACCACCTGCTGCGCATCTTCAAAGCGAAGTTCATGGAAGAGGCAGCGGACTACGTGAAGAAGCCCTACGGCACCGAGACGTTCCGCCGCGAGCTGCCAAGTATCGAAATCGAGCGCGTGACCCAGTTCGAGTACGACACCGAGTGGTTCCCAGCCAAGCCCTAACCCCAATTCCCCTACATGCCTGCCGGTGAGCGAACTCACGGTAACTGGCTGTCGATCCATCGCTCCGCTGCTGCCATTGCGTCACCCAGTGCCGCCGGATAATCAGGCCATGGACCCGTCAGCTCGGCGGCGACTTCGCCCAACCCAGCAACGGCTGCCGGCTCGATGATTCTCGCAAATGCGGGTACGTCATCGTTTGGTCGCCTCCATTCGAACTTGAGAAACAACGTATGCCCCCGATAGGCGTGAACGACTGGAACATCGAGATTGTGTGACACGCGCCCTCCCAGACACATGAGCCAGTTTGAACAGTATTTGTAGCTCCTATTCGCACCCTTCGCCATCGAGGCACTTCGCTATCAACTTCTGCCGCCCAGCGCGGCAAGGACACCCCATGTACGCAACGAAACTCACCCTGCTCATCACGGCCATCGTGTTGTACGTGGCGGGGTCCACCTTCTGGTTTTTCTGGCAGGTACCGGAGCTGCTCTCCACCGGTACCGACCAGACCCTGGTCGCAGCATTCGCCGGCACCGTCGCCTGGATGCTGCTCACCTTCGGTTTCATCATCCACATCATCAAGACAGCGCGGCCTACAGCGGGCGGCGGGAGGTAGACATGGCAGCAGCCGAACAGCTGGACGAACCGCTCAGGTCGGACAAGATCCCGGAAAAGGAATTCGCCTTACTCGTCGGCACCACGAAGCGCGCCCTGGAAGGGAAGCGTCAGCGGGGAGTTATCCCCAGGGGTGTTTGGAATGAGTATGACGGGAAGATTTACTATAGCTTTTGGAGATATGAGAAATGGCTAGAAAGCCAATGGGAATGCCCGCCGGCGTTGAGCTTGCCGGACAGTCCGTCCGGATTCGCTTCACCTGGAAGTTTCGTCGCTGCGAAACCCTCCCCTATCCCCAAACGCCAAAGGGCATTAAAGCGGCCGCAGATCTTCGCGCTACAGTAACCAGCCTGATTAAGCACGGCGTGATGGACGAGCAGCGTTACGCCGAGCTGTTCCCAAACTCGACATACTCCACTTATTCAGCCACTCCACTGTTCGGGGAGTATGCCCAGGCGTGGCTAAATGGGCGGGAAGTGGTAACCGGAACCCGGAAAAACTACCGAATTTCGCTGAACCTCTACTGGATGCCCCACCTGGCGCTGATCCCCATGGATCAAATCACGTCGCCGATGCTCAGAAAGATCGTGAGCGAAACAGAATGGAAGTCGCCAACCGTCAAGCGGTCGGCAATTCAGCGGCTTACCACACTGCTTGAGACGGCCGTGAAGGATGAGCTGCTCACGCGCAACCCCGCAAACTCAATTGAACTGCCGACGAAGGCAAAAAAGGCTGTGGATCCGTTTACGGTAGAGGAAGCAGATCGGGTTATTGGGCACCTGTATCAGGTGCTGACCGGTTCAATGCGGGTGTACGCAGCCTACTTTGAGTTTGCGTTTTACACCGGCATGCGGCCTGGTGAGATAGCGGCGTTGCGCTGGGGTGAGGTAGATAGAGAGGCCAGAGTGGCCAATATCTGCAGAATTGTTGCTGACTACAAGATCGAAGAGCGGACCAAGACCCGGGAGTCCCGCCGGGTGATGCTCAACAGCCGAGCCCTGAATGCTATAGAAGAAGCGGAGAAAGTCGCCGCACTGCGAGCCAAGCAGAGCCGCCGCCAGCACAAGCAATCGCCGTATGTGTTCCCGCCGACCAGGAACTTTGAGTACATCCAGCAGGCCAGCGTGACCGACAAACACTTCCAGGCGGCTCTGGTAGAATTGAAGATCCGAAGCCGTCGGCAATACAACTGTCGGCACACGTACGCTACTATGTGCCTAATGGCAGGCATGAACCTCGGGTTCATAGCAAATCAGCTTGGTCACAGCGTGCAAATGCTGCTGTCCACTTACGCCCGATGGATAAACTCCAGCGAAGATTGGAGCGAGCTCGGGAAGCTTGAACAAAGCCTGAATGGTACAAAATTGGTACAGGCAGAAACCGTACCGCTCTGAAACCCATACGGAATACCGCCCTGTGACTTTGGAACAGAATTACACAGCGATCCTCGGCCAAATCGGCGAGGACGTTTCCCGCGAGGGCCTGCTCGACACGCCAAAACGTGCCGCCAAGGCCATGCAGTACCTTTGCCGCGGCTACGAGCAAACCCTGGAAGAGGTCACCAACGGTGCCCTGTTCAGCTCCGATAACAGCGAAATGGTGCTGGTCAAGGACATCGAGTTGTACTCGCTGTGCGAACACCACCTGCTGCCGTTCATCGGCAAGGCCCATGTCGCCTATATCCCTAGCGGCAAGGTCCTGGGCCTGTCGAAGGTCGCGCGGATTGTCGATATGTATGCCCGTCGCCTGCAGATCCAGGAAAACCTCAGCCGCCAGATCGCCGAAGCGGTCCAGCAGGTGACCGGTGCCCTGGGCGTTGCCGTGGTGATCGAGGCCAAGCACATGTGCATGATGATGCGCGGTGTGGAGAAACAGAATTCGTCGATGATCACCTCGGTGATGCTGGGTGAGTTCCGCGAAAACGCGGCGACCCGCAGCGAGTTCCTCAGCCTGATCAAGTAACAGGCTGCGTCAGAAAAAACCGGCATTCATCGCCGGTTTTTTTTCGCCTGTAAAAATCAGGTAAGCTGCGGCCCCTTCTGTCCTGGGCAAGAGGTTTCAGCCATGTTCGTCAAAGCACTTCGAGTGGGCCTCGGCCACGTCATCATCGCGGGCGACTTACTTACCCGCCCGCGTAAAAAGCAGCGCCCCGCCGAGCAACAGGCACAGGTCAATGAAGCGGCCAAGGGCCTGACCCTGTACCAATTCCACGCCTGCCCGTTCTGCGTGAAAACCCGCCGCACCCTGCACCGCCTGAATGTGTCGGTGGCGCTCAAGGATGCGAAGAACAACGAGCAAGACCGCCAAACATTGCTTACCCAAGGCGGCAAGATCAAGGTGCCGTGCCTGCGCATCGAAGAAAATGGCCAGACCACCTGGATGTATGACTCCAAGGTGATCATCGACTACCTGGACAAGCGCTTCGCCGCGATCTGACAGAAAACGCAGTGCACATGTGGGAACGGGCGTGCTCGCGATGGCGGTGTGTCAGTCAATTATTCGACAACTGACCCTCCGCCATCGCGGGCAAGCCCGCTCCCACATTTAGGTCGCGCCTATCAGTCGAGCATCGGCACATGCCGGGGATGGCTGGCCACGCGCGCAAGCCAGGCTTGTACGGCCGGATAAGGGCTCAGGTCAAAACCACCCTCATGGGCCACATGGGTGTAGGCATACAGCGCAATGTCGGCGATCGAATACTGGTCGCCCACCAGGTATGGCGTGGCTTGCAGCTGTTTTTCCATGACCCTCAGCGCCTTGTAGCCGCCTTTATGGGTGGTCTTGTACTCCTCCAGCCGATCCTCCGGCAGCCCCAGGTAAAGCTGGATAAACCGCGCCACGGCAATGTACGGTTCATGGCTGTACTGCTCGAAAAACTGCCACTGCAACACCTGGGTGCGCAGGCGCGGTTCGCTGGGCAGGAACTCGCTGCCGTCGGCGAGGAAGTTGAGGATGGCGTTGGATTCCCACAGGCAGGTGCCGTCTTCGAGCTCCAGGACCGGGATCTTGCCGTTGGGGTTCTTCGCCAGGAACTCGGCGGTCTGGGTGTCGCCGTTCAAAATATCGACATTCACCCACTCGTATGCGATGCCGAGCAGGTTGAGCATCAACTTGACCTTGTAGCAGTTGCCCGAGCGGTAATCGCCATAAACCTTGTACATGAAGCTCCCCTTATGCCGCTTGCGCGAGCTGTGCTTGACGGATCACCGCCGCGAGACGCTTGAGACCTTCGTCCAGGCGCATCGGGTCGATGTGGCTGAAATTGAGCCGCAGGTGCCCGTGGTGCTGGTCCGGCTCGGAAAAGAACGGTTCACCGGGCATGAACGCCACGTCCTGGTCGAGCGCTGGTGCCAATAAAGTGCGGGTATCGAGGGGCTGTTTCAAGGTCAGCCAGAAGAATAATCCACCCTGGGGCACTTGCCAGTCCGCCAGTTCCTGGAAATGCCGCGTCAGTGCCAGCTGGAATCCATCGCGCCGCTCACGGTAAAAACTGCGCAATTGCCCCAGGTGTTGCTGGTAGCGCTCGGTGCCGATCCACTGCATGGCCTGCCACTGGCCGACGCGGTTGGTGTGCAGGTCCGCCGACTGCTTGAGCTTGAGCAGGTGGGGAAACAGGTCGGGGCTGGCGATCAGGTAGCCGACCCGTAAACCGGGGAGCAAGGTCTTGGATACGGTGCCAGTGTAGATCCAACTGGCCTTGCGTAACCGGCTGACAATCGGCCGCGCACTGCCGCCGTCGAAGGTCAGCTCGCGGTAGGGCTCGTCTTCGATCAGGGTCACGCCGAACTCATCCAGCAGCGCCGCTACCGCATCGCGCTTGGCTTCGCTGTAGCGCACCGCCGAGGGGTTCTGGAAGGTCGGGATCAGGTAGATGAACGCCGGGCGATGGCGTTCCAGGCGGCTGCGCAGTGCCGTCAGGTCCGGGCCATCGGCTTCCAGTTCCACGGTCAGGCAATCGGCGCCGAACAGTTGGAAGATCTGCAGGGCGGCCAGGTAGGTCGGGCCCTCCAGCAGGATCTGCGTGCCTTGGTCGATATACAGCTTGGCCGCCAGGTCCAGGGTTTGCTGCGAGCCGCTGACCACCAGGACCTGGCTGGCATCGCAGGCCACCCCCAGCGCCCGCGCTTCGGCCGCCAGCAACTCGCGCAATTGCGGCTCGCCTTCACTCATGCCGTACTGGCCCATGGCCGGTGGCATAGCTTGCCAATCCAGCGCCGGCAGCATGGCTTCGGCTGGCAGGCCACCGGCAAATGACATGACCTGCGGGCGCTGGGCCGCCGCGAGGATTTCACGGATCAAGGAGCTTTTAAGGCGCGAAACACGTTCTGAGAAAGCCATGGGGTCACCGGTAGCAAAGCCTGGGGAAAATACGTCAAACTGGTTGACCAAAATTACGACGACCCAGGTAGATACGTCAATATGCTTGACCTTAAAAACCAGACCTCGCAGCAAGCCGCCATGGAAGCGTTCTTCTTCGGCTACCAGGCCTTTACCGCCAAGGCCGATGAAATGCTGGAGCGCCGAGGCTTGAGCCGGGTGCATCAGCGCATTGTGTTTTTTATCGCCCGCTACCCGGCCTTGAGCGTCAAACAACTGCTGGAACTGCTGGGGGTGAGCAAGCAGGCGCTGAATATGCCGTTGCGCCAATTGCAGGAAATGCACCTGGTCGACAGCGTGGCCTCGGACACCGACAAACGTAAGCGCCTGCTGCACTTGACCGAGGAAGGCCAGCGCTTCGAACACACCCTGCGCCGCGAGCAAGTCAAGTTGCTGCAGCGCGCCTTTGCCGAAGCCGGCGAGGACGCGGTGAATGGTTGGCTGGCGGTGAACAAGGCGCTGACCCTGCCTTGAAATTGGCCTTTCATCTTTTTTGCACACATAATCGCAAACATTATTTGCTTTATTTGTATACAAAAGCATAATTCGCTTCGTGCGAGTTCCTGACCTACTGGTCAACAAAGCCCGCTGGTACCTCAAAGCGCCGCTGCCCCACTCATGTGTCCGGCGCTGGAAATAACAATAAAACTCTTGAGGAGTACTTGCTGTGGAAAGCCATAAATCCGACGCCCCGACCCTGGACCTCAGTCCGCCGCATCTTGCGACCACAAAGCAGGGTTGGCTGGAACGCCTGTTCAAACTCAGCCTGCATGGCACCACAGTGAAGACCGAACTGATCGCCGGCCTCACCACGTTTATCACCATGGCCTACATCATTTTCGTCAACCCCAACATCATGGCCGACGCCGGCATCGACCACGGCGCCGCCTTTGTCGCGACCTGTATCGCCGCCGCGCTCGGTTGCCTGTTGATGGGCCTGTACGCCAACTGGCCGGTCGGCCTGGCGCCGGGCATGGGCTTGAATGCGTTTTTTACCTACACCGTGGTCGGCACCATGGGCTACACCTGGGAGACCGCGCTGGGTGCGGTGTTTATCTCCGGCGTGCTTTTCATGATCCTGACGCTGTCGCGCATCCGCGAATGGCTGCTCAACAGCATCCCGGTGAGCCTGCGCCACGCCATGGGCGCCGGGGTGGGTCTGTTCCTGGGGGTGATCGGCCTGAAAACCGCCGGCATCATCGTGGCCAGCCCCGCCACCCTGATCAAGCTCGGTTCCCTGCATGAGCCGGCGCCGCTGCTGGCGGCCGTGTGCTTCCTGCTGATCGCGATCCTCAGCTATCACCGGGTGTTCGGCGCGATCCTGATCAGCATCATCGCCGTCACCCTGGCCGGCTGGGGCCTGGGCCTGGTGCAGTACCAGGGTATCGTTGCCGCACCGCCGAGCCTGGCGCCCACCTGGATGGCGATGGACGTGATGGGCGTGTTCAACGTGAGCATGATCAGCGTGGTATTCGCCTTCCTGTTTGTACACATGTTCGACACCGCTGGCACCTTGATGGGCGTCGCCCAGCGTGCAGGCCTGGTGAAGGCCGATGGCAAGATCGAAAACCTCTCGCGGGCCTTGAAAGCCGACAGTGCTTCCAGCGTGTTTGGCGCGGTGGTCGGTGTGCCGCCGGTCACCAGTTACGTGGAAAGCGCTGCGGGTGTGGCGGCCGGTGGGCGCACCGGGCTGACGGCCGTGACCGTGGGCGTGCTGTTTGTGGCGGCGATGTTTTTCGCCCCGCTGGCGGGCATGATTCCTGCGTATGCCACGGCCGGTGCGCTGATTTATGTAGCGATGCTGATGATGAGCGGCATGGCCCATATCGAATGGGACGACGCCACCGACAGCATTCCGGCGATTGTCACGGCAATCATGATGCCCCTGACCTTCTCGGTCGCCGACGGCATCGCTCTGGGCTTTATCACCTACGTGGCGCTCAAGGCCGGCACGGGCAAGTACAAACAGATTTCCATCAGCCTGTGGGTGCTGTGCGCGATTTTCATCGCCAAGTTTGTGTTCCTGTAACGCGAAAGCTGGCGAAAACCGCCTCACCTCCGGGTGGGGCTTTTGCATGTATGGAGGAATGTAATGAGCGTGGAAACCTGGCTGCTGTTCAGCGGCGCTGCTTTGATCGTGATCCTGATTCCGGGGCCGCTGTCGCTGCTGATGATCAGCAACAGCCTGAACTACGGCCTGCGCCGTTCGTATCCGGCGTTTCTGGGCGGGGTGTTCGCCTCGATCTGCCTGTTGAGCGCCTCGGCCCTGGGCCTGGGCGCGCTGTTGCTGGCGTCGGAGCAGTTGTTCAGCGCCCTGAAGATCGTCGGTGCGCTGTACTTGTTCTACCTCGCCTGGCAGAGCTGGCAGCAATCGCGCCTGCCGTCCAAGGGCGCCGTGGTACCGGACGCAGCGCCTGTGCCGCGTTTTCGTGCACTGTTTGGCCGGGCGTTTGTGCTGGGCGCCAGCAACCCCAAGGACATTCTGTTTTTCGCCGCCTTCCTGCCGCAGTTTCTCAGCAGCCAGCAACCGTTCCTGCCACAACTGCTGATCATGATCGCCACCTGGACCGTGCTGGACCTGCTGTGCAAACTGGCCTATGGCCTGGGTGCCCACGGCGCCGCGCGCTACCTGCGCACCGGCAAGGGCCAGAGCTGGTTCAATCGCTTCAGTGCCGGGCTGTTTGGCAGCGCTGGGGCGGCGTCGCTGCTCAGGGGCTAATACACAACCCTGTGGGAGCTGTCGAGCCCCGGCGAGGCTGCGATAGCGGTGGGTCAGCCAACATCAATGCTGGCTGTGCCGACGCCATCGTAGCCTCGCCGGGGCTCGACAGCTCCCACAAGGGTTCCTCTGGTTCGCTGGCATTGGCTCATGACCCGCCTTTTTGCGGGCAAAAAAAAGCCCGCAGTGTGCGCGGGCGAAACCAACGAAGAGCATTTGGGGGTGTGAAGCCAGGTGACGACTCAGCTACCGCGATAGGTGGAGTAGCTGTAGGGCGAAATCAGCAGGGGCACATGGTAGTGATCCTGTTCGGCGCTGATGCCAAAGCGCAGCACCACCACATCGAGAAACGCCGGCTGGGGTAATTGCACACCACGGGCGCGGTAGTAATCCCCGGCACTGAACTGCAACTGGTAGACACCACTGCGGTAGTCATCACCTTGCAGCAACGGGGCGTCGCAACGGCCATCGCTGTTGGTCAGGGTGCTGGCGACCAGTTCCAGCTGGGCGCCTTCGACGCGATACAGTTCAACCTTGATGGCGCTGCCTGGGCAGCCGTGCGCGGCGTCCAGTACGTGTGTGGTCAGTCGTCCCATGGATCGGAGCTCCCAAGTCATCAGTTAATAAGCGGCCGCACCTTTGCGGGGCACTGAAAAGCCGGCGATGGCTGATTAAGACACTTTTCAAAAAAATTGTACACAATAAATTCAACAAATCCCCTTCCCCCCTGCAGCAGCAGGCTTGTCGACCGTGCCGGTGTATCCCTCAGCAATGCCGTCACTCGACGTTGGCCATCGTCGGCAAGCCAGGGCCTACAGTAAAGCTGCGTCGTAGGTTTGCATATTTTAGTTGACCAGTCGGGCAAGTTTCTTGCAAGGATAGGTCGAGGCGACCGCCTGGAAAAAATGCAAAAATACAGGCTTACAAAGTGAGCATTAAGTTGTATACAATCAGTCCATCGCTGTGACGCAACAGCCGCCACACCCTTGATCACGAACAAGAAGGAAGACTGCAGTGAGCGCTGACTACCCACGCGACCTGATCGGTTACGGCAGTAACCCTGCGCACCCACACTGGCCTGGCAAGGCGCGTATCGCCCTGTCGTTCGTACTCAATTACGAAGAAGGCGGTGAGCGCAATATCCTGCATGGCGACAAAGAGTCCGAAGCCTTCCTCTCGGAAATGGTCTCGGCCCAACCGCTGCAAGGCGCACGCAACATGAGCATGGAGTCGCTGTACGAATACGGCAGCCGTGCCGGCGTGTGGCGCATCCTCAAGCTGTTCAAGGAATTCGACATTCCGCTGACCATCTTCGCCGTGGCCATGGCCGCCCAGCGCCACCCCGAGGTGATCCGCGCGATGGTCGCCGCCGGCCATGAGATCTGCAGCCACGGCTACCGCTGGATCGACTACCAGTACATGGACGAGGCCCAGGAGCGTGAGCACATGCTCGAGGCCATCCGCATCCTCACCGAGCTGACCGGCGAGCGCCCGCTGGGCTGGTACACCGGGCGCACCGGCCCCAATACGCGGCGGCTGGTGATGGAGGAAGGTGGCTTTCTGTATGACTGCGACACCTATGACGACGACCTGCCCTACTGGGAACCCAACAACCCCACTGGCAAGCCGCACCTGGTGATCCCCTACACCCTGGACACCAACGACATGCGCTTTACCCAGGTCCAGGGGTTCAACAAGGGCGATGACTTTTTCGAGTACCTCAAAGACGCGTTCGACGTGCTGTATGCCGAAGGGGCAGAGGCGCCGAAGATGCTGTCCATCGGCCTGCATTGCCGCCTGATCGGCCGCCCGGCGCGCCTGGCTGCACTCAAGCGCTTTATCGAATACGCCAAGGGCCATGACCAGGTGTGGTTCGCCCGCCGCGTCGATATTGCCCGCCACTGGCATGACGTCCACCCTTTCCAGGGAGCCGCCAAATGACTGCTTTCCAGACCTTGAAACCATCGACCCTCGGCCGCGACGCATTCGTCGCAGCCTTTGCCGATATCTACGAACACTCGCCATGGGTGGCCGAAAAGGCCTTCGACCTGGGCCAGGACGCCTCGATCGACGAGATCGAAACCCTGCACCAGCGCATGAGCGATATCCTATTGAGCGCCGATCACACCAGGCAACTGGCCCTGATCAACGCTCACCCGGACCTGGCGGGCAAAGCTGCCGTCCAGGGCCAACTGACCGAAGCCAGCACGAATGAACAAGCTGGCGCCGGTATCCACCAATGCACGGCCGAAGAGTTTTCTCGCTTCACCGAGCTGAACGACGCCTACAAGGCCAAGTTCAAGTTTCCCTTCATCATGGCGGTAAAAGGCAGCAACCGGCATCAGATCCTCGCCGCGTTTGAAACGCGCATCCACAACCCGGTCGACACCGAGTTCAAGTGCGCGCTGGCAGAGATCAACAAGATCGCGTTGTTCCGTTTATTGACCCTCTAAACGACCATCCCCAGCCACTCTATCTAAGGCAGACAAGAAGAATGAAAGCTTACGCCGTACCTTTCGAAAAGTTCGTCAACCTGGCCGACGCCCGCCTGGGCACCAAGATCATCTCGGTGACCGATGACTGGTTCGCCGACGCCAACCGACTGTTCCAGCCGACCCCGGCCGTATGGAAGGAGGGCGTTTTCGATGATAACGGCAAGTGGATGGACGGCTGGGAGTCACGCCGCAAGCGCTTCGAAGGCTTCGACAGCGCAGTGATCCGCCTGGGCGTACCGGGTTCGATCAAGGGCGTGGACATCGACACTTCATTCTTCACCGGCAACTTCCCGCCATCGGCGTCCCTGGAAGGCTGCTTCCTGGCTACCGGCGAGCCCGATGACAACACCCAGTGGGTCGAAGTGCTGTCTGCCGTGGAGTTGCAGGGCAACAGCCATCACTTCCACGAGATCAACAACGACCAGGCGTTCAGCCACCTGCGCTTCAACATCTACCCGGATGGTGGCGTGGCCCGTCTGCGCGTGTACGGCATTCCGTTCCGCGACTGGTCGGCCGTGGGCGACAACGAACAAGTGGACCTGGCCTCCTCCCTCAATGGCGGGCGTGCCCTGGCGTGTTCCGACGAGCACTTCGGGCGCATGGGCAACATCCTCAACCCGGGCCGTGGCATCAACATGGGCGATGGCTGGGAAACCGCGCGCCGTCGCACGCCAGGCAATGACTGGGTAATCGTCGCGTTGGGACATGCCGGCGAGATCGACAAAGTAGTGGTCGACACCCTGCACTTCAAGGGCAACTACCCGGACACGTGCTCGATCCAGGGCGCGTTCGTCAAGGGCGGTACCGACAGCCAGATCGAAACCCAATCGCTGTTCTGGCGTGAACTGCTGCCAGCACAGAAGCTGGAAATGCACGCCGAACACACCTTCGCCGAGCAGATCAAGGCACTGGGCCCGATCACCCACATCCGCCTCAACGTGTTCCCGGACGGTGGTGTAAGCCGCCTGCGGGTGTTCGGCAAGGTCGCTAAGTAAGCGGTGAACCCAATCGCGGGCAAGCCCGCTCCCACAGGGGAATGCATTCCAAATGTGGGAGCGGGCTTGCCCGCGATAGCAACAGCCCCAACAACACAGCATTCGGATAAGAAGACAGCCATGCGCACACTGATGATCGAACCCTTGACCAAAGAAGCCTTCGCCCCTTTCGGAGACGTTATCGAAACCGATGGCAGCGATCACTTCATGATCAACAACGGCTCGACCATGCGCTTTCATAAACTGGCGACGGTTGAAACCGCCACGCCAGAAGATCACGCCATCATCAGCATCTTCCGCGCCGACGCGCAGGACATGCCGCTGACCGTGTGCATGCTGGAAAGACACCCGCTGGGCAGCCAGGCCTTTATTCCGCTGCTCGGCAACCCCTTTCTGATCGTGGTCGCGCCCATTGGCGATGCACCTGTATCAGGCTTGGTCCGCGCCTTCGTCACCAACGGCAGGCAGGGCATTAATTACCATCGCGGCGTCTGGCACCACCCGGTGCTGACGATCGAAAAGCGGGATGACTTCCTGGTGGTTGATCGCAGTGGCACAGGCAATAACTGCGATGAGCATTTTTTCAAAGAGGATGAGCGGTTGATCCTTGCCCCCCACCAATAAGAGAAGGTCCGATCACCCGACAACAAGGGTGACGGGCGAGAGGTAAAGACTGTGGAAGCACATCTGTTGGAATGGCTGAACCTGAGCGTGCGCTGGGTTCATATGATCACTGGCGTGGCCTGGATCGGTGCGTCTTTCTATTTTGTATGGCTGGAAAACAACCTTAACCGCGTCAACCCAAAAAGCGGCCTGGCTGGCGATTTATGGGCGATCCACGGTGGCGGTATCTACCACCTGGAAAAATACAAACTGGCCCCACCGACCATGCCGGACAACCTGCACTGGTTTAAATGGGAAGCCTATTTCACCTGGATGTCGGGCGTCGCGCTGCTCTGCGTGGTGTTCTACCTCAACCCGACGCTGTACCTGCTCGCCCCCGGCAGCAGCCTCAGTGGTACCGAAGGCGTGTTGCTGGGCATTGGCTCACTGTTCGCTGGCTGGTTCATCTACTCCTTTCTTTGCGACTCGGCCCTGGGCAAACGCCCTGCCCTGCTCGGTTTTATCCTGTTCGTCCTGTTGATCGGCGCGGCCTACGGCTTCAGCAAGGTGTTCAGCGGTCGCGGTGCATACCTGCATGTGGGTGCGATCATCGGCACCATCATGGTCGGCAACGTGTTCCGCATCATCATGCCGGCCCAGCGTGCGCTGGTGGCAGCGATTGCAGAAAACCGCACGCCAGACCCGGCACTGCCGGCCAAGGGCCTGCTGCGTTCGCGACACAACAACTACTTCACCCTGCCCGTGCTGTTCATCATGATCAGCAACCACTTCCCGAGCACCTACGGCAGCCAGTACAACTGGTTGATCCTGGCCGGGATCGCGGTGGCGGCGGTGTTGGTGCGCCACTACTTCAACACCCGTCATGACAGCCAGAAATACGCATGGACCCTGCCGGTCGGCGCCCTGGCGATGATCTGCCTGGCCTATGTCACCGGGCCAAAACCTGTGGCGACTGCACCGGATGTGGCCAAGGCGCCAGCGGCCATCGAGTATCAGCCGTTGCCGGAAACCGCAGTGGGCGGTGGTCTCAAGCCAGCCGCCCCTGCCGCTCCCGCCCCGGCCGCCGAACCGGCTCCAGCCCAGGCTTCGACGGACTTTGGCAAGGTCCACAGCGTGATTGAACAACGCTGCACCGTGTGCCATTCGGCCAAGCCCACCAGCCCGCTGTTCAGTGCCGCGCCGGCCGGGGTGATGTTCGATACCCCGGCGCAGATCCAGCAGCAGGCGGCGCGTATCCAGGCGCAGGCGGTTGCCAGCCAGATCATGCCACTGGGCAACATCACCCAGATGACCCAGCAGGAGCGGGAGTTGATTGGTAGTTGGATCAATCAAGGAGCGCGCACCAATTAACTGATTAGCGCAGATCACACTGTAGGAGCTGGCAAGCCCGCTCCTACAGTTGAGAGGTGCTGTGTTTTGAAGATTGGGTTTCACCTGGCAATTGACTGCCAAACAACACAAAAATAAAAAAGATCCGAGGTGTTGCATGTCCGAGTTAGCCGAGCCGCAGATTCCTGCCGCACCCGCCATGGTGCGGCTGCCCCTTTTGCAACTGATCCTGGTAGGCCTGCAACATGTACTGCTGATGTACGGCGGCGCAGTGGCCGTGCCGCTGATCATCGGACAAGCCACGGGCTTGAGTCGTGAAGAAATCGCCTTTTTGATCAACGCCGACCTGCTGGTGGCGGGGATCGCGACCATGATCCAATCCTTCGGGATCGGCCCGCTGGGCATCCGTATGCCGGTGATGATGGGCGCCAGTTTCGCCGCTGTCGGCAGCATGGTCGCCATGGCGGGCATGCCGGGTATCGGCCTGCAAGGGATCTTCGGCGCAACCATCGCCGCCGGGTTCTTTGGCATGCTCATCGCGCCATTCATGTCCAAGGTGGTGCGCTTCTTCCCACCGCTGGTGACCGGCACGGTGATCACGGCCATCGGTCTTTCGTTGTTTCCAGTGGCGGTGAACTGGGCTGGCGGTGGTGCTACCGCCGTGCAATTCGGCTCGCCGATCTACCTGGCCATCGCCGGCCTGGTGCTGGCCACCATTCTGTTGATCAACCGTTTCATGCGTGGCTTCTGGGTCAATATCTCGGTACTGATCGGCATGGCCCTGGGCTACGCCTTGTGCGGACTGCTCGGCATGGTCGACCTCGGCGGCCTGGAGCAGGCGCCGTGGGTGCAAGTGGTCACGCCCTTGCACTTCGGCATGCCCACATTCGAATTGGCACCGATCCTGTCGATGTGCCTGGTGGTGGTGATTATCTTCGTCGAATCCACCGGCATGTTCCTCGCGCTGGGCAAGATCACCGGCCAGGAAGTCACCCCGAAAATGCTGCGACGCGGCCTGCTGTGCGATGCCGGCGCATCGTTCTTTGCCGGGTTCTTCAATACCTTCACCCATTCTTCTTTCGCCCAGAACATCGGCCTGGTACAGATGACCGGGGTGCGTTGCCGCTCGGTGACGATCATGGCCGGGGCCTTTTTGATTGTCCTCAGCCTGCTGCCCAAGGCGGCGTTTTTGGTGGCTTCGATTCCTCCTGCGGTGCTGGGCGGCGCGGCCATCGCGATGTTCGGCATGGTGGCCGCAACCGGGATCAAGATCCTCCAGGAAGCCGACATTGCCGACCGGCGCAACCAGTTGCTGGTGGCGGTCAGCATCGGCATGGGCCTGATCCCGGTGGTACGCCCGGAGTTCTTTGCCCAGTTACCGTTGTGGATGAGCCCGATTACCCATAGCGGCATTGCCATGGCCACGCTTAGCGCGTTGTCGCTGAACGTGCTGTTCAACATCCTGGGCGGCTCAGAACGCCCCGCAGTTGCCCATACGCATTGATTCCTTCGTTACGACAAAAATAACAACGAACAGGGAACATCCACATGCACACCCTAGACCTGGGGCCGGCCACACGCCGTGCCCCATTCTCGCCCCCCGCGCTCTTTTACAGCGCACTTGAGCACAGGCTCTGGAGCCAGTATTCTCCGCGCCCGCTCGAATCGACTCAAAAAAAAACAGCGAATGTAAAAGCTGACTTAAAGGCCAACTTATCCCGGCCTTATGTTGGCTGCCAAAGTGCGCAAAAGTCCTCTGTATCCGACTGCATCCCATGTAGCCGGCGGGGATTTTTTGGCTTTTCAAACACTTTGGCGCAGCTCTTGCTAAAAGCATTAAAGCTGACCGAACAGACGATTTTTGCAGCGAACCAAAAGGCGCCACACCAGAGCGCCTGCGTAGAAGAAAAACCACAAAACTTTAGCTCGGGAGCAACCGAATGAAACGTACCGTGAACAGCCTGATGTTGGCCGGATCCCTGCTGGCCGGGGGCCAGGCAATGGCGGGTGACTTGCTGCAGTGGCAGAACAACAGCCTGACTTACCTGTGGGGCAAGAACTTCAAGGTCAACCCAGAGATCCAGCAAACCGTCACCTTTGAACACGCCGATGCGTGGAAGTACGGCGACAACTTCTTCTTCCTCGACCGTATCTTTTACAACGGCAAGGAAGACGGCAACGTCGGCCCCAATACTTACTACGGCGAGTTCAGCCCACGGCTGTCGTTTGGCAAGATCCTGGATAAGGACTTGTCCTTCGGCCCGATCAAAGATGTATTGCTGGCGTTCACTTACGAGTTCGGCGAAGGCGACAACGAGTCCTACCTGGTAGGCCCGGCATTCGACCTGAACATCCCCGGCTTCGACTACTTCCAGTTGAACTTCTACCAGCGCCAGACCGAAGGCAATCGCCCGGGTGATGGTGTCTGGCAGATCACGCCGGTATGGTCTTACACCATTCCCGTGGGCAACTCCGACGTACTGATCGACGGCTTCATGGACTGGGTGGTGGATAACGACAAGAACGCCCGTGGTACTTACCACGCCAACTTGCACTTCAACCCGCAGGTCAAGTATGACCTGGGCAAAGCCATGAACTGGGGCGCCAAGCAGTTGTATGTCGGTTTTGAATACGACTACTGGAAGAACAAGTACGGGATCCAGGACAGCGGCGCGTTCGAGACCAACCAGGACACGGCCAGCCTGTTGGTCAAGTACCACTTCTAAGGCCTCCCCTGTGGGAGCGGGCTTGCCCGCGATAGCGGAGTGTCAGCCAGCCCAAGTATTGGCTGATTCACCGCCATCGCGGGCAAGCCCGCTCCCACACAAGCCCGCGCCCCGATTCAGTTCGGGGTCAGGCCCAGGAACCGCTGCAACTCCTCGCGCTTGGCCAATGCATCGCGCCGCCCCAACTCGATCAACTCGCTGCAATACCCTGCCTCGAACAACAGATAGCTGAGCACCCCTGCCCCGCTGGTCTTGGTCGCCCCTGGCCCACGCAAGAACAACCGCAATGCCGCCGGCAGTTCCTGGCGATGGCGGGCCGCTATTTCGTCGATCGGCTGGCTGGGCGCAATCACCAACACATCGACCGGTGAAAGCCCCCGCGCGGCGCTGTTGGCCGGTTGCAGATGGCTGAACTGGTTAAGACGCTCCAGCAACTCGATGTCACTCTCGAGGCTGTCAATAAAGGTGCTGTTGAGCATATGCCCACCAATCTGCGCCAGGGTGGGCTGCTGGCCGGTGTAGCTGCGCTCCTGCGGCACCGAAGGGTCAGGGGAACGCGGGTTGCCACTGACCCCCACCACTAGCACCCGGGTGGCCCCCAGGTGCAGCGCGGGACTGATGGGCGCTGATTGCCGGACGGCACCATCGCCAAAATATTCCTGGTCCAGTTTGACCGGCGCAAACAGCAATGGGATCGCCGAACTGGCCAGCAGGTGCTCCACCGTCAACTGCGTGGGCAGGCCGATGCGCCGGTGGCGCAGCCAGGCGTCGATGGTGCCGCCGCCCTGATAGAACGTCACCGCCTGGCCCGACTCATAGCCGAACGCCGTCACCGCTACGGCATGCAGGTGCTTGTGGCGGATCGCCTCATTGATACCTTCAAAATGCAGCTTGTCTTGCAGCAACTCCCGCAACGGCGAGCTGTCGAGCAGCGCCACTGGCACCGGCGAGCCCAGGCCCAGAAGGCTGCGGGAGAGGAAACGGCTGGCCTGGTGAATCACCCCCGGCCAGTCGCTGCGCAGCACCAGATGGCTGCGAAAGCCCTGCCAGAATGCGGTGAGGCGCGCGATGGCGGCAGTAAAGTCCATGGCGCCACTGGCCAGGCTCACCGCGTTGATCGCCCCGGCCGAGGTGCCGACAATCACCGGGAAGGGATTGGCGGCCCCCGGAGGCAGCAACTCGGCAATCGCCGCCAGCACCCCGACCTGATACGCCGCACGCGCCCCGCCGCCGGAAAGAATCAAGCCTGTGACCGGTTCAGTGGGGCGCATTGCATAACTCCATGGGCGAGGGACAATCCGTTTGTTCAGCGGCGCTTTTCGTACAACTTCGGTTCGCCCGGTGGCCGGCTCTTGAAGCGGCGATGGGCCCACAGGTATTGCTCGGGGCACTCGCGCACCGCAGTTTCCACCCATTGGTTGATGCGCAGGCAATCGACTTCGTCGGATTCACCGGGGAAGTCGCGCAACGGCGGATGAATCACCATGCGGTAGCCGCTGCCATCGGCCAGGCGCTGCTGGGTAAAGGGCACCACCAACGCCTTGCCCAGGCGCGCAAACTTGCTGGTAGCGGTGACAGTGGCGGCCTGGATGCCGAACAACGGCACGAAAATGCTTTGCTTGGCGCCATAGTCCTGGTCCGGCGCGTACCAGATCGCCCGGCCGGCGCGCAGCAGCTTGAGCATGCCGCGCACGTCTTCACGCTCTACCGCCAGGGAGTCGAGGTTGTGGCGCTCGCGGCCACGGCGCTGGATAAAATCGAACAACGGGTTGCCGTGCTCGCGGTACATGCCGTCGATGGTGTGCTTCTGGCCGAGCAAAGCCGCGCCGATCTCCAGGGTGGTGAAATGCAGGGCCATGAGGATCACGCCCTTGCCTTCCAGTTGTGCCTGCTTGAGGTGCTCCAGCCCTTCAACATGGGCCAGGCGCGCCAGACGCTGTTTGGACCACCACCAGCTCATGGCCATCTCGAAAAAGGCGATGCCGGTGGAGGCAAAGTTTTCCTTGAGCAAATGTTTACGCTCTTGCGCGGACATCTGCGGGAAGCACAGTTCCAGGTTTCGCGCGGCAATGCGTCGACGTTCGCCGGCCACCCGGTACATAAACGCACCCAGTACACGACCAATGCCCAGCAGCGCCCGGTATGGCAGTTGGGTAATCAGCCACAACAGGCCGAGCCCCAGCCATAGCAGCCAGAAGCGCGGGTGAAAAAATACAGCTCGAAAACGCGGGCGATCCATTACAGATTCCGGTAAAGACAGGGCCGCGCATTCTACAACGGTTCGACCCGGCTTGCGGCTAGCGGTTGTTCTCGTTATAAGTCTCGACACTTTTCGTGACAAGCCGCTTTGCCGACCATGAGCCAAACTGAATCGCTAGACCAAGATCCCGTATTCCAGCTCAAGGGCAGCATGCTCGCCATTACTGTGCTGGAACTGGCCCGTAACGACCTTGACGCCCTGGACCGCCAGCTCGCCGCCAAGGTCGCCCTGGCGCCGAATTTCTTCAACAATGCGCCGCTGGTGCTGGCCCTGGATAAATTGCCGGCCGGCCAGGGCGCGGTTGACCTGCCCGGGCTGATGCGCGTTTGCCGCCAACATGGCCTGCGCACCCTGGCCATCCGTGCCAACCGTATTGAAGACATCGCGGCGGCCATCGCTATTGAATTGCCAGTATTGCCACCGTCCGGTGCCCGCGAGCGTGTGCTCGACCCGGTAGAAGCTGAAGTGAAGAAAAAACCGGAAAAACCGGCAGAGCCGACGGTCAAGCCTACAAGGATCATCACCTCTCCCGTACGCGGTGGGCAGCAGATTTACGCCCAGGGCGGCGACCTGGTGGTGGTCGCTCCGGTCAGTCCCGGCGCGGAACTTCTCGCCGATGGCAACATCCATGTATACGGCCCAATGCGCGGTCGGGCACTGGCTGGGGTCAAGGGCGATACCAAGGCACGGATTTTCTGCCAGCAATTGAGCGCTGAGCTGGTGTCGATCGCCGGCCAGTACAAGGTTTCGGAAGATTTGCGCCGTGATCCGCTGTGGGGGGCCGGGGTACAAGTCAGCCTGTCGGGCGATGTGTTGAACATCATCCGTCTTTAACGGATACTGCCGCATTTTCCAAGCATCTCTGGACTCTGATAGCACAGCGAAACCGGCAAGACTTGTGTAGGAATAATTGAAAGCTGGCGTTTCCCTTACGGGAGGCACATCTTTTTCCTACGAATGCTGTCCGCCTGCAGCGAGTTTCAAGAGATGTTTTTCAGGGACTGAGAGGTCCTTTTTCCTTAGGGGTGAAACACCTTGGCCAAGATTCTCGTGGTTACATCCGGCAAGGGTGGTGTGGGTAAGACCACCACCAGCGCCGCTATCGGTACCGGTCTCGCTCTGCGCGGCCACAAGACAGTCATCGTCGACTTCGACGTCGGTTTGCGTAACCTCGACCTGATCATGGGCTGCGAACGCCGCGTGGTGTATGACTTCGTCAACGTGGTCAACGGCGAAGCCAACCTGCAACAGGCCCTGATCAAGGACAAGCGCCTTGAGAACCTGTATGTACTGGCCGCCAGCCAGACCCGCGACAAAGACGCGCTGACCAAAGAAGGCGTGGAAAAAGTCCTGATGGAACTCAAGGAAACCTTTGAGTACGTGGTCTGCGACTCCCCGGCTGGTATCGAGACCGGTGCTCACCTAGCGATGTATTTCGCCGATGAAGCCATCGTCGTGACCAACCCGGAAGTGTCCTCGGTACGTGACTCGGACCGTATGCTGGGCCTGCTGGCCAGCAAATCCCGGCGCGCCGAGAAGGGCGAAGACCCGATCAAGGAACACCTGCTGCTGACCCGCTACAACCCTGACCGTGTCAGCAAGGGCGAAATGCTCGGCGTTGAAGACGTCAAGGAAATCCTGGCCGTGGCTCTGCTGGGTGTGATCCCGGAATCCCAGGCGGTGCTGAAAGCATCCAACCAGGGCGTACCGGTCATCCTCGACGACCAGAGCGACGCCGGCCAGGCGTACAGCGATGCCGTTGACCGCCTGTTGGGAAAAACCGTGGAACACCGCTTCCTCGATGTCGCGAAGAAGGGATTCTTCGAGCGCCTGTTTGGAGGCAACTAAACAATGAAATTTCTCGACTTCTTTCGCGCCAACAAAAAGCCAAGCACCGCATCGGTAGCGAAAGAGCGTCTACAGATCATCGTGGCGCACGAACGCGGCCAACGCAGCACGCCGGACTACCTGCCAGCCTTGCAGAAGGAACTGGTCGAGGTGATCCGCAAGTACGTCAATATCGGCAACGATGACGTGCATGTCGCCCTGGAAAACGACGGCAGCTGCTCGATTCTGGAACTCAATATCACCCTGCCTGATCGTTGATCGAACAGGCGGTCGCCGCGGCGGCTCCGTCACCTTGATCCCCCTTGGGGAACCGGGTGGCCGAGCCGCCGTTGGCGTTTGTTACGAGGCTGTTTAATGCCGTTGTCCAATATCCATATCCTTCACCAGGATGACGCTGTCCTGGTGGTGAACAAGCCTACCCTGCTGCTGTCGGTGCCAGGTCGCGCCGACGACAACAAGGACTGCCTGATCACTCGCCTGCAGGAAAACGGTTACCCAGAGGCACGTATCGTCCATCGCCTGGACTGGGAAACGTCGGGAATCATCCTGCTGGCCAGGGATGCCGACACCCACCGCGAACTGTCCCGCCAGTTTCACGACCGCGAAACAGAAAAGGCCTACACCGCCTTGTGCTGGGGCCAGCCGGAACTGGACAGCGGCAGCATCGACCTGCCGCTGCGCTATGACCCGCCGACCAAGCCGCGGCATGTGGTGGACCATGAGTTCGGCAAACATGCGCTGACCTTCTGGAAAGTCCTGGAGCGTTGCGGGGATTGGTGCCGGGTCGAGCTGACGCCGATTACCGGGCGTTCGCACCAACTGCGGGTACACATGCTGTCCATCGGGCACCCGCTGCTCGGTGATGGCCTGTATGCCCATGAACAGGCCCTGGCCGCCTGGCCGCGCCTGTGCCTGCACGCGAGCATGTTGAGCTTTACCCACCCGCAAAGCGGCGAGCGCCTGCGCTTCGAGTGCCCTGCGCCTTTTTGAAGGGTAACCCGATCCCCTGTGGGAGCTGGCGTGCCTGCTCCCACAGAGGTCTTGTGTTGCACTTAAGAAAGTAGCTTCAAGCCAAATCCTGAGCCAATACGGTAAACTCCGCGCATTGCTGTCTGGAGCTACTTATGCGCGAAGCGTTGAATCAAGGCCTGATCGACTTCCTCAAGGCCTCTCCCACCCCCTTTCATGCCACTGCGGCCCTCGCCCAGCGCCTGGAAGCTGCCGGCTTCCAGCGCCTCGACGAGCGCGAAACGTGGAACACCGAGGCCAACGGTCGCTACTACGTGACCCGCAACGACTCCTCGATCATCGCCTTCAAGATGGGCCGCCAGTCGCCCCTGCACGACGGCATCCGCCTGGTCGGCGCCCATACCGACAGCCCGTGCCTGCGGGTCAAGCCGCAACCTGAACTGCAACGCCAGGGCTTCTGGCAGTTGGGTGTGGAAGTCTATGGCGGTGCGCTGCTGGCACCGTGGTTCGACCGCGACCTTTCCCTCGCCGGCCGCGTGACGTTCCGGCGTGACGGCAAGGTCGAAAGCCAGTTGATCGACTTCAAACTGCCGATTGCCATCATCCCCAACCTGGCCATCCACCTGAACCGTGAAGCCAACCAGGGCTGGGCGATCAATGCCCAGACCGAGCTGCCGCCGATCCTCGCGCAGTTTGCCGGTGACGAGCGCGTGGATTTCCGCGCCGTGCTCACCGACCAACTGGCCCGCGAACATGGGCTGAACGCTGATGTGGTGCTCGACTACGAGTTGAGCTTCTACGACACCCAGGGCGCAGCGGTGATTGGCCTGCATGGCGACTTTATCGCCGGTGCCCGCCTGGACAACCTGCTGTCGTGCTATGCCGGCCTGCAAGCCCTGCTCACCAGTGAGACCGACGAAACCTGCGTGCTGGTGTGTACCGACCACGAAGAAGTCGGCTCCTGCTCGGCCTGCGGTGCCGACGGCCCGATGCTGGAACAGACCCTGCGTCGCCTGCTGCCTGAAGGTGATGAGTTCGTACGAGCGATTCAGAAGTCGCTGCTGGTGTCTGCCGACAATGCCCACGGCATCCACCCCAACTATGCCGACAAGCATGACGCCAACCATGGCCCGAAACTCAATGCCGGCCCGGTAATCAAGGTCAACAGCAACCAGCGCTACGCCACCAACAGCGAAACCGCCGGGTTCTTCCGCCACCTGTGCATGGCTGAAGAAGTGCCGGTGCAGAGCTTCGTGGTGCGCAGTGACATGGGCTGTGGCTCGACCATCGGCCCGATCACCGCCAGCCACCTGGGCGTGCGCACCGTGGATATCGGCTTGCCGACATTCGCCATGCACTCGATCCGCGAGTTGTGCGGCAGCCACGATTTGGCGCACCTGGTAAAGGTGCTGAGTGCGTTTTACGCAAGTCGCGACCTGCCCTGAAAGGGGCGGCGCTTGCCCTCATGCCGATCAGTTCTCAAAGCAGCGAAGATCAAATGTGGGAGCGGGCTTGCTCGCGAAGACGTCCGCCCAGCAAACATTGATGTTGACTGACCCACCACTTTCGCGAGCAAGCCCGCCCCCACAGGGGATCTGCGCTTAACTGAACGGCATTAGGGCTTGCCCGCGATGGCGATTCCCAGCGCACTGCGGCGCTATCTGACACACATCAAGGCACCCCGCGCCAATCCCGCCTAGACTGACACTCATCCCTCAACGACAAGGCCGTCCCCACCATGATCCCGATGTCCGCCTTCCACGCCATGCTCATCCCCATCCTCACGGGCATGATCCTGCTGGCCGTTGGCTTCAACTTCCGCGACAAAAACCTCGGTGTATTTGGCATGTGGATCGGCATGCTGCTGATCCTCGCCACCATCGTCTACCGGATCCTGGCGAAACTGGCCGAATAATAAATGCACTCGCATTGGGCATAGCGCCCTCGTACACTCGGGCGATCCATCGTATTCAAGGTTGACCGCCTCGTGCTTGCCCGTCTGTTTGCTCTGCCACACTGCCTGCTCCTTTGCCTGCTGATCCTGTTGCCCATCGCCCCTGCCCAGGCGGTCGGCCTGCCCGGCATCCTGGGCAGCACCACCAAAGCCCAGCCACAGGCCGACGTGCCGCTGGGGCAGTCTTTGGACGAGGTGATCAAGACCCTGGAAAACGACCAGCAGCGCACCAAGCTGCTGGCCGACCTGAAAAAACTGCGCGAAGCCACGAAAAAAGCCCAGCCGGCTGCCGAGCAAGGGGTGCTGAGCCTGATCGGCGGCACCCTGGCCAGCCTGGAGCAACAGCTGTCCGGCGCCGACAGCCCACTCAATCGCTGGTCCGTCGAATTCGCCCAGGCCAGGACCGAGCTGGGCGCGCTGATGCTGCCCGCCAGCGAATGGCTGCCGATTATCTTTGGCTTTGCCGTGGTGTTGATGCTCTGGAGCCTGCTCGCGGCCGCGCTGATCTGGCTCAGCCATCGGGTGCGCCTGCGCTTTGGCCTCAGTGAAGAATTGCCGCAACACCCCAAGACCTGGGACATGCTGCGCTTTGCCCTGCGCAAGCTCGGCCCCTGGCTGATTGCCCTGGTGATCACCGTCTACCTCAGCTACGCCCTGCCCTCGTCCCTGGGCAAATCCCTGGCGATGGTGCTGGCGTACGCGCTGGTGGTCGGCACGTGTTTTTCGGCGATCTGCGTCATTGCCTTTTCCGTGCTCGACGGCCCGCACCGTCACCGGGCGCTGTATATCCTGCGCCACCAGGCGTTTCGCCCGCTGTGGCTGATCGGCAGCTTCGCCGCTTTCGGCGAGGCCTTGAGCGATCCGCGCCTGACCGAAGCCCTGGGTACCCACCTGGCCCACAGCGCCGCGACCGTCGCCAATGTCCTCGCGGCACTGTCCACCGGCGTGTTTATCCTGCGTTTCCGCCGGCCCATCGCCCACCTGATCCGCAACCAGCCACTGTCCCGGCGCCTGACCCGCCGCGCATTGAGCGATACGATCGAGATCATCGGCACCTTCTGGTACTTGCCTGCGCTGCTGCTGGTGGGCATTTCGCTGTTTGCCACCTTCGTGTCGGCCGGCGACACCAGCACCGCCTTGCGCCAATCATTGCTGTGCACGGTGTTGCTCGTGCTGTGCATGGTGATCAACGGCCTGGTGCGCCGCCACGCCCTCAAGCCCCAGCGCGGGCACAAGCGCCATGCGCTGTATTCCGAGCGCCTGAAAAGCTTTGTCTACACCCTGGCCCATCTGATGGTGTGGCTGGTATTTATCGAACTCGGCCTGCGGGTCTGGGGCTGGTCGCTGATCCGCTTTACCGAAGGCGACGGACATGAAATCAGCGTCAAGCTGTTCGGCCTTGCCGGTACCCTGCTGTTTGCCTGGCTGATCTGGATCCTCAGCGACACCGCGATCCACCACGCCCTCACCCGCTCGCGCAAAGGCCTGGCCAATGCGCGGGCGCAGACCATGATGCCGTTGATCCGCAACGTGCTGTTCGTGACCATCTTCATCATCGCCGCCATTGTCGCCCTGGCGAACATGGGCATGAACGTCACGCCCCTGCTGGCCGGTGCCGGTGTGATCGGCCTGGCCATCGGTTTTGGTGCGCAGTCACTGGTGGCGGACTTGATCACCGGCCTGTTCATCATCATCGAAGACTCCCTGGCCATTGATGACTATGTGGATGTCGGCGGCCACCTTGGCACCGTCGAGGGCCTGACCATCCGTACCGTGCGCCTGCGCGATATCGACGGCATCGTCCACACCATCCCGTTCAGCGAGATCAAGAGCATCAAGAACTACTCGCGGGAATTCGGCTACGCGATTTTCCGCGTAGCGGTGCCAGCCAGCATGGACATCGACACCGCGATCAAGCTGATGCGCGACGTCGGCCAGAAAATGCGCGCCGACCCGCTGCAACGCCGCAATATCTGGTCGCCCCTGGAGTTCCAGGGCGTGGAAAGCTTCGAGTCCGGCAACGCCATCCTGCGTGCGCGATTCAAGACCGCGCCGATCAAGCAGTGGGAAGTGTCGCGGGCGTTCAACCTGTCGCTCAAGCGCCACCTCGATGAGGCCGGGATGGACCTGGCGATGCCGCGCTTGAGCGTGCAAGTGGTGACGGCGGCGAGTGGGCCGCAGGAAGCTCAGGTCACATCCACCCCGACATGAATCGCATCATGGCGCCAGAACTCCAGATCGCAGTCGATCAGGCGCTGATGCTGATCGTAATTGACCCGGGCGATCCGCAGCCCAGGGCTGCCCGCCGAGACTTTCAAGGCGGCTGCCGCTTCTACCTGTAGAGAAGTCGGCACAATCTCAAAGCGCACGCGCCCGTAGTGCAGGTCGTACTTGCGGGCGTACAACTCAGTCATCGACTCGTTCAGGTCACACGCCAGGATCCCCGGAAAATACTGGGGGTTGAGGTAGTGCTCCACATACAGCACAAGCCGCCCATCAATACGCCGCCGCCGGCAGATCTGGATCACGCTGGACAGTGCCGGCAGTTGCAGCCACGCGCAGACCGCGGCCGAAGCCGGTTGCAGGCGTGCCGAGATGACTTCGGTAGAAGGCACTCGCCCCTGGGCGCTGACCATGGCGTGGAAGTGGCTGCGCTGCATCAGGTTGTAGGCCAACCGGGGCGGCGAGACAAACCAGCCACGGCGCTCCTCGCGGTAGATCTGGCCCTGGGCCTCCAGTTGCAGCAAGGCCTCGCGCACCGTAATGCGGGTGGTACTAAACAACTCACTGAGTTTGCGCTCGGCGGGCAGTTTGCTCGTCGGGCTCAACAAACCGTGGCTGATCTGCTCTTGCAGCGCCAGGCCAATGGCTGTCACCGCTTTGGTTGCCTCATCACGCATCAACGTTACCTATCTGGACTAGGCCAGCACTGTTTGGGTGCGCCAAATGCCCCTGGAATGAGCGGCGGCTGTTGCGTGCCAGCCTAGGCATCACACATGACCGACAGATGACAGCGCCTCGTGACACTGCCCCACACGCCCTGCAATACATCGGCCAAGTCCAAGAATTACGGGGGCCTGGCCTTGGTCTACGCTTACCCGGCAAGTACCTGCCCAGGCGCTTTAAAAACGACACCGACATAAAACTGTCATCCATCGCGCCTAAATTGGCTCGTGTATTGCTGACCTAGACCAAACCCACCGCGCCATCAAAAAATCGCAGCGTTGAAAACGCCCAAAGGAGCTTCGGATGAAACAGCTTTTCCTGGCATCACTGTTAGGCTCGACCATTGCCATGTGCACCGCCGCCATGGCCGCTGACACCGATTTGAAAACCCTGGAAGCTGCCGCCAAGGCAGAAGGCGCTGTGAACAGCGTCGGCATGCCCGATAACTGGGCCAACTGGAAAGGCACCTGGGAAGACCTGGCGGCCAAGTACGGCCTCAAGCACATGGACACCGATATGAGCTCGGCCCAGGAAATCGCCAAGTTCGCCGCAGAAAAAGACAATGCCAGCGCCGATATCGGCGACGTGGGCGCAGCCTTCGGACCGATTGCGGTCAAGCAGGGCGTGACCCAACCCTACAAGCCAAGCACCTGGGAACAGATCCCGGATTGGGCCAAGGACAAGGACGGCAACTGGGCCCTGGCCTACACCGGCACCATTGCGTTTATCGTCAACAAAAAGCTGTTGCACGGCTCCGAAGTGCCGACCAAGTGGTCTGACCTGAAAACCGGCAAATACAAGGTTTCGATTGGTGACGTGAGCACCGCCGCCCAGGCCGCCAACGGTGTACTGGCCGCCGCCCTGGCCACCGGCGGCGACGAGAAGAACATCCAGCCGGCGCTGCTGATGTTTGCCGAAATCGCCAAGCAGGGCCGTATCTCCCTGGCCAACCCGACCATCGCCACCATGGAAAAGGGCGAAGTGGAAGTGGGCGTGGTCTGGGACTTCAACGGCCTGAGCTACAAGGCCAAGATGGCCAACCCGGATGACTACGTGGTGCTGATCCCCTCGGATGGCTCGGTGATTTCCGGCTACACCACCATCATCAATAAATACGCCAAACACCCCAACGCGGCCAAGCTGACCCGCGAATACATCTTCAGTGATGCCGGGCAAATCAACCTGGCCAAGGGCAATGCGCGGCCGATCCGTGCCGAACACCTGACCCTGCCACCTGAAGTGAAAGCCAAGCTGCTGCCTGACGAGCAATACAAAGGCGTGACTCCGATCAAGGACGCCGATGCCTGGGAGAAGACCTCCAAGGCGCTGCCGCAGAAGTGGCAGGAAGAAGTCATCATCAACATGCAATAAGCCCTGGGTGGGAGCTGCCTTGCCGGCGATAGCGGTATGACATTCAGCACGTGTATCGGCTGATGCACCGTTATCGCAGGCAAGCCAGCTCCCACAGTTGATCCGGTTCCAGAAGATCCACCGAATCAAGCCCAATTTGTCGCGGAGCCCCTGCCCCTATGAAGCACAACGTCATCCTTGTGGTGCTCGACGGCCTCAATTACGAGGTTGCCCGGCATGCCATGGGGCATCTCCAGGCCTACGTCGGCGCCGGGCGCGCAGCGCTGTACAAGCTGGAATGCGAATTGCCCGCCCTCTCACGCCCGCTGTACGAATGCATCCTGACCGGCGTAACGCCGATCGACAGTGGCATTGTCCACAACAACGTCTCGCGCCTGTCCAACCAGCGCAGTATTTTCCATTACGCCACCGACGCCGGCTTGACCACTGCGGCGGCGGCCTACCATTGGGTCAGCGAGCTGTATAACCGCTCGCCGTTTATCGCCGCCCGCGACCGGCATACCGACGACCCGGCGCTGGCAATCCAGCACGGGCACTTCTACTGGAGCGATCATTACCCCGACGCTCACCTGTTTGCCGATGCCGAAAGCCTGCGCCTCAAGCACGCGCCGAACTTTTTGCTGGTACACCCGATGAACATCGACGACGCCGGCCACAGGCACGGCCTCGACACCGCGCAATACCGTAACAGCGCCCGCTCGGCGGACATCATCCTCGCCGACTACCTGCAAGGCTGGCTCGACACCGGCTACCAGGTGCTGGTCACCGCCGACCACGGCATGAACAACGACCGCTCCCACAACGGCCTGCTGCCGGAAGAGCGTGAAGTGCCGCTGTTTGTGTTCGGTGATGCCTTCAGCCTCGAGCCCAAGGCCCGACCCAGGCAAACCGATATCTGCGGCACCGTCTGCGCCCTGCTTGGCGTTGCCCACGACAAACCTGTCTGCCAGGAGCTGTTGAAGTGAGTTCAGTGATCCGTGGTAAGTGGCTGGCCGCCTTGTGCCTGGTGCCTTTCGCCCTGTTTTTCATCGTGTTCCAGATCGCGCCGCTGTTCTGGGTGATGGTCAACAGCCTGCAATCGGAAGAGTTCGGCTGGGGCCTGGCCAACTTCAGCAAGATCTTCAGCTCGAAGTTCTACTTGCAGGCGATCCAGTACAGCCTGGAGCTGAGTTTCTACTCCAGCGTCTTCGGCATCATCATTGCCGTGCTCGGCAGTTACTCGTTGCGCAAGGTGGATTCGCCGCTGCGCAACTTCGTCACCGCCTTCGCCAACATGACCAGCAACTTCTCCGGCGTGCCCCTGGCCTTTGCCTTCATCATCCTGCTGGGGTTCAACGGCAGCATCACTATCATGCTCAAGCAGGCCGGGATCATTCAGGACTTCAACCTGTACTCCAAGACCGGCCTGATCATCCTGTACACCTATTTCCAGATCCCCCTGGGCGTGTTGCTGCTGTACCCGGCCTTCGATGCCCTGCGTGAAGACTGGCGCGAGTCCGCAGCACTCCTGGGCGCCAATGGCTGGCAGTACTGGCGGCATATCGGCCTGCCGGTGCTGACGCCGGCGTTGCTGGGCACCTTCGTGATCCTGGTGGCCAATGCCCTGGGCGCCTATGCCACGGTGTATGCGTTGACCACCGGCAACTTCAACGTGCTGCCGATCCGCATTGCGGCGATGGTCTCCGGCGATATTTCCCTGGACCCGAACATGGCCAGCGCCCTGGCCGTCATCCTGGTGGCGCTGATGACCGTGGTCACCGTGGTCCATCAACTGCTGCTCAAGAGGAGCTACCATGTCTCGCGCTGAAGCCAGCCCCGTCGCCCTCTATCATCGCGTGGTGGTGTACCTGCTGTTCGCGATCCTGGTGCTGCCGCTGATTGGCACCCTGGTGTACTCCCTTGCCAGCAGTTGGTCGGCCACCATCCTGCCCGCCGGTTTTACCTTTGAATGGTATGTACAGCTGTGGAGCGACCCGCGCTTTTTGCATGCCTTTGGCCAATCGCTGCTGGTGTGTGTCGGCGCACTGATCCTGTCGGTGGTGCTGATCCTGCCGCTGCTGTTCGTGGTGCACTACCACTTCCCCAGGCTCGACGCGCTGATGAATATCCTGATCCTGCTGCCTTTCGCGGTGCCACCGGTGGTGTCCTCGGTGGGCCTGTTACAGCTGTATGGCTCGGGGCCGCTGGCGATGGTCGGCACACCGTGGATCCTGATTGGCTGCTACTTCACCGTGGCACTGCCGTTCATGTACCGCGCGATCACCAACAACCTGCAGGCGATCAACCTGCGTGACCTGATGGACGCCGCCCAACTGCTCGGCGCCAGCACCTGGCAGGCGGCGATCCTGGTGGTGCTGCCAAACCTGCGCAAGGGCTTGATGGTGGCGTTGCTGCTGTCGTTCTCGTTCCTGTTCGGCGAGTTTGTGTTCGCCAACATCCTTGTCGGCACGCGCTACGAGACCTTGCAGGTGTACCTCAACAACATGCGTAACAGCAGCGGCCACTTCACCAGCGCCGTGGTCATCTCCTATTTCCTTTTCGTGCTGCTGCTCACCTGGGCCGCCAACTTCTTGAACAAGGACAAAAGCCAATGAGCTTCGTCAGCGTCCAGCACCTGCAAAAAAGCTACGCCGCCACCCCGGTGTTCAGTGATATCAACTGCCAGATCGCCAAGGGCGAATTCGTCACCCTGCTTGGCCCGTCCGGTTGCGGCAAGTCCACGCTGCTGCGCTGCATCGCCGGGCTGACGCCGGTGGACAGTGGGCAGATCCTCCTGGACGGCCAGGATATCGTGCCGCTGAGCCCGCAGAAGCGCCATATCGGCATGGTGTTCCAGAGCTACGCGCTGTTCCCCAACATGACCGTGGAACAGAACGTCGCCTTCGGCCTGCGTATGCAGAAGGTCAACGCCGATGACAGCCACCAGCGGGTGCAGGAAGTGCTGCAACTGGTCGAGCTCAAGGACCTGGCCGGGCGCTATCCGCACCAGATGTCCGGCGGCCAATGCCAGCGCGTCGCCCTCGCCCGCTCCCTGGTCACCCGCCCGCGCCTGCTGCTGCTCGATGAGCCGCTGTCGGCACTGGATGCGCGGATTCGCAAACACCTGCGCGAGCAGATCCGCCAGATCCAGCGTGAACTGGGGCTGACCACGATTTTTGTGACCCATGACCAGGAAGAAGCCCTGGTCATGTCCGACCGCATCTTCCTGATGAACCAGGGCAAGATCGTGCAGAGCGGCGACGCTGAAACCCTGTACACCGCCCCCGTGGACGCCTTCGCCGCCGGTTTTATCGGCAACTACAACCTGCTGGACGCCGAGCAGGCCAGCAAGCTATTGCAGCGTCCGGTCAGCAGCCGTATTGCGATCCGTCCCGAGTCCATCGAACTGAACCGCAACGGTGAGCTGGACGCTCTGGTGCGCAGCCACAGCCTGCTGGGTAATGTGATTCGCTATCGCGTCGAAGCCCGGGGCGTTGAATTGGTGGTGGACGTACTCAACCGCTCGGCCCAGGATCTGCACCCAGACGGGCAACGCCTGGCACTTTCCATCGATCCCAGCGCACTGTGTGAGGTAGCCTGAGGATGCAGTGTTTATTGAGGAAGCATGACTGATGGCTTTGGTAATTTTTGATCTGGACGACACCCTGATCCACGGCGACTGCGCCACCTTGTGGAGCGAACAAATGGGCCGCCTGGGCTGGGTGGACCCCGATTCGTTCATGCGCAAGAACAACGAACTGATGGCCGCCTACAGCCGCGGCGAGCTGGCCATGGAAGAGTTCATGGACTTCAGCCTGGAACCGATGATCGGGCGCACCCCGGAAGAAGTCGCGCACCTGGTCGAGCCGTGGGTGGAAGATATTATCGAGCCGCTGATCTACAGCGACGCCACTAAGACCATCGCCCGCCACCGGCAGAACGGGGACCGGATCCTGGTGATCTCGGCCTCGGGCACGCACCTGGTCACGCCGATTGCCGCACGCATTGGCATTGATGAAGTACTGGGGATTGAACTGGACGTGGCCCACGGGGTGTACAGCGGCAAGACCGTGGGTGTACTGACGTACCGTGAAGGCAAGGTCGCCCGCTTGACGCAATGGCTGGAGCAGGAAGGTGAAAGCCTGGAGGGTGCGTATTTCTATTCGGATTCGCGCAATGACTTGCCGCTGTTGAGCAAGGTCGATTTCCCGCAGGTGGTGAACCCGGACCCGGTGCTGCAGGCCCACGCCGAACAGGCCGGATGGCCGATCCACCAGTGGACCTGAAGGCCCATTTTTGGCATTGAAACCCAATCAAATATGGGAGCTGGCTTGTCGGGTCGCCGCATCACCGCGATGGCTGCGGCAAGAACACCTGGGGTGTCAGGTATTCATTTGTCATCGTTAACGACCATCGCAGGCAAGCCAGCTCCCACAGGTATAAGCGTACGCCTCGACGATCAGGTCGGCTGTCAGGCCGCCTCGCTTTGCTTGTGATTTTGATCTTAGGCGCCCCGTTAAACCACGCTGGCCGTCATCCGATATTGATTTGGGGGGTAACCCGGCAGGACGCCGGGTTAGCCGCGCTGGGCCATGGATGGCCCATCGCGGCGGCCCCCCAAATCAATGTCGGATGAAGGGCACACCGAGCCTAGGCGAGGTGCCGAGTGGTGGGGCAAGAGCCCTTTTGGTTACTTTTGGCTGGGCCGGCACTCCGGGCTCTTTTCCAAAAGTGACCCGCCGTAAGGGCGGAACCCTAAGTGGCCGTGATCGCAGCAACGGATATGTACACATACCCATAAGAAAGTTGTGTAGATACCTATGCTGCGATAGCGGTATATCAAGTTAAGGTCTGTTACTGACACACTGCTATCGCAAGCAGCCCCGCTCCCACCTTGGGCTGCATTTCAACCCTGGACTGGCCTCAAGCCAGGCTCTCGTCGATCACCAGCACCAGCTTCCCGGAAATCTGGTTGGTCGCCAGCTCCGCAAACGCTGCTTCCGCATCCTTGATCGGGAAGGTCTTGGCCAACTGCGGGCTCAGCCGCCCTTCGCCAAACAACGGCCACACCTGCTGGCCCAGATCGCTCAACAGATCCGCTTTGAATTGATCATCACGGCTGCGCAAGGTCGAGCCCAGCACCTGCACGCGCTTGGCCAGCACCTGCGCCAAGTCCAATTGGGCCTCGCGCCCCCCCATCAAGCCGATCAATACCCAACGCCCATCGCGGGCCAGGAGTTTGAGGTTAATGGCCGCATAGTTGCCGCCCACCGGATCGAGAATCACGTCGAACGGGCCAAAATCCCCCAGGCTCTCGATGCCGTCGGTACGTACCACACCGCCCTGGGCGCCGAGGTCTTCGCAATAGGCCAGGCGGTCCGCCGAGCCGACGCTGACCCAGCACGGGCTGCCAAAGGCCTTGCACAGCTGGATCGCTGCCGAGCCGACGCCACTGGCACCAGCGTGTAACAGCACCTTTTCCCCGGGCTTGAGCGCCGCCAGTTGGAACAGGTTGAGCCAGGCGGTGCTGTATACCTCGGGCAACGCAGCGGCTTCGGCCAGGGACAGACCTTCCGGCACCGGCAGCACGTGGCGCGCGTCCACCACCACTTCCTGGGCCATGCCGCCGCCCGCCAGCAGCGCACAGACCCGATCCCCCACTTGCCAGGACGAGCCGGCGCCAACCTCGCTGATTACCCCGGAACACTCCAGGCCCAGCACCTCACTGGCCCCGGGCGGTGGCGGATAGAGCCCTGCACGCTGTAATAAATCCGCCCGATTCAGGCCGGCTGCCGCCACCTGAATGCGAACTTGCCCTACATCGCACGTAGGACTCGGGGTCTCAACCCACTCCACATGACCTTCAACGCCTTGCAATGCTTTCACAGTGCCTCCATAGTGAGTCTGGACTGAGCCCGTTGCTGTAGCGCCGGGCTTTTTGCATTATGCGACCGGCCCAAATGGAACCGGCGACTTCAAAGACGGCCTAATATGCGTTATCAATTGCCCCCGCGTCGAATCAGCATGAAGCATTTGTTCCCCAGTACCGCCCTCGCTCTTTTCATTGGTCTCGGCCTGTTGCCGCTGTCGACCAATACGTTCGCAGCCAACAGCTGGGACAAACTTCAGCCTGATCGCGATGAGGTGATTGCCAGCCTTAACGTCGTTGAGTTGCTCAAGCGCCACCATTACAGCAAACCGCCGTTGGACGATGCGCGCTCGGTGATTATCTATGACAGCTATCTCAAGCTGCTGGATCCCTCGCGCAGCTACTTCCTGGCCAGCGATGTGGCCGAGTTCGACAAATGGAAGACCCAGTTCGACGACTTCCTCAAGAGCGGCGACCTGCAACCTGGCTTCACCATCTATAAGCGTTACCTGGACCGTGTCAAAGCGCGTCTGGACTTCGCTCTGGGTGAGTTGAACAAAGGCGTCGACAAGCTCGACTTCACCCAGAAGGAAACCCTGCTGGTGGATCGCAAGGAGGCCCCATGGCTGACCAGCACCGCCGCCCTGGATGACCTGTGGCGCAAGCGCGTCAAAGATGAAGTCCTGCGCCTGAAGATCGCCGGCAAAGAGCCCAAGGCGATCCAGGAGCTGCTGACCAAGCGCTACAAGAATCAATTGAGCCGCCTGGACCAGACCCGCGCCGAGGATATCTTCCAGGCGTATATCAACACCTTCGCGATGTCCTACGATCCGCACACCAATTATCTGTCGCCAGATAACGCGGAAAATTTTGATATCAACATGAGTCTGTCCCTTGAAGGCATCGGGGCCGTGCTGCAGAGCGACAACGATCAGGTGAAGATCGTGCGCCTGGTGCCGGCAGGCCCTGCGGACAAGACCAAGCAGGTCGCCCCGGCCGACAAGATCATCGGCGTGGCCCAGGCTGACAAAGAGATGGTCGACGTGGTCGGCTGGCGCCTGGACGAAGTGGTCAAGCTGATCCGCGGGCCCAAGGGCAGCGTGGTGCGCCTGGAAGTGATTCCCCACACCAATGCGCCAAATGACCAGACCAGCAAGATCGTGTCGATCACCCGTGAAGCGGTGAAGCTCGAAGACCAGGCCGTGCAGAAGAAAGTCCTCAACCTCAAGCAGGATGGCAAGGACTACAAGCTGGGCGTCATTGAGATCCCGGCGTTCTACCTGGACTTCAAGGCCTTCCGTGCCGGCGATCCGGACTACAAGAGCACCACCCGCGATGTGAAAAAAATCCTCACCGAGCTGACCAAAGAGAAGGTTGACGGCGTGGTCATCGACCTGCGCAACAACGGCGGCGGCTCGTTGCAGGAAGCCACCGAGCTGACCAGCCTGTTCATCGACAAGGGTCCGACCGTGTTGGTGCGCAACGCTGACGGCCGCGTGGATGTGCTGGAAGACGAAAACCCGGGTGCCTTCTACAAGGGCCCGCTGGCACTGCTGGTCAACCGTCTCTCGGCCTCGGCCTCGGAGATTTTTGCCGGCGCGATGCAGGACTACCACCGCGCGCTGATCATCGGTGGCCAGACCTTCGGCAAAGGCACGGTGCAGACAATCCAGCCGCTTAACCATGGCGAACTGAAGCTGACCCTGGCCAAGTTCTACCGGGTTTCCGGCCAGAGCACCCAGCACCAGGGCGTACTGCCGGACATTGATTTCCCGTCGCTCATCGACACCAAGGAAATCGGCGAAAGCGCCCTGCCTGAAGCCATGCCGTGGGACACCATCCGCCCGGCTATCAAGCCGGCGTCCGATCCCTTCAAGCCGTACCTGGCCCAGCTCAAGGCCGAACATGACCTGCGCTCCGCCAAGGATGCCGAGTTTGTGTTTATCCGCGACAAGCTGGCCCTGGCCAAGAAGCTGATGGCCGAGAAGACCGTCAGCCTCAATGAAGTGGACCGTCGCGCGCAGCACACTGCGATCGAGAACCAGCAACTGGCCCTGGAAAACATCCGTCGCAAGGCCAAGGGTGAAGACCCGCTCAAGGAGCTGAAGAAAGAAGACGAAGACGCGCTGCCGACCGAACCTGAAAAGACCAAGCCGGAAGACGACGCCTACCTGAGCGAGACCGGGCGGATTCTGCTGGACTACCTGAAAACCAGTAAGGCAGTCGCCAAGCAGTAGATGATGGCAATTTAATGTCTCCGCTCCACTGAGCGTCATCAAACAGACATCATTCTGTCGTGAAATGAAGGACCGGGTGCCCCAGGCACCCGGTCCTTTTTTTTCGACCGAGATCATCATGACCATGACCGAACAGCTGCATGCCCTGGGCTCCATCCTGGCTCAAGGCAGTCTGCACAGTCTGTTCCAACCGATTATCAGCCTCAGCGAACGCCGTATCCTTGGCTACGAAGCCCTGAGCCGCGGCCCGTCCAACAGCCCGCTGCACTCGCCCCTTGCGTTGTTTTGCGTGGCGCGCCAGGCCGGACGCCTGAATGAACTGGAGATAGCCTGCAGGCAAAGTGCCTGCAAGCGCTTCAGCGAGCAGGCGCTGCCAGGCAAGCTGTTTCTCAACGTCTCGCCCGAGTCCCTGCTGGAAACCACCCATCAACCGGGGCGCACCCTGCAGATGCTGCGCGAGTACGGAATCGCGCCCAGCCAGATCGTGATCGAACTCACGGAGCAAGCGCCGACCGACGACTTCCAACTGCTGCAGACCGCCCTGCACCACTACCGCGACATGGGTTTTTCGATTGCCCTGGATGACTTGGGCGCCGGTTACTCCAGCCTGCGCCTGTGGTCTGAGTTACGCCCGGACTACGTGAAAATCGACCGGCACTTTATCGACGGCATTCATCAGGATGCGCTCAAGCGCGAGTTCGTCGGCTCGATCCTGCAGATCGCCAAGGCCTCCCGCGCACAGGTGATTGCCGAAGGCATCGAGTTGCCGGAGGAGCTGGCGGTGCTCACGGAAATGGGCGTGGACCTGATCCAGGGCTACCTGCTGTGCCGTCCCCAGGAACATCCGCCAATCGAAGCAAGGTTGATGCTGGCCAAGCCTGACAGCACCAGCGTCTCGCTCAATGAAGACGCCAGTGACCTCAGCGCCCTGCTCAACGAACAACCGGCCGTGGCCCAGGACACCGCCACGGCAAAAGTCCTGGAAGCGTTTCGCAGCCAGGCCAACCTAAACTCCCTGGCAGTCCTGGATGGACGCGGCCAGCCCATCGGCATCGTGCATCGGCACTCGTTGTCCGACGTCCTGCTCAAGCCATTTGCCACCGACCTGTTTGCGCGCAAGCCGATCAGCCGCCTGATGAGCGACGACTTCCTGGCCGTGGAGTTGAGCCAGTCGTTGCAACAGGTCAGCCGCCTGCTGACCAGCCGCGCGCGGCAGCGCATCGAAGAAGATTTCATCATCACCCAGAACGGCAACTACCTGGGCCTGGGACGGGTGATCGACGTGCTCAAGCTGATTACCGAACTGAAAATCCAGCAGGCGCGCTACGCCAACCCACTGACCCTGCTACCGGGCAACGTGCCGATCCAGCAGTGCCTGACGCGACTGTTGCAGCAGCAGCGCGAATCGGTGATTTGCTATGTGGATATCGACAGTTTCAAGCCGTTCAATGACATCTACGGCTATGGCCGAGGCGATGAGGTGTTGCTGTGCCTGGCACAGTGCCTGAACGACCGGGTGGACCCCAGCCGCGATTTTGTCGGGCATATTGGCGGCGATGATTTTCTCCTGGTCCTGGGTGCCCAGGACTGGCGCAAGCGTCTCAACCAATTGGTGGACGATTTCCAGACCCAATGCCGGCGCTTCTACCGCAGCGAGCATTTGGACGCGGGCTGTTTTATCGCCCTGAATCGCCAGGGGGTGCGCCAGGAGTTTGCCTTGCTGTCGCTGTCCATTGGCGTGGTGCACCTGCATCCGCTGAGCTGTGGATATCTGGATGCCAGCCAGTTGGCGGAACTGGCCTCGCAGGCCAAGCATCACGCCAAGAACGTGGCCGGCTACAGCATCCACGTCCTCGACAGCCGCGAACTTCTGTAAGGCCGGCCCTTACAACTGCTCCAGGCGTATCTGCGCCAGCGGATGCCCGGCCTTGGCGGCAATGGTCCACCAGCGTGCGGCTTCGGCCGGGTCTGGGGCCTTGCCCAGGCTGCCCGCCAGGCTCAACACTCCCACCTGATAGGCGGCCTTGCCATCACCGGCCTGGCCCGCCAGGCGCAGCAAGCGCACGCCCTCTTCCCGCGCGCCAAGCCCTTGGCCGCGAAACGTCAGGATATGACCATAGAAACTTTGGGCCTCGACATTACCCAGGTTGGCCATGCGCGCAAACTGACCCTCCAGCCAGTGCCAGCCACGGGGCTGACGCACAAACCATGACCAATGAAACAACCTGCGGGCCAACCAATAGCTGACGTACGCTTTAAGCTTCCAGAACACTCAGGCCTCCGCTGACTCAGGATATTCGTACTCGAACACACGCACCACTTCCGAGGCATGCCACGACGCCGCAGCAACGCCATCGGACGGTCCGCAAAAGCGCCCGAGGCGCTCGACACATTCAAAAAAACCGGTGCGCGGCAAGCGGCTGGCGCCCTGGCTGATCACCAGTGAACTGCGCAGCGGTTGATCCGCCTTGGCATCCAGAGCCGCCAGGTGCTCCAGGGCGGCGGTCAGGGTTTGCATGGCTGGCGTGGGGAATTGCAGACGCTCCAGCAACGCGCGGTAGGTCAAAAGATGTCGCTGGCGACGGGCCTGATCGAGTTCATTGAGCAACCCATCCCAATGTTGACGACTGATGCGCACACTCACACTTCATCCCTCCAACCCGCAATCCCCAACTCCCAGGCCAGGCTGCGACGAATCGCGGCATCCGGCTGGCGCTCACCACTTTCAATCAACCCCAGGTAGGACGGGCTGATGCCCACGGTGCGAGCCAAGGTCTCGATGGCCAGGCCTTTGGCTTCGCGCAGGTTGCGCAATTGTGCCAGGGGACGCAGGTCCTGCTCGGTAGCGACGGGAGGGGTCTGTGCAGAAGAAGTAGCGGGTTGCGGCACACCGGCGGCTTTTAGCAGCGCCTGGTATTGAGCCCATGGCAGAACCGCGTATTCGGGTTCGCCATCCCGTGAAATGATTTGTATATCCATGACTGCCCCGTAGGATCACAACACTTACGAAGTAAGTACTTTCCTTAGGAGTGTAATCCTAACAGCCCCAAAGAGCGCAGGGGGATAATCCGCGCCTTCAGTTTTTTTTCGGGTTTTCCTGCTCCAGAAGCTGCGGCGTTGCAGGCAGACGCTCCACCACCACCAGCTTCTCCGGGCGCTGGCGTTCACGCCAGGCGCGGAAGGCACTCAACTCGCCGTCCAGGCTCTTCATGACCCAGGCCAGTACCGCAATGTCATCGAGCATGCCGAACATGGGCAAGAAGTCCGGGATCGCATCAATCGGGCTGAGGAAGTACATCAGCCCCGCCACCACCGAGATCAGCGCCTTGGGGCTGATCGCCCGGTACTCGCCACGCCAGTAGGCCAGGCACAGCGCCTGAAGCAGCTTCAGGTCGTCCTTGAGCTTACCCAGGCGATTGCCCTGGCTTGAGCCTTTGGCAGCCACAGCAAACAACAGGGTGGGCAGGCGCCCACGCCCGATCAGGCGGGCGGCCAACGGCAGGAAGCGGGTGAAATTCCAGGGTGCTTTCATCGTCACTCCAGTTCCAGGCAAGAGAAAAGGTTATCCACACAACTTGTGGATAACCTTGTGAACAGAGCCCATTTTCGCGGCTGAAAGCCACGTAATACAAGGCCCTGAGTCAGATCGGGCGTTTTTTGCGCACATAAAAAAAACCCAAGAATTCATTGACTTGAAGCGCGCCTGCGGCTAGCCGTGCCGAGGTATTGCATCAGACTGCTCTAAGTCGCAGGTGTTCGTTTTGATTTGCCCCACGGTCAACTGTGGGAGCTGTCGAGCCCCAGCGAGGCTGCGATGGCGGCGGCATGGCCAACAGGAGTGTTGCCTCCACCGCTATCGCAGCCTCGCCAGGGCTCGACAGCGTCCATACGGATTGGATCAAGCCCCACACCAGAAACAACAACGCCCCGTAAAACGGGGCGTTGGGTGTTTTGCAGCGGCTTACTTGGCAGCCGGTGCCTCAGGCGCATCGGCCTTGGCCGGGTCCTTGATTGCCAGCAGCTCCAGGTCGAAGACCAGTACGGAGTTGGCTGGAATTGCCGGGCTCGGGCTCTGGGCACCGTAGGCCAGGTCGGACGGGATGTACAACTCGACCTTCTCACCCACGTGCATCAGTTGCAGGCCTTCGACCCAACCCGGGATCACACCGCTGACCGGCAGGTCAATCGGGCTGCCGCGATCCACGGAGCTGTCAAAGGTGGTGCCGTTGGTCAGCTTGCCGGTGTAGTGAACAGTCACTACGTCGGTAGGCTTGGGCTGGGCGCCTTCGGCTTTCTTCACGATCTTGTACTGCAGACCGGAAGCGGTGGTGACTACGCCGTCTTTCTTGGCGTTGTCTTCGAGGTATTTCTTGCCGGCAGCTGCCGACTCTTCGCTCAACTTGGTCATGCGTTCTTCAGCACGCTTCTGCAGTGCGGAAAACGCTTCAACCAGTTCTGCGTCCTTCAGTTTCTGTTCTTTCTTGCCGACGGCATCTTCGATGCCTTGGGCCACGGCCTTGGAGTCCAGGTCGTCCATACCTTCCTGAGCCAGGCTTTTGCCCATGTTCAGGCCGATACCGTAGGAAGCTTTCTGCGCCGGGGTTTTCAGCTCTACGCTGGTTTGCGAATCACAACCCGCAAGTACCAGGCTAACCAGGGCCACCGCCGCCGCCAACCGATGCTGTTTCATGCTATTTCCTTGTTCATGCGCCAAAAGGGCATTCGAATAAAGTCGCGAGCTTATCAGGCGGCCACGACCAATGGCTACCGGCATGTGAGCAGGAAACTTCTGATAAGTTCACGTGTTTAAAAGCATTTTCATCTGCCCCAAAGCCCGGCGAAGGACAGCAGGCAAGCCGAAAACCGCCGCAACAGACCGATCATGGCTACTTGCCGCCTGCTACGCTCGGTGGCATAAGGACGCAACAACTCGACAAGGATAGTTATCTTGCGCATTTTTCCCCGTGTTTTACTCCTGATCCTGTCATTTATGGGACTGGCCCTGGCCGTGGTCCTCTATTACGTGGTCAACCCCAAGCTGCCGGATTACGTGCCGGTGCAGCAGGTGCACTACCAGGACCAATGGACCGCCACCGACCGCCAGGTCTACTACTTCACGCCTCAGGGCACCCAGGTCAAGGGCCTGCGCTATAACTGGTTCACCGCGCTGGAGCTGCCGTTTTCCCAGCAGCGTTTTGCCGAACCGGCCAACCTGGCGCGTTTCGGTTTCCTCGTGGACCCGCGACAACAGGCCACAGCCCAGAACCCTGGCAACCTGCCCGTCGGCTTCGCCCGGCACAAGAATGCCGGCAGCGACGACGAGTTTCTCGATATCACTTGTGCCGCCTGCCACACCGGCGAGTTGCACTTCAATGGCCAGGCCCTGCGCATCGACGGCGGTGCTGCACAGCATGTGCTGCCCTCCAGCGTGCCGACCCTGCGCGGTGGCAGCTTCGGCCAGGCGTTGGTGGCCAGTCTCGCCTCCACCTATTACAACCCGCTGAAGTTCAGGCGCTTCGCCCACAGCGTGCTGGGGGATCAATACGACGCCCAGTACGATCAGTTGCGCCAGGACTTCAAAAAGTCCCTGGACAACTTCCTCAAGGTGGCCTGGAACGATACCCACCGTGGTCTCTACCCCACCGAAGAAGGCCCGGGGCGCACCGATGCGTTCGGCCGCATCGCCAACGCGAGCTTTGGTGACGCCATTTCGCCGGACAACTACCGCATCGCCAACGCGCCGGTGGACTACCCGCAACTGTGGGACATGTGGACCTTCGACTGGGTGCAATGGAACGGCTCGGCCCAGCAACCCATGGCGCGCAATATCGGCGAAGCCTTGGGCGTAGGCGCGACCCTGGCGTTCTTCGACAGCGCCGGCCAGCCGCTCAAGGGCGATGCACGCTACCCTTCCAGCGTGCGCGTGCGTGACCTGAACCGCATCGAAGAAACCCTGCAACGGCTCAAGCCGCCGACCTGGCCTGAAGCGCTGTTCGGCGCCATCGACAAACCCCTGGCCGCCCGTGGCCGCGCGCTGTTCGCAGAGAACTGCGCAGCTTGCCATGTGCCCAGCGTGAGCGAAGTCAACGGGCGCCCGGTGCAGCAGTTGAAGATGCTGCCAGTGGACTACATCGGCACCGACCCGGGCACCGCCAGCAACATTGCCGACCAGCGCTACGACCTCAGCGCCCTGCAATGGGACCCGGCCGAACTGGCGCAGTTGAATGTGGAGTTGCACCCGACGCCGACCGAACCCCTAGACTTGCGCAGCCTGTCCGTGGCCAAGGGCCTGGCCTATGTCACGGCGTTTGTCGAAGAGCACGCCTACCGCGCCGCCGGCATCACCCCGGCCGAACGCCCACGCCTGGACGGCTACGGCCTGCCTATCGGCGTGCGCGAACTGCGCGCCTACAAGGCCCGCCCACTGGCTGGCGTGTGGGCCACGCCGCCGTTCCTGCACAACGGTTCGGTGCCGACGATCTACCAGTTGCTTTCGCCCCAGTACGAGCGCAGCCGCACCTTCTATAAAGGCACCTTCGACTACAACCCGCGTCACCTGGGTTATCGCACCGAAGCCTTTAAAAATGCGTTCCTGTTCGATACCCGCATCACCGGCAACCACAACAGCGGCCACGAATTCCGCGCCGGCAAGCGTGGCAATGGGGTAATTGGCCGGGGCCTGGAGCCTGAGGAGCGCTGGGCGCTGCTGGAATACCTCAAAGTACTGGGCGGCCCCCTGGAGCAACAACTGCCATGACTTCCCCATTTCGATACAAGGACCGTTCCATGCTCGCTCGACTGTGGCTGCGCCTCGGCGCGTTTCTCGGCAAGACGCTGTTATGGCTGGTGGGCCTGGGCTTGCTCGGCTGGTTGCTGGCGACCCTGTGGTTTGCCTGGCACCACCGCGGCCCGGTGTCGGCCGATGAACAGATTCCACCCGGCGAAGCCGCCATGACCCAAGGCATCATTCAGACGGCCGTGCGTATCGTCGACCAGCACCGCGAAGGCACCCGCTACCTGCGTGATGCCCATGCCAAGGCCCATGGCTGCGTGAAGGCCGAAGTCAGTGTGCTGCCTGGTCTCGACCCGGCGCTGCGCCAGGGCGTGTTCGCCGAGCCGGGCAAGACCTGGCAGGCGATGATGCGCCTGTCCAACGGCAACGCTTATCCACAGTTCGACAGCATCCGCGACGCCCGCGGCATGGCGATCAAACTGCTGGACGTGCCGGGCAAGCAACTGCTGGCCGATCAGCAGGCGCGCACCGAGCAGGACTTTGTGATGTTCAGCCACCCCAACTTCTTTGTCAGCGACGTGGCGGAATACGCGCAGAACGTCGGGGCCCAGGCCGATGGCAAGAAGGCCATGGCGTTTTTCCCCAGCCTCGACCCGCGCAGTTGGCAGGTGCGCCATCTGTTCATCGCCCTGGCGACGTTGGCGCCAGCCCCCGCCAGCCCGACCGAGGCGACATACTTTTCGGTATCGCCCTACAAATTTGGCACGGCCAACGCCAAGTTCCGCGTCGCCCCGGACCCGCAAAGCTGCCCGGAATACAACCTACCCAAGCAGAACCAGGACTTGCCGAACTTCCTGCGCAGCGCCTTGAGCCAGCAGTTGTCCACCGACCGGGTCGACGCGTGTTTTGTGTTGCAGATCCAGCGCCAGAACCCACAGAAATACATGCCCATCGAAGACACCAGCATCGAATGGAAGGAAAGCGACGCGCCCTACGAGAGCGTGGCAAAAATCCGCATTCCGGCGCAGGACTTTGATACCCCAGCCTTGAACCTGGCCTGCGACAACCAGTCGTTCAACCCATGGTTTGGTGTGGAAGAGCACCGGCCGATTGGGGGGATCAATCGGCTGCGCAAGGCGGTGTATGAAGCGGTGAGTGATTATCGGCATAGCCGCAACGCCCCGTGAACAACGCCCGCGCTGACGTCAGCAAGAACGCCTCACCGCGTCATCGTTAACGATCATCGCGGGCAAGCCCGCTCCCACCGAACAGCCCCTGCGGCGTTGTATCGGACGCCGTCAGCAACCATTGCTGAAAACTACGCGCTGCCGAAGGCGGGTTGCGATGCTGTGGTTGCATCAGTTGCAGGCGGCCACGGCTGTGCATGTGGTGCGCCAAGGCCAGTTGCAGGCGACCGGCAGCCAGCTCGCCTTCGAGCAAGCGCTTCCAGCCCAGGGCCACGCCATGCCCCATCACCGCCGACTGCATCAGCAACTGATAGCTGTTGGTGCGCAAAGCGTGCCGGGGCGTGTGGTATTGCGCGCCGATATCGGCGAACCAGTCGGTCCAGGTCAACCAATCGTGATAGTGGTCCTCGACGATCAACAAGGTGTGGCTGTGCAACAGGTGTTGGGCGTCGCGTATCGCGCCATGACGCTCAATGTAGGCCGGGCTGCACACGGCGATGACCTGCTCGCTGGCAAACACCGGGGTCAGTTCCAGGCCAAGGGGCGCCGGCAGTTCGTCGAGGTGATAGAACAGGCCCAGGTCATATTCGCTGACATCCAGGTGGCTCGGGCTTTCACTGCACAGGATGCGGATATCCAGGTCCGGGTGCGCATGCTGGAACGCCGGCAGCAACGCGGCGAGCCAGATCGAGCTGATAGTCGGCGTGCTGGCCAGGGTCAGTTGGCGATCGGCACCACGTCGGCGCAGCTCCGCCGACTCACGGTCGAGCTCGCGCAGCAGGCGCTGGATGGTGCGAAAGTAACGCACCCCAGCCGGGGTCAGACTCAGCCCCAATGCCAACCGATAAAACAGCGGCCGTGCCAGGTCCTCTTCGAGGCGCTTGATCTGCCGGCTCACCGCGCTTTGGGTCAGGTTCAGTTCGTGGGCCGCCTGGGTAAAGCTCAGATGACGGGCGGCCGCTTCAAACGTCTGCAAACAATTGAGCGGTGGAAGGTCGACATTTCGGCGCGACATGCAGGGATCCGTGGCTGATCAGATGAGCAGGCATCCTGCCATTTGCCCGCTCACAACGCGACCCGCGCGACCCGTTTGCTCCAGGTGCGGTGATGCACCTGCACCCCGTTTTCCAGGGCCTGCTGCTGCGCCTCAATGTAGAACCACTGGGCGTCGGCGCGCACCTGCAGGCGGCTGTCGACCTCCACCGACCACGGCGCTCGCTCGACGCGGTACTGCCAGTGGATATCGGCCTGGGTCGACAGCGGGTCCCAGGGCAAGGTGCGATATTGCTCGGTACAGCGCTGGTCCACCGCCAGGCCATGCTCGGTGAAACGCACGGCGCCCAGGTCGTCCTCGATGGTGACGCAGACTTCGCCACTGCCCACATCCTCGCTCAAGGTGCGTTTCGGCGCTGCCGCCCGCAGCACCTCCAGCGCAACCGGGCTAGCCGCTTGCGGGGCCTCGAACGGGCACGGCACAGCCGCGCCGCTGAAGATCGGCAATTGCACACGCTGCACGGCGGGCAGCACAGTCAGGGTGGTCAACTCGCGACTGGGCCACAGCAACGGGAAGCTCGCGGTACTCAGGGCCAGACGCAGGCGGTGGCCGGCCGGCACGCGCACGCCGACGTGATCCAGGTTCAATTGCACGTCCATGGGCTCGCCCGGCACAGGCGGCGTCAGACGGGAGAAATCTTCACGTAGGACAAGGTTAAGCACGCCGTAGGTGATCTGCGTGACTTGGCCGTCGGGCGCCACCGCATTCAGGCGTGCCACCAGTTGCCCGCAGGGGGTATCGCTGGCCAGGCGCAGGTGCAAGCGCACATCCCCCAGCAGCGCCAGGGGTTCAGCCAACGGCGGCGAGTCGAAACACAGCGACTGCGCATCGTCGCGACGCTGATCGGTGGGGCCATCGGGGCCGAACCAGATGGCGCAGTACTCGCCCTGGTGCAGACCGGTGGTCAGTGGCGAACAGATACTGCGCGGGCCGCCCAGTGCCTGCTGGCCGGGGCTGAGGCCATGGTCGTTGAGGCTGTAGTCGGTCCATTGCACCTGGGGATCGGGCCAGCCCGAGGTCTGCACCCAGATCCCTGGGCGCTCGGCATAACTGCCCTTGGGTGCCAGCACATCCTGTAGGTAAAAGGTGCAGGCAGCGTCGTCCATCACCCGATTGTCGATACCTTTAAGCCAGTGGTCCCACCAGCGCTTGGCCTCCTGCAGGAAGCCAATGGCCGGGTTGGGCACGGCGAAGTGCGGGTACTTGTGAATCCACGGGCCGATCATGGCTTTCTTCGGTCCCGGCAGATGTTGCATCAGGCGCGGCACCGCATTCTTGTAGGCATCGCCCCAACCGCCCACGGCATACACCGCCGCCTTGATCGCCGAGTAGTCCTCGCAGACCGAACCGTGACGCCAATAGGCATCGCGGGTCTGGTGCTGCAGCCAGGTCTCGGCCAGCAGCGGCATGGCGTCGAGGCGTTGTTGCCACAGGCTTTTCCAGGCATCGCCGACCAGCAGCGGGTCGGGCGCCGCCGCGCTGAAGTTGAGCATGGTCGCGGCCCAGCCGAAGTTCTCCAGCAGCAGGTTGCCGCCCTTGTAATGGATGTCATCGGCATAGCGGTCATCGGTGGAGCACAGGGTGATGATCGCCTTCAATGCTTCGGGCTGGCGCGCGGCGACTTGCAGGCTGTTGAAGCCGCCCCAGGAGATGCCCATCATTCCCAGGTTGCCGTCGCACCAGGGCTGCTGGCACAGCCAGTCGATCACTTCGAGGGCGTCATCCTGCTCCTGCAACAGGTACTCATCGGCCATCAGGCCCTGGGACTCGCCATTGCCGCGCATATCGACCCGCACGCAGACATAGCCCTGCCCCGCCATCCACGGATGGGTCAGCGCATCGCGTAGCGCCGTGCCATCACGCTTGCGATAGGGCAGGTATTCGAGGATCGCCGGGAAGGCCTGCACACTGGCGGTGTCAGGCAGCCAGATACGCGCTGCCAGTTGCGTGCCGTCGCTCAGGGGGATCAGGCAGTGCTCGATTTCACGGACCTTGTAGGCAAATTCGGTGACGATTTCCATCGGTAACTCCAGCAACAAAGAGGCAAGTCAGCGGGCAAAATCCGCCACGGGGCTGGCACCACGCAGGCCAGGTTCGACGTGGACCGCAGGGGCCTTTACGTCCAGCAGCGCAGGGTTCTTCAACCAGTAGAACAACGACGTGCTGGCCAGCAGCACCAGGATCATTCCCGGCAGGCCGCCGAGGTTGGAGAGCATCTTCACCCCGTCGATGCCGACAAAAGCCACCATGACCCACGACACCGTGCCGATGATCACGCCCCAGACAATCTTCAGCAGCGGGTTGCCGTCCAGGTCCGAATCGGCGGTGACGCCTTTGCTGCACAGGTTGGCGATCACGTCGGTGCTGGAGTCGGCTGCGGTGACAAAGGAGATAAAGGCGACAAACAACAAAAACGCGATCATCAGGCCGCTGGCCGGCAACTGCTGGAACATCTGGTACAGCACATGCTCCACGCCTTGCTCGTTGAGCACGCGGTTCAAACTGCCATCGCCGAGGGCATCGAAGTACAGGCTGCTGCCGGAGAAAATGCAGATCCACAGCGCGGTAAACAGCGCCGGGTACAGCATGTTGATCTGGATAAATTCGCGCACCCTGTAGCCTCGGCCGATCTTGCCGAGGAACAGCGCACTGACCGGGGCCCAGGCGAACCACACCGACCAGTAGAACACCGTCCAGCTCTGCGGCCAGCTGTCGCCACTGGCGGCACCGGTGGACAGGCTGCGGCTGAAGAAGGTGTCGAGGTACACCCCCAGGGACTCGACGCCCAGGCTGAAGATGTACAGGGTTGGTCCACACACCAACACGAACGCGCCCAGGGCCAGCATGATCCAGGTGTTGAACGACGACAGCATGACGATGCCGCGCTGCAGACCGCTGGCGGCCGAGGCGACAAAGGTGAACACGATCACCGCGATGATCAGGCCCAGGCGCAACGGCGTGGTCTCACCGCCGATGTACTGGCTCAGGCCACCGGACAGGGTCAGCGCCCCGGTGCCCAGGGACGACGCCATGCCTGCGACCAGGGCGAACATCGCCAGGGTGTCGATCAACCCGGCATAGCGCTTGACCCGCTCGGCGCCGAGCAAGGGTTGCAACATGGCGCCAATCGAGAAGTGGCTGCGCAGGTTGTAGAACACCAGGGCAAACACCAGGGAGGGCACCAGGTAAATCGCGTAGGGCGTGAGGGTCCAGTGCAGGAACATCGTCGACAGAGCAAAGCTCTTGGCCGCCGCGCTGCCCGCCGCGATCGGCAGGCTGGAGGGTGGCGAGTACAGATGGTAGAGCGGTTCGGCCGTGGTCCAGAACAGCACGCCCACCGCCAGGGTGGTGCACAGCGCGACCATGAACCAGCGCCATTTGCTCAACAGCGGCGTGGCGCCCTCCCCGCCGATACGCACCTGGCCCAGGGGCGAAAAATACACAATGGCCGTGAGCACCAGCATGGCGAAAGAACCGGCACTGAATAGCCAGGAGAAGTTTTGCAGGATCACCGTATTAAGCTGTTTGCTCACGGCGAGGAATGCGGTGAGGTCAACGTAGCTGGCGATCACCGCCGCCAGCAAGATCAGAAAGGTTGGCCAGAAGACCAAAGGACGCAATGGGTATTTCATCTCGTGCGCTTCCCCAGACAGACTATTTTTATTGCCTTTGCAGGCCATTGTTAGAAGCGGGCACTGTGCCGCCTTGAAGTCTTCGCGAGGCTATAGATAAGCGTGGGTGCCGGCCGCGGTGCAATCGACCAATGGGTATGGGGGTATTCCGTCAGGTCATGGCTGAGCAGGAGCAAAACCGCGATTGCTGTGGCGAGCGGGCTTGCCCGCGTTGGGTCGCGCCGAGTTTTCCAGGTAGACCGGGGGGATGGCTTTGGGGCTGCTACGCAGCCCAACGCGGGCAAGCCCGCTCGCCACAATAAGCCCGCTCGCCACAATTGATTCTCAGGTTTTAGGGTTTTTATCCGCCCCCCCTGTAAAGAGTTCATATAGTTTGCCTGTTCGCCATAACGTTTACGTCGCCGCTATTGAGTAACTAAGTCCAAACCCTCTACCGTTACCTCCTACCCCAACACCCGTAGGAAGTTATCGTGGAAAGTTCAACTTTAGGCATGGTCGTCCTGTCGATGATTGCGCTCTTCGGCACTGCCGCGTTTTGCTTCGAACACCTCGCTACCCGCAACGAGAAGAAAAAGAAAACCAAATAAGCGGGTCGTCAACCTCAGCAGCACCCCAGCGTTTAAAGGGATACCCGGGCGGCGGGCTATCCCTTTTTTTCGTGCACCCGGCAGAACCTTTTCTATATGCCGTCTTAATGCCGCTGCGCGTAATCAGTGCCCGAACTTGATACTCCGGGGATTAACCTCCCCGCCTCCGCAGTTGCGGCTTATTTACTCAGGGGAGTTACACCGTGCTCACACTTACGTTCATTTATATCGCCAGCGGCATATGTGCCGTGGGGCTGTTCGCTTACTTGGGCTACGCCCTTATTCGCGCAGAAAAATTCTAGGGAGTTGGCCATGTACGACCTGATGTTTATCAGCCTTTCCCTGGTGTTTTTTGTTGCGACTGCCATGGCCATTGTCGCCATGGGCAAGATTTGAACGGAGCCACGACATGTTAAGCACGCTGCTGGAATTTACGCTGGTCCTGGGGGTAATGACGGGGCTCGCCGTACTGATGGGCAAATGGCTGACCCGGGTCTTCACCGGAACCCACCATGCCTTGCCGGAACGTTATACCTATCGCCTGCTGGGCATCGACCCACAGGAAACCATGGGCTGGGCCCGCTTCGGTTCGGCGCTGTTGTTGTCGAACGCGGCAATGATGCTGCTGGGCTATCTGGTCCTGCGCCTGCAGGCGGTCACGCCGATCAACCCACTGGGGCTCGCCGCGCAATCGCCGGACCTGGCGTTCAACACCGCCGTGTCCTTTATCACCAACACTAACTGGCAGGCGTATTCGGGCGAGACCAGCCTGTCAAACTTCAGCCAGATGGCGGTCATCACCTTTCTGATGTTCGTCGGCGCCACCTCCGGCGTGGTTGCGGCGGCCGGTTTCATTCGCGGCCTGAGCCGCTCCAGTTCGGGCGATATCGGTAACTTCTGGGTCGACTTCACCCGCACGCTGTATCGCGTGATGCTGCCGCTGTGCGTGGGCATGGCGCTGGTGTATGTCTGGCAGGGCATGCCACAGACCTTCGCCTCCCAGGCACTGGTCACGACCCTGGAAGGGGCGCAGCAACAGTTGATTGTCGGTGCGGTGGCCAGCTTTGAGTCGATCAAGCATATCGGCACCAACGGCGGTGGCTTCTTCAGCATGAACGCCGCGCATCCGTTCGAAAACCCGACGCCGCTGACCAACATCCTGCATATCCTCAGCATGTTGCTGATCCCCTCGGCGCTGACCTACACCTTTGGCAGCATGCTGTTGCAACGTCGTCAGGGCTGGGTGTTTTTCGGCACCTTCCTGGTGATGTTCATCGGTTTTCTCACCCTGGTCTACGGCGCCGAGCAAAACGGCAACCCACTGCTCACCCAGGCCGGCGCCAACCAGACCCTGTCGGTGGAACACAGCGGCGGCAACATGGAAGGCAAGGAACTGCGCTTCGGCATCGCCGACAGCAGCCTGTTTATCGCCACGACCACCGCCGCCACCACCGGTTCGGTCAACACCATGCATGACTCGCTGACGCCCATGGGCGGCTTCGTGCCCCTGGCGCAGATGATGCTCAACTGCGTGTTCGGCGGCGACGGCGTGGGCTTTATCAACCTGATCCAGTACGCCCTGCTCACGGTGTTCCTGGTGGGCATGATGATCGGCCGCAGCCCGGAGTTCCTCGGCAAGAAAATCGAGGCGCGGGAGATCAAGCTGGTGATGCTCTCGGTGCTCGCGCACCCCATCAGCATCCTCGGCTTCACCGCCCTCGCCGCCCTGTGGCCCGACACCATGGCCAGCCTCAACAACATCGGCCCCCACGGGTTCAGCGAGGTGTTGTACGCCTACACCTCCGGCACCGCCAACAACGGCTCGGCCTTTGCCGGCTTGAACGCCAACACGCCGTTTTTCAACACCACCATCGGCCTGGCAATGCTGATCGGACGCTTCTTCACCATGCTGCCGATGCTGGCCGTGGCCGGCTCCCTGGCGATGAAAAAAACCGTGCCTGCCGGTGCCGGCACCATCCCCACCGCCACCCCGCTGTTCATGCTGCTGGTGGTGTTCGTGGTGCTGGTGGTGGGCGGCCTGACCTTTTTGCCGGCGCTCGCGCTTGGCCCGCTGGTGGAGCAACTGCAGTTGCTGTCCGGCCAGACGTACAACTGAGGACACCTTGATGACGACTCACTCGATATTCAAAGGGCTGTTGCGCCCAGTGCTGGTTTCGGCGGTGTTTTTCATGCTGTTGACGGGGCTCGCCTACCCGGCGTTCACCACCGTGACCGCACAGCTGATGTTCCCGTTCCAGGCCCGTGGCTCGCTGATTGAACGCGATGGCCTGGTCATGGGCTCGACGCTGATCGGCCAACACTTCACCCGGCCGGAATACTTCCATGGCCGCCCGAGCATGACCCTGGGCGCCGACCCGCAAGACCCAGGCAAAAGCGTCTCGCAGCCGTACAACGCCGGTTCCAGCGGCGCCAGCAACCTGGGGCCGACCAGCCAGAAACTGGTGGACCAGGTGGCCGCCCGCGTGCAGGCCTATCGCCTGGCCAACGGCCTGCCCGCCGACGCCCAAGTGCCAGTGGACGCGGTCACCGCCTCCGCCTCGGGCCTCGACCCGCATATCTCGGTGGCCAATGCACGGCTGCAACTGCCACGGGTGGCGCGCCTGCGGCAAATCCCCGAAACCGAGCTGCTGCAGCTGGTCAGCCAGCACACCAGCGCGCGCACCCTCGGCCTGCTCGGCGAGCCCCGGGTCAATGTGCTGCAACTCAACCTGGCGCTGGACGCCCGCCTGCCATCACCTCCTATTGCGGCCAGTGAGTAAGAGATTTCCCTCATGAAAAATGCTCGTTTACCTCTGTTTGATCGCGCCATCGTGCTCACCGCGTGCGGCGATGCCCTGAAAAAACTGTTGCCCCAGGCGCAATGGAAAAACCCGGTGATGTTCGTGGTCTACCTGGGCAGCATCCTCACCACCCTGCTCTGGTTCCAGTCCCTGGGCGGCCAGGGTGAAGCTCCCAGCGGCTTTATCCTCAGCATTACCTTGTGGCTGTGGTTTACCGTGCTGTTCGCCAACTTCGCCGAGGCCTTGGCCGAGGGCCGCAGCCGCGCCCAGGCCGCCAGCCTGCGCGGGATGAAACGCCAGACCCTGGCCAAGCTGCTGCAACAGCCCAAGCATGGCGCGCCATGGCTGCCCACCGAAGCGTCGCTGCTGCGCAAGGATCAAGTGGTGTTGATCGAAGCCGGCGACCTGGTGCCGCTCGATGGCATCGTAATCGAGGGCGTGGCGTCGGTGGATGAAAGCGCGATCACCGGCGAATCGGCGCCGGTCATTCGCGAGTCCGGTGGCGATTTTTCCTCGGTCACCGGCGGCACCCGTGTGCTGTCGGACTGGCTGGTGGTGCGCATCAGCGTCAACCCCGGCGAGTCGTTCCTGGACCGCATGATCTCGATGGTCGAGTCGGCCAAGCGTCAGAAAACCCCGAACGAGGTGGCCCTGACCATCCTGCTGGTGGGCCTGACCCTGTTGTTCCTACTGGTGATCGCCACGCTGAGCCCTTACTCGATCTTCGCCGTGGCCATGAGCGGCAGCGGCAGCGTGGTCAGTGCCACAGTACTGGTGGCCTTGCTGGTCTGCCTGATCCCCACCACCATCGGCGGCCTGCTCTCGGCCATCGGCGTGGCGGGCATGAGCCGGATGATGTCGGCGAATGTCATCGCCACCTCCGGGCGGGCGGTCGAGGCCGCGGGTGACGTCGACGTATTGCTGCTGGACAAGACCGGCACCATCACCCTGGGCAACCGCCAGGCCAGCAGCTTTTTGCCGGCACCGGGGATCAAAGAGGCCGACTTGGCGGATGCCGCGCAATTGGCCTCCCTGGCCGATGAAACCCCGGAAGGCCGCAGCATCGTGGTCCTGGCCAAGCAGAAGTTCGACATTCGCGCGCGGGACATCAACCAACTGGGCGCCAGCTTTGTGCACTTCACTGCGCAGACCCGTATGAGCGGGGTCGACCTGCCCGCAGGCCGGGCGATTCGCAAGGGTGCAGCGGACGCGATTCGCCGCCATGTCGAGGCCTTGGGCGGTAGTTTTCCGACAGCCTTGCAGGCCAAGGTCGATGAAGTCTCGCGGCGCGGCAGCACGCCGCTGGTGGTCAGCGACGGCGCCACGGCGCTGGGCGTGGTGGAACTCAAGGACGTGGTCAAAGGCGGCATCAAGGAACGCTTCGCCGAGCTGCGGCGCATGGGCATCAAGACCGTAATGATCACCGGCGACAACCGCCTGACCGCCGCCGCCATTGCCGTGGAGGCCGGGGTGGATGACTTCCTCGCCGAGGCCCGCCCGGAAGACAAGCTGCAATTGATCCGCGACTACCAGGCCAAAGGCAAGCTCGTGGCCATGACCGGCGACGGCACTAACGACGCGCCGGCGCTGGCCCAGGCTGACGTGGCGGTGGCAATGAACAGCGGCACCCAGGCTGCCAAGGAGGCCGGCAACATGGTCGACCTCGACAGCAACCCGACCAAGCTGATCGAAGTGGTCGAGGTCGGCAAACAGATGCTGATGACCCGCGGCGCCCTCACCACCTTCAGCGTGGCGAATGACGTGGCGAAGTACTTTGCAATCATCCCGGCGGCGTTTGTCGCGACCTATCCCCAGCTCGGCGCGTTGAACGTAATGCAGCTGACCAGCCCCAACTCGGCGATTCTCAGCGCGGTGATTTTTAACGCGCTGATCATCGTCGCGCTGATTCCCCTGGCCCTGCGCGGCGTGACTTACCGCGCAATCGGCGCGGCGGCGCTGCTCAACCGCAACCTGCTGATCTATGGCCTGGGCGGGGTGTTGGTGCCGTTTGCCGGGATCAAGCTGATCGACATGCTCTTGACCGCAGTGGGCTTGGTGTAACGACTCAACCCCATGTGGGAGCGGGCTTGCCCGCGATAGCGGTGTGACTGACTCACCCCTGTCGCGGGCAAGCCCGCTCCCACACTTGAACCGCATTGACCAGGAATGACATGCCCGCCTTAAACAACGAACGCCCCGACCCCGACGCCCTGCTCGCTCGGGTCCAACAAGAAGAACAGGCCGCCTTGCGCGGCAAATTGCGTATCTACTTTGGCTCTAACGCCGGGGTCGGCAAGACCTGCGCGATGCTCGAAGCGGCACGCCGCGAAACCGCCCTGGGCCGCGACGTGCTGGCCGGCGTGGTGGAAACCCACGGCCGCCAGGACACCGCCGAGCTGCTCCACGGCCTCGAACAACTGCCTCGCGCCCAGCACCGGCACCGTGAATTCGCCCTCAGCGAATTTGACCTTGACGCCGCCCTGTTGCGCCATCCTGCCGTGTTACTGGTGGACGAACTGGCCCACAGCAACGTGCCCGGCTCGCGCCACCCCAAACGCTGGCAAGACGTGGAAGAACTGCTCAGCGCCGGCATCGACGTGTGGACCACCCTCAACGTCCAGCACCTGGAAAGCCTGAATGACCTGGTCAGCGGAATCATCGGCATACGCGTGCGCGAAACCGTACCGGACCATGTGTTCGACAACGCCCACGAAGTGGTGGTGATCGACCTGCCACCCGACGATCTGCTGCAACGCCTCAAGGACGGCAAGGTGTACCTGGGCCCGGCGGCGGCGCGCGCCTCACAGCATTTTTTCCGCAAGGGCAACCTGTTGGCGTTGCGCGAGCTGGCCCTGCGCCGCACGGCCGACCGGGTCGACACGCAGATGCGCGTGTACCGCCGCGAACAGTCGATCAAGACCCTGTGGCCGGCCCGCGAACGGCTGTTGGTCGGCGTAGCCGGTGATGCCGGCGATGAGCGCCTGGTGCGTGAAGCGGCGCGCCTGGCGCAAAAACTGGAAGCCGACTGGATTGTGGTCCATGTGGCCTCGGCCCAGGGGCGCGGCGCCCGGCGCTACCTGAGCGCGATGAAAACCCTGGCCCTGGCCGAAGAATTCGGCGCCGATACCGCCACACTGCCGGGTATGGACGTTGCCGAAGCCCTGGTGGCCTGCGCCCGTGAGCACAACGCCAGTCGCCTGATGCTCGGCCATCATCCGCGCCGCCGCTGGCGGTTCTGGCATCAGTCGGTCAGCGACCGGATCAGCCGTCACCACCCGCAAATCGACCAGATTGTGATTGCCCATGGCCTGCTGCCGGGCAAACCCGCCGTGCGCGAAAACACCACGCCACTGCCCGGCACTCGCCTGGCCTACGTCTGGACCAGCCTGGCCTGTTTCGCCACCAGCGCCGTCGCCGCGCTGCTGCTGCAGGTGTTCGACCTGGCCAACGTGGTCATGCTGTTTTTGCTCACAGTGGTGCTGGTTGCGCTGCGCTTTGGACGCGGCCCCGGCGTATGGGCGGCGATGCTTGCGGTGCTGTGTTTCGACTTCTTTTTCGTCCAGCCGCGCTATTCCTTCACCGTCACCGACACTCAGTATTTCTTCACCTTTGCCTTGATGCTCGGCATCGCCCTGATCACCGGCCAACTCACCGCGCGCCTGCGCCACGAAGCACGTACCGCCGCCGCACGGGAACGCCGCGCAACCTCCCTGGCGCGCCTGGCCCGTGATTTGTCGGCGGCGCTGACGGTGGAGCAAATCAGCGAAGTGGCGCTGCGCACCTTCAGCGGCGTCTTCGAGGCACGGGTGGGCCTGGCCCTGCCGGACGCCGCCGATGGCGTCCACAGCGTGAGCGCCGGTGGGCTGCCGATCGACGACAGCATCGCGCAATGGACCTACGACCACGGCCACCCCGCCGGGCACGGCACCGACACCCTGTCCGCGGCCAAGGGCTGCTACTGGCCGCTCAAGGCGCCGATGCGCGTGCGCGGCGTGCTGGTGCTGGAACTGGCTCAGCGCGATCGCCTGAACGACCCGCAGGAACGCCGCCTGCTGGAAGCCTGCATGAGCCAGCTGGCGATTGCCCTGGAGCGCGTGCATTTCGTCGAAGTGGCGCAAAGCACCCTGGTACAGATGGAAGGCGAAAAAATGCGCAACACCCTGCTCGCGGCGATTTCCCACGACCTGCGCACACCGCTGACCACCCTGATCGGCGCCGCCGAGACCGCCCTGCCCCACGCCCAGCCGGGGCCACTGAACGAGCTGCTGCAGGGCATTCACGAACAGGCCACGTCCATGCAGCGCCTGATCGAAAACCTGTTGGACATGGCACGCCTGCAAGAGCGCGGCGTGCGCCTGAACCGCCAATGGCACTCGCTGGAAGAAATCGTCGGCAGCGCCCTGCGTCAATTGCGCGAACCCTTGGCGCAACACCGCGTGCAGACCACGCTCGACGCGCACTTGCCGCTGGTGGAGGTCGACGCGCTGCTGATCGAGCGGGTGCTGGTCAACCTGCTGGACAACGCCGCCAAGTACACCCCGCCGGGCACCACCATCAGCGTGGCCGCCAGCCAGGCCGGCGAGCAGATTGTGCTGGAGGTCAGCGACACCGGCCCCGGTAGCGCGCCGGCCAATCTGTTTGAGCCCTTCACGCGCGGCCAGCAGGAATCGTCGGTGGCCGGCATCGGCCTGGGCCTGGCGCTGGTCAAGCGCATCGTCGAAGCCCACGGCGGGCGCATCCAGGCCAACCCCGGCCGCGCGGGCGGCATGCATTTCACCATCACGCTACCGGCAGGCACCCCGCCGGCCATGGAACCCTTATGAACACTGCACGCATTCTGATCGTTGAAGACGAGGCCAACATCCGCCGCTTTGTGCGCATTGCCCTGCAAGATGAAGGCTTTCATGTGTTCGAGGCCGACAGCGTCAAACGTGCGCTGATCCATGCCGCCAGCCGACAGCCGGACCTGGTGATCGTCGACCTCGGCTTGCCGGACAGTGATGGCAAACAATTGATCCGCGAACTGCGCGGCTGGCTGGCGGTACCGATCCTGGTGCTGTCGGCGCGTGACCGTGAAGAAGAAAAAGTCGCCGCCCTGGACGCCGGTGCCGATGATTACCTGACCAAGCCATTCGGCGTGCCCGAGTTGCTGGCACGCATCCGCGCCCAACTGCGCCGGCATGGGCACACCGGCACCGTGATGGCCACCAGCAAGGTGGTGTTTGGCGAGATTGCCGTCGACCTGGCGACCCATGAGGTGTGGCGCTCAGGCCAGCCGGTACACCTGACGCCCATCGAGTACCGCTTGCTCTGCGCGATGATCCGTGGCCAGAGCCGGGTCCTGACGCACCGGCAACTGCTGCTGGAAGTGTGGGGCCTGGATTACGTCGACCGCGCCCACTATCTACGGGTGCATATGGCGCATCTGCGGCAAAAGCTGGAGGTGGATCCGGCGCAGCCGCAGTACTTTATTACCGAATTGCAGGTGGGCTACCGGCTGGTGGGGTTGTAGAACAGCAAATCCCAGGCACAAAAAAGCCCGCTCAATGAGCGGGCTTTGCGTGGTGACCTGGCGTTCAGCGTTCCAGGTAACCGAATATGGCGCAGCGGACGGGACTCGAACCCGCGACCCCCGGCGTGACAGGCCGGTATTCTAACCGACTGAACTACCGCTGCGCGTAGCGTTGGACGTAATGGTGGGTGATGACGGGATCGAACCGCCGACCCTCTGCTTGTAAGGCAGATGCTCTCCCAGCTGAGCTAATCACCCTTTACGTTCGGTGCGGGGCGCATCATATACGAAAAATCCGCAATGTGTTGATTTAAATGCAATTTATTTTAAATATCTTTTCGCCGGCAGCCTACACCCCGGAAAACCGGCGCATGTAGCGGGTAGATGCGAGTCTATTGGTTACCCCGCCCCAGCCCCACAAAAGGACGACGCGGCGCTCTCAGGTGCTTCGCGAGCAAGCCCATTCCCACAGAAAGGCAAACCCCAGACAGCAAAAAGCCCGCTCGATGAGCGGGCTTTCTGTGGTGACCTGGCGTTCAGTGTTCCAGGTTACCGAATATGGCGCAGCGGACGGGACTCGAACCCGCGACCCCCGGCGTGACAGGCCGGTATTCTAACCGACTGAACTACCGCTGCGCGTAACACATGAAGCGAATGGTGGGTGATGACGGGATCGAACCGCCGACCCTCTGCTTGTAAGGCAGATGCTCTCCCAGCTGAGCTAATCACCCTTCGTTTCGGTGTGGCGCGCATTCTACGGAGCGTCCCCTGGTCTGGCAAGCACTTTCTTAAATCTTTTTTTTCAGCCCTTCCAATGGCTTAGGCAGGGTTGGCCTCAGGCCTTATCAAGAGAATAATGCCCCACTTTGTATAAAGGAGAGACTCACCCCATGTGGTTCAAGAACCTGCTTATCTATCGCCTGACCCAAGATCTGCCTGTTGATGCCGAGGCGTTGGAAACTGCAATGGCCACCAAACTGGCGCGCCCTTGTGCAAGCCAGGAGTTGACCACCTACGGTTTCGTCGCGCCTTTTGGCAAAGGCGAAGACGCGCCCCTGGTGCACGTCAGCGGTGACTTCATGCTGATCGCTGCGCGCAAGGAAGAACGTATCCTGCCGGGTAGCGTGGTGCGTGATGCGGTGAAGGAAAAGGTCGAAGAGATCGAAGCCGAGCAAATGCGCAAGGTCTACAAAAAGGAACGCGACCAGATCAAGGATGAAATCATCCAGGCCTTCCTGCCTCGTGCGTTTATCCGTCGCTCGTCGACCTTCGCTGCCATCGCGCCGAAACAGGGCCTGATCCTGGTGAACTCGGCCAGCCCCAAGCGCGCCGAAGACCTGCTGTCGACCCTGCGTGAAGTGATCGGCACCCTGCCGGTACGCCCACTGACCGTGAAAACCGCGCCGACTGCGGTGATGACCGACTGGGTCACCACCCAGAAGCCGGCCGATGACTTCTTCGTGCTCGACGAATGCGAACTGCGCGACACCCACGAAGACGGCGGCATCGTGCGCTGCAAGCGCCAGGACCTGACCGGCGAAGAAATCCAGCTGCACCTGACCACCGGCAAAGTCGTGACCCAACTGTCCCTGGCCTGGCAGGACAAGCTGTCGTTCATGCTCGACGACAAAATGACCGTCAAGCGCCTGAAGTTTGAAGACCTGCTGCAAGACCAGGCCGAACAGGACGGCGGTGACGAAGCCCTGGGCCAACTGGATGCCAGCTTTACCCTGATGATGCTGACCTTCGGCGACTTCCTGCCGGCGCTGGTGGAAGCATTGGGTGGTGAAGAGACCCCGCAAGGCATCTAAACGCGCACGCTCAATGTAGGAGCTTGGCCTGCGATGGCGGCGTATCAGTTACAGAGTCACTGACTGACACACCGCTATCGCAGGCAAGCCAGCTCCCACAGTTGATGGGGTTACCACTCCCAGTACTCTAATAATAAGGACATCGCCATGCGCGCACTCGCCGCCTTGAGCCGTTTCGCCGGCACTACCTTCGCCTACTGGGTGCTGATTTTTGCTGTGCTCGCCTTCCTTCAGCCCCACTGGTTTATCGACCTGAAAAGCGCCATCGTGCCGCTGCTGGGCCTGGTGATGTTCGGCATGGGCCTGACCCTCAAACTGGAAGATTTCGCCGAAGTCGCGCGCCATCCGTGGCGCGTGGCCCTGGGCGTGATCGCGCAATTTGTGATCATGCCCAGCGTGGCCTGGCTGCTGTGCCAGACCTTCAACCTGCCAGCGGAAATCGCCGTTGGCGTGATTCTGGTCGGTTGCTGCCCTAGTGGCACCTCTTCCAACGTCATGACGTGGCTGGGCCGTGGCGACCTGGCGCTGTCAGTGGCCATCTCTTCCATCACCACCCTCCTCGCCCCGCTGCTGACGCCGGCCTTGATCTGGCTACTGGCCTCGGCCTGGTTGCCGGTGTCGTTCATGGACCTGCTCTGGTCGATCCTGCAAATGGTGTTGCTGCCTATCGTGCTGGGTGTCTTGGCGCAGCGTCTGCTGGGTGAGCGCGTGCGTCATGCCGTCGAGGTGCTGCCGCTGGTCTCAGTGGTCAGCATCGTGACCATCGTCGCTGCCGTAGTGGCTGCAAGCCAGGCGAAGATTGCCGAGTCGGGCCTGCTGATCATGGCGGTGGTGATGCTGCACAACAGCTTTGGCTACCTGCTGGGTTACCTCACCGCCCGCGTATTCGGGCTGCCACTGGCCCAACGCAAGTCATTGGCGCTGGAAGTCGGCATGCAGAACTCCGGGCTGGGCGCCGCACTGGCCAGTGCGCACTTCTCGCCACTGGCGGCGGTGCCCAGCGCGTTGTTCAGTGTCTGGCACAATATTTCCGGGGCGTTGTTGTCGACGTATTTCCGCCGGATGAGCGAGAAGGAAGATCGCAAGGCCCTCGCCGAAACTTGATCGGCTGCGGGCTTTTCGGCACTCTACGAACCTTCGCGGGGACGACCCCGCGACTCGTTTGAGCACTTACCAGGGGACGACCCCACTTCTAAAAGGAAGGTCTTTATGTCCTGGGTCATTCTGTTTTTCGCCGGGTTGTTTGAAGTTGGCTGGGCCGTCGGCCTGAAATACACCGACGGTTTCAGCAAGCCAATGCCCACCGCCCTGACGATTGCCGCCATGGCCGTCAGCCTCGGCCTGCTGGGGCTGGCCATGAAGGAGCTGCCGCTGGGTACCGCCTATGCCATCTGGACCGGCGTCGGTGCAGTGGGCACGGTGATTGCCGGGATTATCCTGTTTGGGGAGTCCATGGCGCTGTTCCGACTGGCCAGTGTGGCGTTGATCATTGCCGGGTTGATCGGGCTCAAGATTAGCGCGTAAGCCACTAACGCTATCGCGGGCAAGTCGAATCGTCGACTTGCCTGCGATGAGGCCCTTAAATCCGAAAACCTACCTGACACTCCCCCGCAACGCCCCAACCTGTTCCTGCAAGGCCTGTGGCGTCGCCTGCTCCACCGCCAACGGCGGCCCCGCCACCAACGTCACCCGCGACCAGATCCGGTGAAAGATCCCCTTGTTCGGGTCACGGCTGAAAAAGCTCCCCCACAACCCCTGCAACGCCATGGGAATCACCGGTACCGGGGTTTCCTCGAGAATCCGTGTCACACCACTCTTGAACTCGTTCATCTCACCGTCGGCAGTCAACTTGCCTTCAGGGAAAATGCACACCAACTCGCCATCCTTCAGGTACTGGCTGATGCGCTGGAAGGCCTTTTCGTAGATCTGCAGGTCTTCATGGCGTCCGGCAATCGGAATGGTGCCAGCGGTGCGGAAGATAAAGTTGAGCACCGGTAAGCGGTAGATCTTGTAATACATCACAAAGCGAATCGGCCGACGCACCGCGCCGCCAATCAGCAGTGCATCGACAAACGACACATGGTTGCACACCAGCAACGCCGCGCCTTCGTCCGGTATATGTTGCAGGTCGCGATGCTGCACGCGGTACATGGAGTGGCCGAGCAGCCAGATCATGAAGCGCATGGTGAACTCGGGAACAATCCTGAAGATGTAGGTGTTGACCGCGATATTAAGCAGCGACACCACCAGGAACAGCTCGGGGATCGACAGCTTGGCCACACTCAACAGCACGATGGTGACAATCGCCGAGACCACCATGAACAGCGCATTGAGAATATTGTTGGCGGCAATCACCCGCGCCCGCTCGTTTTCAGCGGTACGCGACTGGATCAAGGCATACAGCGGCACGATATAGAACCCGCCAAACACCCCCAGGCCGAGGATGTCAGCCAGCACCCACCAGGCCTGGCCGTACCCCAACACCGCCAGCCAGTCGTTGGCCTGGACGTTTTGCGGGAAGCCACCGGAATGCCACCAGAGCAACAGGCCAAACACCGTCAGGCCGAATGAACCAAAGGGCACCAGACCGATTTCCACCTTACGCCCGGAGAGTTTTTCGCAGAGCATCGAGCCCAGCGCGATACCGACCGAGAACACCGTGAGAATCAGAGTCACCACGGTCTCATCGCCATACAGCCACTCTTTGGCGTAGGCCGGGATTTGCGTGAGGTAGATCGCCCCGACAAACCAGAACCACGAGTTGCCGACAATCGAGCGCGACACGGCGGGCGTCTGCCCCAGGCCCAGGCGCAAGGTGGCCCAGGACTGGCTGAAGATGTTCCAGTCCAGGCGCATCTCGGGGCTGGACGCCGCGGCGCGCGGGATACCCCGGCTGGCCAGGTAGCCCAGCACGGCAATCGCGACAATCGCAGTCGACACCACCGGCGCGTACTGCGCAGAGGACATCATGACCCCGGCCCCGATGGTCCCGGCGAGGATCGCCAGGAATGTGCCCATTTCCACCAGGCCATTGCCGCCCACCAACTCCTCTTCGCGCAAGGCTTGCGGCATGATCGAGTACTTCACCGGGCCAAACAGCGCCGAGTGGGTGCCCATGGCAAACAGCGCCAGCAGCATCAGTTCCAGGTGGTTGGTCATAAAGCCGACGGCCCCCACGGCCATGATCACGATCTCGCCGAGCTTGATTGCGCGGATCAACGCATCCTTGTTGAATTTCTCGCCAAACTGCCCGGCCAGGGCCGAGAACAGGAAGAACGGCAGGATAAACAGCAAGGCGCACAGGTTGACCCAGATCGAGCGGTCACCTTCGATGGTCAGCTTGTAGAGAATGGCGAGGATCAACGACTGCTTGAAAATATTGTCGTTGAACGCCCCCAGGGACTGGGTAATGAAGAACGGCAGAAAACGCCGTTTGCGCAGCAAAGTAAATTGCGAGGGGTGACTCATCGTCAGTGTTCCTGCGTGGCCTGAAGGCTTTATTGATTTTTCAGGCCACGACTTTACCTAATCCTGCTTACTTATTCCCCAATCCTGCAATGCACGGTGAAACAAACAGCTCACCTTTATAGGCACCCTGCACCGTGCGCTTGCTGACCACCAGCCACATCAGGGCCAGCGCGGCGACCAGCACGCTGCCGGTCACGCTGAAAAATGCCAGGTGCAAGGTGCTGCCCAGTTTCAACGTGGTCAGGGCATACACCCCCAGCGGGAAGGTAAAACCCCACCAGCCCAGGTTGAATGGAATCCCGGCTCGCAGGTAACGAAGGGTGATCAGCACCGCGATCAACATCCACCACAGGCCCAGGCCCCACAGGGTGATGCCGGCAACCAGCCCCAGGCCGGCTGCAATCTCGCCGATGCCGGCAAAGCCATTGGCGGCGAAGATCGCCGGCGCGTCCTGGCCCAGCAGCAACATGCCCAGAGCGCCGGTGCCGATCGGGCCCAGGGCCAGCCAGCTCGACGCGGCCATGTTGGCGTGGGGCAGTTTATGCAGGGCCATGCGCAGCATCAGGATCGTCAGAATGCTGAACGCAACCGGCAAAGAAAACGCCCAGAGCACGTAGCTGGTCACCAGCATCACCAGTTGCGAATGGGCGTCGACCAGATGCGGCGCCAACAGGCCACCACTGGCGGCGGCGACTTCGGCAGCCACCACCGGCAACAGCCAGACCGCTGTCATCTGGTCGATGCTGTGTTCCTGGCGGGTAAACATCATGAACGGGATCAACACCCCGCACGCCAGGGCCATGGCGACGTCCAGCCACCACAGGGCCTCGGCCAGTTGCACCACGCCCTCGCCCCAGCGCGGCAGGCCAAACAGCAGCAGGCCATTGATAATGGTCGCCAGGCCCATGGGGATGGTGCCGAAGAACATCGAGACCGTGGAGTGTCCGAAGATTCGCCGCGCCTCGTGAAAAAACATCACCCAGCGCGCCGCGTATAAACCGCTGAACAACACAAACAGAACGATCGTCAGCAGCCACAGCCCTTCGGCGATGGCATAGACACCCGGCAGTTGCACCGGCAATTGCGCCAGGGCCAACGCCAGCACGCCGGTGCCCATGGTGGCGGCGAACCAGTTGGGGGTGAACTGGCGAATCACTTCCCTGGGGGCGGCCAAATGGCTGAAAGGTTTGTAACTGGGGGTGATGCTATTGGGGCAGGTCATGGCTCAATCCTCTTCCTCGTATGAGGTTGAGCCCATGATAGAAGCCTAAGGAATATCTATATAACGGGTAATATCTCTAACTGTTATCTGTTTTACCTATATGCAGACCTGGCCGGCGCTTGCCTCATCAAGCCAATCAAGGCGCCGAGGGCCAATACGATCAACACCCCGCCGTAGCCATAAGTGGTAGCGATCAGGCCAAAACTGCGGGTCAGGTTGCCCGCCAACAGGGTCGGCAGGCAGAACGCCAGGTAACTGAGGACGTAGAACGCCGACATCAACCCGGCCCGCTCATGGGGCAAAGCCAGGGGGACTACGCTGCGCAACGCGCCGAGAAAACCTGCGCCAAATCCGCTGCCAGCCACCAGCGTGGCGAAGAAAAACAAGCTCAGGTTGGCGCTGTGAACCGCACCGAGGATCAGTGTGACGCCCACGGCCAACAGGCCGGCTCCCAGGCGCAGCACCTTGTCCGCCGGGCGATTGCGCAGGCTGAAAATCATCACCGCACCGCTCAAGGTCAACACCGCAACCAGGCCGCCACCGATCAGGTTGGAGGTGGATCCGGTCGCCGCCCTTACCAGCGACGGCGCCAGCGACAAGTAGAAACCGCTCATGGCCCACACCGCGATATCCACCGGCAGCGACAGCCACAAGGCCCGGCGCGCCTGGGCCGGCACATGCAGGGTCGGCCATAGCGAGGCGAGCGCGCCAGGGATGGAGCTGACGCTTTCCGGCAAGCGCCAGACATACAGGCTCTGCAACAGCATCAGCGCGAACAAGGCCCAATAGATCAACTGGGTCGGCAGCGGCGCGAACTCCACCAGTACACTGCTGCCCATCGCGCCACAGGCCATGCCCAACAATGGCGCGACACTGTTGACCAGCGGGCCCTGCCGACGGTCGGTGTCGAGCAACGCAGCGCCGAGCACGGCGGTGGCCATGCCTGTGGCAAACCCCTGCAAGGTGCGGGCGGCAATCAGCCAGGCGACACTGTCGGCGTAGATAAACAGCAGCATCGCCAGCATATTCAGCACCAACGCGGCAAAGATCACTGGTTTGCGCCCCAGGTAATCCGACAGCGAACCGACGGTCAGCAACGCAGCCAGCAGGCTCAAGGCGTAGACGCCGAAGATCAGCGTCAAGGTGCCAGCAGAAAAGTGCAGGCCCTCCTGGTAAAGGTGATACAACGGCGTCGGCGCGCTGGAGGCGGCGAGAAACGTCAGCATGGTGCTCGCCAGAAACACCAGGCTGGAACGATGAGAAGTGACGCTGGACATGGGCACGCTCCGCTAAAGCTAATATTTTGCTTTTGTGCAGTGTGCTACTGGGTCGAGCTTAAAGCAAATTCTTTGTGTTAAGGTTTTGGCATGGCGATAAAAGAAGGCCTCCGCCCGGGGGGCCGTAGTGCCCGGGTACAAGAATCGGTTCATTCGGCGGTGCACCAGCTACTGCAAGAGCAAGAGCGCGCCAGCGTGACAGTACCGCAAATTGCCACACGCGCCGGGGTCACGCCGTCGACCATCTACCGGCGCTGGGGCGACCTCGCAGCCCTGCTCGCCGACGTCGCCCTGGCCCGCATGCGCCCCGACAGCGAGCCCGCCAACACCGGCAGCCTGCGCAGCGACCTGCAAGCCTGGGCAGAGCAGTACCTGGACGAGATGAGTTCGGAACCGGGGCGCACGATGATGCGCGATGTGCAGTGCAGCCAGACGCCGGGGTACTGCGTGACGATTCTGGGTGGGCAACTGCAGGTGATCCTGGACCGTTACCAAGGCAGCGGCCAGGCATTGCCCAGCGTAGATCGACTGATCAATCTGCTGGCGGCGCCGACGGTGTTTCGGATTCTGTTTGACGCAACGCCGATGCGGGTTGAGGAGTTGCATGAGCTGATTGAGATTGCCCTGCACACCTGACCCAACTGTGTGTATGCGGGCTTATGTGGGAGCGGGCTTGCCCGCGATTGCAAGGTGTCAGTCAATACCTCTTTAACTGACCCGCCGCTATCGCGGGCAAGCCCGCTCCCACACAGGCCCGTACATCTTTAGACCTGGCTTAGGTACGCATCCCACGCCCGCTCACCAGTAGCCGTGCACAGCCCAGATACAACACCACCGTCGCCACGATCATAAAGGTGATCGCCACGCTGATCTTGATATCCGACACGCCCAGGATCCCGTAGCGGAAGGCATTTACCATATGCAGCACCGGGTTGGCCAGCGACACGGTCTGCCAGAACGGCGGCAGCAGGGTAATCGAGTAGAACACGCCGCCCAGGTAGGTCAGCGGGGTCAGCACAAAGGTCGGGATGATCGAGATGTCATCGAAGTTGCGCGCAAACACGGCGTTGATAAAGCCCAGCAGCGAGAAAATTGTCGCCGTGAGCACCACCACCAGGATGGTCACCCCCAGGTGATGCACCTGCAGGTCGGTGAAGAACATCGACAGCACCGTCACAATCGCCCCGACCATCAAGCCACGCAGCACGCCGCCCAGGGTGTAGCCGATCAGGATGGTGTGTGGCGACACCGGCGAAACCATCAATTCCTCAATGGAACGCTGGAACTTGCTGCCAAAGAAACTCGACACCACGTTGCCGTAGGAGTTGGTGATCACCGACATCATGATCAGCCCCGGCACGATGTACTCCATATAGGTGAAGCCACCCATATCGCCAATCTGCCGGCCGATCAGGTTCCCGAAGATCACGAAGTACAGAACCATGGTGATCGCTGGCGGCAGCAGGGTCTGCGGCCAGATGCGCATAAAGCGCTTCACTTCGCGGTAGACGATGGTGTTGAGCGCTACCAGATTGGGTTGGAACTCGGAATTCATACCGCCACCTTCGCCAGATTCTTCTCCACCAGGGACACGAACAACTCCTCCAGGCGATTGGTTTTGTTGCGCAGGCTCTGCACTTCAATGTTCTGCAAGGCCAGTTGGCTGAACAGCGCGGTGATGCCCACGGTTTTATCGACCTGCACTTCCAGGGTATGGCTGTCCACCAGGCGGTTGGGGTAGCCGATCAACGCAGGGGGCGCGGACAGGTTGTTTTTCAGGTCAAGCAGGAACGTCTCCACATGCAACTGACCCAGCAAGTTACGCATGCTGGTGTTCTCGACAATGGTGCCGTGGTCGATGATGCCAATGTTGCGGCACAGCTGTTCAGCCTCTTCCAGGTAATGGGTGGTGAGGATGATGGTGATGCCTTTCTGGTTCAGCTCGGTGAGGAAGGTCCACATTGAGCGACGCAATTCGATGTCCACGCCGGCCGTCGGTTCGTCGAGGATCAGCAGGCGCGGCTCATGCACCAGGGCGCGGGCGATCATCAGGCGCCGCTTCATGCCGCCGGACAAGGAACGTGATGGCACGTCGCGCTTGTCCCACAACCCCAGCTGGGTCAGGTACTGCTCGGCGCGCTCCTTGGCGATTTTCGGCGGGATGCCGTAGTAACCGGCCTGGGTCACGACGATATCGAAGGTCTTTTCAAACTGGTTGAAATTGAACTCCTGGGGCACCACACCAATGCAGCGCTTGAGCGCGGCCGGGGATTTATCCAGGTCATGACCAAAGATATTCACCGTGCCACTAGTCTTGTTGACCAGGGTCGACAGAATACCGATGGTGGTGGATTTGCCGGCACCGTTGGGGCCGAGCAATGCGAAGAAATCACCTTCGGCGACATCCAGATCAATACCACTCAGGGCCTGGAAACCGTTGCCGTAGGTTTTGGTTAGCTGCCGGATGGACAGAGCGGAACTCATATCGGATTACGCACCAAGGAAGGGAATAGAAGAAATAGATAAGGGCGCGCCACACCTAATACAACCGCAGCGCACGGCAAGCATGGTGCTTGCCTGCGCCGCACAAGTACAGTCACCTGTATTAATAGTCAGTATTAAGTCAACGCGGTCATTACCGCTTTTTGATAGGCCGGGCGTTGCTGCAAACGCCGGTACCACGCCTCTAGATTGGGCATCGCCGGGCGTTCGATCGGCATCTCGAACCAGGCATAAATAAAGCTGCCCAGGGGAATATCACCCATGCCGATCTCGTTGCCGGACAGGTAGGGCTGCTCAGCCAGGGCCTGGTCCACGGTTTTCAACACCTCGATACAGGCATTGCGCCCGGCATGGATGCTGTCCCAGTCCTGCCGCTCGGCCGGCGTGCGCAAAATGCCCCAGAACACCGTTTTGAACGGTTCGGCAAAGGTCGAGGTGGTCCAGTCCATCCACTTCTCGGCATTGGCCCGCGCCTGCAGATCGGCGGGGTACCAGCTCGAAGCCTGTTTGGCGCAGAGGTAACGCACGATGGTGTTGGATTCCCACAACACAAACTCGCCGTCCTCGATCATCGGCACCCGGCCATTGGGATTCAATGCCCGGTACTGCGGTGTATCGACCACACCAAAGGCCCCGCCCGCATCAATTGCCTCATAGTCCAGGCCGAGTTCCTCGGCGCACCACAGTGCTTTCCTGACGTTTGACGAATTTTTACGACCCCAGATCTTCAGCATGACCGCCTCCCAGTGGATGAATGCCGGAGCAGCATACGCCGGTTCAGCCGCGACTCAAATCGCTCTGCATATCACCTAACAATTGCGGCGAATGCTCGCCAAACAGGTGCGGGTAACATTTTTCCAGGTGGGCAAAGAAGAATTCCTCGGGCACCTCGGCAAATTGCCCATGGTCCACCACATACTCCATGGAGCGCTGGCCCTGGCGGTTGAACGGGTGGAAAACGCTGTCGTTGATTCCGTCGAAATCCAGGGGCGGCACATCGAACAATTCGCACAATTGCTGGTTGAACGCCGGGGTCGCCTTGACCCAGCGCCCATCCAGATACAACTCCGTGTAGCCATGCATGGCGAACACATCACTCTTGAGCAACTCGATCAGGCGCGGGGTCGACAGATGGTTGCGCACATCGGCCAGGCCAATGCGCGACGCTATGCCGCAATGCCGGGCGCACGCCGCCAGCAGGGTGGCCTTCGGCACGCAATAGCTCTGCCCGGCAGCCAGGGCGTAGCTACCACGCAGGGTTTGCGGATCGCGGCTGAAGGTGTAAGGGTTGTAGCGCACCGCTTCGCGCACGGCGTAATACAGACTGACTGCCTGGTCACGGGGATCACGGCTCGAACCGCGATGTTTTTCGGCGAACTCCACCACCGTGGGGTGGTCACTATCGATGAAGCGGCTGGGACTCAAGTACGCATTCATGGGGATTTTCTCCGAGGCGAGCCTGGAGTCTAACCACAGGCCCGACCGAAGGTTAACGACGATTCGGCCAAATGTCGGCGCCTGCTGCCTGTGACTGTCGAGCACTTCCCGCCACACCACGTAACACCCTCAGGCACCGCTTTTCCGGATGCCGGCTAAGCTCTGAGGGTGCTTCTGCCCCTGGTTTCACGGAGGATTGAATATGCTGTTGTTGTGGATACTGGTTCTGGTGCTCGGCATTGCCTACCTGGCACACCGTCGTACCGCGCCCCTGCCCGCCCTGGGCGTGGTCGCCGTCTACCTGTTGGCGATGGGCGCCTTCAGCCATGCACCGGGCTGGTTGCTGCTGGTGTTCTGGGTGCTGCTCGCGATAGTCGCCGCCCCCCTGCTGCTGCCCGACCTGCGTCGCCAGTATTTCACCGCACCGCTGTTCAACTGGTTCCAGAAAGTATTGCCGCCGATGTCCGAGACCGAGCGCGATGCCATCGACGCCGGGACCGTGTGGTGGGACGGCGAACTGTTCAGCGGCCGCCCCGACTGGGACAAGCTGCTGGCCTACCCCAAGGTGCAGTTGACCGAAGAGGAACAGGCTTTTATCGACGGCCCCACCGAGGAGCTGTGCGCGATGGTCACCGATTGGGAAATCGGCCAGGCCATGGACCTGCCGGCAGCGGCCTGGGACCATATCAAGCAACACGGTTTCTTCGCCCTGATCATCCCCAAGGAGTTCGGTGGCAAGGGCTTTTCCGCCTACGCCCACTCCCAGGTGGCAATGAAACTGGCGACCCGCAGCGGCGACCTCGCCTCCACCGTCATGGTCCCCAACTCCCTGGGCCCGGCCGAGCTGCTGCTGCACTACGGTACCGACGAGCAACGCAACCACTACCTGCCGCGCCTGGCCCGTGGCGATGACATCCCGTGCTTTGCCCTGACCGGCCCGCTGGCCGGCTCCGATGCCGGCGCGATGCCCGACACCGGGGTGATCTGCAAGGGCGAATGGCAAGGCAAGGAAACCCTTGGCCTGCGCCTGAACTGGGAAAAACGCTATATCACCCTGGGCCCGGTCGCGACCCTGCTGGGCCTGGCCTTCAAGGCCTATGACCCGGACCATCTGCTGGGCGGGGAAGAAGACCTGGGCATCAGCCTGGCGCTGATCCCCACCGACACCCCCGGCGTGGAAATCGGGCGCCGTCATCTGCCCCTCGGCGCGGCATTCATGAACGGCCCCAACTCCGGCAAGGATGTGTTCATTCCCCTGGACTTCCTGATCGGTGGCCAGGAAATGCTCGGCAAGGGCTGGATGATGCTGATGAACTGCCTGTCGGTCGGCCGTTCGATCTCCCTGCCGGCGGTGGGCACCGGTGCAGCCAAGTTCACCAGCCTGGTGACCGGTCAGTACGCCCAGGTGCGCGAGCAGTTCAACGTACCGCTGTCCGCCTTCGAGGGCATCCAGGAAGCCCTGGCCCGTATCGGCGGGAATGCCTGGTTGATGGACAGTGCGCGGATGCTCACCGCCAATGCGGTGGACCTGGGGGAAAAACCCTCGGTGCTCTCGGCGATCCTCAAGTACCACCTGACCGAGCGCGGCCGCGAGTGCATCAGCCACGCCATGGACGTGCACGGCGGCAAGGGCATCATCATGGGCCCCAACAACTACCTGGGCCGCAGCTGGCAGGGGGCGCCGATCTTCATCACCGTGGAAGGGGCTAATATCCTTTCGCGCAACCTGATGATCTTCGGCCAGGGGGCGATTCGCTGCCATCCATTCGTCCTCAAGGAAATGGCCCTCGCCGGTCGTGAAGATCGCGACCAGGCGCTCAAGGAGTTCGATGGGCTGTTGCTGCAACATATCGGTTTTGCGGTGAGCAACGCCGCCAGCACCCTGGTGTTGAACCTGGGCCTGGGCCACTTCGAAAAAGCCCCGGGCAACCGCTTGAGCCAGGGTTACTTCCGCGCCCTCAACCGCCAAGCCGCCGCGTTCGCCCTGCTGGCAGACCTGAGCATGATGCTGCTGGGTGGTGAACTGAAGCGTCGTGAACGCCTGTCGGCACGGCTGGGGGATGTACTCAGCCATATGTACCTGGCCTCGGCGGCGCTCAAGCGCTACCACGACCTCGACTCCCCAGATCATCTGGAACCGCTGTTTGCCTGGGCCATGGAAGAAAGCCTTGGCCAATCGGAACGCGCGCTGGATGAGTTACTTAGCAACTTCCCCAACAAAGTGCTGGGCTGCCTGTTGCGGGTCATCGTGTTCCCATTCGGGCGTCGCCATAAAGGCCCGTCCGATGCACTGGACGCTGAAGTCGCCGCAGTGATTGGCCGAGCCAAGGGCGACCCGACCCTGGAAGAACTGCTGGCTGGCTGCTATCGCCCGCAATCGGCGGAAGATCCGGTCGGCGCGTTGCAACACGCCTATGACCTACTGGGTGCCAGCCACCCGCTGCAAAAGAAACTCCACAGCGCCCTCAAAAGTGGCCAGGTCAAGCCGCGTGCAGGGGAACATGCCATCGACGCCGCACTGGAAGCTGGCGTGCTGCAACCGGCTGAAGCGCAAACCCTGCGCGACGCGGAAGCGGCGCGGCGCAAGGTGATCGACGTGGATGACTTCAGCAAAGAGGAGCTGGCCCAGGCGCCCGGCAGAGTCCGCTGAGACCAACCGTCATATAAAAACGGGCGCGAGAGCTATATACTCTCGCGCCCGTTTTTGCTTTTGAGGACTTACTCTCGTGTCCAACGTCGTTGCCGATCATCTCGTCTTGCTCGACCACCTGCGCAGCATCCTGGTTGCGGTCGGCGAAGCCGAACAGGTTCCCGAGGAAAGTCACGCGCTATTCCTGGAACGCTTTGATGAACTGCGGGCCCTGCTGCCCATCGACCCGATCGAAAGCCAATACCTGGGCCAGGACATGATGAGCCAGGTCATCCTGCGCTACCCGCAGATTGCCCATCTGGTACCGCGCGACCTGTTGTGGTTCTTCGGCGGTGACTGCCTGCACTTCATGCCCGACGATGAGCTGGACCTGTACCAGGCCCTGGAAGAACGTCGTTTCGAAGCCGAACAGAACGACGAACCGTTCGACTGGAACCAGGAAAAGCAATTGCTGGCCATGTCCAACGACCAGCCCAAGCACTGATCTCAAAAGCACCAAAGATCCAAATGTGGGAGCGGGCTTGTGTGGGAGCGGGCTTGCCCGCGATGGCTGAGTGTCAGTCGATACATTGGTTGACTGATACACCGCTATCGCGGGCAAGCCCGCTCCCACACTAACCTGCTCCACATTCTCGATAGCGCGCCTACCGCCGACGCAATGTAGGCTCCTTAGCCATGCACTCCACCAGATAATCAATAAACACCCGCAATTTCGGCGGCAGGTAGCGTGTGGGCGAATGCAGCAACCAGGCATCCCCATGGTACGAGGCAATGAAATCCCATTGCGCCAGGACCTGCACCAACCGCCCCTCCTCCAAGGCATGCCGCGCGGTGAAGTACGGCAAGCTGCCAATCCCTACATCCTGCAACACCGCATCCAGCCGCACCCCCGTGTGATTGGCCGCATACCGCCCGCGTACCCCCACCGTCACTGTTTTGCCCGACTGGCGGAATTTCCAGCGCGCATCCCCCGGCGTTTCGCCCAGGTAGATGCAACTGTGCCCCAGCAAATCATGGGGATGCAGCGGCGTACCGTGGGCAGCCAGATACTGCGGCGTGGCACACAACAAATGCTCAATCGGTAATAACTGGCGCCCTACCAACCCCGGTGGCGGGCTATCGGTGATGCGGATGCTCAGGTCGACATTGTCATCAATCAAATCCACCTGCCGATCTTCGAGGATCAACTGCAGATCGACCTTGGGATAACGCCGCAAGAACTCTGGCATATGCGGATGCACCACAAACCGCCCGACCGCCTTGGGCACACTGACCCGCACCAGTCCTTCGGCTTCGTGGGTGTACTGGCCGCTGATTTCCATCACCGAGCGCGCCGCGCTGACCATTTCCTGGCAGCGTTTGAAAACCTCTTCGCCACCTTCACTCAAGCGTAATTTGCGCGTGGTGCGCTGCAGCAGCCGCGTGGCCAGGGCCTGTTCCAGGCGCGAGATGCTGCGACTCACCGCCGATGGCGACGCCCCCAGTTGGCGCGCCGCCTCGGAGAAGCTGCCGGTTTCCACCACCTTGACGAAAATCGCCATTTCGCCCAGCAGCGGCAAAGGAAGATTGATGCTCATGACGCACAAGCCCATTGAGATTTCAGCGGATTATCACCCATTGGCGCACTACTTATACTGCTGTTTAGAACCCTGATGCGGATGTAGACGATGACCCAGCGCCTGTTTTTTACCCATGACCACCTGGTTGCCGATGTTGATGTGCTGGAGTGCACGCCGTTTGAGCAGCAGTTTGCGGTGGTGCTGCACTCCACCATTTTCCACCCCCAGGGTGGCGGCCAGCCTTTTGATACGGGGTGGCTGGGAGACAGCAACGTGTTGAAAGTGGTGCAGGAAGCCGAGCGCATCGTGCACTACGTGGACCAGCCCGTCGCACTCGGGCTCCAGCAAGCGCGGGTCGACGGCGAGCGCCGCGCCCTGCATACACGCCTGCATTCGGCAGGGCATCTGATTGGCAACGCCGGTGAGACCCTGGGCTGGATGCCGATCAAGGCCCACCACTGGCCAGGCGAAGGCAAGATCAGTTTTATCCGTGGGGAGTTCGCCCAGAACATGGAGGCCGATGCCCTGCAACAACAGGTCAACCAATGGATCGCCGCAGATTTACCGCGCCAAATGACGCTGCAAAGCGGCTCCCGGGAAGTAGGTTTTGGTGATCTGCCGCCCTACGCCTGCGGCGGCACTCACGTACAGGCCCTCGCCCAAGTCGGCCAGGTCACGATCCTCGGCCTGTCGGAGAAGAAGGGCACGTTGTCGGTGCGCTACAGCCTCGACTGACAGATTGATGGCAGGCGGCGTTTTATTATTGAGATAGGACATCACCGCGCAAGGGGCTCCCCTGGAGCTTGTGGGTGATGCTAGTGTGTGAAAATGTTTCCGACATAAAAATCGGAAACCTCCTACTCACCACCTGCAAAGGAATGCCCCCCAGCAATGGACTTCTCCCTCAAGCATCTGGCCGCCGCCATCCTGATGGTCGCCAGCCTGTCCGCCGTTACCGCACCAGCGTTCGCCAATATCACCCCGCAACAGAGCGCGACCATCCTCAAGACGTTTAATGACGCCTCGTTCAAGGACTTCCGCACCTTCCTCGGCAGCCTGGCCACAAGTGAACTGGGCAAAACCGCCGACTTGGGCCCGGCAATCAGTGCTTTTCTCGATAACAAACGCCTGTCCGCCGAACAGCAAAACGAAATTCATCGCCTGCTGGGTCTCTACGCCCGAGTGAAATACGGCACGGCGGCTACCGAGACCCTGCGCGAGCTGGTGGCCATACCGACCTTCCAGGTAGAAGGCGTAGCCCAGCACGACAACCCTGAATTCATCAAGATCGCCGACAAGATCAAAAGCCTGGCCCAGGCGTTCAACCTGAAGTTCCGCAATATCGACAACCGCGTCTACGAAATATCCCTGGAAGGTGTCGGCGACGAAGTTGTGGGCATCCACGCCCACGCCGACGTGGTGCCGGTGACCCCGGAAAACTGGGTACTGGCCGATGGCACCCGCCTCGACCCGTTCAAGGTCACGCTGATTGGCGACCGCATGTACGGCCGCGGCACCGAGGATGACAAGAACGGCATCGTGGTGACGCTGTACGCGATGAAAGTGATCAAGGAAGAAAACCTGCCCCTGGCACGCAACTTCAAGCTGCTGGTGGACACCACCGAAGAAACCACCGGCGACGCCATTCCCTACTACTTCGAACACAACCCGACGCCCAACTACAACCTCGCGCTGGACGGCGGCTACCCGGTCGTCATCGCCGAAAAGGGTTATGGCACGGTCATGGCCACCTTTGCCAAGCGCAAAGCCGACGGCAAAGGCGCCGAAATCATTGCCATGACCGGCGGCCTGGCGACCAACCAGATTCCTTCGGCATCGGTGGCCACGTTGCGCAGCGACAGCCCCGCCGAACTGGCTGCCAGCCTGCAACAGGCCGGGAGTACATTCGCCAAGGCCAATGGTGGCGATTTCACAGTAGATGCCAAGATCGTCGACAAAGACGTCAAGCTGACCATCACCGGGGTATCGGCGCACTCTTCCGAACCCGAATCGGGCATCAACCCGGTGGCGCGGATGCTGGTCTTTATCAACAGCCTGGACGGCAAGGTTGCGTTCAAACACAACGAGATTACTGACGCTGCCCGCTATGCCTCCGATAACTGGGGCCTGGATTACCTGGGCGGCAAATTGGGCGTGGGCTTTGCCGATACGTTCATGGGGCCACTGACCACCTCGCCGACCTTTGTCGGCATGGATGAAAAAGCCTTCAAGCTGGCGGTCAACCTGCGGGTGCCAAAAGGTAAATCCCCAGAAACGCTCAAGAAAGAGATCGCTGACAAGCTGAGCGCCTGGAGCCAAAAGACCCATATTGCGCCAGCCTTCGACTACTCGGTCGCCGCGCCGATGTACCGTAACCCCGAGGGTGAATGGGTCAAGGCGCTGCTGGCCGTGGCCACGGAAAACCTGGGCATGAAGCCTGAGTACGGGACTTCGGCTGGCGCAACCTCGGTGCATGACCTGCCCAATGGCGTGCAATTCGGCCTGGCCCGCCCCGAGGTCAAATACACCGGGCACACCGACAACGAGTTCAAGACCACCGAGCAGTTCCTGCTGGACCTGCAGATCGTGACGGAAATGATGGGCCGTATCGGGCAGTTGCCGAAACTCTGACCCAGCACCTGGACCCGCTTGTGCGGCGGGTCCATTTGCGCAGGCTTGAATTTCAGACAAACAAAAACGCCGCTCATCACTGAGCGGCGTTTTTGTTGAATATGGAGCGGGAAACGAGACTCGAACTCGCGACCCCGACCTTGGCAAGGTCGTGCTCTACCAACTGAGCTATTCCCGCAAATGGCGTCCCCTAGGGGACTCGAACCCCTGTTACCGCCGTGAAAGGGCGGTGTCCTAGGCCACTAGACGAAGGGGACACGCTAACTGAAACACATGGTGTGTATTCCAGTGCCCAGAGGCCTTGTCCGAAGACTTGGTCCTGGTTTCACTCAGTGCCGCCCGAAAGCCACACTGTTTAAAAATGGAGCGGGAAACGAGACTCGAACTCGCGACCCCGACCTTGGCAAGGTCGTGCTCTACCAACTGAGCTATTCCCGCAATGGCGTCCCCTAGGGGACTCGAACCCCTGTTACCGCCGTGAAAGGGCGGTGTCCTAGGCCACTAGACGAAGGGGACACACGTACAACATTCACTCCCTACCGCGTTTCGCTGTGTGCTTTACGCTGTAAGTGGCGCGCATTCTATGGATGGATTGAAAGGTCGTCAACCCCCAAGGATAAATTTATTTAAATCAATGACTTCGCCCCGCTTTACCGCCACTGTCGGAGTTTCTCGCCGTCCAGGCTTTGGCGCCTATATTCTGGCGCCCGACAAGACGTTATAGTCCTGACCCGCGAATGGTGGCAATGTGCATCTATTCAGAGTTACTACATATACAGATGAAAGCACTGACTCATCTCGTCGAAGAGTCCTATCCGCCGCAAGCGCCAATCACTACACTTCAACGCACATCCTACAAAGAGGTCACACCGGTGACACCACTCATGATCACCCTGCTGGTAATAGCCGGGATCGTAATACTGATCGCCATTGGCTACATGAACCACGTGGTGGAAAACAACAAACTGGAAAAAGCCCGGGCCCAGATTGAGCTCAATGATCGGCTGCGCCGCTGTGGCGAGATCACCGAGACGTTCCCCGGCCAACTGATGACGCCGCAGCTCAAGCTGCTGCTGACCCGCCTGGAACTGAACGTCAACCAACGCATGCTCCACCTCAACAAATCCAGCAGCACCATCAAGGCCCGTATTGCCGAGTTGGAAGCACTGGTGGGCCAGGGCGAGTCGATCCCGGTGAACAACCCTCCAGGGCCGATCCAGACCGAAGCCAAGGCCAAGGATGTACGCTTCCTGCTCGAAGCCCTGCACGGCCAGGTCACCCGCGCCGCCCAGGACGGCTTTTTGCCCACCAACGAGGCCAAGCACTGGATCCGCGAAATCCGTCACCTGCTGGTGCTGCTGCACATCGAGTTCTTCAACAATCTTGGCCAACACGCGCTGCAACAGGCGCAGCCCGGCCAGGCGCGCCTGGCGTTCGAGCGCGGCGTGCAATACCTGCGCAAGCAGCCTGAACCGGCCACCTACAGCCAGCACCTGCAACTGCTGGAAAAACAATTGGCGCGTGCCAACTCCATGGTGCTGACCAACAGCCAGCAAACCGCCGAAGAGACCAATGAGCTGACCGCAGGCTTGAAAGCCGATGACGCTGATGCCGAGTGGAAAAAGAAAGTCATCTACGACTGATCCTCTCCTGCCTTGATTCGCCGGGTGCATGCTTTGCACCCGGAGCCATCATCCTGCCTCTACCCCTCGCTGCAATAACTCGCGTACAAAAGTGCACTTCATTCCGTAAACGAAAGAGGCCTTCATGCCAAGCGTCATCATTGATGGTCAGCCCCTGCACTACGTGGACCAGGGCGCGGGCCCTGCTGTCCTGCTCGGCCAGAGCTACCTGTGGGACCAGCACATGTGGGCACCGCAGATCGCTGCCCTGTCGCAACAGTACCGAGTGATCGTGCCAGAGCTGTGGGGTCACGGTGAGTCTGGCCCGCTACCGGCACAGACCCGCACCCTGGACGACCTGGCACGCCAGGCCCTGGCCTTGCTGGACCATCTGGAGATTGCCCAGGTCAACCTGGTGGGTTTGTCCGTCGGCGGCATGTGGGCTGCGCCGCTGGCGTTGCTGGCGCCCGAGCGGGTCAACAGCCTGGTATTGATGGATACCTATCTGGGCGCAGAGCCTGAGGCCACCCGCGAACAGTATTTCGCACTGCTCGGCGCAATCGAGGCCGCGGGTGCTATTCCAGATGCCCTGCTGGATATCATCGTGCCGATCTTCTTCCGCCCCGGCATCGACCACGACTCTGCGCTGTATCAGGACTTCCGCCAGTCCCTGCGCGACTTCCCCAAGGATCGCCTGCTGCAAAGCATCGTGCCCCTGGGTCGCCTGATTTTCGGTCGTGGGGATGCGCTGGAAGGCTTATCCCGCCTGAATGCTGATACGACTCTGGTGATGTGTGGCAACGAGGACCAGCCGCGCCCCCCCGCAGAAGCGCAGGAAATGGCCGATCTGATCGGCTGCGATCTGGTATTGATCCCGGACGCAGGGCATATCTCCAGCCGGGAAAATCCTGATTTCGTCAATGAGGCACTGCTGACCTTTTTGGCCAATCACGCCTGATCACACCTCGAGTATCTCCAACGTAGATGAGATGCCGAGGCGCGCAGCTACACTCCCCCCTGTGGGAGCGGGCTCGCCCGCGATGGCGCCCGTGAGTACACCTCAGGGTGTCAGCTCCCTCAGGGAACTCGTTCCGGCCCTGAATATGATCACAGCCGGAAATGCCCCACCATCCCCTTGAGTTCCGCCCCCAGTTGCGCCAACTCGATACTCGATGCCGCATTACCCTGCATGCTCAGCGCCGATTGATCGGCGCTGGCGCGGATACTGGTGACGCTGCGGTTGATTTCTTCGGCCACCGAGCTCTGCTGCTCGGCCGCCGCCGCGATCTGCTGGTTCATCTGCTGGATCAGCGACACCGCCGCGGCAATGCTGCCCAACGCACTTTCGGTTTCCAGGGCATCGCTGACAGCCAGCTTCACCAGCTCGCCGCTGTGCTGGATATCCCGCACTGAAGACTGCGCCGCGCTGCGCAAGGTGCTGACCAGACGTTCGATTTCCTCCGTCGATTGCTGGGTGCGCCTGGCCAGGGCGCGCACCTCATCGGCGACCACCGCAAAGCCGCGCCCTTGCTCCCCGGCGCGTGCCGCCTCGATGGCGGCGTTGAGCGCCAGCAGGTTGGTCTGCTCGGCAACACTTTTGATCACCTCCAACACGCTACCGATATTCTGGATTTCGGCGCTCAGGCTTTCGATGCTGGTGCTGGCAGAGGTCGCCGAACTGGCCAGCAGCTCGATGCGCTGCAGGCTCTGGCGTACCACCTGCTGGCCAGTGTCGACCTTGTCGTCGGCGGTCTGCGCCGCTTGCGCGGCCTGCTCGGCATTGCGTGCCACATCGTGCACCGTGGCGGCCATCTGGTTCATGGCGGTGGCGACTTGCTCGGTTTCTTCTTTCTGGCTACTGACTTCGAGATTAGTCTGCTCGGTCCCCCTGGACAATGACTGGGCCGAGCTGGCCAATTGTTCAATCCCCGCCTGCAGCCCGCTGACCATATTGCTCAGGCCCCCGCCCATCTGCTGCATCGCCTGCATCAACTGGCCCATCTCGTCCTGTCGGCTCACCTCCATGCGCCCGCTGAGATCCCCGGCCGCAATCTGCCGGGCCACGGCAATCACGCTGCGCAGCGGCATCACGATCAGCCGGGTAATCAGCCACGCGGCAATCACCCCGACCAATAAAGCTAGGGCCGATGACACAATGATCAGCAAGCTGCTCTTGGCCAACTGCGCCTGCATCGACTGGTCCTGCGCGGCATAGGCCTGGTTGACCTGCGCCACCACTTGCGCGGCCCGCTCATGCAACTGTTGGTAGACGATTTTTTCCTGGGCCAGCAGGCCGGTGTATTCGGTGAGTTTTTCGCTGAAGGCTCCGATATGCCCGACCACTTCATTGAGCACGGTCTGATAGCCAGGATCCTTGACCAGGGTCTGCAGTTGCCCGGCCTGGGCCAGGGCCTGATCGGCCTGCTCGATGTGGCCTTGCCCGGCACTGTCCGCGTCGCCCTTGCGGCTCTGATCCAGGCGCACATGGGCTTCGTTCATGGCCTGCAACATCAAGCGCGAAACCTGCCCCACCTGCCCGGCCTGCTCGATAAACTCGGCGCCCTCTTTGCCTTGGCTTTCCTTGAGGTTATAGGCCCCATCGTCGGCCAGGCCGGCCTGCAATACATCAAGGTTGTTGGCGACACTGGACACCGACCAACTGGCCATTTCCAGCGCCAGGTCCTTGGCCTGGGTCAGCTCGACAAATTCGTCAAATGCCTTGCGATAGGCGCCCAGCGCCTGCTCGACCTCGCTCATGTTGAGCGCCTGGGCTTCGGCCACCAGGCTATCCACCCGTTGGTGCAGGACCTCGACCGAGTCGGCATCGCTGCGCAACGCATACTCCTGCTCAATCAAACGCACATTCAGCAGCCCCTCATTGAGCGAAGACATGCCCTTGAGCCCCACAAAACGCTGGCCAACGGTTTGCAGGGACCACACGCCAATCGCCGCCACCAGGGCCGTCAACAGCAATACCAGGGCAAACCCCAGCCCCAGCTTCCTGGCCAGCCCAAGGTTGGCAAATCGTCGTTGCACGGCCGAAATCATTGCGCAAAGTCCTCTTGGGGTGGCGAACGCCAGCAAGCCCGGTATCCATGCAACGAGATTCGCAATCCCGGGCCCTGCAACACAAGACGTTGGCGCCACAATAATGGCAAAAAGCTACATCCCCGTCGTTTTCAGAATGGTGGAGGTCGATCCTGTGGGGCCCATGGCTTTGAACAATGCCAGGGCCCGATGATCGCAAGCATAGGCCACATTGATCCGCAGCCATTCAGCGTGCTCGCCGGTCGGGCTGAACAACTCGCCGGAAGACAGCAAGACCCCAAGCTGTCGGGCCCTTGCGTGCACCCTTGAGCCATCCCCTGAACCCGGGCGCGCCCACACAAACATGCCACCTGCGGGCACCGCAAAGACCTCCCACTCTTCATCCTCCAGCACCTGCAAGGTCTTCGCCATCTCCGCGCTCAGCCGTCGGCGCAGGCGCTGTACCCATTTGCGGTAGGTGCCGTTGGTCAGGAGACTGGCCACCATCGCTTCGGCAAAGCGTGAGGTGCCCATACCGGTCAAGGTCTTGAGCTTGAGCAATTGGCTGATGAGGGCCGTGCTGGCGGTGAGATAGCCAACCCGCAGGGCGCTGCTCAGGGTCTTGGAAAAGCTCGAGACATAGATCACCCGATCATCATGGGCCAACGCCGCCAGACGGGTACAGGAAGCATGTTGCAGGTCGCCGTAGACATCCTCCTCGACAATCAGGAAGTCCCGAGTGTGGGCCAGGTGCAACAGACGCTCGGCGACCACCCGCGACAGGCTGGTGCCCGTCGGGTTGTGGTAGAGGCTGTTGATGAACAGGCACTTGGGGCGGTGGCGGGCCAGCAGCGTTTCCAGGGCCTGGATATCCGGGCCGCTGCGGGTTCTGGGCACCTCCAGCAACATGACACCGTGGAAAGCCAACTGACGATACAGGTTGCCGTAGCCAGGGCTCTCGACCACCACCGTGTCGCCGGCCTTGAGCAAGGTGCGGATCAGCAGGTCCTGGGCATGGCTCGCGCCGTGGGTGGTGAGGATCTGCTCGGCAGTGCTGGCCACCTGGATCTGTGTCAGGCGCTTGTGCAATTGCTCACGTAACGCCGGCAACCCCAGGGGCGTGCTGTAATTGAAAACCCCAGCGGTATCGGTACGGCTGATTTCGCGAATCGCATAGCTGATGTCATCACTTTCACGCCAGGAGTCCGGCAGCCAGCCGCACCCCAGCTTCAATTCTCCCAACTGGTTATCGGTAAAGGCCCCCCACCTGCGTTCTGCCCCCTCATACCACTGGCACTCCGCCAATGGGCTGCTGGCCACCGGTTGCTCGGCGATAACAAACCCCGAACCGGCCCTTGAGGCCAAGACCCCTTCGGCCACCATGCGCTCCAGCGCCTCGATCACACTGGATTGACTGAGCAGGTTGTCCTGGGCCAGTTGCCGGATGGAAGGCAGGCGCGTTCCGGGGCTGACCCCGCTCTCCCGAATCCATGCGGCAATGGCGCTGACAATTTGCTGAACCACCGGTACAAGGGCTTGTCGATTGATCCCTAAATCCATGAGCCACCCCCCTTCAACTGTTTGGCATTTAACTCAAAACAGTTAAGCACAGAAGGCCAGGGTCACCCTGTTCATAAATTTATTAAATCATTGATTTTATTGGGTTATTTACCTATTGAAACACAATAGCCCAGGGCATCTTGCCACCTGCGGAAACGCCCCACAGCACTGGAAATCACTTTCTCAGTGGTGCACGGCGACCCGTCCTAAATAGCCGTCGCACCGCCATCCACGGCCAATGCCTGGCCAGTGGTGAACGCGGCGCCATCGCTGCACAGATACAGCACCGCGCTGGCGATTTCCCCGACCGTGCCAATGCGCCCGACCGGGTGCATGGCGGCGGCAAACTCAGCCTTGCGCGGATCGGCTTCATAGGCACGACGGAACATGTCGGTGTCTATCACCGCCGGGCACACGGCGTTGACGCGGATTTTCTTTTTCGCGTACTCGATGGCCGCCGACTTGGTCAGGCCAATCACCGCATGCTTGGACGCCGCATAAATACTCATCTTCGGCGCAGCCCCCAACCCCGCCACCGACGCGGTGTTGACGATCGCCCCACCGCCCTGGGCCAGCAGCAACGGCAGCTGATACTTCATGCACAACCACACGCCCTTGACGTTGACCCCCATGATGGCGTCGAACTCATCCAGGGTGCCATCGGCCAACTTGCCCTGTTCAATCTCGATGCCGGCATTGTTGAACGCATAGTCCAGGCGACCATAGCTGTTCAGCACTTGCTGCATCAGTTGCTGCACATCCGCCTCCAGGGTGACGTTGCAGCGCACGAACAACGCCTCGCCGCCCGTCTCGCGGATCAACGCGACGGTGCCCTCTCCGCCCGCCACATCCAGGTCGGCGACCACGACCTTCAGGCCTTCGTTGGCGAATGCCAGCGCCGTGGCGCGGCCGATACCGTTGGCAGCGCCGGTGACCAGGGCGACCTGGCCGGAAAACGTCATGCTCATTGCTTATATCCTTGGATGAATGCCCGTGGGCCCAGCATAGCCAGGGCCAGGCGCCACGCGTCAGCACTATCAGAGGGCCGGTTGAGCGCCCATGCACGGCAGTGATAAGCCTGCCGGGCCCACTATCAACCCAGCCTATCGCCGGGCATTCGCAGGTATCGGCCGACCTTGCTCCTGGCGCCTGGAAGGTCTATCACTTGAGGTCCATTTATCCAGAGTCCTTGCCATGACTGCCCAGACCAACCGCCAATTCCTGCTTGCCAAACGCCCGGTCGGTGCGGCCACGCGGGACACCTTCACCTACCAGGAAGTGCCGGTGGGCAACCTGGCGGACGGCCAGGTGCTGGTGCGCAACGAATACCTGTCCCTCGACCCAGCCATGCGTGGCTGGATGAATGAAGGCAAGTCCTACATCCCGCCGGTCGCCATCGGCGAAGTCATGCGCGCCTTGGGCGTAGGCCAGGTCATCGCCTCGAACACGCCGAAATTCGCGGTCGGGGACTACGTGAATGGCGCCCTGGGTGTACAGGACTACTTCCTCGGCGAGCCGCGCGGTTTCTATAAGGTCGATCCGAAACTGGCGCCGCTGCCGCGCTATCTGTCGGCGCTGGGCATGACCGGCATGACCGCCTACTTTGCCCTGCTCGACACCGGCGCGCCCAAGGCCGGCGATACCGTAGTGATTTCCGGCGCCGCCGGGGCGGTGGGCAGCATTGCCGGGCAGATCGCCAAGATCAAAGGCTGCCGCGTGGTAGGGATTGCTGGCGGCGCCGACAAGTGCAAGTTTTTGCTGGAGGAACTGGGGTTCGACGCGGCCATCGACTACAAGCACGAAGACGTGCCGGCGGCCCTCAAGCGCGAATGCCCAAAAGGCGTGGACGTGTATTTCGATAACGTCGGCGGCGATATCCTCGACGCCGTGCTCAGCCGCCTCGCGTTGAAGGCGCGGGTGGTGATCTGCGGGGCCATCAGCCAGTACAACAACAAGGAAGCCGTGAAGGGACCGGCCAACTACTTGTCACTGCTGGTCAATCGGGCGCGTATGGAAGGGTTTGTGGTGATGGACCATGCGGCGAACTTTGCCGCCGCCGGGCAGGAAATGGCCGGCTGGATGGCGCAAGGCAAGCTCAAGAGCAAGGAAGATATTGTCGAGGGACTGGAGACGTTCCCTGAAACGCTGATGAAGCTGTTCAACGGCGAGAACTTTGGCAAGTTGGTGCTGAAGGTCAACTGACACCTCACAGCGCCCTTGTGGGATCGAGTGCCAAGCGGCACACCGTAAGCAACTGTGGGAGCTGGCTTGCCTGCGATAGCATCACCTCGGACTGACTGAAAAACCGAGGTGCCTGCATCGCTGGCAAGCCAGCTCCCACATTTTTAGCGCAAAGGCATCAGGCGATTTCGGCAACCACCGCCGCCAGGGCCTTGGCCGGATCGGCCGCCTGGCTGATCGGACGACCGATCACCAAGTAATCAGAACCCGCATCCAGCGCCTGGCGCGGCGTAAGAATCCGCCGCTGATCGTCCTGGGCGCTGCCCGCCGGACGAATCCCCGGGGTCACCAGTTGCAGCGTAGGATGGGCAGTCTCCCACATTTTTAGCGCAAAGGCATCAGGCGATTTCGGCAACCACCGCCGCCAGGGCCTTGGCCGGATCGGCCGCCTGGCTGATCGGACGACCGATCACCAAGTAATCAGAACCCGCATCCAGCGCCTGGCGCGGCGTAAGAATCCGCCGCTGATCGTCCTGGGCGCTGCCCGCCGGACGAATCCCCGGGGTCACCAGTTGCAGCGTAGGATGGGCAGTCTTCAACGCCTGGGCCTCCAGCGCCGAACACACCAGGCCATCGAGGCCGGCCTTCTGCGCCAGGGCCGCCAGACGCAGTACTTGCTCCTGGGGCTCGATATCCAGACCAATACCGGCCAGGTCCTCACGCTCCATGCTGGTCAGCACGGTCACACCGATCAGCAATGGCTTGGGACCGCTGCGCTGATCCAGCACCTCACGGCACGCGGCCATCATGCGCAGGCCGCCGGAACAGTGGACGTTGACCATCCACACGCCCATCTCGGCCGCGGCCTTGACCGCCATCGCGGTGGTGTTGGGGATATCGTGGAATTTCAGGTCGAGGAACACCTCAAAACCCTTGTCACGCAGGGTGCCGACGATTTCTGCGGCACAACTGGTGAACAGCTCCTTGCCGACCTTGACCCGGCAGAGCTTGGGGTCCAACTGGTCAGCCAGCTTCAGTGCGGCGTCACGGGTGGGGTAATCCAGGGCGACGATGATAGGAGTCTGGCAGACGGACATTGGAATGGGCTCTCAGGCAAGTCGAAATCGGCGCGGATTGTAGCGCAAGCAGCGGCTTTGCGGGATCCGATGATCGGTAAATCCTCGGCAAGCGCCTATTTTTCTGGGAGAACCGACTAATATTTCAAGGTAGATACATTCACGACACGCCTGCAACATGCCCCGACAGTAGCCTCGCCCGCAGGTGACGGCAAAAACGTGACTACCCTGGACCTAGCCATTGCCGGCTCCTACAAAGGATCAGCTCACCTTGTCCTCGCGACGAACCTGCGCCTGAGTCGCGCTCCAATCCGTCAACAGGCTATACGCCACCGCCAACAAGGTCGGCCCGATAAACAAGCCGATAAAGCCAAACGCGATCAAGCCACCAAATACCCCCAGCAACACGATCACCAGTGGCAGGTTACCGCCGCGGCTGATCAGGTAGGGCTTGAGCACGTTGTCTACGCCACTGATGATGAATGTGCCCCAGACGCCGAGGAACACCGCGTAGGTGTAATCGCCCTTCCATACCAACCAGGCCGTGGCCGGGATCCAGACCAGGGGCGGGCCCATGGGGATCAGGCTGAGCAGGAAGGTGACGATGCCCAGCACCAGTGCCCCGGGCACGCCGGCAATCAGGAAGCCGATCAGTGCCAGCAATGCCTGGGCGGCGGCGGTGCCGATCACGCCGTTGACCACCCGTTGCACCGTACCGGCCACCAGGTCGATGTAGTAGCCGGCGCGATCACCGATCAAACGCTCCAGCAGGCGGTGGACGAACATCGCCAGGCGTGGCCCGTCGCGGTAGAAAAAGAATACAAACACCAGGCTGAGGGTCAGTTCGAGGATGCCGCCGCCGATCTGCGCGCTGCGGGCCAGCAGCCAGTTGCCGACCTGCCCCAGGTAGGGCTTGATCGTGACCATCAGGGCCGCGCCCTGCTGGTCGATGCTGTCCCACATGCCCACCAGCCGCTCTCCCACAAACGGGATCGAGCCCAGCCAGGTGGGTGCTTCGGGCAGGCCGTCGACCTGGACGTCCTTGATCAGCGCCACGGCATCGCGCACATGGTCGGCCAGGTTGAAGCCCAGCCACACCAGTGGCACTGCCACCAGCAACATCCAGCCCAAGGTCAGGATCCCCGCTGCCAGGGACTCGCGGCCGCCCAGGGCGCGGGTCAACAGGCGCATCAGCGGCCAGCTGGCAAACGCCAGCACCGCGCCCCAGAACAGCGCCGACCAGAACGGCGCCATCACCCAGAAACTGGCACCAAACAGCACCAGGAGCAGGATCTGCACCAGCAGGCGATCATTGTTGAGCATGTGCTTTCTCGAAAAGAAGTCTGTTGAGGGAGAGCTTAGGCGAACGGCGCGGGTCCGTTCGCCCTGGAACGATCAGCGGATCACTTGCAGATGCAGGCCCTGGGTCTCGCCAGTAGCGGTTTCCAGGCGCGCCGCACGCACGCCCTTGTCGATCAGGCCCTGGCGCCAGGCTTCAGCGTTGGGTCCGCTCAAACTGACCCGCAAGGTGGTGTCGAGGTTCAATCCACGGGAAATCAGGGTCAACCATGTTGCGTCGGGCTCAGCCCCCAGCAAAGGGAAATCCAGGTCGCCGGTGCTTTTCAGTTCGCGCAGCAGTGTGGCAGAGGTCGGCAGCAATTGCCCCAATGGCGCGCTGGCGTCCATTTGCTCCACATGCAGGTAAGCCCGGCGATTGCCGCGGGTGATGCCGTACAGCGCCACCAGAGAGTTGTCCTGAGGGGCGGCCAGGCGCAGCAAGAGGAATTCCTGCTGGCCATCGGCGCCGACCAGCTTGGCATTGCCCAACACTTCATTGGCCCAGAGGCTGCTTTCGCCACAATCGCGGGCCTGGCACCAGAACAACAACTGCGCGCCCTGTTCTTGCAACGCCTCGCGCGTGGCTTTGAAGGCCGTGCTGGAACTGTGCTCGGCAGGCAGTTCATAGGTGATGGCGGTTACTTGGCCACGGGCCGTGGCCTGACCGTCGTAGCGCAACTGGCCGCTGATCTTGCGGATCGCGCCCATGGGGTAGATGCGTTCTTTTTCTTCGGCGGGACGGTAGTCGACAATCTGCGCATCCACCTGACGGGCCACGCTGGGCAGATCCTGGCTTCCCGGTAGATCAGCAGCGAAGACCAACGGGCTGATGCAGCACAGCCCAAGCACACGGATAATTCCCTTGGCACTACTCATCGGATCGGTGCGCCTGGGCCGGTGGATGCCTTCGCGGTATTCGGATTGTTCATGGTTGACTCCCTTTCAATCCGCCCAGCCTCGACAGTTGCCCCCGCCAAGTCAAGGCGCGGTGAAGAACCGATTGAAACAGTCTGCAACAAGAACCGCTCCCGACTCGTCATTCAGGTGCAAATGATGGCCACCTGCAAGGGTGGTGACAGTGAACGGCACCTGCGCAAGCAGCTCGGGATGTTTGGCCAGCATGCCTTCTTGCGCGACCACCAACTGTGCAGGGCACGCCACTCGACGCACGAAGGCCATGGCCTGTTCTTCCGTCAGGCGTATTGGCGAGGCCAGGGTCAGGCGGCTGTCACTGCGCCAGGTGTAGCCGCCCGGCACTGGCATCAAGCCGCGCTGGGCCAGGAGTTCCGCGGCTTCACGGCTGACGGCCACCACGCCTTTCATTCGCGCTTCCACCGCCCGGTCGAGGGTGCCGTACACCGGTTTGCGCTTGTCCTGCAGGTTGATTTGCGCCTGCAGGGCCATGCCCAGGCGCTCGGCGGGGTCCTCGCCGGTGGCGGTCGGCGGGATCACGCCGTCGATCAACGCCAAGTGCGTCACGCGCTCCGGCAAGGCCCCGGCCAGCACCGTGGAAACGACTGCCCCCAGGGAGTGGCCAAGTAATGCAAAACGTTTCCAGCCCAGCTGTTCGGCCACTTGCAGCACATCAAACACGTAATCCCACAAGGCGTACCCCGCCCCAGCCGGGCGGTGGGCCGAGTGGCCGTGACCGGCCATGTCCAGGGCGACAATGCGCAAACCCTGCAGCTTGGGCGCCAGGCGCGCAAAGCTGTTGGCGTTGTCCAGCCAGCCATGCAGGGCGATCACCGGCAGGCCGTCTTCCGGGCCGAACAGATGGGCCGCCAGCTCAATGTGCGGCAGGCTCAGGCGCACTTCTTCGACAGGCGTGGTCATGCGCAACTGCGCTCGCGGGCTTTCCAACGGGTAAACAGGTTCTTGATCAGGGTCGCCGTGTCCTGCGGCCGCTCCAGGGGAAACATGTGGCCGCCGGGCATGGTCAGCATCTCGCCCATGGGCAGGCGTGCGACGCCGCTGGCGTGATGGCGCATCACCACCCGGCTCTGCCGGCCGCGTACTACGGCCAGTGGCACTTTCAATTGGCGGGTCTGGCCGGGGCTGGTGTGTGGCACGCCCCGATAAATGCTGATTTCCGTGGCCGGGTCGAACCGCAGGCGCAGGCGATCGCCGACCTGGTGCAGACCATGTTGCAGGTAGGCCTCCAGGCAGTCCGGGTCAAACCCGCGAAACAGTGTCTTGCCGGAAAAATACTGACGCGCAGCGTCCAGGTCGCTGAACTCTTCGCGCCGGCCCAGGGTGCGGCCAGCCGGGGTCAGGCGGTCGATCAGGCCAAAACGCTTGGCCGCGCGGATCACCCAGCGGTCAGCCAGGGTCAGCACCGGCGAGTCGAGCATCACCACCCCGCGATACAACTGCGGGCAACGCAGGGCCGCGTGCAAATGCAGCACCCCGCCCAATGAGTGGCCGACGCCCCACACCGGCTCCGGCTGCTGCTCCAGGTGGTGGATCAGTTCGTCCACCAGGTTCTGCCAGTTGTCATCCACCGGAAACCGCGGGTCGTGGCCGTGCTGCGACAGGTGCGCCACCGCGTACTCCGGGGCCAGGGCATCGAACAATTTGCCGTAGGTCGCCGAAGGAAAGCCATTGGCATGAGTGAAAAACACATGTTGCGACATAACCAACCCATCATCCAAAACAGAATTCGATTGTCCTCACGCCTGGCCGCTACAGCAATGACTGTAACTGCCAGGAATGATGACACTCACGCCACACCTATCGCGCCGGCGGGTTCTCGCCCAGGGGCACCACGGCCATGGTCAGGCGCGACACACAACTGGCCTTGCCCTCGTCACTGGTCAGGCGGATGTCCCAGACATGGGTGGTGCGCCCGATATGGATCGCCCGGGCCACCGCCGTCACCCGCCCGGAACGCAGGCCACGCAGGTGGTTGGCGTTGATTTCCAGGCCCACGCAATAGAACTTGCTGGCGTCGATGCACAGGTAGCTGGCCATGGAGCCGACCGTTTCGGCCAACACCACCGAGGCCCCACCGTGCAGCAAGCCATAGGGTTGATGGGTGCGGTGGTCGATCACCATGCTGGCGGTCAGGGACTGGTCGTCGAAGGTCTCGAAACGGATATCCAGCACTTCACCAATGGTGTTTTTCTGGATGGCATTGAGTTGCTCGATATTGGGGAGGGTGCGCCACAGGCTCATTGCAGTGTCCTTGTTGATTTTATTTGGGTGCTCAATCCTGCCACAGCACTGCCTCGGAACGTGCGCTCCAGGCCTGGAACTGTGGGCCGTAGGTTGACTCGATCACGTTGCGCTTGATCTTCAGGGTCGGTGTCAGAAAGCCGTTTTCCACGGCCCAACTGTCTTTCACCACCACCAGTTGACGCAAGCGCTCATGTTTATCCAGCACCTGGTTGACCTCTTCCAGCAGGCGCTCCAGGCTGCCATGCAAAGATTGCCGGGCCTCGCCGGCGGCCTCCTGCTGGCCCACTGCAGACAGCACGCACAAACCCATCGGCGCGCTCAGGCCATCACCGACCACACACACCTGCTCAATGCGCCCGTGCTCCGCCAGGCGGTTTTCGATGGGGGCCGGGGCGACGTACTTGCCCTTGCTGGTCTTGAAGATCTCCTTGAGCCGCCCGGTCAGGCGCAGGCGGCCTTCGGCATCCTGCTCGCCCTTGTCGCCGGTACGCAGGAAGCCGTCTTCGGTGAGGGTCTCGGCAGTCTTCTGCGGGTCCTTGAAGTAACCGAGCATGGTCGCGCCGCTGCGCACCTGGACTTCACCGGCCGGGTCAATGCGCACCTCCACGTCCGGGCACGGAAGGCCGATCCAGCCAATCTTCTGCTGGCCGGGGCGACAGACATGGGAATAACCACAGCTTTCGGTCATGCCATACACCTCCAGCACATCCAGGCCCAGGCGCAGGTACCAGCGCAGCAACGCCTCGGGCACCGGCGCCGCGCCGGACAGGGCCACCCGCACCGCGTCCAGGCCAAGCCCGGCGAGCACCTTGCGCCCGACGCGCTTGCCGATAAATGGCAGGCGCAATAGCAGCTCAAGGCGTTTTTCCGGGATTTTGCCGTACACCCCCATCTGGAACTTGGTCCAGATCCGTGGCACGCCGAACAAGGCCGTGGGCCGGGCGCGTTGCAGGTCGGTGAGGAAGGTGTCGAGGCTTTCGGCAAAAAACACCGTTTGCCCGGTGTAGATCGCAGCCATCTCGACAAACATGCGCTCGGCCACATGGCACAGCGGCAGGTAGGACAGCAGCCGGTCGCCCTCCCCCAGGCCGAACAGCTCGGTGCCTCGGGTTGCCGCAAACGCCAGGGCGCCGAAGGTGTGCATCACGCCTTTGGGCAGGCCGGTAGTGCCGGAGGTGTAAATGATGGTGGCCAGGTCCGTGGCAGCCGGCGCCGGGTCATCCTGGATCGGTGAGCAGGCCTGCAGGTCGGCCCAAGTGAAGTCGAACGGGCCCTCGGGGCACAGCGGCAGGCTGATGGTCGCAAGCCCGGCCTTGATGCCTGGGGCCATGGCCGGCCAGTCGTCGAGCTTGCCGATAAACACCAACGCCGCCTCGGAGTGCTCCAGCACATGGGCCACGGAGTCGGCGGTGAGGTTGGGGTACAGCGGCACCGAGACATGCCCGGCCATCCAGATCGCCAGGTCGGCGATAATCCAGTGCGCGCAGTTTTTCGAGATCAGGGCAATGTGCGAGCCCTGGGGCAACTCCCGTGCCCGTAGCCAATGGGCGGCGCAACGGGCCTGGTGGCCGACCTCGCCCCAGGTGAGGGTCTGCACCTCGCCGCCACCCGTGGGCTGGACCAGGAAGCGCTGGCGCGGATGGCGCGCCTCACGTTCAAAGAAGACCTGCAGCGGCAAACGAAAAGCGACAGACATGGGACGCGCTCCTGTGTGTTCCGATGGTAGCCAACCAAGCACTTGCTTGGTGGACTATTCCATGCACACAGGAGCACTGCAAGTCGCTTGCAGGCAGAACGCAATCAAACTGTGGGAAAGGGCTTGTGTGCGAGCAAGCCCGCTCCCACAGTTGATTGTGTTGTGCCTTAAAAATCAGGGGTTTTTCACGTTGTTGAGGCTCATCAGCCCCGCCAGCGGGAAGTCCCCTTCCAGCTCCGCCAGGCTGGCGGTGTGCATCGGTTGCGGCTGGCGCTGGTGCCCGTGCTGCAAAAAGCTGATCAGGTTGCCCACCAAAGGCTGATGGCTGACCAGCAGCACATTGTCATCGGTGTCGAGTTTTTCCAGGACTTGCAGGGGGTTGCCGTCCGGCGTCAGCCACGACACGGTGCGGATTTCTGGCACAAACCCCAACGCCTCGCGCACCAATTGGGCGGTCTGTTGCGCCCGCACATAAGGGCTGGCGATGATCGCGCCGATGGGCTGGCCGATCAGGTGCGCGGCGCTGTGCAGCACTTCTTCGCGGCCACGCTCGGTCAGGTTGCGCTGGGCATCGCTGGGTGCATGGGACTCGGCTTCACCGTGGCGCAACACCCACAGCTTCATAGCTTGGGCTCCTCATCGCGCACCGGGTGCGGGGCTGGCGGCACGCTGTGGGCGGCTTCGCCTTCCGGGGCGCGCGGGGTTGGCCAATCGGCAAAGGGCCAGGGTTTCTGCTCACTGTGGAAGCTGCCAAAACGGCCAATCTGCGCGAGGAACTGGCTGAGGCTGTCGCCAAAGTTCATCAGGCCCAGGTTCGGTGCGCCGTAGATCAGGCGGTAGATCAATTGCACCACCACCAACGCCCCGAGGATGAACTGCGCTACTTGCCAGACCAGGGCAAACACCAGCATCCACAGGATGCGCAGGGCAATGGATTCATACTTGGGTGCTGCTTTCGGATCGTTCATCGCGGGTTCCTCAGTTGAAACCACTGGTGGAAATAAAGTCGACATCAGTCTTGGGCTCGGCACGCATCAGCAACTCGATGACCTGGTTCAAGGTGCGCCCTTCGAACAGGATCGCGTGCAGGCCGGCGACCAACGGCATATAGACCCCGGTTTCCTGGGCCTTGGCCTTCAGTACTTTGAGAGTATTGACCCCTTCGGCCACTTCACCCAGGCGGGTGACGGCATCTTCCAGGCTCAGGCCCTGGCCCAGGGCGAAACCGACCTGATAGTTGCGGCTTTTCGGTGACGAACAGGTGACGATCAAGTCGCCCACCCCGGCCAGGCCAAGGAAGGTCATGGGGTTGGCGCCCTGGTTGACCGCAAAGCGGGTCATTTCCGCCAAGGCGCGGGTAATCAGCATGCTCTTGGTGTTTTCCCCCATGCCCAGGGCCACCGCCATGCCGGCGATGATGGCGTAGACGTTTTTCAGCGCGCCGCCCAGCTCTACGCCAAAGCGGTCAGCACTGGCATAGACACGGAAGGTACGGCCATGCAGCACGGCCTGCACCTGTTCGCACAAGGCCTCGTCTTCACTGGCGACCACGGTCGCGGTCAAGGCATGTTCGGCCACTTCCCGCGCCAGGTTCGGCCCGGAGAGCACACCAATGCGCGCCTGGGGCGCGATTTCTTCGAGGATTTCGCTCATCAGCTTGAAGGTCTGGGCCTCGATACCTTTGGTCAAGCTGACCAGCATCTTGCCCGCCAGCCGCTCGGCATGGGGCGCCAGCACCGAGCGCAGGGCACTGGAGGGCAGCGCAACGAAGCACAGGTCGCAGTCATCCAGGGTGGCCTGCAGGTCCGTGACCGGCGTGACCGCAGCGTGAATCTTGATGCCCTTGAGGTAACGGGGGTTTTCGCGGTTGACCCGGATGGCCTCGGCCTGTTCGGGATCGCGCATCCACTGGCGCACCTGATGGCCGTTTTCGGCCAGCAGATTAGCCACGGCGGTACCAAAACTTCCGCCTCCCAGGACCGCAATTGGGCGCTGTTCAGTCATATGCAATCCGTTAATCCATAAGCAGTGGCGATGGCGGCATTATACGGGCCGGCCAGACGGCGACCAGCCCTTCTGTGTTTTCCGCATTTGTCGGAAAATGGCCGAATAGACCACAGTAATTGCGATGGTGCCGACTGGCAAAAGCGCCCGCCTCAGTTAACATGGGCGGCTATCCGCAATTATCAAGGCCGTGCCGTGTATTTGGGCCCTCCTCCTCGTTCATCTCTGTTTCTGGCGCTGTTGGTCAGCACACCGTTGCTGGCCGACGATCTGTTCCTCGACAACCAGCCACTGCCCCAGGTCCTGACGGCGACCCGACTCAAGCAGTCGGCCGCCGCGGTACCTGGCAGCATGACGGTGATCGACAGCGAACTGATCAAGGCCAGCGGCGCGCGGGATATCGCCGAGTTGCTGCGCCTGGTGCCGGGGATGATGGTGGGCTACACCTCGGGCAACCAGGCTGCCGTCAACTATCACGGCACCAACGCCAGCGAAGCGCGGCGCATGCAGGTGCTGATCGACGGCCGCTCGGTGTACCGCGCCGGCCTGGCCACGGTGGACTGGAGCGATATTCCGGTGGCCATGGAGGATATCGAGCGGATCGAGGTGTTCCGTGGGCCCAATACCGTCAGCTACGGCGCCAATGCGCTGATGGCGGTGGTCAATATCCTCACCCGCTCGCCGGCCAACAGCCAGGGCACTCGGATGAAAATGATCCGGGGCGAGCGCGGGATCAACGATTGGTATGCCAGCCAGGGCCTGGGCTGGGACACCGGCAACCTGCGGCTGTCGCTGTCCGGGCAGCAGGATGACGGCTTTGACAGCAACCGCGTGGGTGCCGACTACCGCGACAGCCGGCGCCTGAGCCGCTTCAGCCTGAAGGTCAGCCAGACCCTCGACCAGCAGCAAAGCATCGACTGGCAGATCAACGCCAAGGAAGGGACCAACCAGCGGCCATACACCTACAAGCCGGTATTTGCCGGGATTACCGATGGCGGTACCGATTCCGACGTCAGCGCCAAGGACTACGCCGCCTCCCTGCGCTGGAACTTCGATTTCAATCCCGACCACAGCCTGTATATCCAGGGCTCGGCGCAGCAATGGGATCGCCGGCAGATCTGGAAAGCCTGTGATGCCAAGGTCTCGTTCAGCCCGCAGTTGACGCAACTGTGGCAAATGAACCCCAACTACGCTGAAAAGTTGGCGCGGCACATAAAGGATTTTGAAAACGGCAGCCCACCACCCGGCTCCCCTGCCGAGCAGGCATTGGCCGAAGAAGTCCTGAAACAGTGGAATAACGGCGGCAAGGAAAGTGTCTGCGGCAATATCGACCAAAGCACCAAGGAAAGCCGCTACGACCTGGAAGTGCAGGACACCCTGAGCCTGTCCGACAGCCTGCGCCTGGTCAGCGGCATGAATTACCGCTACGACCGCGCCGATTCCGACACCTACTTCAATGGCCGGCTGGACGACACCACCTGGCGCCTGTTCGGCCACCTCGAATGGCGCGCCAGCGAACACTGGCTGTTGCAGGGCGGGGCGATGTATGAAAACACCCAACTGAGCGATAGCTCGCTGACGCCCAGGGTCGCGATCAACTACCTGATCAACCCGCGCCACGGGCTGCGGGCGGTGTACTCCGAAGCCATCCGCTCGCCGGACATGTTCGAGAACAACGTCAATTGGAGCTATAAGGTCACCAACCTCAGTTCCCCCACCTACGGGCAGAACTCCGGCCAGTATTTCGTCAAGACCCGGGGCCCGGGCAACCTCGACAAGGAACTGATGCGCTCCCGGGAACTGGGCTATAACGGCTTTTTTGCGGATTTCGGGCTGAACCTCGACGTCAAGCTGTTCTATGACGAAATCACCGGCATGATCAGCGAGCCCCTGCGCAATAACCAGTACATCGCCAGCAACAGTAACAGCTCGCGGTTTACCGGCACCGAAACCCAGCTGGACTGGCACCTGAGTGCCGCCGACCGCCTGCGCCTGACCTATGCTTACGTAGATGCCCACGCCAGCAACGCGCTGGACCGGCAACAGACCGCGCGCAACAGCGGCTCAGCCGGCTGGATGCGCGAGTGGGGGCAAGGCTGGTCCAGCGCGCTGTTCTATTATGGCAACGACGCACTCAACCAATATCGCTTTGAACGGGTCGATATGCGGGTCGCCAAACGCATCGCCCTGGGCAAGGCCAACCTGGAGCTGGCCGGCATGCTGCAACAACGCCTCGACCGCCAGCCCACTACCCATGTCGACAATAACTACGACCAGCGCCATGTCCTCTACTTCAGCGCGGAGTTAGAGTTCTGACATGAACCCTGCCCAGTCAAGGATGACCGCCCTCTTCGGCGCCAGGTTCTGGCGCCGCTGCCTGCTGCTCGTCAGCCTGGCATTGGCCGTGCCCGCGTGGAGCGCCGAAATCCTACTGACCGCCGCCGAGGATGGACCCGGCGTGCAGGCATTCACCCAGGCCCTGCGCGAACAGCGCCCCGCCGATAGCGTCACCTTCAAGGCCCTGCAAGACATGCCCGCCCCCGGCCAATTACCGACCAGCACCCGCCTGATCCTGCTGGATCTGCCGAGCCTCGACTGGCGCCTGCAGGACCCCCAGGGCCCGGCCACCCTGGTGCTGCGCATCAGTCGCCTGCAAGCCCGCGAGCGCCTGGGCAGCCATGTGCCCGGCAAGATCAGCCTGCTGTGGAGCGATCCGCCCCTGGACCGGCAGCTGCGCCTGATCGCCAATATCCTGCCCCAGGCCCGGCGCATTGGCGTGCTGTACGGTAGCGACAGCGAATTCCTGCTGCCGGAACTGCGCCAGCATGCCGCAGCTCTGGACCTGGAAATCGTCGCCCAGCACTGGGACAACATTAATGACAGCCGCCCGCTGCTCAGCCTGTTTAAAAACAGCGATGTATTGCTGGGGCTGGATGATCCCCAACTGTACAACCCGAAAACCGTGAAAAACCTGCTGTTGAGCAGCTACGCCAGACAACTGCCACTGATCGGTCCCAATGCCGGCTTCGTGCGGGCGGGCAGTCTGGCCAGTACCTACAGCGATCAGGCCGACTGGTTGAATGTGCTTGACCGCCTGCTCGATCACGCGCCGGCCGCCTGGCCGCGCTCGCTGTACCCGGAACACTTTAAAGTCGTGGGCAACCCGCAAGTGGCGCGCTCGCTGGGGATCGAAGTGGTGGACGAGACCACCGTCGCAACCCGATTGGCCGAAGGGGAAAAACACCCATGACCTTGGTTCGCCGCTGGGATATCAACACCCGCACCCAGATCATCACCCTGGGCCCGGCCCTGTTACTGACGCTGCTACTGATCAGCTTCTTTACCTTCGTGCGGATCCAGGACTTGCGCCAGGAACTGGACCACACCGGCCAACTGATCGCCAACCAGTTGGCCCCGGCCACCGAGTACGGGGTGATCTCCGGCAACAATGACGTGCTCGACAGCCTGCTGCGGGCGACGCTGGCCACGCCCCATGTGCGTTTCCTGGAAATCCAGGACAGCGCGGAAAACATCCTGGTGTATGTCGAGCAGCCGTCGGAAAAGCATGACCGTTCGCTGTCGGTGAAAGTCTTCCAGGCGCCGATTCGCCTGCAGCATATCCAGCTGGGCAACGATTTTTTCCAGGACAGCACCGCGCAACCCAAGGCGCCACGGGCCGACTATCTGGGACGGGTGATTGTCGGCATGTCCAATGACGCCTTCAGCCAGCGCCAACAGGAAATCCTCTTCAAGGCCGGGATCCTCGCGCTGTTTGCCCTACTGTTCACCTTCCTCCTGGCGCGCCGCCTGGCCTCCAGCCTGTCGCAACCGATCAGCGCCATGGGCCATGCGGTCAAGGCAATCCAGCAGGGTGATTACAAGACCCCGCTGCCGATTGTCGACGACTCCGAGCTGGGCGACCTGTCACGGCATATCAACAACCTTGCCGAAGGCCTGCACCATGCCAGTCGCGAACAGCAGCAGGCCATGGCGCAGTTGATTCAGACGCGGGAGGAAGCCGAGCGCGCCAACAGCGCCAAATCCGACTTCCTGGCGATGATGAGCCATGAACTGCGCACGCCGATGAATGGCGTACTGGGCATGCTGCAACTGCTCGAAACCACCGCCATGACCGACGAGCAGACCGAGTACGCCGCGCTGGCCTCGGAGTCCACCGAACACTTGCTCAAAGTCATCAACGATATTCTCGATTTCTCGCGTATCGAACGCTCGGCCCTGGAGCTTGAGCATATTCCGTTCAACCTGGTGGACCTGATCAACAGCTGCGCCCAGGCCTTCCAGCACAGCGCCATACAGCGCGGGCTGGTCCTGGAGTTGCCGATCCCGCCGGGCATGGAAGCGCTGCGCGTGCAGGGCGACCCGACGCGGATCCGGCAGATCCTGGTGAACCTGATCGGTAATGCGCTGAAATTCACCGAACAAGGCACGGTCAGCGTCGAGCCGAACTGGCAGACCCTGGACCACGAACTGCTGTGGTTCACCTGCACCGTGCGCGACACCGGGATTGGTATTTCGGCCGAGCGCCTGGAACTGATGTTCGACGCCTTTCAACAGGCAGACAGCTCTATCTCCAGGCGTTACGGCGGCACCGGCCTGGGCCTGCCGATTGCCCGGACCCTGGCCGAGCGCATGGGTGGCACCTTGCGCGCCCAGAGCGAGGAAGGCCTGGGATCGGTGTTTACCCTGGAAATTCCCCTGGCGATCTGCCAGCAGAGCCTGCCGCAGATTGCTCCGGACGCGCAGCACAAAGCCGGCGCCGGTGAAGGCCGCCATGTGTTGCTGGTGGAAGACAACCCGGTCAACCGCACCGTGGTCCAAGCCATGCTGCGTAGCCTGGGGTTTGAGGTGAGCGTCGCCACCGACGGCGCCGAAGCGATCCGCAGTGCCGAGAGCCTGATCTTCACCGCGATCCTGATGGATTGCCGGCTGCCGGTGATCGACGGTTATGACGCCACCCGCCAGATCCGCCAATTGCCCGGCTGCGCCGACCTGCCGATCATTGCCCTGACGGCCAATGCGTTACAGGGTGATCGCGAAGCCTGCCTGGCCGCCGGAATGAACGATTACCTGGCCAAGCCGTTCAAACGCACGGATTTGCAGCAAATCCTACAGCGCTGGGTGCATTAGATGGGCAGCATCAGCCAACTGCGACTGGCGTGAAAGACGAAAGTGCGGCAGTCTTAGGCACCCGAGCGGGCCTATAAATGAGTCCGGTTTAAAATTTCAGTGCACAAGTGTACATTCATGTCCTTGATGCTGTGACTTTCACTACAACGCAATAGTCTACCTGTAGGCTGCCGACGTGAGGCAAGCACGCTTCAGTCGGTCGGGAAGATTTACCCGGCCCTGCCGCATGGGATTATTGAGGAGCTCGCATGACCAAACAAAACGCCTTTACCCGGGAAGACCTGCTGCGCTGCAGTCGCGGTGAGCTGTTCGGCCCAGGTAACGCGCAACTGCCCGCCCCCAACATGCTGATGGTGGATCGCATCACCCTTATCAGCGAAGAGGGTGGCAAGTACGGCAAAGGTGAATTGGTCGCCGAGCTGGATATCACCCCGGACCTGTGGTTCTTCGCCTGCCATTTCGAAGGTGACCCGGTGATGCCGGGCTGCCTGGGCCTTGATGCCATGTGGCAGCTGGTCGGCTTTTTCCTCGGCTGGCAAGGCCTGCCAGGCCGCGGTCGTGCCCTGGGTTCGGGCGAAGTGAAGTTCTTTGGCCAGGTCCTGCCGACCGCCAAGAAAGTCACCTATAACATTCAAATCAAGCGCGTCCTCAAGGGCAAGCTGAACCTGGCCATCGCCGATGGTTCGGTGAGCGTCGACGGTCGCGAGATCTATACCGCCGAAGGCCTTCGCGTCGGCGTGTTCACTTCCACTGACAACTTTTAAGGGTTATCCGCATGCGCCGCGTCGTTATCACTGGTCTGGGCATCGTTTCGTGCCTGGGCAATGACAAAGAGACCGTCTCCGCTAACCTGCGTGCAAGTCGCCCTGGCATCCGCTTCAACCCGGAATATGCCGAAATGGGTCTGCGTAGCCAGGTTTCCGGCTCCATCGACCTTCCCCTCGAAGAACTGATTGATCGCAAGATCTATCGCTTCGTTGGCCATGCCGCAGCTTATGCCTACCTGGCCATGAAAGACGCGATTGCCGACTCCGGCCTGAGCGACGACCAGGTGTCCAACGTCCGCACCGGCCTGATCGCCGGCTCCGGCGGCGCGTCGACCTTGAACCAGATGGAAGCGCTGGACATCCTGCGCGAGAAAGGCGTCAAGCGCGTTGGCCCGTACCGCGTCACGCGGACCATGGGCAGCACCGTTTCCGCGTGCCTGGCCACGCCCTTCCAGATCAAGGGCGTGAACTACTCGATCTCCTCCGCCTGCGCCACCAGTGCTCACTGCATTGGTACTGCGGTCGAGCAGATCCAGTTGGGCAAGCAGGACATCGTGTTCGCCGGTGGCGGTGAAGAAGAGCACTGGAGCCAATCGTTCCTGTTCGACGCCATGGGTGCACTGTCCACCCAGTACAACGAAACCCCGGAAAAAGCCTCCCGTGCCTACGACGCCAAGCGTGACGGTTTCGTCATCGCCGGCGGTGGCGGCATGGTGGTGGTCGAGGAGCTGGAACACGCTCTGGCCCGTGGCGCGAAAATCTACGCGGAAATCGTCGGCTACGGCGCGACTTCCGACGGCTACGACATGGTCGCGCCAAGCGGCGAAGGTGCCATCCGCTGCATGCAGATGGCCATGGCCACCGTTGATACCCCAATCGACTACCTGAACACCCATGGCACCTCCACTCCGGTGGGCGATGCCAAGGAAATGGAAGGCGTGCGTGCGGTATTCGGCGACAAGGCTCCGGCCATCAGCTCCACCAAGAGCCTGTCGGGTCACTCCCTGGGCGCCGCAGGCGTTCACGAAGCGATCTACTGCCTGCTGATGATGGAAGGCAACTTCATGGCCGGCTCCGCCAACATCGACGAGCTGGACCCAGCCGTTGCCGATATGCCGATCCTGACCAAGACCCGTGAAGATGCCACCATCAACACGGTCATGAGCAACAGCTTCGGCTTCGGTGGCACCAATGCCACCCTGGTGCTCAAGCGCTGGCAGGGTAAGTAATACCCCGCAGGTTGTGCTTATGAAAACGCCCCGACTGGTTCGGGGCGTTTTTTATGGGGTGGGGTTAACTTTAGACCGCGTCGGCTTCATCGCAGGCAGGCCAGCTCCCACATTGATCGCATTCCAACTCGGTCGAGTGTGGGTTTGCCTGCGATGGCGGTCTTCAGCCCTACACCGAAAACCGCGCCACCATGGTGTTCAGATCCACCGCCAAGCGCGATAACTCCTGGCTCGCCGCACTGGTTTGATTCGCCCCTGCCGACGTCTGCATCGACAGGTCGCGGATGTTCATCAGGTTGCGATCCACCTCCCGCGCCACCGCTGCCTGCTGCTCCGAGGCGCTGGCAATCACCAGGTTGCGTTCGTTGATCAGGGTAAACGCCGAGGCAATCTCCTCCAACGCCGTGCCCGCTGACTTGGCAATCTCCAGGGTCGCACGCGCCCGGCCATTACTTTGTTGCATGGAACTGACCGCCTGATCGGTGCCCTGCTGAATCCCGCCGATCATCTGCTCGATTTCCTGGGTCGATTGCTGGGTGCGATGGGCCAAGGCCCGCACTTCATCGGCGACCACCGCAAAACCACGCCCGGCCTCGCCGGCCCGCGCCGCCTCGATCGCCGCATTCAACGCCAGCAGATTGGTCTGCTCGGCAATGGAGCGGATCACATCCAATACCTTGCTGATGCCGTACACCTTCTGCGCCAAGTCCTCGACCTGGGTGGCATTGGCGGTCACGTCGTCGGCCAGGGACTCAATCGACAGCACCGTCTGGTGTACCTGTTCGCGCCCGTGCTGGGCAATACGATCGGATTCGCGCGAGGCCTGTGAGGTAGCTACCGCGTTACTGGCCACCTCCTCCACCGCCGCCGTCATCTGGTTGACCGCCGTGGCGGCCTGTTCGATTTCCTGGCTTTGCTGGTGCAGGCCACGGGTGGCGTCTTCGGTGACCGAACTGAGCTCCTCGGAAGCGGAAGCCAGCTGGCTGGAGGACTGGGAAATACGCTGGATGGTCTCGCGCAGGTTTTCCTGCATGCTCTTGAGCGCCTGCTGCAGGCGCGCTGGCTCGTCCTTGCCGCTGACGGTGATCTCGCCGGTCAAGTCGCCGCTGGCCACCCCTTGGGCGACCCTCAGCGACTGCGCCAGTGGCGACACGATACTGCGGGTCAACAACACGGCCAGGCCGATGGTAATCAGCGCAGTCAGGGCAATCATGCCGATCACCCCTATTCGGGATTGACTGAACACTTGCTGGGCCAGTGCCGCCGCCTGATTGGCGCTGACCTTGTTGAGAGTGACCAGTTCGCCCAGGGTACCGGCCATGGTATCGGCCAGATGATTCATCTCGCCATTGACCACCTTGACCGCATCTTCCAACTGGTTCTGCCGGGACAACGCCATGACCTGCTCCTGGCGTTGCAGGTACTGTTGCTGCTCAACCTTGAAGCGGTCGAACAGTACCTGGTCCTCGGGCAGCACAATCAACGCTTCATACAGCAACTGCGCGGTGTGCAACTGCTTTTTGATTTCGAGGATTTTTTGCTCATTCTGCGCCACCGCCTGAGGGTCGCGATTGACCAGCAGGCGCAGGGTCAAAGCGCGTATGCGCAGCAGATCCTGACTCATTTCACCGGCCGCCATCACACTGGGCAGCCAGTTGGTTTCCACCTGGTCGGACTGCTCGCGCATATTGGCCATTTGCAGCAAGGCGAACCCGCCCAGCACAAACACCATCAACGCCAAAAATCCAAAACCCAAGCCTGCACGCGGAGCGATATTGAGACTTCTGATACTCATTGCGCTGATTCCTTTCAAGAGCGCTGCATCCACCTGCAGCGAGTTGCTCTTGAAAGGTATCGGCGTCTTCGGCTTTTTGCGTAAGACGAAAACGCGATATCAAAACGCCTTTATCTACTGAGTCTATTAGTGTAGCGATTCAGCGCACGGTAAAGCTCTTCTGGGTCAGCAGGCGATCACCCTGGAACACCATGAACCGCCACTCGCCCGGCACCACTTCGTGGCTTTCGGTGAACTCGTAGGCCATCACGTCCTGAGGCGCACCGGGCACCAGTTTCTGGGTCACTTCGAACTTGTCATGCCGCTGGCCATCAGCCGTGCGAATGCCTGGGGTGAAGTAGAGCAAGGTCAGCGGCGTGTCTTCGGCCACCTTGCCGAGCAACTGGTAACGCAGGCCAAACTTGGTCCCCAGCTTGGCCGGCACTACGGTGGTGGCCTGGATCTGCTCGTTGCTACGGCGCAACACGCGCTCGCCCGATTGCAGCTCGGCTTTCGGGCCTTCGAATACGCCGAATTCCACCGGGCCTTCGATACGGACTTCGGCACTGGCCAGGCCGCTGATCATCATCAATGCCGCCAGGGCGCTTAAACGGGTGAGGTGCATAGTGGGCTCCTTAAGTGAGATGGCGGGAGCTTATGACACCGGTATGACGGGACGATGACAAACCCGATCAACGCGCCTTGGGCAAAATCGCCAGGAAATTGTCCCGTGCGACTTTTCGCGCAACGTCTTCAGGCAAGGCATCGAGGAAGGGATTGAAGCTGCGCATCTCCTTACCCAACTTGTTGAACCGCCCTACTACATCAGACCCCAGCATAAAGCGCTCCGGGAAGCGCTCTACCAGCGCCAGCCATTGCAGACGGGGCTTTCCCGCCTCGTCCAGTAAATAAGGGGTGAGCACGCTCCAGGACAGGTCGATGTACAGGTTGGGATAAGCCTCCAGCATGCGGCTCAGGGTCGGCAACAGGAAGTCCAGCTGCGTCTGGTGCCGATGGATCTCCATGCTGGTGCCGGCATGGGCCCAGATAAACCGGGTATGCGGATGATTACGCAGTGGCCCTTCGATCTCCGCCAGGTACAAGGGGTTGCGCTCGCGCTTGGAGGTGATGTTGGAGTGCACCAGCACCGGCAGGTCATTCTCGGCGGCCAGGTGATAGATCCGCGTCATGGCCTCGTTATTGGCCCGAGGTGTGTCACCGGAGGTCAGCGCAGTCAGGTCATCGTGGCGGGTGAAGACTTCGCCAATGCCCTGCCACAGGCCCGGATACAGGTCGAGCATGCGCTGGATATGGGCCTCGGAGTTCTTGTCGTTGGGGTTGAAGCCGCTGAGGAACGGGTGGAAATGCTGGCGCTGTTCGGGGGCCAGCTTGCTGACGGCTGCGGCGACGATTACATCGGTGGCGCTATACCAGTAGGCATCCGCGTCATCTCCGGCGTAATAGCGTGGGCGCTTGGGTTCGTCTTCGTGCCACTTCTTCGCAACCGGGACGCCGGAAATCATCACATGCTCGATGCGATTATCGGCCATGGCCTTGAGCAGCTTGTCCATGCCGGCCGTCTCCTGGAAGAAGTCGACGTAATGCAGGTGCGCGTCGCTGTAGGCATAGTCGCGGGCTTGTACGGTAAGGCTGCTGGCGGCGAGCAACAGGGCAAGACTCAGGCGGGTCCAGGGCACGATACAACCTCAATAAGGGATTAGTCAGGTAGACCAGCGGCGGCCTGCCGGGGTTCAGCTGATAAAAACACGGAACACTCAGGTGCCAGCATGCTCTATAACTGCATGATCTTCATCCTGCCACCCTGTGAGGTTTACCATGCCTGTTATCGTTAATACGCTGAACACCGAGAACTTTCGCCATAGCGTCAACATCAATAACCATGAGCTGTTTACCGACCTGCCCAAGAGCCTGGGTGGCGACGACTCGGCGCCCTCGCCCCACGATTACTTCGACGCCGCGCTGGCCTCATGCAAGGCCCTGACCGTCAAACTGTATGCGCAGAAAAAGGACATCCCCCTGACCGGCGTGACCGTGGAAGTCACCCACGACAGCACCGAGGAGCAAAAGGGCAAGTACAAGCTCAACGTCAAGCTGACCCTCAAGGGCGTGCTCACCGATGAGCAACGCACCGAGCTGCATCGCGTGGCCGACAAATGCCCGGTGCATAAACTGATGACCACCGCCGAGATCAGCATCGAGACCAAACTCGCCGAAGGTGCGTTCAGCCAGTAACACCGATTCCCTGCCTGGCGGGTTATGCTCAAGCCCTACAAACCCGCTCAGACAGGGATGCTCCATGACCACCGTGACTGTGATCCGCCCGCGCGCCGAAGATGTCGAAGGCCAGCCCATCCTGCGCCCGCTGCCCTCGCGGGAATGCCGTAGCGTCGGGCCCTTCGTGTTTTTCGACCATATGCTCCAGACCCGCTATGCCCCTGGCAGCGGCATGAATATCCGCCAGCATCCGCATATTGGCTTGTCCACCCTCACCTACCTGTTTGAAGGCGAACTCCTGCACAAGGACAGCCTCGGCTCCGATCAAGTGGTACAGGCCGGTGACGTCAGCTGGATGACCGCCGGCAGCGCCATTGCCCACGTCGAACGCACGCCCGACGCGCTAAAGGCCAAGGGGTTCGATCTACATGGCCTGCAGGTGTGGCTGGCCTCGCCCAAGGCACACGAGCAAGGGCCGGGGCATTACAGCCATCACCCTGCCGCCAGCTTGCCGGTCAGTGACAACCTCGGGGTGGTGATCCGCATGATCGCCGGCAGTGGCTTTTGCCTGGAATCACCGGTGCCAGTGCTGTCACCGACGCTGTATGCCGAGGTCCATATGCAAACCGCCACCACCCTGCTGATTCCGGATGAGCATGTGGAGCGGGCAGTGTATGTGCTGGAAGGTGATGCGCAGCTCGAGGGCGAACCCGTGGAACCCCATAGCCTGGTGGTGCTGCCGGCGGGCCAGAGCATGGCGCTGTTTGCCGAGACCGACTGCCATCTGGTGGTCTTCGGCGGTGCGCCACTGGATGGGCCACGGCGGATCAACTGGAATTTTGTCGCCAGTGACCCGGCATTGATCGAACAGGCTCGCCAGCGCTGGGCGGCCGGGGATTGGCCGACAGTGCTGGGCGAGGCAGGGAGAATTGAGCTGCCTCTGAGATAGCTATCGCGGGCAAGCCCGCCCTCACACTTGGAATGCCCTCCAACATGTGGGAGCGGGCTTGCCCGCGATGGGGCCAACTCAGGCGCTAAATATTCAGCCCTTGAACACTTCATCCAACAAATTATGCATCGCCTGGAACGCTCGCCCAGCGGTCTTGGCGTCGTACATCATCTTGCCCGGCACATTCGCCTGCGGGTCAGTGAACGAATGCACCGCGCCACCGTAGCTCAGCAATTGCCAATCCACCCCGGCCGCGTTCATCTCGTCTTCAAAGGCAGGCAACTGCTCTTTGGGCACCAACGGGTCAGAAGCGCCATGCAGCACCAGCACCGAACCCTTGATGTTCTTCGCGTCTGCCGGGTTGGGCGTGTCGAGGGTGCCATGGAACGACACCGCCGCCTTCAGCGGCGCGCCGGTACGCGCCAGCTCCAGAGAGCAGCAACCGCCAAAGCAGAAGCCAAAGGTCGCCAGCTTCGAGGTATCGACAGCCGCTTCGGCCTGGCCTTGCAGTTGTTCAAGGGCCGCCTGCATGCGCTTGTTGAGCAGCCCACGGTCATTCTTCAACGGCATCATTGCCGCGCCAGCTTCATCACCGTTCGACGGGCGCACCTGTTGCCCGTATAGATCGGCGATCAACACCACATAGCCCTTGCCGGCCACGGCCTTGGCGATCTCTTCGGCGCCTGCGCTGACCCCCATCCAGTTCGGCGCCATCAACAGGCCCGGCAGTGGGCCCTGGTGGCTGGCATCGAAGGCCAGGCGGCTTTCATAAGACTGGCCATCAATCTGATAGACCACGGAACGCACGGTGACTTGGCTCATCATTTTCTCCGGTTGATATCCATGAAAACGAAAAACCCCGCCGAAGCGGGGTTTTCTTGCAGCGTTGTTAAACCGACAGTTCAACCAACAGCTTGTTCAGTCGGCGCACGTAGGCGGCCGGGTCTTTCAAGCTGTCCCCTGCGGCCAGGGCCGCCTGGTCGAAGAGGATGTGCGACAGGTCGCCAAAGCGCTCTTCACTCTGCTCGCCGTCGAGTTTCTCGATCAGCGGGTGAGCCGGGTTGAATTCGAAGATCGGCTTGGAATCCGGCACCTTCTGCCCGCTGGCTTCCAGGATCTGGCGCATTTGCATGCCCAGGTCCTGCTCGCCAATGGCCAGGATCGCCGGGGAGTCGGTCAGACGGTGGGAAACCCGCACTTCGCTGACAGCATCGCCCAGGGCGGTCTTGATGCGTTCAACCAGGCCTTCTTTGGACTTGGCCACTTCTTCAGCGGCTTTTTTGTCCTCTTCCGAATCCAGGTTACCCAGGTCCAGGTCACCACGGGCCACATCGACAAAGCTCTTGCCGTCGAAGTCGCTGAGGTAGCTCATCAGCCACTCGTCGATACGGTCGGTGAGCAGCAGCACTTCGATGCCTTTCTTGCGGAAGACTTCCAGGTGCGGGCTGTTCTTGACCTGGGCGTAGGTTTCGCCGGTCAGGTAATAAATCTTGTCCTGACCTTCCTTGGCGCGAGCCAGGTACTCGGCCAGAGACACCACCTGCTCGCCGTCTTCGCCTTGAGTCGAGGCAAAACGCAGCAGGCCGGCGATTTTTTCCTTGTTGGCGAAATCTTCAGCCGGGCCTTCTTTCATGACCTGGCCGAAGTTTTTCCAGAAGCCCTTGTACTGCTCAGGCTCGTTCTTCGCCAGTTTTTCCAGCATGTCGAGTACACGCTTGGTCAGCGCCGACTTCATGGAGTCGATGATCGGGTCTTTCTGCAGGATTTCCCGCGACACGTTCAGCGACAGGTCGTTGGAGTCGACCACGCCCTTGATAAAGCGCAGGTACAGCGGCAGGAAGGATTCCGCCTGATCCATCACGAACACGCGCTGCACGTAGAGCTTCAGGCCTTTGGGCGCTTCACGCTGGTACAGGTCGAACGGAGCACGGGCCGGTACGTAGAGCAGCGAGCTGTATTCCAGCTTGCCTTCGACCTTGTTGTGGCTCCAGCTCAGTGGGTTCTCGTAGTCGTGGGCGATGTGCTTGTAGAACTCCTGGTATTCCTCGTCCTTGACCTCGGTACGCGGACGGGTCCACAGGGCGCTGGCGCGGTTGACCACTTCCCATTCCTGGGCTGGAGCCTCCTCGCCTTCGGCCGCCGCTTGTTCTTTCGGCAGTTCGATCGGCAGCGCGATATGGTCGGAGTACTTCTTGATGATATTGCGCAGGCGCCAGCCATCGGCGAATTCGTCTTCACCGGACTTGAGGTGCAGCACGATGCGGGTACCGCGGTCGGCCTTGTCGACGGTGGCGATTTCGAATTCGCCCTCGCCCTTGGAGGCCCAGTGCACGCCTTCGCTGGCGTCGAGGCCGGCGCGGCGGCTGAACACTTCAACTTTGTCGGCGACGATAAAGGCCGAGTAGAAGCCCACGCCGAACTGGCCGATCAGGTGCGAATCTTTCTTCTGGTCGCCCGACAGGTTCTTCATGAAATCGGCGGTGCCGGATTTGGCGATAGTGCCCAAATGGGTAATCGCATCTTCACGGCTCATGCCGATGCCGTTGTCTTCGAGGGTGACGGTCTTGGCGTCCTTGTCGAAGCTCACACGGATTTTCAGTTCCGCGCCACCTTCCAGCAACTCAGGCTTGGACAGGGCTTCGAAACGTAATTTGTCGACAGCGTCAGAGGCGTTCGAGATCAATTCGCGAAGGAAGATTTCCTTGTTGGAATACAGCGAATGGATCATGAGGTGCAGCAGCTGCTTCACCTCGGTCTGGAAGCCCAGGGTTTCCTTTTGAGTTTCCACACTCATGGTCATCAAACTCCAATTGGATGGCAGTGGCCGCACCCGAAAGGGTTAGCGGCGGGTTGTCATCAAAGTTGGGGGCTAAGACCAGGATTTCAAGGGCGGGCCTGCTCCTGAATCTTGAAATGCGCGCGAGCGGTCGCGATAGGTTCGGCCGGGGTGCTTTGCCAGGCAGTGATTGCGACATTGGCCACCCGCCGTCCCTGGCGCCACACCTGGCAGGTGGCAAAGGTGTCGCGAAACTGCCCGGCCCGCAGGTAATCCAGGGAAAAATCGACGATCTTGGGCAAGCCTTTTTCAACCCCTGGGGTGCCCGTGGCCACCCATAGATGAAAGGCTGCCGACAGCTCCATAAAGCCTGCGATCACACCGCCATGGATGGCCGGCAATATCGGGTTACCAATATTGTCCTTGTTGGCCGGCATGCGAAACAGCAACTCATCCCCCAGGCGCGTGCATTCAACACCGATCAGCCTGGCGTAGGGGATCAGTTCGAGCAGCGCCTTATAGTCGCCCCGGTGATGGGCCTGTTGCATGCGGGTCTTGAATTGATGGGTCATGCCTGTTCTCCCTTGATGCTGCTGCCCAGTCCTTTGGTGCCCTTCAGGCGTTTGCCCATGCGCATGAACGTGCCCACCACATGGGCAATCGGCTGCTGGGGGTCATCCTGATAAGCGAAGCCACGGGTGAAAATCACATCGGTGGTCACCCGATAGCATTGGGCAAAGCCGAACACCGCCTTGTGCGGCTCGGCCGGGTGCATGTAGTCGATACGCAGATCCAGGGTCGGGCAGACTTCAAATTCCGGGAGTACGCACAGAGTGGCCATGCCACAGGCCGTGTCCATCAGGGAGGTCAGGGCGCCGCCATGGATAATCCCGGTTTGCGGGTCACCGACAATCTGCGCGCTATAGGGCAAGAGCAAAGTCATGCCCTGGGGGCTCGCATCATGTACTTGGATGCCCAGGACCTGACAGTGACGCAGGGCCGAAACAAAACGTGCAGCACGCTCTAAAAGGGGGCTATCGGTCATTGGATAAAGACTCTTATTAGTAGTGATCCGGCGAAACAAATACCCCGGAAGAAAGTTCCTTAGCGAAACAGCCTATATATCTGTGGGATTAAAGGAACTAATGCGTGCACCCCATGCTCGAAAGGCCAGTAGATATCTTCAATAAGGAGAAACACCCCATGCGCAAGACTTTCGCTGTTTCCTTGATGTTGGCTGCCGCCCTTGGCCTCGCTGCCTGCGATAAAAAATCCGAGGACAAAGCTCAGGATGCCAACCAGCATGCTGAACAAGCTCAAGAAAAAATGAGCGAAGCTCAGGATAAAGTGAACGACGCTGCAAAAGAAAACGCCGAAGCCGCCAAAGCCCAAGCTGAATCTGACGCCGCCGCCGCTAAAGAAGCTGCTCCAGCTACACCTGCAACCGGTTCCTGATACCGTGGTTTAAATACCACGTTGCAAAAGAAAGCCCGCTTAATAGCGGGCTTTACTTTGTGCGGAGCTTTTATCAAATCAGCAAAGTGCGAAATGTCGGACTAAGCATCAACAACAGTGAACACAGTAACCCCACCACCCACACCAGGCTGCGCTGCCATGCCAAGTCGGCCCAGTAGCACGCAAGATAGACTACCCGCGCAATCACAAAGATGATCGCCAGCCAATCAATCAGGTAGCCCTGGGTCTGAGTGGTATGGGCCATCAATACACCCACTGCAAACAAGATAAACGCTTCAAAACTGTTTTGATGAGCGGCCACTGCCCGTGCGCCGAAGCCGGTCAATTGCGCTTGCTGGCTGCGGGGAAGGTGGTTGTCATACCCGCCCTTCTCTTTCATGGCCTTGCCCACGGGCATGCGCGCCACAAAAATCAGCAGTGCACTGATGAATACACACCAGAACGGAATACTCACGATGTTGCCTCCTTGGTCGCTTCAGGCATCGGTGCCTCTGTAGGGGTATAGACCATGACCTCCAGAACGTCGGAATGAAATTCCCGGCGATACAACACCAGCACCACCCCGCTGCTCATCAGCATGAACAGCCAGGGGCTGACAAACCAGGCAAGCATGGTCATGCCGAAGTAATAGGAACGCAGGCCGAAGTTGAACTGGTTGGCGGCCATCGAAATCACCCGCGCAGCCCGTGAGGCAAACGCCTTGCGCTCCTGCTCGGAGACGTGGCGTTCACCGACCATCGGCGCCGAGCCAATCAGGATCGCCGCGAAGTTGTACTGGCGCATGCACCAACTAAAAGTAAAGAACGCATAGACAAACACCAGGGCCAGGCACAGCAGCTTGATCTCCGACATACCCTGGGACGCCTGCTGCACCATGGGAATGTCCGCCAGCAGCGAGACCGCGCGCTCCGAAGCCCCCAGCACGGTAAGGATACCGGCGAGGATGATCAGGGTGCTGGAGGCGAAAAACGAGGCGTTGCGTTCCAGGTTGCCAATCACGCTGGCATCGGCGATGCGGTTGTCGCGCAGGAGCATGCGGCGCATCCAGTCTTCGCGATACAGGTGCAGCACACTGGCCAGGCAGGCCGTGTCCCGGGCTTTCCAGCTGGCGTAGCGGGTGTAGCCGCCCCAGCAGATGACGAACCACAGTGCAGCAAGCAAGTGAATCAGGTTGGCTTCGACAAATGACATGCGGGTCCTCTAAACAAATGGGGCTGGCTAACTCGGCCAATGTAGAAGCTGGCTTGCCTGCGAAAGCGGTGGATCAGTCGGCCTGATACCGACTGAATGGACGCCATCGCAGGCAAACCGGCCCCCACACTGACCGTGCTCCTGATCTGGAAAATTCATCACCCTTTCGACGTTAGCCCACAAAAAAAGGCACTGCCCACCGCCCATAAAAAATGCCCCGGATCGTTTGATACGGGGCATTTCGATGTCAGCGTGTGACAAGCGCTTTAAGCGATGGCTTCGCTGCGCTTGCCGAGCATACGGTCAACCCCGAATGCAGCCACCAGAGTAATCACACAAGGCACCAGCCAGGCCAGGCCTTGCTCGCTCAATGGCAGGTTAGCCATTTGCGCAGGCATCCAACCCGCCAGCCCCGCACCCTTAAGGGCGTCGATGGTGCCAAAGATAAACGACACCAACATCACCGGACCCAGGATGCGGCCATGCTCATGCCAGAAGTCTTTGCAGAAGCTCAGCGCCACCAGCACGATGCACGGCGGGTAGATGGCGGTCAGTACCGGGATCGAGAACGCGATCAGCTTGGTCAGGCCCAGGTTAGAGACCAGCAGCGAAAACGCAGCAAGGATCACCACCAGAGTCTTGTAGGACAGTGGCAATACCCGGCTGAAGTACTCGGCGCAGGCACAGGTCAGGCCCACGGCGGTGACCAGGCACGCCAGGGAGATCAGTACCGCGAGGAAACCGCTGCCCAGGGAGCCAAAGGTGTGTTGAACATAGGCGTGCAACACGGCTGCGCCGTTGGCTGCACCGGCGGCCACTTCATGGCTGCCCGAACCGAGGCGGAACAGGCTGATGTACACCAGCGCCAGGCCCAGGCCGGCAATCAGCCCGGCAATGATCGCGTAGCGGGTGATCAACTGCGGCGACTCGACACCACGGGAGCGGATAGCGTTGACGATCACGATGCCAAACACCAGCGCGCCCAGGGTATCCATGGTCAGGTAACCATTGATAAAGCCCTGGGAGAACGGTGCGGCGACGTACTCAGGCGTAGCAACGCCGATATCACCCGCAGGCAGAGCAAAGGCAGCGATACCCAGGACCGCCAGCGCAATGATTTTCAGCGGCGCGAGAAAACGGCCGACGGTATCCAACAGGCGCCCTGGGTACAGGGAGATGAAGAACACCAGCAGGAAGTACACCGAGCTGTAGAGGAACAGTGCCAGCGGGCTTTCGCCGGTCAATGGCGCCAGGCCGACTTCAAACGACACCGTCGCGGTACGCGGGGTGGCGAACAATGGCCCGACTGCCAGGTAGCACGCGGCAGCCAGGATGCCACCGGCGACCTTGCCGATAGGGCTGCTCAACGCGTCCATGCCACCGCCGACCTTGGCCAGGGCGATGACCGTAACCACCGGCAGACCGACTGCGGTGATCAGGAAACCCAGCGCCGCCATCCAGACATGCGGCCCGGACTGCAAACCAACGATAGGCGGGAAGATGATGTTGCCGGCGCCCACGAACAGGGCAAAAGTCATAAAGCCCAACGCCAGGATATCCTGGCCTTTCAACACTTTCATTTGAGGAAATACCACACTACTGAATCGGAATTTAGAGGGGGATTCCCTATGGATGAGGGAAATACTGCCGGCCCTTATGGGGACCGACCGGTCTAGCACGCGGCTTCCTTTTGGGATGCAGGCGCATAAAGAGGCGGCAAGAGTACCGAATTTGTCTGACAAACGCACTGTTGCGGGGCGGACTGTCCGATAAGCGACACTTTGATGTCGCGTTTTCATACTTAATTTGGCAATGCTGTCCACTGTGGGAGCTGGCTTGCCTGCGATGCAAGCGGCGCGGTGATACAGGCATCGCAGGCAAGCCAGCTCCCATAGTGGATGGCAGAATGCACAAAGGCCACCCGAAGGTGGCCTTTGTGTGGTGAAGCGTCAGTTAAGCGCGAGGCTTACTTGATCGCCCAGCCAGTCAGCTCGGACAAAGCCTTGCCGATGTCTGCCAGCGAACGCACGGTTTTCACGCCTGCGTCTTCCAGGGCAGCAAACTTCTCGTCTGCAGTACCCTTGCCGCCAGAGATGATTGCGCCAGCATGGCCCATGCGCTTGCCCGCAGGGGCAGTCACACCAGCGATGTAGGAAACAACTGGCTTGGTCACGTGTGCCTTGATGTAGGCAGCCGCTTCTTCTTCAGCCGAACCGCCGATCTCACCGATCATCACGATCGCTTCGGTCTTCGGGTCTTCCTGGAACAGTTTCAGGATGTCGATGAAGTTCGAGCCTGGGATCGGGTCACCGCCGATGCCGACGCAAGTCGACTGACCGAAACCGGCGTCAGTGGTCTGCTTCACAGCTTCGTAGGTCAGGGTGCCGGAACGGGAAACGATACCGACTTTGCCTGGCAAGTGAATGTGACCTGGCATGATGCCGATCTTGCATTCGCCTGGAGTGATCACGCCTGGGCAGTTAGGGCCGATCAGGGTAACACCCAGCTCGTCGCACTTAACTTTAGCGTCCAGCATGTCCAGGGTAGGAATGCCTTCGGTGATGCAAACGATCAGCTTGATGCCGCCGAATGCCGCTTCCAGGATGGAGTCTTTGCAGAAAGGAGCTGGAACGTAGATCACGCTGGCGGTGGCGCCAGTTTGAGCTACAGCTTCTTTCACGGTGTTGAACACTGGCAGGCCCAGGTGCTCGGTGCCGCCTTTGCCCGGAGTTACGCCACCAACCATCTTGGTGCCGTATTCGAGGGCTTGCTGGGTGTGGAAGCTACCTTGCGAACCGGTAATACCCTGGCAGATAACTTTGGTGTCTTTATTGATCAGGACGCTCATTATTTGCCCTCCGCAGCTTTGACAACTTGTTGAGCAGCGTCGGTCAGGCTGGTTGCAGCGATGATGTTCAAACCGCTTTCTGCCAGTACTTTAGCGCCCAGTTCAGCGTTGTTGCCTTCAAGGCGTACAACAACCGGGATTTTCACGCCGACTTCTTTCACTGCACCGATGATGCCTTCGGCAATCATGTCGCAACGAACGATGCCGCCGAAGATGTTGACCAGTACTGCAGCGACGTTGGAGTCGGACAGGATGATCTTGAATGCTTCGGTAACGCGTTCTTTGGTAGCACCGCCGCCTACGTCGAGGAAGTTGGCTGGTTTGCCGCCATGCAGGTTGACGATGTCCATGGTACCCATGGCCAGGCCAGCACCGTTGACCATGCAACCGATGTTACCTTCCAGGGCTACGTAGTTCAGTTCGAACTTGGCAGCGTGCGCTTCGCGCGGATCGTCTTGCGACGGATCGTGGAAAGTCTTCAGCTTAGGCTGACGGTACATGGCGTTGGCGTCGATGTTGATCTTGGCGTCGAGGCAATGCAGATCGCCGTCAGCCTTGATCACCAGCGGGTTCACTTCCAGCAGGGCCAGATCGTGATCCTGGAACAGTTTGGCCAGACCTACGAAGATCTTGGCGAACTGGGCAACTTGCTTGCCTTCCAGACCCAGCTGGAAAGCCAGCTCGCGACCCTGGAATGGCTGAGCGCCAACCAGTGGGTCGATAGTGGCTTTCAGAATTTTTTCTGGGGTTTCGTGAGCGATCTTCTCAATGTCCACGCCACCTTCGGTGGAAGCCATGAACACGATGCGACGGCTCGAACGGTCAACGACAGCGCCCAGGTACAGCTCTTTAGCGATATCAGTGCACGATTCAACCAAGATCTTGGTGACTGGCTGGCCATTGGCGTCAGTCTGGTAAGTCACCAGACGCTTGCCCAGCCACTGCTGTGCGAAGGCCTTGGCGTCTTCTTTGCTGCGAACCAGCTTAACGCCGCCCGCTTTACCGCGACCACCAGCGTGGACCTGGGCTTTGACAACCCATTCAGTACCGCCGATTTTGTCGCAAGCTTCTGCTGCTGCTTCCGGGGTGTCTACTGCGTAGCCCTTGGAAACTGGCAGGCCGTACTCAGCGAACAGCTGCTTACCCTGATACTCGTGAAGATTCATGCTTTTTACCGTCTTCGTTAGGTACTGCGCATTCGGCGCTGCGCTCATTATGAGTGCCGCGCCACCTGTGACTGCTGCTTGCCCAGCTCCACCGCCCTAAGGCCGGCAAAGCTGCGCAAGACTGCGTCCAGCGGATATTCCGCGGTGAGTCTTGCGCGCAAGGCTCACGACGGGCAACCGCCGTGGTTTCTTATTATCTTACTTAGCGCTTCTTCTTGTTGGCAATGTGGATGGCATGGCCATTCACTGCCAACGCGGCTTCGTGCAGCGCTTCAGACAGGGTCGGATGGGAGAAAACCATCATGCCGATGTCTTCGGCGCTGGTGCCGAATTCCATACCGATAGCGCCCTGCTGAACCAGCTCTGCTGCGCCTGGGCCAATCACGTGGACACCCAGTACGCGGTCAGTCTTGGCATCAGCGATGACTTTGACAAAGCCGCCAGTGTCGTTCGCTGCCATGGCACGGCCAGAAGCGGCAAACGGGAAGGTGCCGACGTTAACTTCAACGCCTTCAGCTTTCAACTGCTGTTCGTTCTTACCAACCCATGCAATTTCCGGGTGGGTGTAGATGACCGAAGGGATCAGGTCGTAGTTCATCTGGGTCTTGTGACCCTTGATGCGCTCAACCACCATGATGCCTTCTTCGGAAGCCTTGTGCGCGAGCATCATGCCGCGAACCACGTCGCCGATGGCGTAGACGCCAGGTACGGTGGTAGCGCAGTGATCGTCAACATGGACAAAGCCACGCTCGTCGATGGTCACGCCGCTGTCAGCTGCCAGCAGATCACTGGTCACTGGACGGCGACCAACGGCAACGATCAGCTTGTCGAAAGTGATGGTCTGTTCGCCATCCTTGTCGGTGTAGGTCACGACAACTTCTTCGCCGTTGACTTTCGAACCGGTCACGCGAGCGCCCAGCTTGATGTCCAGACCTTGTTTGGTCAGGGTTTTCAGCGCTTCTTTGGACACTGCGGTGTCGGCAGCCAGCAGGAACGTGTCCAGGGCTTCCAGCACGGTCACTTGCGAACCCAGACGGGACCACACCGAACCCAGTTCCAGGCCGATCACGCCAGCGCCGATCACGCCCAGGCGTTTTGGTACCGCTTGGAATTCCAGGGCGCCGGTCGAATCGACGATCACGTTCTGATCAACAGGAGCAGGCGGAATGTCGATTGGACGCGAACCTGGAGCCAGGATCACGTTTTCGGCTTCGATGATTTCAGTCGAACCGTCTGGCTTGGTGATTTCAACTTTCTTGCCGGCCAGCAGCTTGCCGTGACCTTGCAGGGAAGTGACGCCATTGGCCTTGAACAGGGTAGCAACGCCAGAGGTCAGGCCTTTGACGATGTTGGCCTTGCGGCCGACCATTGCTGGCACGTCCATGGTCACGCCAGCGTGGTTGATGCCGTGGATGGCAAAACCGTCCTGGGCTTCGTGGAATTTCCAGGAGCTGTCCAGCAGCGCCTTGGAAGGAATGCAACCGACGTTCAGGCAGGTACCGCCCAGGGCCAGTTTGCCTTCCTTGTCGGTGTATTTTTCGATGCAAGCAGTCGAGAGGCCCAGTTGAGCGGCCTTGATGGCGGCCACGTAGCCGCCAGGGCCCGCACCAATCACTACAACGTCAAATTTCTGAGACATGAAAATAGATCCTCTATTTTAGCGACAAGCTTCAAGCCTCAAGTTGCGAGCCAAGCTGCTCATTCCGGCAGCTTGCAGCTCGCAACCCGAAGCTGCTTCTATCAGATATCCAGGAGCAAGCGAGCCGGGTCTTCCAGCAGATTCTTGATGGTCACCAGGAACGTCACGGCTTCTTTACCGTCGATCAGGCGGTGATCGTAGGACAGTGCCAGGTACATCATCGGACGGATCACGACCTGGCCGTTGATGGCCATCGGACGCTGGATGATGTTGTGCATGCCCAGGATCGCAGCTTGTGGCGGGTTGACGATCGGGGTCGACATCATCGAACCGAAGGTACCACCGTTGGTGATGGTGAAGGTACCGCCGGTCATCTCGTCGATGGTCAGCTTGCCGTCACGGGCTTTCTTGCCGAAGCCGGCGATGCCGCCTTCGATTTCAGCCAGGCTCATCAGTTCGGCGTTACGCAGGACCGGTACTACCAGGCCACGGTCGCTGGACACGGCAACGCCGATGTCAGCATAGCCGTGGTAGACGATGTCGCCGCCGTCGATGGAAGCGTTGACTGCCGGGAAGCGTTTCAGGGCTTCGGTGGCCGCTTTCACGAAGAACGACATGAAGCCCAGGCGCACGCCATTGTGGGACTTCTCGAACAGGTCCTTGTACTTCGAACGCAGGGCCATGACTTCAGTCATGTCGACTTCGTTGAACGTGGTCAGCATGGCCATGTTCGACTGTGCTTCAACCAGGCGCTTGGCCACGGTGGCACGTACGCGAGTCATCGGTACGCGCTTCTCGGTGCGGTCGCCAGCAGCGAATACAGGCGCAGCGGCAGCTGGAGCAGCAGCCTTGGCAGGTGCGGCAGCCGGAGCGTTTTTCTTGGCTTCGACAGCAGCAACCACATCTTCCTTGGTCACACGGCCGTCTTTGCCGGTGCCTTTGATGGAAGCCAGGTTGATGCCGTTTTCTTCAGCCAGCTGACGCGCAGCCGGTGCAGCGATTGGATCTTCACCACCCGCAGCCGGAGCGGCAGCAGCAGGTGCGGCAGCCGGAGCAGCAGCGGCGGCTGGAGCAGCGGCAGCAGCACTGCCCTCTTCGATCGAACCCAGTACCTGGTTGGACAGGACGGTAGCGCCTTCTTCGGCAACGATGGCGCCCAGGACGCCGTCGGCTTCGGCCAACACTTCCAGAACAACCTTGTCGGTCTCGATGTCGACGATCAGGTCGTCACGCTTGACGGCCTCGCCTGGTTTCTTGTGCCAGGTGGCAACGGTGCCATCGGCAACCGATTCCGGGAATGACGGGGCTTTGATTTCGATAGCCATTATCTGTGGGTCCTTAAAATTCGGTTTCAGTCAGCGCGAAGGCGTTAAACAGTGAAAGCATCTTGCAGCAGTTTTTCCTGCTGCTCGGCGTGCATCGACGCATAACCACACGCAGGTGCAGCAGAAGCATCACGGCCGGCATACTCCAGGCTCAGGGCCTTGTTGTGGTTACCGATGCTGCGACGCAGATGATGCTGGCTGCTGTACCACGCGCCCTGGTTCATCGGTTCTTCCTGACACCACACCACGTGGGTGAGGTTGGTGTAAGGCGCGATGGCCTCCATCAGGTCGTCTTCCGGGAACGGGTAAAGCTGCTCGATACGCACGATGGCGATGTCTTCGCGGCCTTCGGCACGACGTTTTTCCAGCAAGTCGTAGTAAACCTTGCCGCTGCACAGGATCAAGCGAGTGACCTTGGCTGCGTCCAGGGTGTCGATTTCCGAAATAACGGTCTGGAACGAACCGTCGGCCAGATCTTCCAGGGTCGAGATGGCCAATTTGTGACGCAACAGCGATTTCGGAGTCAGCACTACCAGCGGCTTGCGCAGCGGGCGGATCACCTGGCGACGCAGCAGGTGGTAGATCTGGGCCGGGGTAGTCGGCACGCACACCTGGATGTTGTGCTCAGCGCACAATTGCAGGTAACGCTCCAGACGGGCCGAGGAGTGCTCCGGACCCTGACCTTCATAACCGTGTGGCAGCAACATGGTCAGACCGCACAGACGGCCCCACTTGTGCTCGCCGCTGGTGATGAACTGGTCGATAACCACCTGGGCACCGTTGGCGAAGTCGCCGAACTGGGCTTCCCAGATCACCAGCGCGTTTGGCGTGGTGGTCGAGTAACCGTATTCGAACGCCAGAACGGCTTCCTCGGACAGGAACGAATCGTACAGGTCGAAACGTGGCTGGCCTTCATACAGGTTCTGCAACGGGATGTAGGTGCCCGCGTCTTTCTGGTTGTGCAATACCGCGTGACGGTGCGAGAACGTACCGCGGCCGATGTCCTGGCCGGTCATGCGGATCGGGTGACCTTCGAACGCCAGGGTCGCGTACGCCATGGTTTCAGCGTAACCCCAGTTGATCGGCAGGCCGCCGGCTTGCATCTTCTGACGGTCTTCGTAGATCTTCGCAACCTGGCGCTGTACGACGAAGCCGTCTGGAATTTCCAGCAGCTTGGCAGACAGTTCCTGCAGGGTTTTCAGATCGAACGAAGTGTCATGACGTGCAGTCCAGGCGTGGCCCAGGTACGGACGCCAGTCCACGAACAGCTCTTTGTTCGGCTCTTTGACCAGGCTTTTTACTACATGCAGACCATTGTCCAGGGCGTTGCGGTATTCGTCGATTTTCGCCTGAACACGCGCGTCATCCAATACACCGGCCTTGGTCAGGCTTTCGGCGTACAGCTCACGGGTGGTGCGCTGCTTGGTGATCTGCTGGTACATCAACGGTTGGGTGCCGCTAGGCTCATCCGCTTCGTTGTGACCGCGACGGCGGTAGCAAACCAGGTCGATGACCACGTCACGCTTGAACTGCATGCGGTAGTCAATGGCCAGTTGGGTCACGAACAATACGGCTTCCGGATCATCCCCATTCACATGGAGGATCGGCGCCTGGATCATCTTGGCAACGTCGGTCGCGTACTCGGTAGAGCGTGCGTCCAGCGGGTTGCTGATGGTGAAACCAACCTGGTTGTTGATAACGATGTGAACCGTGCCGCCGGTCTTGAAGCCGCGAGTCTGCGACATCTGGAACGTTTCCAGGACCACGCCTTGACCGGCGAATGCCGCGTCACCGTGGATGGAAATCGGCAGAACCTTCTCACCGGTGGAGTCGTTGCGACGATCCTGACGAGCACGCACCGAACCCTCGACCACTGGAGAAACGATTTCCAGGTGGGACGGGTTGAACGCCATGGCCAGGTGAACTTCACCGCCGGTGGTCATCACGTTGGACGAGAAGCCCTGGTGGTATTTAACGTCACCGGAACCCAGCTCGACCTTCTTTTTGCCTTCGAACTCGTCGAACAGCTCGCGCGGGTTCTTGCCGAAGGTGTTGACCAACACGTTCAGGCGACCACGGTGAGCCATGCCGATCACGATTTCCTTGGTGCCGTAGGAACCGGAACGCTGGATCATCTCGTCAAGCATCGGAATCAGGCTCTCGCCGCCTTCCAGGCCGAAACGCTTGGTGCCTGGGTATTTGGTGCCCAGGTACTTTTCAAGGCCTTCGGCAGCGGTGACGCGCTCAAGCAGGTGGCTGCGCACATCGGCGGACAGCACCGGACGGCCACGCACGCCTTCCAGGCGATGCTGGAACCAGTGGCGCTGCTCGGAATCGGTGATGTGCGTAAATTCAGCGCCGATGGTGCGGCAATATGTCTGCTGCAACGCTTCGTGAATTTCGCGTAGGCTCGCTTCCTCTTTGCCGATGAACAGGTCGCCGGCACGGAAGGTCGTATCAAGATCGGCATTGGTCAAGCCGTAGTGATTGATCGACAGGTCCGCAGGTGCAGGACGCTGCCACAGCCCCAGCGGATCAAGCTGGGCTGCCTGGTGGCCACGCATACGGTAGGCCTGGATCAGTCGCAGTACTTCAACTTGCTTCTTCTCGTGCTCACTGCTCACGCTTCCGGCGGAAACCGGCTGGGCGCGGCGCTGGTTCTTTGCCAGCAGCACAAATTGATCGCGAATTGTTGCATGCGATACATCGGTGGCAGCGTTGCCGTCTGAAGACAACGTCTGAAATTTGGTGCGCCATTCTTCTGGCACAGCGTTAGGGTCGTGCAGGTAGAGCTCATAAAGCTCTTCCACATAGGCAGCGTTACCACCTGAAAGATAGCCGCTGTTCCACATGCGCTGCATCACGCTTTCTTGCATGCTTGGTCACCCTCGATTTGGGGACACCACCGGCGAAAACACCGAGTTTGCTTGCAAAAGGCCAAGTGCAGCGACCAAAACAAGCCACTTAGGATCACGCTGATAGTTCGGGTACCAACCCGAATGCCCCTGCTTGTCTCATTTCTTCAAAATAAGAGCCGCGGCTTTGTAAGTCGCTGCTCAAGTTAAAACTACGGCGCCGGTTGAAGCCTGCGCCGTAGCATTTACGGGCACAACGGTCCTGCTTTTACTACAACGTCTTACACGCCGCTTTGCAGCAGCATGTTACGGATGTGACCAATGGCCTTAGTCGGGTTCAGGCCTTTGGGACATACGTTGACGCAGTTCATGATCCCGCGGCAGCGGAATACGCTGAACGGGTCATCCAGTGAAGCCAGACGCTCGGCCGTCTTGGTGTCACGGCTGTCTGCCAGGAAGCGATAGGCTTGCAGCAGTGCAGCTGGACCCAGGAACTTGTCCGGGTTCCACCAGAAGGACGGGCAAGAGGTCGAGCAGCAAGCGCACAGGATGCACTCGTACAGACCGTCGAGCTTTTCGCGCTCTTCCGGGGACTGCAGACGCTCGATGGCCGGAGCCGGCGTGTCGTTCTGCAGGAATGGCTTAACCTTTTCGTATTGCTTGTAGAAGATGCTCATATCGACGACCAGGTCACGGATAACCGGCAAACCTGGCAGCGGACGTACAACAAGCTTGTTCTTCTTGACCACGGCCGACAGCGGCGTGACGCAAGCCAGGCCGTTTTTGCCGTTGATGTTCATGCCGTCGGAGCCGCAGACACCTTCACGGCAAGAGCGACGATAGGAGAAACCCTCGTCCTGCTCTTTGATCAGGGCCAGCACATCCAGCACCATCAGGTCTTTACCACCGGTATCGACCTCAAATTCCTGCATGAACGGCGCAGCGTCCTGATCAGGGTTGTAGCGATAAACACTGACTTTCAACATGGCAGCCACCCTTAGTAAGTCCGAATCTTCGGTTCAAACGTCGGAACCGTCTTCGGCGAGAAGTTCACGGCACGCTTGGTTACGCGCTTGTCACCCGGGAAGTACAGGGTGTGGCACAACCAGTTTTCGTCATCGCGATCTTCAAAGTCTTCACGAGCGTGAGCACCACGGGATTCTTTACGAACCTCGGCGGCAATCGCAGTCGCTTCAGCCACTTCCAGCAGGTTTTGCAGTTCAAGGGCTTCGATACGAGCGGTGTTGAACGCCTGGCTCTTATCGTTGATCTTGACGTTGGCAATCCGCTTGCGCAGGTCTGCCAGCTGGGTAATACCCTTCTGCATGTATTCGCCAGTACGGAATACACCGAAGTAGTTCTGCATGCAGCTTTGCAGCTCGCGACGCAGGGTTGCTACGTCTTCGCCATCAGTACGCTCGTTCAGAGCATTCAGGCGTGCCAGGGCAGCCTCGATGTTGGCGTCGGTCGCGTCATCGTATTCGATGCCGTCGGTCAGGGCTTTTTCCAGGTGCAGGCCGGCAGCGCGGCCGAATACCACCAGGTCGAGCAGCGAGTTGCCGCCCAGACGGTTGGCACCGTGAACCGATACGCAAGCCACTTCGCCTACCGCGAACAGACCATGAATGATCTCGTCCACGCCTTCGGCGTTCTGGGTGATCGCCTGGCCATGAATGTTGGTCGGCACGCCGCCCATCATATAGTGGCAAGTTGGAACTACTGGTACTGGAGCAACCACCGGGTCGACGTGTGCGAAGGTCTTGGACAGTTCGCAGATACCTGGCAGGCGGCTGTGCAGCACTTCTTCGCCCAGGTGATCGAGCTTCAGCATCACGTGGTCGCCGTTCGGGCCGCAACCGTTGCCGGCGATGATTTCTTTAACCATCGAACGGGCAACCACGTCACGACCGGCAAGGTCCTTGGCGTTCGGAGCATAACGCTCCATGAAACGCTCGCCGTGCTTGTTGATCAGGTAACCGCCTTCACCACGGCAACCTTCTGTAACCAGTACACCGGCGCCGGCGATGCCGGTTGGGTGGAACTGCCACATTTCGATGTCTTGTACCGGCACGCCTGCACGCAGGGCCATGCCAACGCCGTCACCGGTGTTGATCAGGGCGTTGGTGGTCGAAGCGTAGATACGACCTGCACCGCCCGTCGCCAGCACGGTAGCCTTGGCGCGGATGTAGGTGGTTTCACCGGTTTCGATGCAGATAGCGATCACGCCGACGAATGCGCCGTCCTGGTTCTTCACCAGGTCAACCGCGTAGTACTCGTTCAGGAACGTGGTGCCGGCTTTCAGGTTGCCCTGATAAAGAGTGTGCAGCAGTGCATGACCGGTACGGTCGGATGCCGCGCAGGTACGGGCAGCCTGGCCGCCTTTACCGTAATCCTTCGACTGGCCGCCGAATGGACGCTGGTAGATACGACCCTGTTCGGTACGGGAGAACGGCAGACCCATGTGGTCCAGCTCGAACACCGCAGCCGGGCCTTCCTGACACATGTACTCGATAGCGTCCTGGTCGCCGATATAGTCGGAACCCTTGACGGTATCGTACATGTGCCAGCGCCAGTCATCGTTCGGATCCGCAGAAGCGATGGCGCAGGTGATGCCACCCTGGGCCGATACGGTGTGGGAACGGGTCGGGAACACCTTGGTGATCACGGCAGTCTTGTGACCGCCCTGGGCCAGCTGCAGTGCAGCGCGCATGCCGGCGCCGCCGCCACCAATAATGATGGCGTCAAAAGAAATCGTTGGAATGTTAGCCATGAATCAGATACCCCAGAGAATCTGCACACCCCAGACGAAGTAAGCGAACATCGCGACGCCGCATACTGCCTGGAAAAGGAAACGTACTGCAGTCGCGGACTTGCCCAGCGCCATCGGCGTCAGGTAGTCGGTCGCGATGGTCCACATGCCGACCCAGGCGTGAGCGCCCAGGGCCACAAGGGCGAGCAGACTGAAGATACGCATCCCGTTGTGGGAGAACAGACCGTGCCATTGGGCGTAGCCAATGCCAGGGTTTGCAACGAGGTACCCGATCAGGAAAATGAAATAAGCCGCGAGAACGACCGCAGACACACGCTGCGCCATCCAGTCATAGAGGCCTGAACGCGATAGGTTCGTAACGCTGGTTACCATATCCAAACTCCTGCCAGAACGATCAGCACCACGGAAATGGCGATGATGATTTTCGAGCCCAGGCGGCCGCCTTCCAGCGTCTCACCGATGCCCATATCCATGATCAAGTGGCGCACACCGGCTACCAGGTGATACAGCAGAGCGGACAGGAGGCCCCATGCTACGAACTTGGCCAGCGGGCTGGTCAAGCATGCCTTCACCTCGGCGTATCCTTCCTCGGAACCCAGGGATTTGCTCAATGCATAAAGCATGATGCCCAAGCCCAGGAACAGGATGATGCCGGAAACACGGTGCAGGAACGACGTAACGCCGGTGATGGGGAGTTTGATGGTCCTTAGGTCTAGGTTTACAGGTCGTTGGCTATTCACGGCTTTTTTTCACACTGAAGAGCCCCTAACAATCAGGGCAAAGTTGTTGGGGAGTGCACTGGTCAGGTAAGCACCACCCAGGGAGTGCGACCCCCAATGAAAGCAAGCCCAAAAGCCCTTGGCGGTCGGTGGCCGAGTATAGACAGTTAGGCTACTAATGACAACGCGCACTCCTCACCCTAATAGCTGATTGCGCTGACGGGATAAAAGGCGTAAACGGCAGGCAATTTCGAGGAAAAAGTACGGTTAAAGCCTTCTGGAGCAAGACTTTAGGCAAATTGACATCTGGATTTATATCAATATAGTGGTGCGGGCCCTGCGTGGGGGGTCTGTCTGATGATTTGAAGCATAAATAGGAGGCCACATGGCTGACAAAAAAGCGCAGTTGATCATCGAGGGCGCAGCCCCCGTCGAGCTGCCCATTTTAACCGGCACCGTTGGTCCCGATGTTATCGACGTACGGGGCCTGACGGCCACGGGCCGTTTCACTTTCGACCCAGGCTTCATGTCGACCGCTTCTTGCGAGTCGAAGATTACCTATATCGACGGCGATAATGGCATTCTGCTACATCGCGGCTACCCGATCGAACAACTGGCCGAGAAATCGGACTACCTGGAAACCTGCTACCTGCTGCTAAATGGCGAATTGCCAACAGCCGAGCAAAAGGCCCAGTTTGTCAGCACCGTGAAGAACCACACCATGGTTCACGAGCAGTTGAAGACCTTCTTCAACGGCTTCCGTCGCGACGCCCACCCAATGGCCGTCATGTGCGGTGTAGTCGGCGCCCTGTCGGCCTTCTATCACGACTCCCTGGACATCAATAACCCGCAGCATCGCGAAATCTCCGCGATCCGCCTGGTTGCCAAGATGCCCACCCTGGCCGCAATGGTTTACAAGTACTCCATGGGCCAGCCCATGATGTACCCGCGCAACGACCTGACGTACGCGGAAAACTTCCTGCACATGATGTTCAACACCCCGTGCGAGATCAAACCGATCAGCCCGGTGCTGGCCAAGGCCATGGACCGGATCTTCATCCTCCATGCCGACCACGAACAGAACGCCTCGACGTCCACCGTGCGCCTGGCGGGCTCCTCGGGTGCCAATCCGTTCGCCTGTATCGCCGCGGGCATCGCTGCACTGTGGGGCCCTGCCCACGGCGGTGCGAACGAAGCCGTATTGACCATGCTCGATGAAATCGGCGATGTGTCCAACATCGACAAGTTCATCGCCAAGGCCAAGGACAAGAACGATCCGTTCAAGCTGATGGGCTTCGGTCACCGGGTCTACAAGAACCGCGACCCGCGCGCCACCGTCATGAAGCAGACCTGCGACGAAGTGTTGAAGGAACTGGGCATCAACAACGATCCGCAACTCGAACTGGCCATGCGCCTGGAAGAGATCGCGCTGACCGACCCGTACTTCATCGAACGCTCGCTGTACCCGAACGTCGACTTCTACTCGGGGATCATCCTCAAGGCGATCGGCATTCCAACCAGCATGTTCACCGTGATCTTCGCCCTGGCGCGGACCGTGGGCTGGATCTCCCACTGGAAAGAAATGCTCTCCAGCCCGTACAAGATTGGCCGCCCGCGCCAGCTGTACACCGGCTACGAGTCGCGTGACATTACCAAGCTGGAAGACCGCAAGTAAGCATTCAACTGCTTAGCTGCATTGAGAACGGCCTCCCTTAGTGGAGGCCGTTTTGTTTGTGCTGCCTGACATACTGCTTTCGCGAGCAAGCCCACAGTTGACCGCATTTCAAAGGATGAACGCGGTCAACTGTGGGCTTGCTCGCGAAGGCAATAGCGCAGGCAACACAGAACCCCAGGCAAAAAAAACCGGCCTTTCGACCAGGGCATTTCTTACTGAGCTACAACCTAAGTGGTTGACCGCCCCGCTCGCCCCAGGCCAGTCTGCGAACGCACAAACTGCGGGAAGCGCTTTCACTGCCGCCACCGACTTATCGGTGATGGAGAAGAGCCAGTGATCATCCAGAACAGCGCCGGGTACTCCCACAGCTGACCGCATCGCCCGGGCGCACATCGTTCAACTGTGGGAGCCGGGCTTGCCCGCGATGAGGCCGACCCAAACACTACAAATCATCCAGCCAAAAAAATGCCCCGGCCTTTCGACCGGGGCATTTCTTATTGAGCTACAACCTTAGTGGTTGACCGCCCCGCTCGCCCCCAGGCCAGTCTGCGAACGCACAAACTGCGGGAAGTACAGCGCCCGTTCTTTCACTGCCGCCGCCGACTTGTCGGTGATGGAGAAGAACCAGATACCCACGAACGCGATGATCATCGAGAACAGCGCCGGGTACTCGTACGGGAAGATCGCTTTTTCATGGTGCAGGATCGAGACCCAGATGGTCGGGCCCAGGACCATCAGGCCAACCGCACTGACCAGACCCAGCCAGCCACCAATCATCGCGCCACGGGTGGTGAGGTTTTTCCAGTACATGGAAAGCAGCAGCACCGGGAAGTTACAGCTGGCAGCAATGGAGAACGCCAGGCCGACCATGAACGCGATGTTCTGGCTTTCAAACAGGATACCCAGACCAATCGCCAGCACTGCCAGGGCGATGGTGGTGATCTTCGACACGCGAATCTCATCCTTCTCGTTGGCCTTGCCTTTCTTGATCACGCTGGCATACAGGTCATGGGACACCGCCGAAGCACCGGCCAGGGTCAAACCGGCAACCACCGCGAGGATGGTGGCAAACGCCACGGCCGAGATGAAGCCCAGGAAGATACTGCCGCCCACCGCGTTGGCCAGGTGCACCGCCGCCATGTTGTTACCACCCAACAGAGCGCCTGCTGCATCCTTGAACGCCGGGTTGGTGCTGACCAGCAGAATCGCGCCGAAGCCGATGATAAAGGTCAGGATGTAGAAGTAGCCGATAAAGCCAGTGGCATACAGCACGCTCTTGCGGGCTTCTTTAGCGTCACTCACGGTGAAGAAACGCATCAGGATGTGTGGCAGGCCAGCTGTACCGAACATCAGGGCCAGGCCCAGGGAGAACGCCGAGATCGGGTCTTTTACCAGGCCGCCAGGGCTCATGATCGCCTCACCTTTAGGGTGAACCTTGATCGCCTCGGAGAACAGCAGGTTGAAGTCGAAGTTGACGTGCTTCATCACCATCAGTGCCATGAACGAAGCACCGGACAGCAGCAGCACTGCCTTGATGATCTGTACCCAGGTGGTCGCCAGCATGCCGCCGAACAACACATAGAGGCACATCAGGATACCCACCAGGATCACCGCAACATGGTAATCAAGGCCGAACAGCAGCTGGATCAGCTTGCCGGCGCCGACCATCTGCGCAATCAGGTAGAACGCCACCACCACCAGCGAACCACAAGCCGACAGGCTGCGGATCTGGGTTTGCCCGAGGCGATAGGACGCTACGTCGGCAAACGTGTACTTGCCCAGGTTACGCAGGCGCTCGGCGATCAGGAACAGAATGATCGGCCAGCCCACCAGGAAGCCGATCGAGTAGATCAGGCCATCGTAGCCAGAGGTGAACACCAGTGCGGAAATCCCCAGGAAGGACGCCGCCGACATGTAGTCGCCGGCAATCGCCAGGCCGTTCTGGAAACCGGTGATCTTGCCGCCAGCGGCATAGTAGTCAGCCGCCGAGTTGTTACGCTTGGACGCCCAGTAGGTGATGCACAATGTTGCGCCGACAAAGGCGACAAACATCAGGATCGCCGCAACGTTCAACGGTTGCTTGTGCACTTCACCGGTCAATGCGTCCGCCGCCCAAACGGCAGGAGCAAAAAGCGAAGCGCCGAATACAGCCAATAGACGACGGATCATTGCGCAGCCTCCTTGAGAATCGCATTGTTCAGGTCGTCGAATTCGCCATTGGCGCGTCGCACGTAGATGCCTGTGAGCACAAAGGCCGAGACAATCAGCCCAACCCCAATCGGGATCCCCCAGGTGATGGACGACTCAGGGCTGATCTTGGCCCCCAAGACTTGTGGCCCATAAGCAATCAACAGGATGAATCCGGAATACAGCCCGAGCATGATCGCCGAGAGAATCCAGGCGAACCTTTCCCTTTTTCTCACCAGCTCCTTGAAGCGCGGGCTGTTTTGAATCGAGAGGTAAATGCTGTCGTTCATTGTTTTTATCCTCGCAGCACAGCTTTTTTATTATTGGAACATATCCACTGTATGCGGCTGCGGGAGAGGTTCCAGACGACCTTAGTCTTAGAACCAGTGTAGCGAGGGTTTGGGAGGTGACAGAAACAATTGCGGGAGTGAGCTTATGTGAGAGCGGGCTTGCCCGCGATGGCGGTGAATCAGTCAGGTATCCATCAACTGACACACCGCAATCGCGGGCAAGCCCGCTCCCACACAAGGCACACCACCAATACTTTTCAGGGGATCAAGGAGCGGTCCACTCAGCCACACGCTCAGGGTGCTTGGCCACCCAATCCTTGGCCGCCGCATCTGGCTTGGCACCTTCCTGGATAGCGAGCATTACTTCGCCGATTTCATCCTTGGAGGCCCACTGGAATTTCTTCAGGAACGCCGCGACTTCCGGGGCTTTCTTTTCCAGGCCCTTGCTGCCGATGCTATTGACCGTCTCGGCGGCGCCATAGATGCCTTTTGGATCGTCAAGGAAACGCAGCTTCCACTTGGCGAACATCCAGTGTGGCACCCAGCCGGTCACCGCAATGGAATCCTGCTTGTCTTCGGCACGGGTCAACTCAGCGATCATTGCCGCCCCGGAACTGGCCTGCAGCTTATAGTCCAGGCCATATTGCTTGATGGCTTCGTCAGTCTTGAGCATCACGCCTGAACCGGCATCAATGCCAACGATCTTGTTCTTGAAGGTGGTGTCGGTCTTCAAGTCCTCGATGGACTTGGCCTTGACGTACTCCGGCACGATCAAACCGATCTTCGCATCCTTGAAGTTGGGGCCGTAGTCGACCACTTTGTCCTTGTTCTTGGTCCAATACTCACCGTGGGTGACAGGCAGCCAGGCCGAAAGCATGGCATCCAGCTTGCCGGTGGCCACGCCCTGCCACATGATCCCGGTGGCAACCGCCTGCAGTTTCACGTCATAGCCGAGTTTTTGCTTGATCACTTCAGCCGCCACGTGGGTGGTGGCGACACTGTCCGACCAGCCGTCCACATAACCGAGGCTCAGGGTCTTGCTGTCGGCGCTGGCCAGTGTGGAACTCATCGCAACTACCAAGGTGGCAGCTGCGCCCAAGAGTCGTCGCATCTTCATAGTGCTTCCCCGAAAGTGCTGCGCCCGACGGATGCCGAGCGACGTCAACCTGTTGTCATGTGGTGCCGTTCGATCATCAACCTGCTGAACCTGTGGACCTGCTCTGACTACGACCTCAGCGGAGCAAGAAACGACATCACAACGCCAGCAGGAAAATTCCTAGGACGCAGCGTCAAAATCCCGCCCGAACTTTGCATGTCAAAATTATGCGGCCCCCCTGAAAACCGGCAAATGCAGGTAAGATGCGCGGCTTTGTTCCCATACGGCCTGACCATGACCGCGACTGCCCGCTTCCCCTTCATGCCTTATGTATTTGCCTTGCTGCTCGGCCTGTTCGCGCTGGGCGGCTACTGGTATGGCCTCGGCCAGCCAGTTGTGCTGCCGGACGTCGCCAGCGCCAGCCACAAGTTGCAATGCGCGTCCTACACGCCCTTCGACAAGGACCAGTCACCGTTCGACCAGCCGTTCAAACTGCGCCCCGAGCGCATGGACGCCGACCTGGCATTGCTGGCCACGCGCTTTGAGTGCATCCGCACCTACTCCATGACCGGCCTCGAAGCCCTGCCGGATCTGGCGCGCAAACACGGCCTGAAGTTGATGATCGGTGCCTGGATCAACAGCAACCCGGTGGACAACGCCAAGGAGGTCGACCTGCTGATCGCCTCGGCCAACGCCAACCCTGACGTGGTCACGTCGGTGATCGTCGGCAACGAAGCCCTGTTGCGCAAGGAAATCACCGCCACGCAGTTGGTGAAGCTGATCGAAAAGGTCAAAAGCCAGATCCAGCAGCCGGTCACCTATGCCGATGTCTGGGAGTTCTGGCTGCAACACCCGGAAATTGCCCCGGCGGTGGATTTCCTGACCATTCACTTGTTGCCGTATTGGGAAGATGACCCGGCGGGGATCGACCAGGCTCTGCGCCATGTCGGCGATATTCGCCAGACCTTCGGCAACCGCTTCGCCCCCAAGGACGTGATGATTGGCGAAACCGGCTGGCCCAGCGAAGGCCGCCAGCGGGAAACCGCAGTGCCGAGCCGGGTCAACGAAGCCAAGTTCATTCGCGGTTTTGTCGCCATGGCCGAAGCCAATGGCTGGCATTACAACCTGATCGAAGCCTTTGACCAGCCGTGGAAACGCGCCAGCGAAGGGGCGGTCGGCGGTTACTGGGGGCTGTTTGATGCCGATCGCCAGGACAAGGGCATCCTGGCCGGCCCGGTCACCAATGTGCCGTACTGGCCGCTGTGGCTGGGCGTTGGCGGGCTGATCCTACTGGGCACCCTGGTGCTCGGCGGGCGTGTGCGCAGTACCCGCGCCGCGTTGTTGCTGCCATTGCTGGGCGCGGTGGCGGCGGGCTCGATTGGCAGCTGGGCCGAACTGACCCGAGTGACCGCGCGCTTCACTGATGAATGGATCTGGGCCGGGCTGTTGCTGGCCCTGAACCTGTTGGTGCTCGCCCATGGGGCCCTGGCCTTGAGCGCTCGCCAGGGTTGGCGCGCACGGGCCTACGCCTGGCTGGAGCAGCGCGCTGGCTGGTTGATTGCATTCGCAGGGTTCGCCACGGCGGTAATGATGCTGGCACTGGTGTTCGACCCACGCTACCGCAGCTTCCCCACTGCCGCCCTGCTGCTGCCGGCGCTGGTCTACCTGCTGCGCCCGGTCAGGGGGCCACGCCGGGAAATGGCCCTGCTGACCTTCATCATCGGCGCCGGCATTGCACCGCAGCTGTACCGCGAAGGCTTGATGAACCAGCAGGCCCTGGGTTGGGCGCTGGTCAGTGTGTTGATGGTTGCAGCCTTGTGGCGTTGCCTGCGGGTGCGCAATCCCTGAGATCGCTATCGCACCGCTCCCACATTTTGATTTGTGAATACATTCAAATGTGGGAGCGGGTTTGCCTGCGATGAGCATAGGTATCTACACAACTCTTTAGCTTATTGGGTTTGTGTACATATCCGTTGCTGCGGTCACGGCCACTTAGGGTTCCGCCCTGACGGCGGCTCACTTTGGAGAAGCGCCAAAGTAAGCAAAACGCTCTTGCCCCACCACTCGGTGCCTCGCCTAGGCTCGGCATGCCCACAGTCAGGCATTGCTCCGTGGGCCCGCCGCGATCGGCCATCCATGGCCGTGTCGCGGCTACCCCGGCATCCATGCCGGGGTGCCCACTGCGCAATACCTGCCTGCGGCCAGCGTGGTTTAACGGGGCGCCTAAGATCAAGATCAAAAGCCAGATCAAAAGCAGAGCAACAACAAAGCCAGAGCGCGAAGCTGCATTCCCTGTGGGAGCTGGCTTGCCTGCGATGACGGTGTCTCAGCCAATACATTTATCGACTGATACACCGCCATCGCAGCGATGCGGCGACCCGACAAGCCAGCTCCTACAGGGAGACCGCGCACGCCTCGACGATCAGGTCGGCTGTCGGGCCGCCTCGCTTTGCTTGTGATTTTGATCTTAGGCGCCCCGTTAAACCACGCGGGCCGTCGGCTTTTCCAAAGTGAGCCGCCGTCAGGGCGGCCCCCTGAGTGGCCATGACCCCAGCATCGGATATGTACACAAACCCAATAAGCTAAAGAGTTGTGTAGATACCTATGCTGCGATTGGCCCTATCAGGCAGCCCGAGGCGCCCTGACCAACCGCAACCCGGCAATCACCAAGGCAAACACCGCAAAATTGGTGTTGTACAACGCCAATGCCGGAATCCCGAACGCCAGGCCCAACACCGCCAAACCCCAACCGGCACGGCCTGGCAGTACAAACGCCAGCACCGAGGTGACCAGCGCCGCCCAGCCCATGACCTTGAAGTGGATCATCAAACCCAGGTTCGCCCGTAACTGGCACTCCCAGCGGCTGGCATCGTCAACGCAGATGCCCACCCACTGCCCGTCCTCCATAAACCCATAACGGGCGCCATAACTGGCAGCCAGCCATAACGGCAAGGCCAACAGCAGCAGGATCAGCGGCAAACGACGGGACATAAGGGCACTCCGATAGATGAAAACGGCGCCCAGCTTAATCTCCCCTGGGCCATTGGCAAGGGTTGCGCACAGATAACTATTCATCAAAGCGTGCCAAAGTGTATCGTCTGCACACTATTACCTCGATTCCTATGTTTTTTCCGATATTAAGTGCCGATGGCTGGCACTTCGGCGATAACGCGGTGGTCATAGCCTGCGAACTTCATTAAGCACGTTTCCTCTTAGGGATTTAGTCATGCTCCGTTCCTTGCGCTGCGCTGCCCTGTTGGGTGGCCTTTTTTTGAGTGCGTCAGCACTGGCGGTCGACGTCGACCCGGCCAGCTATGGCTATCCTTTGACCAACCCGTTCGAAGCGACCATCGCCACAACGCCACCGGACTTGCGGCCGGATTTGCCATCCATTGATGACATCAACCAATCCGACTACAACCTGAACATGCGCCCGGAGCGTGAATTCAGCCTGCCCGACAACTTCTGGGCGGTGAAGAAGCTCACCTACCGCATTGCCAAACAGGATCGCGCCGCGCCACTGATCTTCCTGATCGCCGGCACCGGTGCGCGTTTTGACAGCTCTCTCAACGAATACCTGAAAAAGCTGTACTACAAGGCCGGCTACCATGTCGTCCAACTGTCGTCGCCCACCAGCTTCGACTTCATCAGCGCCGCCTCGCGCTTTGCCACACCTGGCATCACCCAGGAAGACGCCGAAGACATGTACCGCGTGATGCAGGCCGTGCGCGCACAAAACGCCACGCTGCCGGTCACCGACTTCTACCTCACCGGCTACAGCCTGGGGGCGCTGGACGCGGCGTTCGTCGCCAAACTGGACGAGACACGACGCAGCTTCAACTTCAAGAAAGTGCTGCTGCTGAACCCGCCGGTCAACCTCTATACCTCCATCACCAACCTCGACAAGCTGGTGCAGACCGAGGTCAAGGGCATCAACAACAGCACCACCTTCTATGAGCTGGTGTTGAACAAGCTGACCCGCTACTTCCAGCAAAAGGGCTATATCGACATGAACGATGCCCTGCTCTACGACTTCCAGAACTCCAAGGAGCACCTGACCAACGAGCAGATGGCGATGCTGATCGGCACCTCGTTCCGCTTCTCGGCGGCCGATATCGCCTTTACCTCGGACCTGATCAACCGTCGCGGCCTGATCATCCCGCCCAAATACCCGATCACCGAAAGCACCAGCCTCACGCCGTTCCTCAAGCGTGCGCTGCAGTGTGATTTCGACTGCTACCTGACCGAACAAGTGATCCCGATGTGGCGCGCCCGCTCCGACGGCGGCAGCCTGCTGCAACTGATCGACCAGGTGAGCCTGTACGCCCTTGAGGATTACCTGCGTGACAGCCCGAAAATCGCCGTGATGCACAACGCCGACGACGTGATCCTCGGCCCTGGCGACCTGGGCTTCTTGCGCAAGACCTTCGGCGATCGCTTGACCGTCTACCCGCTGGGCGGCCACTGCGGCAACCTCAATTACCGCGTCAACGCCGACGCCATGCTGGAGTTTTTCCGTGGCTAAACATCTCCTGCTTCTTGCCGCCTTACTCTGTGCAGGCGTTGCCAACGCGGACAATAGCAAGGCTCATGCACCGACCGTGATCGACCAGGATGGCTTCAAGGAGCCCTTGAGCAAGCTCAAGTTCAACCCTGGCCTGGATCAGCGTGAGTTCGAGCGCTCGACCCTCAACGCCCTCAACGTCTATGACCCGCTGGAGTCGTGGAACCGTCGGGTGTACCACTTCAACTACCGCTTCGACCAATGGGTATTCCTGCCCGTGGTCGACGGCTATCGCTACGTCACCCCCAGCTTCCTGCGCACCGGCGTCAGCAACTTCTTCAACAACCTGGGCGACGTGCCCAACCTGATGAACAGCCTGCTGCAACTCAAGGGCCACCGCTCCCTTGAGACCACCGGCCGCCTGTTGGTCAACACCACTATCGGCATCGCCGGACTGTGGGACCCAGCCACCGCCATGGGCCTGCCGCGCCAGAGCGAAGACTTCGGCCAGACCCTGGGCTTCTACGGCGTACCGGGCGGGGCTTACCTGATCCTGCCGATCCTCGGCCCATCGAACCTGCGCGACACCGGTGGCCTGCTCGTCGACTACACCGCCGAATCGCAGATCAACTACCTCAACGTGTCCGAAGTCAGCTCCAACCACCCGGAAATCTGGGCCCTGCGCGCAGTAGACAAGCGCTACCAGACCAGCTTTCGCTACGGCCAGATGAACTCGCCGTTCGAGTATGAAAAAGTGCGGTATGTGTATACCGAGTCGCGCAAGTTGCAGATTGCCGAATAACGTTACCCAGCGTACAAAAAGGCCATCGAAACGCTCGATGGCCTTTTTTTTCGGCTGTCAGCAGCCCACCCCTCGGAACCAGTTCGTACACCCATGCCACTTAAAGTCCAGGCCCCCATGCAGATAAGCCCGACACAAAACAGGCTGACCGCACTCTGCCCACCTCGAACTTTCCAGTGGAACTTCAACATGACGCTATCGGTTTCCCAACCCACCCTCACGGCACCCACCCTCGCCGCGCCCCCGACGGCTGAATCCCAAGCCTCAACAAAACCTCATCTGGACGCCCCCAGAGGCGCCTATGGCCGACCGCGCGGCGATAATCGCAGCGCAGGACAAATCTTCAAGGACACTCCGATCCTCAAGGACATCCTCAAACAAGATGGTCCTTTTGCAAGCAACTTCATCAATCAGCTCAAGCAGCAAACCGGCGATTGGAGCGCAGCCAATCGCGACCCCGAATCACGTGCCAATGCCGCCTATAACCTGGCCAAAGTGGCAACCTATATTGATGGCCGCGAGGACTTGGAGCGTCAGGGCCCAGCCCAGCAAAACGATGAGCACGTACAGGGTTTTGGCCAGTTCGGCAGTGTTTCCGCAGGCTCGGAAGCGCAGCTGTTCAAGGCATTCAGCGAAAAAGGTTACAGCGCGCTGCGGTAACGCCTAGCCCCTCAAGGCGCGCCACGCCTTGCTCGCTACAGACACCAGCGCCAGCACCAGCGCCCCGGCGATGATCCCCGCGACGGCATTGAGCAGGGTCGGCATCAGCCAGGAGATGCCACCGATACTCTGGCTCACGCTTTCAATCCAGTGATGAACCGCGGGCACGCCGTGGGTGAGGATGCCACCGCCGACCATGAACATTGCCGCCGTGCCGATCACCGACAGGCTTTTCATCATGTACGGTGCGGTTCGCAGAAGTCCGTTGCCGATATCACGTACCCACTGGCCGGGCTTTTGCGACATCCACAGGCCCAGGTCATCGAGCTTGACGATACCGGCCACCAGGCCGTACACGCCGATGGTCATGACCAGGGCGATGCCCGACAGCACGATCACTTGCTGCATCAACGGCGCATCCGCCACGGTGCCCAGGGTGATCGCGATGATTTCGGCCGAGAGGATAAAGTCGGTGCGGATGGCGCCCTTGATCTTGTCCTTTTCGAAGGCCACCAGGTCCGTTGCCGGATCGGCCACGGCTGCGACCAACTGGGCATGTTCGGCCTGATCTTCGGCCTTGCTGTGGAGGAATTTATGGGCGAGCTTTTCAAAGCCCTCGAAACACAGATAGGCGCCGCCGAGCATTAACAGTGGGGTGACCGCCCAGGGCGCGAAGGCGCTGATCAACAGCGCGGTGGGCACCAGGATCAGCTTGTTGATAAACGAACCCTTGGCAACCGCCCACACCACCGGGATTTCCCGCTCGGCGCGCACGCCGGAAACTTGCTGGGCATTGAGCGCCAAGTCATCCCCCAGCACCCCGGCGGTTTTCTTGGCGGCCATTTTTGTCATCAGGGCCACGTCGTCGAGGACGGCGGCGATGTCATCAATCAATACCAACAAGCTGCTTCCTGCCATGAATCGGACGTCCTTAATGTGGGATATTTCGCAGCATAGCGTGGTACAAAGCGTCGCGGGCAGATTCTTGAGGCCCGCGGATCGCCGGTGCTACCATGCGCAACCGCCTGTCCTGGCAAGGAATCATCTGGTCTATGAGCACCATTCGCGAGCGCAACAAAGAACTGATCCTGCGGGCAGCCAGCGAGGAGTTTGCCGACAAGGGCTTCGCCGCGACCAAAACCAGCGACATCGCCGCCAAGGCCGGGCTACCCAAACCCAACGTCTATTACTACTTCAAGTCCAAGGACAACCTCTACCGCGAGGTGCTCGAAAGCATCATCGAGCCGATCCTGGCCGCCTCCACCCCCTTCAACCCGGACGGTGACCCCAAGCAAGTGCTGAGCAGCTATATTCGCTCGAAGATCAGCATCTCCCGCGACCTGCCCTTTGCCTCGAAAGTGTTCGCCAGCGAAATCATGCACGGCGCGCCACACCTGAGCCCCGAGCAGGTGCAGCAGCTCAACGCCCAGGCCAAGCACAACATCGACTGCATCCAGAGCTGGGTCGATCGCGGCCTGATCGCCGCCATCGACCCTAACCACCTGATGTTCAGCATCTGGGCAGCGACCCAGACCTATGCCGACTTCGACTGGCAGATCTCAGCGGTGACCGGCAAGGCCAAGCTGGATGAGGCCGATTATGAAGCGGCGGCGCAGACGATTATTCGGTTGGTGTTGAAGGGGTGTGAGCCGGACTGAGGGACCGTGGTGTGGCCAAGATTCGCGAGCAAGCCCGCTCCCACACTAGATCTGTGCCAGACACAAAATGTATGAACAACGAAGATCCCATGTGGGAGCGGGCTTGCTCGCGAAAGTGCCCTCCCAGACACATCCTGCCAAAAGCCTGCCCATCAGCCTCAAACTCCCCGATCTAGCCTCTCAAGACCCCATCTGAAGAGAGGCAACGGAATGCCTGATCGAGCCACCTCACACCGCCTACGCATTGGCCGGTTCAGCGAAACCAACCGCATCTACCTAATCACCACCAACACCCACGAGCGCGTGCCGATCTTCAGCGATTTCCACCTGGGCCGCCTGGTGGTCTGGCAGTTCAGGCTTGCCCACTATCAAGGGCTGGCGAACTCTCTGGCCTGGGTGGTGATGCCCGACCACTTTCACTGGCTGATCGACCTGCAAAAGGGCTCCCTGGGGGACTTGATGTGCCAGGTAAAATCCAAAAGCACCCGTTCAGTCAATGGTGCCACTGGCCGCAAGGGAAGGCTTTGGCAAACCAGTTTTCATGATCGCGCACTGCGCAAGGAGGATGATCTGGTGAAGATGGCTAGGTATGTGGTGGCCAACCCATTGAGGGCGGGATTGGTGGAGAGGATTGGCGACTATCCGTTGTGGGATGCAATTTGGGTTTAGGTTTAAGACCGAGTCGCCCCTATCGCGAGCAAGCCCGCTCCCACATTTTGACCGTGTTCACAGGTCAAAACGCGGGCTTGCTCGCGATGAGGTTCTTACAAGCCCCGAGAAATCAAGCACTCACCCCCGCATCCGCCAACAACCCCACCCCTTCAATCGCGCTGATCGCGCACTGCTCATCAATATCCGACGTATCCCCACTGATCCCGATCGCCCCCAGCACCACCCCCGCCGGGTCCCGGATCAACACGCCGCCCGGCGCCGGCACCACGCCGCCCTGCCCCAGGCTGTTCAGCGCGGCGATAAATGCCGGGCGTTGCTGGGCATCCAGGGCCAGCAGGCGCGAGCCCTTGCCCAGGGCAATCGCGCCCCAGGCCTTGCCGATAGCGATTTGCGGGCGCAGCAGGCTGGCGCCGTCTTCGCGTTGCAGGGTGATCAGGTGCCCGCCGCTGTCGAGCACCGCGATGGTCAGCGGTGCAGCGGCAATGGTGCGGCCAGCGGTGATGGCCTGGCTGACCAGGTTGACTGCGACTTTCAAGGTTAGAGCGCTCATGGGTGCCGTCCTTATCTTGTTATTGAGAAAGCCTTTGGGCTCTGACTGATCAGAAGCCGGATGCAACAAATAGAACACAATAGATTTATTTTTTGTATACAATATTTCGAAACATACGCACCATACGTCGAAATAATCCCGCTAAAAAGCCTTCCGACGAATGCACAGGCGCGAGAATAAAATGGATTGACCTGCGCCGCTCGCCGTGAATACACTTTGAAGCAACACCACTTGTATACAATTACAAAACGCAAGAGGCACCAAAACCATGAGCAAAATGAGAGCAATCGAAGCCGCCGTTCTGGTGATGCGCCGTGAGGGTGTAGACACCGCCTTCGGTATCCCAGGCGCCGCGATCAACCCGTTGTATTCGGCCCTGCAAAAGGTCGGCGGCATCGATCACGTCCTCGCTCGCCACGTGGAAGGCGCTTCGCACATGGCCGAGGGGTATACCCGCACCAAGGCCGGCAATATCGGCGTGTGCATCGGCACTTCGGGCCCGGCGGGCACTGACATGGTCACCGGCCTGTACAGCGCCTCGGCCGACTCGATCCCGATCCTGTGCATCACCGGGCAAGCGCCCCGTGCCCGCATGCACAAGGAAGACTTCCAGGCCGTGGACATCACCAGCATCGTCAAGCCAGTGACCAAGTGGGCGACCACCGTGCTCGAACCTGGCCAAGTGCCGTATGCGTTCCAGAAAGCCTTCTATGAAATGCGCTCCGGGCGCCCCGGCCCGGTGCTGATCGACTTGCCGTTCGACGTGCAGATGGCCGAGATCGAGTTCGACATCGACGCCTACCAGCCACTGCCGTTGGCCAAGCCACTGGCCACACGCATCCAGGTCGAGAAAGCCCTGGCCATGCTCGACCAGGCTGAACGCCCGCTGCTGGTCAGCGGTGGCGGCGTGATCAATGCCGACGCCAGCGAGCTGTTGGTGGAATTTGCCGAACTGACCGGTATCCCAGTGATCCCGACGCTGATGGGCTGGGGCACCATCCCCGACGATCACCCGCTGATGGTGGGCATGGTCGGCCTGCAAACCTCGCACCGTTATGGCAACGCTACGATGCTCAAGTCCGACGTGGTATTGGGCGTCGGCAACCGCTGGGCCAACCGTCACACCGGCTCGGTGGAGGTATATACCGAAGGTCGCAAGTTCATTCACGTTGACATCGAGCCGACGCAAATCGGCCGTGTGTTCACCCCGGACCTGGGCATCGTGTCCGACGCCGGTGCCGCGCTGACGATGTTTATCGAAGTGGCCCGCGAGTGGAAAGCCGCCGGCAAGCTCAAGGACCGCAGCGCCTGGTTGCATGATTGCCAGCAGCGCAAAGCCACCCTGCACCGCAAGACCCACTTCGACAACGTCCCGGTCAAGCCGCAACGGGTGTACGAAGAGATGAACCAGGTGTTCGGCAAAGACACCTGCTACGTCAGCACCATCGGCCTGTCGCAGATTGCCGGTGCGCAGTTCCTGCACGTCTACAAGCCGCGCCACTGGATCAACTGCGGCCAGGCCGGCCCATTGGGCTGGACCATTCCGGCGGCACTGGGCGTGGTCAAGGCTGACCCAAGCCGCAAGGTGGTGGCGCTGTCCGGCGACTATGACTTCCAGTTCATGATCGAAGAGCTGGCCGTGGGTGCGCAGTTCAAACTGCCGTACATCCACGTGGTGGTAAACAACTCCTACCTGGGACTGATCCGCCAGGCCCAGCGCGGGTTTGAAATGGACTACTGTGTGCAGTTGTCTTTCGACAACCTCAACGCCCCGGAACTTAACGGTTATGGCGTCGACCACGTTGCCGTCGCCGAAGGCCTGGGTTGCAAGGCCCTGCGTGTGTTCGAGCCGGGCCAGATCCAGCCCGCGCTGCGCAAGGCCCAGGAAATGATCGAAGAGTTCAAGGTGCCGGTGATTGTCGAGATTATTCTGGAGCGCGTGACCAATATTTCCATGGGCACCGAGATCAACGCCGTCAACGAATTCGAAGATCTGGCACTGGTGGGCAACGACGCACCGACTGCCATTTCATTGCTCGATTAAGGAGAACCCCATGCCGCGTTTTGCCGCCAACCTGTCCATGCTGTTTACCGAACAGGACTTTCTCGCCCGCTTCAAAGCCGCCGCCGATGCCGGCTTCAGTGGGGTGGAATACCTGTTCCCCTACGAGTTCAGCTCCGCCGAAATCAAGGCACAACTCGACGCCCACGGCTTGACCCAAGTGCTGTTCAACCTGCCGGCCGGTGACTGGGCCAACGGCGAGCGCGGCCTGGCTTGCCACCCGGACCGGGTCGAAGAGTTCCGCGCCGGGGTCAACCTGGCCATCGCCTACGCCCAGGTGCTGGGCAATACCCAGATCAACTGTCTGGCGGGGATTCGCCCCGCCGGTGTGGATGACGCCACCCTGGAAAAAACCTTCGTCGCCAACCTCAAGTACGCAGCCGACAAGCTGCAGGCGGTGGGGATCAAGCTGGTGATGGAAGCGATCAACACCCGCGACATTCCAGGCTTCTACCTGAACAACACCGCGCAGGCCCTGGCGATTCGCGAACTGGTGGGCAGTGCCAACCTGTTCCTGCAGTACGACATCTATCACATGCAAATCATGGAAGGCGACCTGGCGCGCACCATGGCCACGCACCTGGATCAGATCAACCATATCCAGCTGGCGGACAACCCGGGGCGCAACGAGCCAGGCACCGGGGAGATCAACTACCGGTTCCTGTTCGAGCATCTGGATCGCATTGGCTATCAGGGGTGGGTCGGCTGTGAGTACAAGCCGTTGACCACCACCGAGGCTGGCCTGGGTTGGCTCAAGAGCCATAACGCCATCTGAGCAACCCCACAGGGGGCAGTGCCAGACCTGCACAACTAATAAAAAGAGGATTTCATCATGGCTAAAATCGGCTTTATCGGCACCGGCATCATGGGCCAACCCATGGCCGCGAACCTGCAGAAAGCAGGTCACCAACTGTTCCTCTCCGAGCACCACGGCAAGGCGCCCGCCGAGTTGATCGCCGCCGGTGCCGTGGCCCTGGCCAACCCGCAGCAAGTGGCCCAGGAAGCGGAATTCATCATCGTCATGGTGCCCGATACCCCCCAGGTCGATGACGTGCTGTTCCGCGCCGACGGTGTTGCCGCAGGCCTGTCGCCGAACAAAGTGGTGATCGACATGAGTTCGATCTCACCCACCGCCACCAAGGCCTTTGCCGCGAAGATCAACGCCACCGGCGCGCAGTACCTCGACGCCCCAGTGTCGGGCGGTGAAGTCGGCGCCAAGGCCGCGACCCTGAGCATCATGGTCGGCGGCGAGCCGCAAACGTTCGAACGCGCCCTGGCGCTGTTCCAGAGCATGGGCAAGAACATCACCCTGGTGGGCGGCAATGGTGATGGCCAGACCGCCAAGGTGGCAAACCAGATCATCGTGGCGCTGAACATCCAGGCGGTGGCCGAAGCGCTGCTGTTCGCCGCAAAGAACGGTGCAGATCCGGCCAAGGTCCGCGAAGCGCTGATGGGTGGTTTCGCCTCGTCGAAGATCCTTGAAGTGCATGGCGAGCGGATGATCAAGGGCACCTTCGATCCGGGTTTCCGTATCAACCTGCACCAGAAGGATCTGAACCTGGCCTTGGCCGGCGCCAAGGAGCTGGGGATCAACCTGCCCAACACCGCCGCTACCCAGCAAGTGTTCAGTACCTGCACCGCGATTGGCGGCGGCAACTGGGACCATTCGGCGCTGATCAAGGGGTTGGAGCATATGGCGAATTTCTCGATTCGCGATAAGTAACCCCCCTCTCGGAATGCAATCCCTGGTGGGAGCTGGTTTGCCTGCTCCCACATTTGGCCCTCATTCCACGCGTCAAACCCAATAACAAGAATCCGGGAGCCCGCTTATGTCGGTCGATCCGCAACACCTGCTTCGCGAGCTGTTTGCCACAGCCATCGACGCTGCCCACCCCCGGCAAGTCCTCGAACCTTATCTGCCCGCCGACCGCAGCGGCCGGGTGATCGTGATCGGCGCGGGCAAAGCCGCAGCCGCCATGGCCCTGGTCGTGGAAAACAGCTGGCAGGGCGAGGTTTCGGGCCTGGTGGTCACACGCTACGGCCACGGCGCACCCTGCCAGAAAATCGAAGTGGTCGAAGCAGCGCACCCCGTGCCGGATGCCGCCGGCCAGGCCGTGGCCAAGCGTGTGCTGGCGCTGATCAGCAACCTGGGCGAAGACGACCGGGTGATCTTCCTGCTGTCTGGCGGCGGTTCGGCCCTGTTGGCGTTGCCGGCAGCGGGTATCAGCCTGGCCGACAAACAAGCCATCAACAAAGCCCTGCTCAAATCCGGCGCGACCATCGGCGAGATGAATTGCGTGCGCAAGCACCTCTCGGCGATCAAGGGTGGGCGCCTGGCCAAGGCCGCCTGGCCGGCCACGGTCTACACCTACGCGATTTCCGATGTGCCGGGCGACCAGGCCACGGTGATTGCCTCCGGCCCGACCGTAGGCGACCCGAGCACCTCGCAACAGGCGCTGGCGATTCTCAAGCGTTACCAGATCGAAGTGCCGGCCTCGGTGCGCAGCTGGTTGCAGAACCCGGAATCAGAGACGGTCAAACCCGGCGACCCGTGCCTGGCGCGCAGCCATTTCCAATTGATCGCACGGCCGCAGCAATCCCTCGAAGCGGTGGCGGTGAAAGTGCGCCAGGCCGGTTTCAGCCCACTGATCCTCGGTGATCTGGAAGGCGAAGCGCGGGACGTGGCCAAGGTCCACGCCGGCATTGCCCGGCAAATCGTGCAGCACGGCCAGCCACTGGCGGCACCCTGCGTGATCCTGTCCGGCGGCGAGACCACCGTGACCGTGCGCGGCAATGGCCGTGGCGGACGCAACGCCGAATTCCTGCTGAGCCTGACCGACAGCCTCAAGGGCCTGCCCGGCGTCTACGCCCTGGCCGGTGACACCGACGGCATCGACGGCTCAGAAGACAACGCCGGGGCAATCATGACCCCCACCAGCTACGCCCGCGCCGAGGCCCTGGGCCTGTCGGCCAGCGATGAGCTGGATAACAACAATGGCTACGGCTATTTCGCGGCACTCGACGCGTTGATCGTCACCGAGCCGACCCGTACCAACGTCAACGACTTCCGCGCCATTTTGATACTTGAGACTGCTGCCCATGACGCCTGACAAGAAGGTCAAAATCCTCGCCACCCTGGGGCCGGCCACCGACGGTATTGATGACATCCGCGAGCTGGTGGAAGCCGGGGTGAACATCTTTCGCCTGAACTTCAGCCATGGCGAGCACGCCGACCATGCCCAGCGCTACCAATGGATCCGCCAGGTTGAACGCCAGCTCAATTACCCCCTGGGGATCCTGATGGACCTGCAAGGGCCCAAGCTGCGGGTCGGGCGTTTCGCCGAAGGCAAGGTGCAACTGGTGCGTGGCCAGGCATTGCGCCTGGACCTTGACCCGACACCGGGCGATCAGCGCCGGGTCAACCTGCCCCACCCGGAAATCATCAAGGCCCTGGAGCCGGGCATGGACCTGTTGCTGGATGACGGCAAGCTGCGCCTGCGGGTGATTACCAAGCATGCCGACGCGATCGACACCACAGTGTTGAATGGCGGCGAACTGTCCGACCGTAAAGGGGTGAACGTCCCACAAGCCTTGTTGGAACTCAGCCCACTGACCGCCAAGGACCGCCGCGACCTGAGCTTCGGCCTGGAGCTGGGCGTGGACTGGGTGGCGCTGTCGTTTGTGCAACGCCCCGAAGATATCCGCGAAGCCCGCGAGCTGATCGGTGACAAGGCGTTCTTGATGGCGAAGATCGAAAAACCCTCGGCGGTGCGCTACCTGCAGGAAATCGCCGAGTTGAGCGATGCGATCATGGTCGCCAGAGGGGACCTGGGCGTGGAAGTGCCGGCCGAAAGCGTGCCGCAAATCCAGAAAGACATCATCAGCACCTGCCGCCAGCTGGGCAAACCGGTGGTGGTGGCCACACAGATGCTCGAGTCCATGCGCTTCTCGCCGGCCCCCACCCGCGCCGAAGTCACCGACGTGGCCAATGCCGTAGCCGAAGGCGCCGATGCGGTGATGCTGTCGGCCGAAACCGCGTCCGGTGAATACCCGTTGGAAGCGGTGCAGATGATGAGCAAGATCATCCGCCAGGTGGAGAACGGCCCGGACTACCAGACCCAACTGGATGTAAGCCGACCCAAGGCCGATGCCACGGTGTCCGACGCCATCAGCTGCGCGATCCGTCGGATCAGCAGCATCCTGCCGGTGGCGGTGCTGGTGAACTACAGCGAGTCGGGCAGCTCCAGCCTGCGTGCAGCACGGGAGCGCCCGGCGGTGCCGATCCTCAACCTCACGCCCAACCTGTCCACTGCGCGCCGCTTGAGCGTGGCCTGGGGTGTGCATTCGGTGGTCAATGACCGCTTGAGGCAGGTGGACGAGGTGTGTTCCACCGCGCTGGAAATCGCCCAGGCCCAAGGCATGGCGCAGCGAGGGGATACCTTGTTGATCACGGCGGGGGTGCCGTTTGGGCAACCGGGGTCGACCAACTCGCTGCGCATTGAGACGTTGATCTAGCGTCTGTTCGGGCCTTATCGCGAGCAAGCCCGCCCCCACATTTGATTGGGTTCGCCAATCAAAATGGGGGAGCGGGCTTGCCTGCGATAAGGGCAACTCGGTCTCCCTGACTCCCTCACTATGCCCAACCCAACCTGCCCCGACTGGGCCGAAGCTCTGCTCAACGGCTTCAGCCAGATATTCCTGCAACGCCACCCGCTGTGTGGCCTGCTCTGCCTGCTGGCGATCCTCACCTGCGCCCCGGCCCTGCTCGGCGGTGCGCTGCTGGGCGGGGTCGCCGGCCTGCTCACGGCCCAGCGCCGCGACTATCCCAAGGCCGAGCGCCAGGCCGGGCTCTATAGCTACAACGGTGTGTTGCTGGGATTACTGATCAGCCAGCATTTCGCCTGGTCGGCCTTGCTGCCGCCGTTGATCCTGGCCTGCGGCGGCCTGAGTGCGATCCTGACCCGGCAATGGGTCAAGCGCACGGGCCATGGCGATGACTTGCCTGCCTATACCGTGCCCTTCGTCGGGTTAGGCTGGCTGTTGCTCGGCACGGTCGCACCTGCCGCGCTGCCTATCACTACGCCGGCCCCCCTGGACTGGCTAAGCGCTCCACTGATCGGCCTGGGGCAGATCGTGCTGCTGGATCAACCACTGGCCGGCGTGCTGATCGCCCTTGGCCTGCTGCTGGCCAGCCCTCGCGCAGCGCTGTGGGCCGTGGTGGGCGCCTGCAGCGGCATGGCACTCGGCCTGCTGCTCGACGACCGCGCTGGCGCCCTGCTCGGCCTGCACAGCTATAACCCGGCGCTTGCCGCCCTGGCCCTCAGCCAGTACCGGCGCCAACCCTGGCTGCCCCTGCTCGGCATCCTCCTGGCATGCCTGCTTGCCCCAGGCTTCGCCGGCCTGCACCTGGCACCGCTGACTGCGCCGTTTATCCTCGCCTGCTGGCTGGTGCGCGCCACCCTGCGTCTGCGGCACCGGTCCAACATGGACAGCCCGTTCGAATCCCCCTAGGCTTCGCAGATCTTCGATTCAGGCGGACTTCATGGACAGTAACAACGACTGGCGCCAGCGGCTCTACGTCATGGTTTTCCAGAGCGACACGGCGGCCGGGCGGCGCTTCGACGGCATCCTGTTGCTGATCATCCTCGCCAGCATAGTGATCGTGATGCTCGACAGCATCGACGTCGTGCACCAGAACTACGCCGATGTGCTGGCCTATATCGAGTGGGGCTTCACGCTGATCTTCGCCATCGAGTACGGCCTGCGCCTGTATTGCTCGCCCAAGCCATTGCGCTATGCCTTCAGTTTCTACGGGCTGGTGGACTTGCTGGCCATCGTCCCCGGCATCCTCGCCCTGTACTACAGCGACGCCCAGTACCTGCTGATTATCCGCATCATCCGCATGTTGCGGATCTTCCGGGTGCTCAAGCTCAGCCCGTACCTCAAGCAAGCCAACTACCTGATGTCGGCGCTGCGCGGCAGCAAGCAAAAGATCGTGGTGTTCCTGGTCAGCGTCTGCACCCTGGTGACGGTGTTCGGCACCCTGATGTACGTGATCGAGGGCCCGGAGCATGGCTTTACCAGCATCCCCAAGGGCATCTACTGGGCCATCGTGACCCTGACCACCGTGGGCTTTGGCGACATCGTGCCCAAGACCCCGCTGGGCCAGGTGATCTCGTCGCTGGTGATGATCACCGGCTACTCGATCATCGCCGTGCCCACCGGGATCTTTACCGCCGAACTGGCCAACGCCATGCGCGGCGAGCAATTGCAACACGACTGCCCGGTGTGCAAGAAAAGCAGCCACGAACCCAACGCGGCCTTCTGTTCGCGCTGCGGCAACGGGCTCTATAAAAAAGTGGAATAAGCAAAGTTCTTTTTAATCTTTAAGCGTCTATGCCACCGCGGCTATAGTCGTGGGCTATAAGCCACCACCTTCGCGAACAACAAGGAATGAGCAGTGAAAAAACTCGTTAGCGCTTCGCTCCTGGCCGCCGGCCTTGCACTGTCTATTGGCGCCCAGGCCGCCTCGACCACCCTGCTCAACGTCTCGTATGACGTGATGCGTGACTTCTACAAGGACTACAACGCGGCGTTCCAGAAGCACTGGCAAGCCGAACACCCGAACGACAAGCTGACCTTGCAGATGTCCTTCGGCGGTTCCAGCAAACAGGCGCGCTCGGTCATCGACGGCCTGCCGGCTGACGTGATCACCATGAACATGGCCACCGACATCAACGCCCTGGCGGACAACGGCAAACTGGTGCCCGACAACTGGGTCACCCGCCTGCCGAACAACAGCGCGCCATTCACTTCCGCCACCGTATTTATCGTACGCAAGGGCAACCCCAAGGCCCTGAAAGACTGGCCGGACCTGCTCAAGGATGGTGTACAGGTGATCGTGCCCAACCCCAAGACTTCCGGTAACGGGCGCTACACCTACCTGTCGGCCTGGGGCTATGTGCTGAAGAACGGCGGCGATGAAAACAAGGCCAAGGACTTTGTCGGCAAGCTGTTCAAGCAGGCACCGGTGCTCGATACCGGTGGCCGTGCCGCGACCACCACGTTCATGACCAACCAGATCGGCGACGTGCTGGTGACCTTTGAAAACGAAGCGGAAATGATTGCCCGTGAGTTCGGCCGCGATCAGTTCGAAGTGGTTTACCCAAGCGTTTCCGCTGAAGCCGAGCCGCCGGTGTCGGTGGTCGACAAAGTGGTCGAGAAGAAAGGCACCCGTGCGGTGGCCGATGACTACCTGAAATACCTGTGGTCGGCCGAAGGCCAGGAAATTGCCGCCAACAACTACCTGCGTCCACGTGACCCAGCGGTGCTGGCCAAATACACCGACCGTTTCCCGAAAGTTGACTTCCTCTCGGTAGAGAAGACCTTTGGCGACTGGCGCACCGTGCAGAAAACCCACTTCAATGATGGCGGGGTCTTCGACCAGATCTACAACGGTCAATAACTGACAAAACTCGTTCAAAAAATGTGGGAGCGGGCTTGCCCGCGATAGCGGTGTATCAGCCAGGTATTTCTAACCTGACACGCCGCCATCGCGGGCAAGCCCGCTCCCACATTAGGTTCTGCGCAAGGCATTAATGCCAGGCATGACTGAAATCATCAGTAACACTTTACCCCCTCCCTCGCCTACCCTTTACCCTTCACGCCATCCTTCCCCGTTTTAACGAGAACACCATGACCGCTACCTCACCCGCGACCGCCACCATGACCCGTGGCATGGTGCTGCTGTTTGCGTTCTGCTGTGGCGCCATCGTCGCCAACATCTACTACGCACAACCGATCATTGAGTTGATTGCCCCGGACATCGGCCTGACACCCGCCATGGCCAGCCTGATCGTGTCCCTGACCCAGATTGGCTATGCCCTGGGCCTGTTCTTCCTGGTGCCGCTGGGCGACCTGCTGGAAAACCGTCGGCTGATGATCATCACCACCGTGGTCGCCATCGCCAGCCTGTTGGGTGCAGCCTTCACCAAAGAACCGAACCTGTTCCTGTTGGTGTCGTTGCTGATTGGCTTCAGCTCGGTGTCAGTACAGATCCTGATTCCCCTGGCCGCGCACTTGGCACCTGCCGAGTCCCGTGGCCGGGTGGTGGGTAGCATCATGGGTGGCCTGTTGCTGGGCATCCTGCTGGCACGGCCGGTGTCCAGCCTGGTGGCGGACCACTTCGGCTGGCGGGCGATGTTCATGGCCGCAGCCGCGATGATGGCCATTATCAGCGTGGTGCTGTTGTTGACCGTGCCCAAACGCCAGCCGGACCACAGTGCCAGCTATGGCCAGTTGTTGCGCTCGTTGGCCACCCTGCTGCGCGAGCAACCGTTGCTGCGCCAACGGGCGTTCTACCAGGGTTGCCTGTTCGCTGCCTTCAGCCTGTTCTGGACCGCCGTGCCCCTGGAACTCTCACGCAACCACGGCTTGAGCCAGAGCCAGATCGCCCTGTTTGCCCTGGTCGGTGCCCTCGGCGCCATCGCAGCACCGATCAGTGGGCGCCTGGCGGACGCCGGCCACACCCACCGCGCTTCGTTGCTGGCCATGTTGCTGGCGGCCCTGAGCTTTCTACCGGCGCTGGTACATCCGGCCTACAGCGTCATCGGCTTGATGGTCACGGGCGTGGTCCTGGACTTCTGCGTGCAGATGAATATGGTCCTCGGCCAGCGCACCATCTATGCCCTCGACGCTCACAGCCGCAGCCGCTTGAACGCGCTGTACATGACCAGCATCTTCATCGGTGGCGCCTTTGGCTCGGCGATTGCCAGCAGTGTGTATGAACACGGCGGCTGGCTTGGGGTGATCCTGGTGGGTAGCGCGTTCCCGTTGGTGGCCTTGCTGCGCTTCTTGAGTGTGTCCAGGGGCGCGTCGACCGTAAGAGCCTGAACCCATCAGGTACCAACCCTCACCTACCGATGCCCTTGCCCTGCCTGGCCCTTCTCAAATAACCGAATGAGCCCCTGCAACAGCATGAGGGTACTCTGGAGCACACTCGTCAAGATCGCGAGTAGGGATTCAGCGGGAGCGGGTGCCGGCATAGGCGGTGGGGTCGGAGTCGGGGGCGGCACAGGGGTTGGC